>CAYUQU010000052.1:0-23974 GCA_964447015.1 uncultured Flavobacteriales bacterium
TGTCCAATAGCTACATATATACAGTATACAGGTTGACCTGCATCGTAAAATTCTTTTTGGTTGATGATCGTATCAATCGCCACAGTTGTTTTACCTGTTTGACGGTCACCAATAATCAACTCACGTTGACCACGTCCAATTGGAATCATCGCGTCAATTGCTTTAACTCCTGTTTGAAGAGGCTCGTTTACAGGTTGACGGAAGATAACCCCAGGAGCTTTACGCTCGATAGGCATTTCATATAATTCACCTGTAATTGGTCCTTTACCATCGATTGGGTTACCTAAAGTATCCACAACACGACCTACAATTCCTTCACCTACATTAAGTGAAGCAATACGTCCTAGACGTTTTACAGTATCACCTTCTTTAATTGTAGTTGAGCGACCTAAAAGTACTGCTCCCACATTATCCTCTTCAAGGTTAAGTGCGATAGCCTGAAGACCACCATCAAATTCAATTAATTCACCGTACTGAACACCGTTCAATCCGTAAATACGTGCAATACCGTCACCTACTTGTAGTACAGTACCAATTTCTTGTAATTCCGCTTCTGAGCGAAATCCTGAAAGTTGTTCTCTTAAAATTGCAGAAACTTCTGCTGGTTTTACATCTGCCATAATACAGTTGTTTTTATTAGTCAAATTCTGTCTCCAATATTGGATTCAAAAATGAATGAATTATCTTGTTAAACGTTGTTTCAAATTACTCAATTGGCTAGATACACTTGCGTCCACACGCGTATCTCCCATCTCTACTATAAATCCACCAATCAAATCAGCATCTATCGTCTCTTTCAATTCGATTTCACCTACAACTGATGTTTTAATTTTATTTAAAATTTGTTCTCTCACACTTGCGTCAAGCTTTGTTGCAGAATAAACAGTTATTTCCACAATTCCTTTATGTGCTTTATACAATTGAACAAAACTAGTTGCTACAAAAGGCAAAAGACTTTCACGACGTTTGCTTGTAACCAACCCAATGAACGAAAGCGAAAGTGTACAAAACTCAGCGAACACTTCATTCAATACATTTTTCTTCTTATCACTGTTAATCACAGGGCTGTTTAAAAACACTTGAAACTCTTTTGTCTCTTCCACAGCTTGGTTAAAAACGATCATATCAGCATAAACCTGCTCCAGTTGATTCTGCTCAACTGCCAATTCTAAAAGGGCCTGAGCATAACGTGTAGCTGCTTTTGTTCCTTTCATAATCTTAGTTTAAGCTGATATCCTCAGCAAGTTTAGAAGCCAATGTCTTTTGTTTGTCATCAGAAGAAAGTTCTCCACGAACAATTTTCTCCGCAATTTCAATTGACAATGAAGCGACTTGTGATTTCAATTCAGAAATAGCAGCTGCTTTCTCTGCATTAATTACGTTGCGTGCGTTTTGCAATTCTTTTTCAGAAACAAGTTTAGCATCCGCTTTTGCTTTTTCAAGCATTTTCGTAGCTGTATCGTTTGCTTCGCGAATCATTGCATCACGTTCTGCACGCGCTTCTTTAAGCATGTTCTCGTTTTGAGCATGAAGGGCTTTCATCTCCAATTTCGTTTGCTCAGCAAGAGCTAGCGAATCAGCAATTTTTGCCTCACGTTCATTAACAGCTTTCAGAATAGGTTTCCATATGAATTTTGTTAAAATGAATAACAAAATACAGAATACTAAACCTGTCCAAAATACAAGACCAAAATCAGGTAATATAAGATTCATCTCTGATAAATTTAATTTTCTAATCTTTAAAAAAATATTGTCGCAACCAACCGTTGCGACAATATTAATAATTACTGAACTCCTGTCTCAAGACCTAGTAGACCAACTACTACTCCGAAAAGAGCTACACCTTCGATCAACGCCGCAGCGATAATCATAGCTGTTTGAATTTTTCCTGAAGCCTCAGGCTGGCGAGCGATAGCGTCCATTGCTGAACCACCGATTTTACCAATACCTAATCCTGCACCTAAAACTGCAAGACCTGCTCCAATTGCTGCTATACTTCCGAACATAACTATATATATTAAAAAAATTACAAATTAATTAGTGGTGAGCCTCTTCAACTGCTGCACCTATAAACAATGCTGACAACATCGCAAACAAGTATGCTTGTAAGAATGCTACCAACAATTCTAAAACCGAAATAAACAATGCCATAGGCACCGATAAAGCTCCCCAAGCTGCCGATTGATTAACAAAAATAATGGCAATCAAAGAAAGAATAATAATGTGACCTGCAGTGATGTTTGCGAACAAACGTATCATCAACGCAAATGGCTTTGTAAGAATTCCAACTAACTCGATTGGCACCATAATAACCAAAAGGGGAATCGGCACACCTGGCGTAGCAAAAATATGTCTCCAGTAATTTTTGTTTCCAGAAAACAATGTGATTATTAATGTACACAAAGCCAAGAAAAATGTTACCGAAATATTTCCAGTTAAATTCGCTCCACCTGGAATAATTGGAACTAATCCTAACATGTTATTAAACCAAATAAAGAAAAAGATAGTTAACAAATAAGGAACGTATCTTTCGTATTTGTGTTCATCGATGTTTGACTTAGCGATGTTATCACGCACCATCAAGATAATTGGCTCAAGAAATTTAGCAACCCCTTTCGGAGATTCTGAAGCACCGCGAGCTTTATAAAAGCGTGCTACTGAGAACATGATAAGGAAAACCAAAATTGAACCAAAGAACAACGACATTACATTCTTCGTGATTGAAAAATCAAGTGGTTTAGCACTTATAGGATGCAAATCTTTATCAAATTCTAATTCACCTAAGTCATTTAGCTTGTAAATCTTCTCGTGAAAAATTCCGTATCCTTCTTCAAGTGACACCATGTAGTGTGCTGATTTTCCTGAAACAGGGTCTACATATATTTTTTCTTCACCATGATATAGTTTTGACGATGAAAACGTTTTCAATCCGCCATCAATTAAGATAATAGGAAGATATATTGAAACAGAACCTTCTCCATGAGCAGGCCCCATAATGTGCCATTCGTGTGCATCCATCACGTGGTGCATGATCATTTCTTTGGCGTTAAACTTCTCTCCTTGCTCTCCACCCCCTGCTAACACTCCAAACGAAGTAAAAGCAACAAACATCATGACAAACAAACTCTTAAGACTTAAATTCAATTTCATTTCTGAATATTTACTAATCCTGAACTCAAAATTTGGCGCAAAGGTATGTAAACTTTCCTAATTTAATACAAATAAAAACAATCTTTTTGGGTGTATTTTCTCTAAAGAGATAAAGGGAGTTTTTCAAATGGATATACAGGTTTGGATAATCCAACCGATAAATTAAATAAAATCACTTTTTTGAACTGAGTAATACGACAGTTTGAATAGCTAAGGCAACAAAGAAAATAGCAATAAGTTGAAAAGAAAAATTTACTGCATGTTCTCTGAATTTGAATACGGCAACCAAGACTAACGTCATCAAAATCAACATTTGAATAACCGTAAATGCCATAAATCCTTGAACAAAGAGTTGTTGATCTTTCAACTTCAGTCTTTTCAAAAGCGGAAGTGCCAACAACGTAATTCCAAACACTACACCATACACTAGGGTTGTATATTTGTTCCAACAATTAACTTCAAACACGCGATGAATGCCAAATTGAATAAGCGCTACCAACACGATAGACATTATACTCACCATCCAATTATTCTTTGTCATCAATTTTATTTTGTTTTATTACTTCTCTAACTACCAAATAAAGAGATGCGATTACTCCAAACAATGAAAGCACTATGGTCCAAACAGGAGTAGACCAATCTGTTTTCTTGTCGAGCCAAGTTCCAAGCCAAGTGAAGAAAGCAATTGTTCCACCCATTTGAATTCCCAAGGTGGAATATCTAATCCAAGCGTCTACCTTCTTTTTATTATTTGGACTAATGTTGCTCATTTATCAGTACACCATGTCCTCAGACAAATCCTTCTTTGAAGTGCTTTCAGCGGATTTTTTCTCTTCATTGTTCACGCCGCCATCTACTGACATTTCACAGCTACCGTTAAACTCAGCTCCGTCTTCAATAAGGATTTTTTGGGTAATTATATTCCCTTTGACTATTGAAGTAGACCTCAACACAAGCTTTTCACGAATGGTTATATCTCCTTCAATCTCTCCCTCAATCTCTGCTTGATTAGAATAGATGTTGCCTATAACTTTAGCCTTAGGCCCTAAAACAAGTTTTCCACCACACGTTACTTTTCCGACGATAACACCGTCTAGTCGAATACTAGTTTGTGTAGTCAAATCTCCTTTGATTTCAGCCCCTATTACTAGCCTATTAAGGTTCTCCGGCCCATCCAACATCAACTTCTCTTTTTGCGCCTTAAATATTGCCATATCTCCACTAATAAAAATCGTTATAAAACTTCAAATAACCTTCTAAATTTTTGTTTCCAATTAACTTAACAAAGTTTTCGTTAGTAATAATAAATACTTGTCTATTTTGTAAATCACCTATATGTTTCTTGGTCTTTAGAAATGAGTTCATGTATTTTTTCGCTTTGCTTTCAGAGGGGAATTCACGAATCATTATGAATTGCTGATCATCATTGAATTGCGAAATCTGAACCTTTAATTTATCCGAACTAAAAAACTCACGGCTAAAGTTAGATACATTTGTTTTAACCAAGTTTGTGTTATCTGTTTTTTCCAGCATCACTATCATTAGTAAAGGTGTCGTTGTGTATTCAAACTCAGATTTTTTGTCAAAATCCTCAACAATATCTGGTGAATACCCATTGACAATGATGTCTATCATCAGCTCAGCACGCTCGGCCTCAGGTGTGCCTGGATATTCGTCTATAACTCGCTGAAAAGCTGGAATAGCATCTTCCTTTTGGGAAGTCAGAGCAGCTTCTGCCATCGCTCCTAAAAGCATATATCCCGACCTATAAGCATTTGAAATATCATTTTCAACAATAGATGTTGATCTAATTTTAACAATAGAATACATTCCCAAACCAAAACGCTCAATCAGCTTTTCATAATCATCCAAATCAAGTTTTTCCCTCTCTTTTTTCTTTATAAAGAAATTTGGATCTCTGATGAAATTAGCATAATCACTATTAGGATAATTGTTCAAAATATAATCCCTGTTATGATTAGACTTGGCTTGGTCCTTTTCACCATAGAGCTGATACAGTTGGAAAGCAGAAAGAAGCACATGCTTATCTTCAATTTTTCGAGCTATTATATCTTCGAATTTCTCAATCGCCATTGTTTCTTCATCAAGTTCTTCCTGATAAATTCGACCTGCTTTGTAAATTGATTCCAGCATTTCCTCTCGCATCACAGTTTTCATACTGTCAGTTGTAGGAATATCTGCTAAGAGAGTTTCCATAGAAAAAGGATCTACTGGCTCAACAAACAAATCAGACGTGTCTCCTTCTGCAAAAGAAGTGTCAATTTCTGCAATTGCAGGGGTTTTATTCGATCTTCTCCAATCGTCTTCTAATGTCCTTTGTCCCCAAATTCGTTTAAATTCTTCAAAACCTTCGTTTCGTTGTTTTGTATTGTAGAAATACCATTTTCCTCCTGTGCCACCTGCTGCTGGACCTGAAGAAGAAGATTGCATAGCTTGAATTTCGGCAAGTCGTTTAGCCTCTTGCTCTAAACGTTTCTTTTCCTCCTCTTCTAATTGCTTTTTCACTTTCTCTAAAAACGCCATCTTCTCGTCCTCAGGCATTTCAGAAATACGCAACAAACTATCGTTTCGCTCTGCTGTTTCGATAGATACAACTAAGTCTTTTAATCTTCGTGCTCTTGTTCTAACAAAGTCGTAGTTTTTATATGTTTCTGGCATCACCTGAACACAACTGTCATAATACTTTTGGGCCTTTACATATTCTTTTCCTGAGAATTTCACATCCCCCATTCTTTCGTAGCTAAAACCTTTTTGAAGATCATTACTTACGGAGTAAAATACAGATTTGTGGTATTTTTCCATTGCCAAATCAATATTACCAGCAGTTTGCTCCATATCTCCAAGGGCAAAATAAATTTGATCACGATATTCAGCATTCTTTGAATCGCGAAGCATCTTATTAAGTTCTTTCTTTAGTTTTTGGCTGTTTGCTCCAGAAGAAGCCATTGCTCGATTTAATCGAGCTTTAAAATGCATATCGTATTTTGCATTTCGCTTAAGTGTTGCCGTATAATTGTCTACGCCAACCGAATTATTTCCATTCTTAATTGCAAGTTGAGCCAAGATAAAGTGCATACGTGCTTTCTCTTTCTTATTCTTCGAAACACGTACCACCTCAGCCATCGCTTTCTCAGCATCAGTCCATTTTTCAAGTTGAAGATATAAGTCAGCTTTGGCCTTATTTAACTCATATTCAAAATCCTTGGGTAATGTCAACGGCTTTTCCTTCTTGCCTTTTTTCTTTTTGTTTTGTGCTTTTATAATTTTTGAAGATGACTTAGGACCTTTCGCTTCCTTTTGTTCAGCAATTATTTTCTCACTATCGCGTTCAATTTCCTTTATCATATTCTCCGCCGCTCGATACTGCTTAAGTCGAATATAAGATTTTACAATCCAAATTTTAGCTGTGAACTTACTTGGCTTATTCTTAAAAAATTTAGTGATGTATTCAAAGTTATCAATCGCATCTTGATAATCACCTTTAATATACTTTGCTTCACCAATTTTAAGCCAAACTCTATCTATCCATTTGTTGAATTCTTGTTTCTTAGAGCGACCTTCTACAGAAGGCATACTGTGTTTACCTAATATTTTCACACATTTAGAAACAGCGGTATCTAACGCAGGGAACATAGCCAGTGCAGCTTCTTCATCTGGCATAGGTTCTATTGGGATAATCTCAGTAAAATCTTCTTGACGAGTTGCTAAATAGCCTTTCATTGCATCCTGAATCAACTCATTCGCATTGAACAAACCATTGTATTTCGTAGTTGTTTGATGATAAAAACGATTTAAAGCCGCATCTTTTTCCGTTGAACAAGCATGGAAAAAAAGCGCACCAAACACAAAAACAAATATGTAACTAAAGACTTTATTCATGAACATTTTGACCACTCCGTCGCAATCAATAACTTAATTTGGACAAAATTATTTTAATTTCCGGAACTCTTTGTGTAAATACATGTAAAAATAAGAAAGCCCGAGTCAATTATTAATGGAATCGGGCTTTTTTTCTTAATTACTTAATCCCTATTGACAATCCATATTCAATTTGGTCTCAAAACGAAGGTCAATAACTTCCCAAAGTTTAGAAACACCGTCCGCACCAACATGTAAATCTTTACACAATGTATTCAGCGATTCAACAGCCCCCAAAGCATTAAAGTCAGTAAGGTCTAATGTCGCTTCAAAAACAAAATTACCTTCTTCAAGCGTATAAACTCCTTCAACAACGCGTTCTACGTCATTCATTTTAACTTCAATATTCGCTTCTCCATCTTTCAATGACACAACACGACCTGTAAGTACGCTTGTGTTTTGTAACACATTAAAAAATGAACTTTTAATCTTTTCATCACGCTCAGGATTTTGTGTGTTCAATGTTGAAACAGGAATAGAAAAAGTAAGCTTTTCCATCAACTCAACAGGGTTACTTAATACTTCAGCTCCACTAATATTAACCTCATTAAACGTTCCACTCACAGGAGTTTTTTCATTAAATTTAAATGCTGTCCAAGTTAGAGTTGTATTCACAGGATTGTATGTGTAATAACACTCTTTTACTCCCTCAGTGCTTTCTGCTGTATCATCTGATGAGCCACAAGAAGTCATTAAAATCGCAATCAAAACTCCTATCGACCAAAAACTCTTTTTCATATTATTACTTTTTTCAAAATTTACTTCTCAAAACTAGTTAAAATTGACGACAATATACGTCCAGACAAATTGAAAGACTAATTCTGACATCATTTAATCCACTCCACCGTGTGCTTTCTATGTCTATTCTTCTCTCCGTTTTTATTTTGAAAAAAAACTTCAATTTGAGATGGGAGATCAAGTGAATCGTATGCTAAAATCAACACACGGCTTCTCAAAAACTCGTTTTTGTAAAACACCGAATCAATAGTCTTCACAAAAAGCCCATCTTCTCGATATAAATAACTTCGATTCACGGTATTTCCATGACTTAAAAAATTGGATTTTAATGGCATTTGAGTTGTGCTATCAAACGAATTAGTGTGAGTTGGAATCCAGTTGAAATAGGGAACTTTAATTTCACGCTCACGCCAATCAACAGGCAGACCCAAGTTAAGTATGGTTCCATAATGCACTGTGTCCACTATAGCATCATGAGAATTGATAAACACTTCCTCAAGATAATAATTCGGAATCAATGATTTCTTAAATATGGTACTGTCATTAGCTTCTTCATAATAAAAATCTGATAAACCCATCATCTCCACCGCATTTGCTCCTAAACCAAAAAACTGTCTAATAATTGAGCTGATTTTTTTTGTCTCATTTGTAACAACAGGAGGCACCAACATGTTTTTTCTGTAGGCATAGTTAAACATTCGCTTATGGATTGATTTGTGGTTATAAAACAGCTCTTCTTTCATTTGCTTTAAATGACCTTTATCACATATGAAAAACAATTTTCTGCCAAAACGATATCCAGGCTCATCATTTATTTCAGTATAAATCTCAATTCTTTTTTTTTGGAAACTGTCTAGAGCCTCAGTTTTAAAAATCAATGGTTGAAAATAATTTGGTTCGTAGATTAATTGATCTATTTGACTCAGTTCTAGCCACTGAAATTCGCTTGGAGCATAAGTCACTTCTTGTTCCACAACATTTTGTGGTTTGTTTGATTCACAACCAACTAAAATGAAAATAAGTATAAAGAAACAACTTCTAAGCATTTACAGCGCCTTTGATATAAACAATGATACAAAAAAACGAGTAGAATAGAAAACGAAAAGTAAATAGATAAACAGAGAGATTCGGTTAATCCACTCTTTCATTGAAAGTGAAAAAATAACGTGTCCCTTCCTCATCAGACTCTCTTCTAAAGTCTCCTGACAATTGTTCTGTTAAACTGTTAATCAACTCTAGACCTAGGGTGTCTTCTTTTGATTGCTCTTTCCACTTACCATTATCTTCAAAACTTAAACTATATTTTCCTACACTTGATTTATTGAAGCTAACCTTTATTTCAGGAGAGTTGTTGCTTTCAAATGCGTGCTTTAAAGAATTTGTTATGAGTTCGTTAAATATCAATGCAACTGGTATTATCGCTTGATTATTAATTGTCTTGATATCTGAATTAATTTTGATGTCTACTGGTCTTGTCTCTCCTGATCCTTGTATTACATTATTTGTCAATGATTCAACATAGTCTTTAATATCAATCTCAGCCATATTCTCAGATTGATAAATCTTTTCATGCATCATTGAAATAGACATAATTCGATTACACAAATCATCAAATGTAGCTTTTGACTCATTCATCTCAAGCTTATTGCTTTGTAGTTTAGTAAGACTTGTTATTATTTGAAAATTGTTCTTTACCCTATGGTGTATTTCCTGAAGCATGACAGCTTTCTCAACATTCAATTTAATGAGTTTATTGTTTGTACGCTGCAATTCAGTATTAATATAATTCTCATTTACCCAACTTAAACGCACCAAATAAAATATCTCAAAGCACACAAACAATATTGTTCCAATTAATATAAAAGAACGAGCTGCATCAGGGTTTTCAAAAAACACTGCGTCGGCTTTTAGGTAATTACTCTCAACGAAAAGCAAAAGAATAATTTCAATCAGTAAAAAAAACAATACATATTTCCACTCTTTTTTTAAATCGTAGAAAATAAATACGGCCACTAAAATGCCAAATGAAGCAAAATGTGGATAATACTCATGGCCAATTCTAGCAGAAGCTAATCCGCCAAAAACTATAGTTGTTGTGCAAACGATAAAACGTGCTAAGTTAAAATTGTGGCGCGCATGAAGCAGAAGACCAATAACACAGGTGCCCCCCCAAATCAAGTGAAAAATTGAAGACAAAATATCCTGACTAGAAAAAAAAATGGCTTGAATAATTGCTGTCATTATTCCACAAACACTCATAATATTAAACCATCTCCGTATTTTGATTTCAAATAACGAGTGATCATCTGTGATGCCAATATTTAGGAGTTCCTTGAACATTTTCTATTGTCAACAAACTATTTAGTTGTTGTTCAATGATAAGAAAAAAATCACAGAACATACAATATGGTCTAATATTTAACATCAAAAAATAAAAATCATGATTTAAAAAACCGACATAAATCAGTTTGTAAACCTTTAAAACCTGACATTAGTCATATTTTACCGTGCACGCTTCCAATAATTTTGCGTTATGGCGTTAAATCACGATTTGATAGCAAAATATAATGTACCCGGACCGCGATACACTTCTTATCCGACGGTTCCTCATTGGGATAAGCCACCGACTGAGGAAGAATGGAGAAGATATGTAAAGTTTCGTTTCGCTGAAACAAACAAAGACCAAGGTATTAGTCTGTACATTCACATTCCTTATTGTGAAAGTCTCTGTACATATTGTGGGTGCAATACACGAATCACAGTTAATCACAAAGTTGAAACACCTTATCTAGAAGCGCTATTATCTGAATGGGAACTTTATCGTGAGGTATTCAGCGGCAAGCCAAAAATAAAAGAAATTCATTTGGGTGGTGGAACACCTACTTTCTTTTCTCCAGAAAATCTCAAAATTTTAATTCAAGGTATTCTTAAAGACACAACATTATCTGACAACTATGAATTTAGTTTTGAAGGGCACCCAAAAAACACAACACGTGAGCATTTACAGGTTCTGTACAACTTAGGCTTCAGAAGAATGAGTCTGGGGATTCAGGATTTTGATGAAAAAGTACAGATAACTGTCAATCGAATCCAGCCTTTCTACATGGTTAAAGAGGTGGTAGATATAGCACGTGAAATTGGATATAAATCAATCAACTTTGATTTGATTTATGGCCTCCCTTTTCAGACTTTAGAAAGTATTGGAAATACATTTCAACAAGTAAATAAGCTTAGACCAGAGCGAATTGCCTACTATAGCTATGCTCATGTTCCTTGGGTTAAACCAGGTCAACGTAAGTTTACAGAAATGGATTTACCTTCAGACACATATAAAAGAGCATTGTATGAGCTTGGCAAGGAGTTGCTAGAAAATGCAGGATATATTGAAATTGGAATGGATCATTTTTCTCTCAAGGAAGATGATCTCTATAAAGCAATGATTGAAAAACGTCTACATCGCAACTTTATGGGTTACACCACAGGACACAATGAGTTAATGATAGGCTTAGGCGTCTCTTCAATAAGCGACTCCTGGGATGCTTTTGCACAAAATGTTAAAGTAGTTGAAGAATACTACCGAATATTAAAAGAGGGTAAACTCCCCATTTTCAAAGGACACATTCTAGACTTAGAAGACATCTTGATTCGCAAAAAAATTCTCGATTTGATGTGCCATTTTGAAACCAATGTCGCTGATTTAATGCGCTACGAATTACAGTGGACAATAATTAAAACGAAACTTGCTCCACTAATAAATGATGGAATCGTAGCTATAAATGGAACGACCGTTTATATACTTGACGCGGGGAGACCTTTTGTACGCAACGTGTGCATGGCATTTGACTACCGAATTTCTGACACGGCAAGTTTGGTAAACAAATTTAGTTCAACTGTTTAGTCATGACTAGCTGTTACCATTGTGGGGATGACTGTGGAAAATCTCCACTAATTTTTGATAGCAAAAACTTCTGTTGTTCAGGTTGCAAAACCGTGTACGGTATTCTGGCTGACAATGGAATGGATGCTTATTATAAAATTGAATCAAATCCGGGAATTAAACCTAAAGAAGCATCCAGCAAATATGCATTTCTCGACAATGCTGAACTCGTTGAAGAGCTAGTAAATTTTAAGGACGATAAATTCATCAATTTTACCGCTTTTCTTCCTGAAATTCACTGCAGTTCGTGTATCTGGTTATTGGAAAATTTACATAAACTCCAACCTGGTGTGCGGTCTTCTCTGGTCAATTTCACCACAAAAGAAGCAACAATTACGTTCGATCATACGGTAATTTCAATACGAAAAATGGCCGAGCTATTGGATGCTATCGGATATGCGCCAACAATTGGAAAATCCAAAACTCAGCAGCAAAATGTAATTAACAAGCAATTCATTATACAACTCGGGGTTGCAGGGTTTTGTTTTGGAAACATCATGTTGTTCTCTTTTCCAGAATACTTGAATATTGATGCCTCCTTTGATGAATACAGAAACTTTTTTGCCTACCTTATTTTTGCGCTTTCTCTACCAATATTACTCTTTTCCGCAAAGGATTATTGGATTTCAGCATACAAAGCTCTTCGTTCTAAAACACTCAATCTAGATGTTCCTATAACGATTGGAATTATTGCACTCTACGCAAAAAGTGTGTCTGATATTTTTCTCGGTTTCGGTCCAGGATACATGGATTCATTTGCAGGGTTTATTTTCTTTTTACTTATAGGAAAATGGTTTCAAAACAAAACTTATCAAGCACTTTCGTATGACCGTGATTATACTTCTTACTTCCCACTTGCCGTAAAACGCATAACTGAAACAGGTGAAGAAATTGTACAAATTGAAAAAATTCAACCCGGCGACGAGCTCATCATCCACAATGAAGAAATTATTCCAGCTGATGCCATTCTCTTAGATTATGAAGCGCGGTTGGACTACAGTTTTGTAACAGGTGAATCAGACCAAGTCAAAAAAATGCAAAATGAACTTCTCTATGCTGGAGGTAGATTATTAGGCAAAGCCGTTCGGGTTAAAGTTAAGGATCAAGTTAAACGAAGTTACCTGACTGATTTGTGGAACAATGAGGTATTTAAAAAGGAAAAAACGGGTCTTTCAAAAATTCAAGATACTGTGTCAGCCTATTTTTTACTTGTTTTGTTAATTATTACGGCAATCATTGGTGGAATATGGATGTGGATAGATCCCTCGATGGTAATTCCTGTAATAACCGCAGTCTTAATTGTTGCTTGTCCTTGTGCTCTTTCACTGTCTTACCCTTTTACATTCGGCAATATTCTACGTGCTAGTGGACGCAATGGGCTATACTTGAAAAACACGCGAGTTATTGAAGACTTAGATGAGATAACGGATATTGTATTTGACAAAACAGGTACGCTTACGATTGGCTCTTCAAAAGACATTACTTACGAAGGAGATGAATTAAATCCTGAGCAAATTGCTTTAATCGATTTTGCTACTCGCAGTTCTACTCACCCAATGAGTGTTGCTATTCGTGCATTTCTTCTCGACAACTATAATTACTCACCAATATCAGGAGAATTTGAAGAACAACCTGGTCTCGGTATCGATGCTACATACAACTCCAACAACCTGCGCCTAGGCTCTTACCGCTTTGTCAATACAGAGAAAAAAGATGACGAAACTACTTCTTTCGTTTTGTGGAATGATAAAATAATTGGTCGATTCTATATCCAACAAACATTTAGACCGCTGATTGATGAATTGATAAAAGAATGGCAAACTAAGGGTTATAAACTTCACGTGCTAACAGGAGATAATGAGCGATCACGTGAAGCATTGGAATTACTATTCAATGATAAACACTTACTGCACTTTCATCAATCACCACAAATGAAATTGGAGTATATCAAAAAACTACAAGAAAAAGGCAATAAGATCCTGATGTTTGGAGATGGATTGAATGATGCTGGGGCGCTTATGCAAAGTGATGTCGGAATTGCTGTGTCTGATAATATCTATCAATTTTCTCCCGCCTGTGATGGTATTTTAGATGCCAATCATTTTAACAAACTACCAAAACTGATAGAAATATCTTCATACGGAAGAAGGGTACTACGTATCTGTTTTATGTTTTCATTACTTTACAACATTATAGGACTTTCCTTTGCCTCAACAGGACTTTTATCGCCATTAATTGCAGCAATACTAATGCCCCTAAGCTCTATTACCGTCGTGTTTTTGAGTTTCGTACTGATAAATTTTAGAGCTAAATCGATGGGATTGATTTAAATCTCATCGATTTATATCTCTTTACAACAATTCATTAGCCAAGTTCGCCAACTCAGATCTTTCTCCTTTTTCGAGCTTGATATGTGCAAACAATTCCTGCCCCTTCAATCTGTCAATGAGATAGGTCATCCCGTTACTGTATTCATCTAGATAAGGCGAGTCGATTTGATTAATATCACCAGTAAACACAATTTTTGTGCCCTCTCCAGCCCTAGTTATAATCGTTTTGACCTCATGTGGCGTCAGGTTTTGTGCTTCATCAACAATGAACATAATGTTGGACAAGCTTCGCCCGCGAATGAATGCGAGCGGAGTAATGATGATTTTTTCTTGCTGTTGCATTTCGAGAATCGCTTTGTGCTTTCTTTCGTTTTCTCCAAATTGAGATTTGATGAATTTTAAATTATCCCAAAGTGGTTCCATGTATGGCCCAATTTTATCGTTTGCGTCACCGGGTAAAAAACCAATATCCTTATTGCTTAACGGCACAATCGGTCTAGCTAAGATTATTTGTTGATATAATTTGTGTTGTTCTAAAGCGCAAGCCAATGCCAATAGTGTTTTCCCTGTACCAGCAACACCTTGTAAGGTAACCAGCTTCACATTTGGATTCATCAGCGCATTCACCGCAAAAGCTTGTTCTGCATTTTTAGGCTTAATTCCATACACAAATTCCTTTTCTACTCGCTCAATTCGGTTTTGAAAAGGGTTGTAATACGCTAAAGACGAAGACTTTCCATTTTTTAGAATATAGTATCCGTTGTTTTCTTTGTGTTGACCAAGAATATCAACATCTTCGACATATCCTTTGTTAAAAATATCACGTAATACTTCAGACTCAATTCCCTCAATTGTTTTGAGGTTTCCCTCCACAATTTCAACATCGCTTACTTTATCTGTTTCGTAATCTTCTGATATCAAGCCCAACGCTTTGGCTTTAATTCTCAGATTAATATCTTTTGTAATTAAAACTACTTCTTTAGTTGGCTCTTGTTCTTTTAATGTCAGACCAGCATTAATGATTTTATGGTCATTTTTACCTTGAGCATAAATTTTCTCTGCATCGAAAATTGTTTGAGTATTATTCAATACAATCTTAAACATCCCTCTATCTTTACCTAACGAAATCCATTCTTGCAAACTTGTATTCCCAGATAATTTGTCAATAAATCGAATTACCTCACGTGCAGAAAAGTTTTTAGTATCATTTCCTACTTTGAATTTATCTAATTCTTCAAGTACGGTAATCGGTATTGCTACCCAGTTTTTATTAAAATTTGAAATTGCTTGATGGTCGTGAAGGAGTACGGATGTGTCCAGAACGAAAATTTTTTGCTTTTTGGCCATAATCTGTATTTATTGTTTCGCAAAAGGTAACAAGAATAGCTTAGTTTAAATAAGAAATTTAAAAACTAGTTTGCACAATAAAATGTTAATAGACTTGTAATTGGAAGTTTTTCTACTTTCTGAATAAAAACTTCTAAATTAGCCGAACTTGAAAAAGAAAACTTGGGAAAAAAGAAAAAACATATTGTTTTCATCTGGTTACTGATGCCACTTCTCACTTTTTTGAGTTTTAACTACCACTCAAAGGCTAAATACAAAACCTATAAGCATGTAATTTGGGCTGATCAGGCAGGATATTATGTTTATCTCCCCTCTACTTTCATTTATCAATTTGATGGACATGCTTTTCCTGCCAATATTGTCGAAGAAACAGGCAAAGGATTTGAGCTAACTGAAGAAGGAAAAATAAAAACCAAATACAACTACGGAGTAGCTTTACTTCAAGCTCCTTTCTTCTTACTTGCACATTCATTTGCCAACTTATCAGATTATGATTCTGACGGATTTTCTGCACCCTACCATTGGGCAATAATGTTAGCAGCAATTTTTTATTGTCTAGCAGGAGTGCACTTACTTTATTTATTTCTGTGTAAGTCCGTTAGAAGTAATATCGCTTTTTTGACGGTCTTTATAATTTTGGTCTCTACGAATTTTTATTATTACACAGTGGGACAAGCAGGTATGTCTCATGCATATAGTTTCTTTTTATTTTCAGCACTTATTCTGCTCTGTCATAATGTTATTACAAGTCAAAAACCTATTTATTTATACTGGTTAATTCTTACGTTTTCATTAGCGATAATAATCAGACCAACTGCTGTTTTAATGCTGGTTTTCCTCTTGCTTTACAACCCCAAAAATCAACCATTTAAGGCGCGTTTCAATTTCTTAATTAAAAACAAAAAACTCCTTCTCTTTTCAGCATTAATTGGTTTTAGTGTAATCATTCCACAGCTTATTTATTGGTATTATGCGAGTGGTAACTTACTTCACTATGGATATTCAAACGAGGGATTCACCAATTGGCTTTCCCCGAAAATTGGACATGTAATGTTCAGCGCAAACAATGGTTGGTTAGTATACACGCCCCTTGCAGCAATCTTGATTTACACGCTACTAACGCATAAATCTCGTTCATACAAATACCCTGTTATCATTATCTTTATTCTCGGAGTTTACTTGTTTTCAAGTTGGTGGAGCTGGCACTTCGGTTGTGCATTTGGAGCAAGAAGTTTTGTCGAATATCTCCCACTTTTAGCTTTACCTTTCGCTTTTCGTTTAGAAAAAGTCTTCTATTCGCAAAAAGTCCTTCAAAAAATTAGTTGGGCTTTGGCTTTGATTATTTGCACATACATCAGCATGAAATTGACCTACTCATTTGATACATGCTATTTTGGTCAAGACTGGGAATACAGCTCAATATTGAATGAATTGTTTACATTTTAGCAAAATAGTTTGATTACTATAACTTTTCCCGTGATTAACATGCTCTCAACACAAATGAGTCCGCAGCAGATCTATATTTCGTTTTAATTCTTCAAATTCATTAAAGTTTAGTGTTTGTTGACCATCTGAAAATGCTTTTTCAGGTTCATAATGCATTTCAACCATTGCGCCATCAGCTCCTGCGACGACTGCTGCAAGTGTTATTTTTGAAACATGCTTTCGAATTCCGATACCATGTGAAGGGTCTGCGATGACGGGCAAATGGCTTTTTTCCTTTAAAATTGGAATTGCATTGATATCAAATGTGTTTCGATACGCATTCTCAAATGTACGGATGCCTCGTTCACACAAAAGTATTTTTTCATTTCCAGCCGAAAAGACATATTCAGCTGACTGCAATAATTCATCTATACTACCAGAAATCCCTCGTTTTATCATGACGGGTTTATTCACATGACCTAGAGCATCTAGCAAATTAAAATTCTGTGTATTTCTAGCACCAACCTGGAAAATATCTACATAATCAATCATTTCTTCAATTTGCGAAACTTGCATCACTTCTGTGATGATTTTCAACCCATTTGATTGACAATGTTTATAAAACAATTTTAATCCTTCATTACCTAAACCTCTAAATGCATAAGGTGAACTTCGTGGCTTATACACTCCTCCTCTCATTATTTTCACATTGCATTTAACCAGTTGTTCTACAATTCGCTCAATCTGCACTTCACTTTCAATTGAGCACGGCCCTGCCATTAGAGCAAAGTTATTTTCATCAATTACAACGCCGTCTCCTAGATCAATTGTTGTAGACTTTACTTTCCATTGTTTTGAGACTAATTTATAACTATCTGTCACACGATGAACATCTATCACACCGGGTAAATTACCTATTAATCGAATATCGATTTCATCCTCAATGATACCAATTAAATAATGAGTTGACTGCGTCTTTATGGATGCTGTCTTTACTTTTTTATCTTCAAGAACCTTTAAAACAGCTTCTTTTTCTTTTTCTGTACTTTGTTTATCAAACTGTATTATCATAATCGTATATTTTTAATAAATTGTTGAATTGATGCGAATTGAGTCCCATTTTCGCGAATATGGTTGATAAATGAACTTCCTATTATCGCTCCCCTGCTGAACTGAACAGCTTGCTGAAATGTTGTTTTATCGTGAATTCCAAAACCAACAATTGTCGCATGTTTCAAGTTCATGGAATGAATCCGTTTGAAATAATTTTCTTGTGAAGATAAATCGGTTGTTTTTCCTGTCACACTTGTTGAGGAAACCATGTAAATAAAACTACTCGACACTTCGTCTATTTCATAAATGCGTTCTATTGATGTTTGTGGGGTAATTAAAAACACGGTTGAAATGGAATGTTTTTCGCACTGCTTCTGAACTGTTTCTCTATAATAATCAAGAGGCATGTCAGGAATAACAACACCATCAATCCCTACCTCACTACATTGTTCTAAGAAATGTTGTTCACCAAATTGAAGAACTGGATTTAAATATCCCATAAGCAAAATTGGGATCTGTGTTCTCTGTCTCAATTCTTTCAATTGCTGAAATAAAACAGCAAGTGACATTCCATTCTCAATTGCTATTCGACTGCTTTCCTGAATGACTGGGCCATCTGCCAATGGGTCAGAAAAAGGAAAGCCTAATTCTATCAAGTCAACACCTGCTTTCTCTAAACTCATAATCAAGTCTAGTATGTCATTTAAATTTGGATATCCAGCTGTGAGATATATGGATAATAGTGATTCCTTTTTACTCTCCAATAAATGCTGAATTCTATTTGTCATTTTTTGTTTAGGATTAATAGAACATGTTTCTTCTATTGATTCTTGTACTGTTTTTGTTCCCATTATTTCTTCCTTTTAAAGACCTATAAATTGTTGATACGCAAGCATGTCTTTATCTCCTCTTCCAGATAAATTCACTACTACGACATCATCTTTGTTCAACTTCATTTTTGATAAATACGCTAATGCGTGAGCGGATTCTAACGCTGGTATAATTCCGTCCATTCGTGTAAGCTCAATTCCTGCTGTCATCGCTTCTTCATCTGTCACAGAACCCACAGTTGCTCTACCTGTATCATGTAAATATGCATGGACAGGACCAATTCCAGGATAATCTAGTCCCGCAGAAATAGAATGTGGTTCTACTATCTGACCATCTTCTGTTTGCATCAAAAATGTTTTACTCCCATGGATAATCCCTTTGCTCCCAACAGCAATTGTTGCGGCTGTTTTTCCTGAATGTATTCCTAAACCACTAGCTTCTACTGCGATTAATTTCGTTTTATCATTTTCAATAAAATGATAAAACGCACCAATAGCGTTACTGCCTCCACCAATACAAGCAACAACGTAATCAGGATCAGTACAACCTGTCTTTTCTTTGAGTTGGGCTTTTATTTCCTCACTAATTATAGCTTGAAATTTTGCGACCATGTCAGGGTATGGATGCGGGCCAACAACCGAACCTATAACATAATGTGTATCCTCAGGATTATTAATCCACTCGCGAATTGCTTCATTCGTAGCATCTTTAAGCGTTCTACTCCCTGAAAGAGCGGGTACAACTTTAGCTCCCAACAACAACATTCGATCTACATTTGGTTTTTGGCGTGCAATATCAACTTCTCCCATAAAAATCGTGCATTCCATCCCCATCAAAGCACAAGCTGTTGCTGTTGCGACTCCATGTTGACCAGCACCCGTTTCAGCAATAATTCGCTTTTTATTTAATCGCTTTGCTAACAGCAATTGCCCTATTGTATTGTTGATTTTATGTGCCCCTGTATGATTCA
Source organism: uncultured Flavobacteriales bacterium (assembly GCA_964447015.1). Lineage (GTDB taxonomy): Bacteria > Bacteroidota > Bacteroidia > Flavobacteriales_D > Crocinitomicaceae > Wandonia. The sequence continues at coordinate 19,721 of CAYUQU010000052.1, forward strand.
AATCTTCGCGTTTCAAATAAATCTGAGCGTTAAATTTATTTGACAAATTTTCTGAATAAAACAAAGGTGTCGGGCGCCCAACATAGTCACGAAGCAATTGATTCAATTCTTCTCGAAAACTACTTTCATCAATGATTTCTAAATAATTATCTTGTAGTTCTTTTACATTTTGATACAACATTTCGGGAATAAACGCTCCACCAAACTCTCCGTAAAAACCCTCCTTTGTGGGATTAACTGAATTCATAAGTTCTAATTTTTTGTATAATTTCTTTACATTTTTCTCTATTCTTTTTTCCTGGCTCATCTTCTAAACGACTATTTGCATCAACTCCTATTAATTGTTCATGTTGAATAAGTTTATTTACCGACGTGCCTTCTATTCCACCACTTAAAAAAAAGGGTTTCTTTAACGTGTACTTTTCTAGAAGTTGCCAATCAAATAGTTTCCCACTCCCACCATATTCCACTGTTTTTGTGTCGAATAAAAAATAATCACAGGAATCTAAATAGTCGTTTAGTGAGTGAAAATCAAATTCTTCATCAACCGAAAAAGCTTTTATCAACCTAATTCCTTTTTGTCTTAATTGCATGCAATATGCGTGTGTTTCGTCTCCATGTAACTGAGCAAAATTGAACTTAAATCGTGATACTGTCTGTACAACTTCTTCAATTGGTGCATTGACAAAAACAGCAACAGTTTGAATTTCATTTGGTAATGCTTGAACAATAGAAGGTGATAATTTATCCTCAACAAAACGTTTTGAACCAGCATAAAAAATAAATCCCATAAAATCCGGCTGTAATAGACTTATTTCTTCGATGTTTTCTGGGAATTTCATTCCGCAAATCTTAATAAGCATGTTGCAAGCGTTTAATTAATTCATGACATTTTTTTTCAGGTTCACTGTGGCGCATAAAATATTCTCCGATTAAAAACCCATGAAAGCCATTTTCTCTCAAAACCTGAATAGTTTCCGCCGATTCTATACCACTTTCAGCAATCCGAATTGTTGAAGAAGGAAGTAAATTGGATAATCGAATACTTGTTTCAATATCGACATCAAATGTGTTTAGATTTCTATTATTTATACCAATTAAATCTGCTTCAGTAGTTAGGTGGTCAAGGATTTCATTCTCAGCATGTGTTTCCAATAACACTTCCAATCCCAATTGGTGCGCAAATTGACACAGTTGTTTTAATTGTTTAGGCTCAAGAATCTTAGCAATCAACAAAATAGCATCAGCACCCATTGATTTTGATTCAACGATTTGATATTCGTCAATAATGAAATCTTTGCGTAAAATGGGGCAGAAATTAAACTTTCGTGCTTTCGTTAAATCATCTTTTTTTGCACCAAAAAAACTCTCATCCGTTAATACGGATAGTGCTGAAGCTCCTGCCTGCATATAACCCAATGTTGTTTTTTCGACAGATGCGTAATTGTTAATCTCGCCTTTTGATGGTGATTTTCGTTTAAATTCCGCTATAATTCCTGATCGATCAGGGTTTGTAACGTATTTTTTTAATGATACGCAAGGACTTTCAAAATAGATTTGCTGTTCTAATAATTTCACGGGAAATAGTGATTTTTTATACGCAATTTCTCCCAACTTGTGTTGCTTGATTTTTTCTAAAATTGTCATTGTATTGATTTTAAACGGTTAAACTTAACTTTTGCTTTTCCTTCAAATAAAGAAACATGTGCTTTTTCTATTGCAGAAGACAAACTGATTGAAGGGTAATATGTTTGAATTGCCAATGCAGCATTCGCTATTACGACATTATTCTGTACAACACTCCCTTTGCCATTTAAGACATTTATAAAAATCAATGCGGCTTCTTCAACCGTGTTTCCGCCAAATAAATCTTCCAATTCTGTTTGTTCAAAGCCAAAATGAGATGCACTTAATTGTTGTTCTCCATTAGAAGTACTGATTTTCGCTTCAGCAGTTAACGATAACTCATCAAACCCGTCTAAAGCATGAATAACGGTGAAATTGCTCTTTTCTTCCTGTAAAATATACTGATACATTCGTGCTAATTCGAGGTTAAAAACACCCGTCATCTGGCATGTAGGCTGTGCAGGATTTACTAAAGGGCCCAACATATTAAAAAAAGTTTTAACCCCCAAAGCTTTACGAACTGGTGCCACAGCTTTCATACTTGGGTGAAAAAGCGGTGCGTGCAAAAAACATATTTGCGCTTCTTCTAGTTGCTTTTTCAATAATTCAGGATTCCGCTGAAATCGTATTCCCAATTGTTCAAGAACATTTGATGACCCTGAAACAGATGAAACACCGTAGTTACCATGTTTTGCTACAGGAATTCCTGCACCAGCTACAACAAAAGAAGTTAGGGTGGAAATGTTAAATGTGTTTTTACTATCTCCACCTGTTCCACATAAGTCCATAGGACTAAATTCTGATAAATCAACACGTTCACAGAGTGACAGCATTCCTTCTCTAAATCCTTTTAACTCGTCCAACGTAATTGTTCGCATAATAAATGCCGTTAAAAATGAGGCAATTTGATAATCGTTGTATTTGCCTCTTGCCAAATCCATCAAAACTTCTTTCGCCTCTGCTTTTGTAAGTGTTTTGTGTTGGTATAAATATTCTAGTAATTCGTTCATTTTTTATTCTTTATATTCTGAAACTAAACTTGTCACATTTTTTAAAAATTATCACCCCATACCCCAGTTCGAAAGAATGATTTCACCCTTTTCAGTCAATATTGATTCTGGATGAAATTGCAACCCACGGACTTTATGTTCTCGATGTCGAATAGCCATGATATTGCCACTTTTATCACAAGCTAAAACTTCTATTTCTTCTGGCAATTTGGGGTCTACCACCCACGAATGATAATGTCCAATTCTAAACTCATTTGGCATGTTTTTAAAAAGAGAATCCGTACACTGAGGTGAAAGAAGAGATGAGACACCATGAAGTGATTCTTTCAAATTCATCAATTCACCACCATAATATTCAGCAATTGCTTGATGGCCTAGGCAGATTCCTAAAATATCTTTTTGGCGGCCAAATTTCTCGATGACCTCCAACAATTGACCTGACTCTTTTGGAATTCCTGGCCCTGGTGAAAGAAGGATTTTATCATACGTATCAACTTCATTAAAATCAATCTGGTCATTTTTAACAATATGAATGTCATTAACCCCTATTTTATAAAGCAAATGAACAAGATTGTACACAAACGAATCGTAATTATCAATTACTATAATTCTATTATTTTTCATTATTGATTTCATAGATTAAATTATTTCAGCAAGTTTAAGGGCTTGACGCAATGCCCTCAATTTATTTTCAACTTCCTCTAACTCACTAACTGGATTCGACTTAGAAACAATTCCACATCCAGCTTGGTAGGTCAACTTGTTGTTTCTGCTAACAAAAGATCGAATAAAAATTGCGTGATTAAACGTGTCATCAAAACCAATTAACCCTACTGCCCCTCCGTAGAACCCCCTACTTTGTGATTCATACTCATCAATCAATTGCATTGCTCTGTATTTTGGCGCTCCTGATAGTGTACCTGCGGGGTACGTATCGCCAAGCAATTTTATGGGATTTGTATTTTCATCTAATTCAGCAGTGACTTTTGAAACCAAATGAATAACATGCGAAAAATATTCAACCTCTTTGAATCGTTCAACTTTAACATTTCTACTGCTTTTACTTAAATCATTCCGCGCCAAATCAACAAGCATGGTATGTTCCGCTGCCTCTTTCTCATCTTTACTCAAAGCTATTGCTGCTAATTTATCTTCTTCACCATTTCCTGTTCGTTTAAACGTGCCTGCAATTGGTTGAATTTCAGCTTTCTTGTTTTCTATTGTCAACTGAGCTTCTGGTGACGAACCGAATATCTTAAAATCAACGTAATCAAAATAAAACAAATAAGGAGATGGATTAATTGAGCGCAATGCTCTGTACACATTAAATTCATCCCCGGTAAACTGTTGTTCGTATTTACGAGACAATACAAGCTGAAAGACATCGCCTCTAAAGCAATGTTGTTGACCAACTTTAATTTTCTCTAAAAACTGATTATCCGTAAAATTCGATGTTTCCTGTCCTGTTATAGCAAAAGGAAAATTGACAACTGTACGCTTTTGAACCAATGCCTCTATTTCATTTAAATTCGATTGCTCTCCTTCTAAAGAATGATCGAGTAAATACAATTCATTGTTAAAATGATTAAAGACAATAATATTTCTAAATAGCTGGTAA
>CAYUQU010000053.1:0-22598 GCA_964447015.1 uncultured Flavobacteriales bacterium
GTTCACCAACGCAGGAATGAACCAATTCAAAGATTTCTTTTTGGGACATTCTGAAGCCAAAGATAAGCGTGTGGCTGATACACAAAAGTGTTTGCGTGTTTCAGGTAAACACAATGACCTTGAAGAAGTTGGTGTCGACACTTACCATCATACCATGTTCGAAATGCTTGGGAACTGGTCGTTTGGTGATTATTTCAAAGAAGAAGCTATTGCTTGGGCATGGGAATTATTGACAGAAGTATACAAAATCGATAAATCACGTCTTTATGTCACTGTATTTGAAGGCGATGAAGAAGATGGTGTACCAATGGACACTGAATCAATTGATATTTGGAAAAAATATATTGATGCTGACCGCATTATCTTAGCTAATAAAAAAGATAATTTCTGGGAAATGGGTGACACAGGACCTTGTGGACCTTGTACCGAAATTCACGTAGATGCACGAACTGACGCTGAACGCGCTAAATCAGATGGCAAAGCATTTGTAAACCAAGATCATCCTCAAGTAATTGAAATCTGGAATAACGTGTTCATGCAGTTCAACCGTATGGCGAACGGAAAACTGGTTGAACTACCTGCAAAACACGTGGACACAGGAATGGGACTTGAGCGTTTGGCGATGGTTTTACAAGGAAAACAATCAAATTACGACACCGATTTATTCCAAAATTTAATCAAACACCTCGAAAAAGTTTCAGGATTCAAATATGGTCAGAAGGAAGAAATTGACATTGCTCTTCGTGTAATTGCCGATCACGTGCGCGCTATTGCATTCTCAATTGCGGACGGTCAACTACCCTCAAATACAGGAGCGGGTTATGTTATTCGCCGTATTTTGCGTCGTGCAGTGCGCTACGGATATCAGGTTTTGGACATGAAAGAACCTTTTATCTCAGGACTTTCTGTAGTTCTTGCCGACGAAATGGGTGATGCTTTTCCAGAATTGAAATCTCAATTAGGAATTATCGAGAACGTAATTCGTGAAGAAGAGAACAGTTTCTTCCGTACATTAGAACAAGGAATCAAACGCATCGATACCATTCTGACTGATATGAAGTCGAAGAATGAAAAAATCATTCCAGGTAGCGAGGTATTCGAACTTTACGACACTTTCGGTTTTCCGATAGATTTAACTTCATTGATTGCACGAGAAAATGGATTTTCAATTGACGAAATTGGTTTCAATACCGAATTAGAAAAACAAAAAACACGCTCACGTGCAGCCACTTCACTGGAAACAGATGATTGGGTAGAATTGCGTGAAGATGATCAATCAGAATTTGTAGGTTACGATCAAACGGAGACATCTCTTTTCATTACAAAATATCGCAGAGTTACCCAGAAGCAAAAAACATTCTACCAACTTGTATTTAATCTCACTCCTTTCTATGCTGAAGGTGGTGGACAAGTTGGTGATAAAGGTGTGTTGGTTTCTAAAAGTGAAACGGTTACTATTTTCGACACGAAAAAGGAAAACAATCTTACGGTACATTTGACGGATAAGCTTCCTGAATTTCCTATGGAGAAATTTGAGGCTAAGGTAGATGTAACGAAACGTGAGCTTTCAGCGTCAAATCACACTGCCACTCACCTATTGCATCATGCACTTCGCGAGGTTTTAGGAACACATGTGGAACAAAAAGGATCATTAGTAAGTCCAGACTACTTGCGATTTGACTTTTCTCACTTCTCAAAAATGACTGATGAAGAAGTGGAACGCGTGGAGGAACTGGTTTCGGCAGCAATTAACAAGAATTTGAGTTTAGAAGAGCACCGTGCTGTACCAATGGAAAATGCGGTTGAAATGGGCGCTATGGCTCTTTTTGGAGAGAAATACGGCGATTTAGTGCGCGTTATCAAGTTTGGTGACTCGGTAGAATTGTGTGGAGGAACACACGTTCCTGCAACGGGAAAAATTGGCTTATTTAAAATCACATCTGAATCTGCTGTAGCGGCGGGAGTAAGACGTATTGAAGCGATTACCAATGTAGCAGCGATCGAATTCTACAAAGAAAAAGCACGCAAACTGGATGAAATTCAACGTTTATTGAAGAATCCGAAGGAACTTGAAAAAGCTGTTGAGGATTTGTTAACGAAGAATCAGCAGTTGACTAAAACCATTGAGCAATACGAGCGCGAACAAGCTAAGCAATTCAAATCAATTCTGAAAAATGAATTTGAAGACCGTGGGGAGATGCTTTTTGTAGCTCGAAAAGTAAATATGGGTGCTGGAAGTATCAAAGATATTCTGTTTCAGCTTAAAGGAGAATTGGAAAAACCTTTTGTAGCGGTAATTGGAGGTGAAGAAGATGGAAAAGCAACGCTAAACATCATGATTTCCGAAGAATTGGTACAATCAAAAGGATATCACGCAGGTAATATGGTGCGCGAATATGCGAAATTCATTAACGGTGGAGGTGGTGGACAGCCTTTCTTTGCAACTGCAGGAGGTAAAAATCCAGGTGGAATTGATGAGGCACTAAAGGCTGTGGAAGCTGGGTTGTAGAACTGTGAAGTTATTCTTTCACGCGTTCCACTACTCTAGCAGGAATTTGGTCATTCTTTCCTGTTGATTCCATCAACTCAATATACTTGTTGTAGATCGTTTTACTTTCTGAAATTTTGCTCAGATTAAATAATGCATCCCCATAGTGAAGGTATATTTCTGCAAAATTTGGGAAGAGATTCACTAATGTTTGAGAAAGAGAGACACACTCCTTATTCATATCTGCTTTCAGATAGAAAAGAGCTGAATTGCTCCAGATTTCTTTAAATTCTCCGGGAAATAAATCAGCGACACTTTCACTTAAGCTCATATCGCATTCCGTTTCAAGTTGATGCATTAAGGTTGCTGCTTCAGTATACGCTCCTTTTTCAGCGAACTCAAGTCCTTGCTCATAAGCCCATATCAAACTTTCTTGTATTTTAGCATCAATAAATTGAGAATAAAATTGCGCGCCCATATACGCATTGCAGTAAGCAATGGGGTCATTGTTTAACTGCGCGTCCTCAGCTTCAATGAAAACCCATTCATTCAAATCATACGTGTAGCTTTCTTTAAAAGAAAGGTGATTATCTATTAATTCAAATCGTTCTCCATAAATCAATCCTCTCTCCCAACGACATTCTCTTTTTATTTCCCCATTTTCATAATCTACATGTTCATCTCTACAATAAAAAATATCTTGATCGTATAACTCAAGAGTTGGAGCCTGTAAAAACGTGGAATCATTCAAATTAAACAATAGCCCAATAAAGTCTTTCGTTTCACCTTGAACAATTCCTAAAACTACATATTGTACATTTTCGGGATAAAGCGATTTGGGATAGTCAATTATGCTACTACTCAACTTATATCCCTGCTCCTCTAAATAACTACTTGACAGCGTATCAAATTGCGAAAACACTGGGGACAATACTAAGAATGCACATACTATTAAAAGGTAATGTTTCATTATTTTTAAGCTTTATTCCCAGACTCACCCCTTTTATTTTTGAGTTCGAATAAATTTCGAACGATACAAATCGAAACTTACTTCCTAGTAAAGATCGCCACAATTAAACTCGTTATGGTTCCCATTACAAAAGAACCGACCGTCGCCATAATCAAGTAATTATTCAAATTAAACTCTGCTTCTGCCGCTTCACGTGTCATGATATTGTTATCAACAGCATACTCAATCACATTTGCAAAATAATCAGGAGAAATAACTGTCGAAGTGATGTATTGAGTCAAAGGAGTCAAAAGGGTTATAAAGATTGTAATTATGAACCCTGTTACAAAACCTTGTTGATAAGTCATTCTTCCATTGTAAGAGTTTTTGCGCTTATCCAAAAGTGCTATCACATAAATTGCAATGGCAGGAATCGCAACAAAAGTCGAATATAATGCATGATCTGCAATATATATATCATGTAATCCACTCATTTTTTCAACAACCATCCAAAGCAACATCATTATTGTAAAAATGATTGCCCACTTGATTTCAATTCCTCTATTCATCATATTTGTAGTGTTTAATTTATCAACCTAATTCTCCTAATGTACTATTTTTTTCAATGTGTTGTATTTCTCTCTTGTTAATTTCCATCGGTTTACTTCTTGCTCAAAATTGAGTGAACCTGGAATTGTAGTATATCTTTTCTCGAATTCAAAGCCAATTTTTTCAAGCGTTTTATTTGGCGCAGGATTTAACGCATATGGTTCACAATACAACACGTCGAGTTTCAAATTATCGAAATAGAAAGGTAGCGATTTTATAAGCAATTCTGAACCTAAACCTCTTTTTCTATTTACAGAATTCCACAAATGTAGATGCATTGTAGCCTGTTTGCCATACTCTATTCCATTGACATTTGAATGCCCAACGGGTTTCCCGTCAATTTCCCAAATCAACGCATACGCTTGCTTTTGTTCCATTGGCAAGTTGATTTGTGCTTGAAGCATGTTTGTCAGCCCTTCTCTTGAAGGCAACTTTGCAAGGTCCACTCCCATTCCCACCATAAAATCAGGGTCTGATTTCAACCAATAATCTGCTATTAAATCAATATCGCTTGTGGTGAGTTCTCTTACTGATATTTGTGTGATTCTACTCATATATTCATATTCTTTTTAACAATATCTGCCAACTTTGTTGGTGCAACAGTACAATATGCGGTTGTCAACGCATCCATGCACATTTCTGGATGAACTTTGTTTAGCGCCATTAAAGTCCAACCTTGCTTACCCCATTTGTTTGGAACAGGGTATATAATCGACTTGTCAAAAGCGGAAAACGCATCTTGATCTATTTCAGACAACTTCAAGCAAACCAAATTCTCTTTACTATCGAAAGTTGCAAATATCTTTTTCTTCACTTGAAAGGAGGTTTTTTCGAAATGCGGTTCTTGTTCAGTCTCAGGGAAAGAACATGCCATTTTCTGAAATTCGTCGAACGTAACCATGCTGTTTTCTCTTTAAATTTCTATCAATCAAATTTAAAAAAGAAAAACACCACAGCAGCCCATTCTTTGTTCACACCGCGTGCATAACCGATGGTTGAGTAACTGCTGTTCTGAACTGTACCGTCATCTTTTACATATCCGAGTGTAGAATAACTGCTATTCTGAACTGTACCATCACTTTTCACATACCCCACAGTTGAATAGCTACTGTTTTGAATGGTTCCGTCGCTTTTTATATAGCCTATGGTCGAATAACTACTATTCTGAATCGTTCCATCGTTTTTTATGTAGCCAACTGTAGAATAGCTGCTATTTTGGATTGTTCCATCACTTTTTATGTATCCAGTAGTGCTGTAACTACTCGATTGAATGGTTTGTGCATTAACAAATCCAAAGGTCAAAAACATTGCAATTAGTAAAGCTAAATTTCTCATGAGAATTAATGTTTAAATTAGAATTCTTATTCTTACGGGTTACACTACAAGATTCTTGCCTAATTTAGTTTATTATTCTGACTTAATTTTTGGGTCAGGAAAAGCTTCAATTTGATGATAGTATTTCATAAGCAGCCTTGATAATCTTCTAAATCTATATACTCCTATTACAAAAAGAAGAACAGTCAACGAAAGCGAGACATAACCTAAAAATTTAATGCTCTCAAATCCCTCCAGTTGGATTAGGGCAATTCCCCCAATTAGCAAATACAACGACGAGCGAATATAAGAAAGAAGAGTTCTTTCATTGGCAAGTTTAGTGCGTTCTAATGCCAAATAATCGCGAAGTATTATATCCTCTTTGTTGGTAAATTGTTTTGATAAATTAAAAATCCTACTTAAATCCATGATATCTTAAAATGTTATAAAACAAATATATAACTAATGATGAAGCATTCAAAGTGACTTTATGCCTTTTCAGCAAAATGCTTAAAGTCAAGCATGTATTTCATCGATTGTTTCTTAAATGCTCCTGGCATTAGAAAAGCGATAATTTTCATAAAGCCTTTGAACTGAAACTCCTGTTCTCCAATGTGTTTTGTGGTATTATCAGAAACTTTTACAAATTTATTTTTCACGATATTAAACACGCCCTTTGCTTCGTAAGTTCCGCTAAACTCGTTGGGTAAATTACGCACTGTAATGGTTTCAATCATCTCTATTTCACGCTTTCCCATTTTGAATACCAGTCTCGACTTAGCTCCTACTTCACCTGGTACTCCGCTTATCGGTTCAAAGCTTTGCAGTCCCTCCATCCACTTATCCATGTTGTCTACATTGTCAAATAATGCAACTACCTCATCAATAGGTTTGTTGATTTCAATTTCTGTTGTGTATTTCATTATTTTGCTTTTGTTAAAATTTCTTTTTCCTCATCTCCTCCGCAATCCCAATAGAATTAGGATCACTACTATTTTTACTAAGCTCGTCTATTATATTATCATAATCCCTTTCATTTCGATTTTGGGAAAGTTTATATGCAGCTTGAAGGTCATTGATTATAATTTCAAAGCCCACAATTCCTTTCATTTCTCTATGCACCAATTCGGGATTCATTTTCTCGACGGAAACAGGGTCTGTTGAACCTTTCTCGTACTTATTGACCAACTTTTTCAGCGAGTCTAAAAGTTCTTCCCCTTCAATTATTCTGATAGAACCATAAACATGCACGGCGATATAATTCCATGTAGGTACATTTTCATGGCTATACCACGAAGGTGAAATGTATGTATGCTGACCTGGGAAAATCACCAACACTTCTTCGTTATTCTCAAAACTTGCCCATCCTTCATTTGCTTTTGACAAGTGACCAGATAGAATTTCCTTTCCGTCTTTATTTATGCTTAGATAGAGTGGAATGTGAGAGGCAATAATTCTGTTTTGTCCTTTTATAACAAGAATTCCAAAACTATTTTCTTCAATAAATTTCAGGATTTCTTCTCTATTCTCGTTTTTAAATTGTTGAGGGATGTACATGTCTATTTATTTCTTTAATGCTATTACAACTAAAAACCCATCAGGATCTTTAAATGTCGCTCCGTGAATTTTCCAATAAGGGTTTTTGGGCTCTACTTGTTCAATTCCAAGTTTTCGAATTTTCTCAAGCTGTGTATGATATTCGCTTACTGTATCGAAATAAAACACCAAAAGGTCGTCTTCGTCAGGAGAATGTTCGGGTAGCTGATCTGAAGCGGTAAACTCCAGGTGCCAGTCCGAATTCTGCAAACCCAAAAAAACGCCATCGTACTTGTTATGCCCTTCGAAAGTTCCGAGCACCTCTAAACCTAGCACTCCATGATAAAAGTCTTTAATTCGGTCAATATCTGCAGTATGTCTAGCTACTCTGAGTTTCATTTTCAAGTTCTCTCAAATTCTATTCGAACTAATTTAGCAATTATAGTTAAGTCCGTGTCTAATTCTCCAAAAACGCTCTAAGTTGTTTTTCGATAAAATAGTTCCACCCACCTTCGCAACTCTCTCTTGAGAATTCGGCAATGTGCTGTGGAAAGGTCTCTATTCCTTCGTGAGTGAGCGTCAATTTTGTCTGATTGTTCTCTGCTAACAATTCCCACTTCACAAAAGAGTCGCCCTCATAGCCTTCATATCGCCAATTATACACGATTTTCTTTTCGTGCTCGACTTCAGTAATTTTCCATTTATGAACAAAATCCTTTCCTTCTACATGAACATTGAAGCGCATTTCAAAACCGACTTCAGGCTTAAATGATTCCATCGTTTCAAAAAACCATTTTTTCATTAAATCAGTCTCTGTGATTGCCTTCCATACTTCTTCTTTTGCTACTGGAAAAGTTTGTTGCACAATTATGGGTTCATTTTTCTCCATATTTTCAAATATAATAGCGAACCATCGGTCTGTTTTTAGATGTCTGATCCACTATTTCAAAACCAGCGCGTTCAAATGATTTAAAAAGTCCGACCCAAACAAAGGCATCGGGAAGTTTTCCTTTTGTCGGAATGGTTGGGTATGCCTCTATTATTTTTATGCCTTTCGCTTTTGCATAATCGATAACACCTTTTAAAAGCGTAACAGAAACACCTTGCTTTCTGTATTTCTTATCAATAAAAAAGCAGGGAATTGACCATACAGCATTATCATCAATTCGTTTATGAACTCGTGAGTTTTCCAACTTCATATAATCTTCACGCGGAGCAAAAGCGCACCATGCAATGGGTTCTCCTTCATAAATCCCAATAATTCCAGTTGGTTTCTCCGAGAAAACTATGCTTTTCATTGCATCTTTGTTTCCATCCTCAAATTTCCCCTCCTCAAAATCGGATTTTTTTAATCTGAAATGCATGCACCAGCAATTTCCACATGCACCTTTGTTGCCAAAAAGTTGTTCAAACTTACACCAATTTTCTGCAGACAAAGGCTCGAAAGTTATTTTATCCAGAAATGCTGTGTTCTCTGATTTCATTTACTTAACTATTCACCAAACTTTTCGTTTCACTCTGCGAAAGCCCAGTTGCATTCAACGTTATACCGTGTTCTAACCACGCTTTTAAATTGGTCATCCAAAACGTCCAACCAGTTGAGCATCCCACATAAAAATCTTTTTTACTTCGTTCATCAGTCGGAATATTATCTTGAGTCAGAATTACCTCTGTTCCGTTAGAAACTGATTTTAACTCAATGTGCACATGTCCCGCAGCACCAAATGTAAAAGAAATTGAATCGATGTTATTTGCTTTCAACACCTCTCCTTTATCCTCAAAATCCCAATTGTGCCATCTCCAAGTAAAAGTATCCCCTTTCTGCACTAATTCATTTCCATTTCGCGAGTTTTTATTGGTATCCCAGTAATTTGCTTCCTGTAAAAACCATTGCTCAATTTTGGACTTAGTAGCCCAAGCAGAATAAAGTTCGCTTAGAGATTTGTTCACCACAATACGCTTCTGAAAGCTTGTCCAATCAATTGCTTCTTCCATAATTCAATTATTTTGTTCTACCGCCAACTATTTTATCATACTCCACATCATTTGGCTCCCACAGCTCAATTTTATTCCCTTCCACATCTAAAATATGGATGAATTTTCCATAATCATAGGTTTCAAGACTGTCAGTAATTGTCACTCCATCTTTTCTGAGTTGTTCTACTAATGCTTCAAGATTTTCAACGCGATAATTAATCATAAAATCCTTAGTTGAAGGGGCGAAATATGTGGTTTTTTCGGAAAATGGACTCCATTGCGTAAATCCGTATTTTGAAGGATCAGCCCCTTGTCTCCACTCAAAATTGGTTCCGTACTGGTCTGTATCAAATCCTAAATGGGTCTTGTACCATTCCTTTAACGCCTTGGGGTCTTTGCATTTAAAGAAAATCCCTCCTATACCTGTTACCCCATTGTTCTTTTGCTCTGGTTTTCGAAGTTGTGTGTTAATACAGCCTTCATAAAAGAAACTCAATTCATTCACTTCAACATTAAAAAGTTGGTTGACTACCGCAGTGTCACTTCCCAATAACTTCCTCGCCGAATTCAAGTCTGTTGATGTAAATATTATCACACCTTTATCGGCATATCTGGCGCCCAATTCTATTACACCTTCAGTTCGAAGTGAGGACATAAATCGAGAATGGTGACCTGAATATTTTTGATCAAAAAAGTCAAGTTCTTGATTCCATTTATCACCCGTAGTATATTCTGCGATAAAATATTTTTGAGTTATTTCGGTATTGTCATCATTGCTGAAAGAATACATCAAAAAGCATAAAAACAACAGGTTAATCATTCCTGAAAAAATCAAAAGTCTATTCTTCATAACAGTTTATTTGAGTTTATTTACTCCACGCAGCTTTTAAAAATTCATTCATTTTCTTACCTGCTTGGTAATATTCCATGAGAATCTCGGGGAGTTCTGCTGAGGTAATAATATCAGATTTTAATTCCGCACCATAATAAAATTGTTTATTTGCTATTAATGGTTCGTTTTTAGCCACTTCTTGAAAGTCAGCAGGAATTCGCTTGTTTTGCTCTCCCTGAATTGAGCCAAACTTCTCTTTGAACAACTTATCATTACACACACTCGAAAATTCTTTCAAGTTGCCCGAGATATATTCTCTGATACTTTGCAGAGTAGTATTCTCAACCATATAAGCTCCACCGTAAACCATTACACCAGCAGGTGAGAGTTGAAAATAAAACCCGGGATAAGACTTATCTTTTTTTCCATACACCGAAATGTTTGCGGCTACGTGAGTATTGTATGGAATTTTATCTTTTGAAAACCGAATATCTTTATTGATTCGCATAATTGCATCTGCTGCCTTAATTTGCACATCTGGTTCGTGTTTTTGGATTCGCTTAATCATTTCTTCTACAAAATCTGAAAAAGGTTTTTTCACTTCTTTCTCATAAGTTTTTCGGTTTTCATCAAACCAAGCTTTGTTGTTATTTTTTGAAAGTTCTTTGAAGAATTTCAAGAATTCAGGGTTAAAATGACTCATAATATTAATTTTATGTTCTATTTATTTTTGTAGCATGGAAACATGTTCAGCTAATTTAATGATTAATTTGAGATACAAAAATCATAGCACGAACATCGTAAAAAAAGAGGCTTTTATTCGCCCGCAGTTTCGTGACTCACTATTATCAATTTTCTTTTATATTTGTCTCACAAACAGGCAATGGTGTCTGCCTTGAACCGTTCAGAATTATTCCGAACTGATGGCGCCTGAGGATTGATGCAAAAAGTATTAAAAGAATCAGGAATGCAAAATACTGAACGAGAAAAGAAAACAAAAAAGGCTAAAAGTAAAAATCAACTAAAGATTAGTGGCAAATACACCTTTTCATTATTGTGGAAATGGCTATTACTTGCTTTGGTGATTGGAATTCCAGTTGGTATCGCATCTGCTTTTTTTCTTATTTCACTAGATTGGGTTACGAACACGCGTGAAGCTTCTCAATGGATTATTTGGCTTTTACCTCTCGGTGGTTTAGCGATTGGTTTGACTTATCATTACTACGGTCAAGATGTGGTGAAAGGTAACAAGCAACTGCTCGAAGAATATCACCAACCAAAGAAAATCATTCCTTTTAAAATGGCTCCTTTTGTTGTAGGTGGCACCTTGATTACGCATCTATTTGGTGGATCAGCAGGACGAGAGGGAACGGCAGTACAGATGGGTGGAGCGATTGCCGATCAATTCTCCCGTTTCTTTAATCTAGAATCATTTGACAGACGAACTATTCTCATAGCTGGAATTAGCGCAGGATTTTCTGCCGTGTTTGGAACACCACTGGCTGGAGCCATTTTCGCGATTGAAATAATGTCTAAGGGAACAGCTCGTTATAAAGCATTTATTCCTGCACTTCTCACCGCAGTTGTCGCAGACATAAGTTGTCATTACTCAGGCGCAATGCACACCTCATACTCGATTCCATTTGCACCCGACATGTCCATTAGTCTACTTTTCTGGACGATACTAGCAGGAATTATTTTTGGTGTCGTAGCATTCTCTTTCACTAAAGTTGCTCATTTTTTCACTAAACTGTTTCACCTTCTTTTTTCTTACGCACCGTTGCGACCTGTGGTTGGTGGAGTGATAATAGCAATTGTGGTTTACCTCATGGGAACTACAAAATATATTGGTTTGGGAATCCCTACAATAGTTGAAGCTTTTCAAAACCCATTACCTGAGTACGATTTTATGATTAAACTACTATTGACGACATTTACACTCGCTGCTGGATTTAAAGGCGGCGAAGTCACTCCCTTGTTTTTTATAGGGGCAACTCTCGGAAATGTACTTTTCCTTTTTGTTCCACTTCCTCTCGCTTTGTTGGCGGGAATGGGATTTGTAGCTGTATTTGCTGGAGCGACTAATACACCTTTAGCATGTTCGGTAATGGGAATGGAACTTTTTGGAATAGAGGGCGGAATTTTCATCTCTGTTGCTTGTTTTGTTGCATTCTATGCTTCAGGAAGAACAGGGATTTATCAAGAGCGTGAGGCATCAATGCTCAGACAGGCATACGACGGTTTTATCTCAACAAATAAACGTAAAGTGAGGTGATTTATAGTCTCACTAAAAAACCTTCTTCATCTTTCCATTTGGGCGAACTTCATAAACAGAACCTTTCTTCAAGTTTTTTAATATGAGTTGCTCACCATTTGTCCAAAAGATAGTAGCCTTTTCTAGTGTGTTGGAAGTGCCGAGACCAAAGTAGAGAATCCGAGTAGATTGAGATGCATGTCCACTGCCACCATCCACCTCTTTCAGCATTTTTTCACCATCATCTTCAAACAAAATTCGACACCCAAAACAGTCTTTATTGATTCCATCTTCTCCAACAAGTTTTATTCCTATCCAGTTACCTGCTTCGATCTTGTTTTCATAAAACTTGATTTTTTGGTCGAGTTTCGCAAACGCAGCTAAAGGCAATTTTAATACAGATGAAATGACATCCAAATCACCATCGTGATCAAAATCAAAAAATGCAGCACCGCGATGAGAGAGGACGTCGTCCATACCTGACTCGCTAGTCTTATTCTCAAAAATGCCATTGTTATTAAGAAAAAACTGATTATGGTCGCGGATAACTGCTTTCGGAACAAGAGTCAGCACATTGCCTTTTGACACATATAAATCCAAATCACCGTCAAAATCAGCATCAAAAAAAAGTCCACTCCAACTGGTACCTGGAATTGAATCTAGTGCGTATGTCATGTCAAGATTCAACTCTTGAGCAACATCTTTAAAAATACCGTTAACATGAGTGAAAAGATAATTTCGACCAATATTCGTAATGTAGTAGTCCATTTTTCCATCCTGATTAAAATCACCTGGACCAACTCCCATTCCATACATTTTCTGATTGAAGCCCCACTTTTCAGATACATCTTCAAATCCAACTTCTGGGTACTTGTTTCGAAAGAATTTATTTCCAAAATCAGTCCATTCTCCAAAATCATTTAGAAGTAGAATATCAATATTTCCATCATTATCTACATCTGAAAACAGGGTAGCAAATCCACATCCGATATCATCTACACCATATTCTGCGGCACATTCCCTAAAGGTTTTGCCTCCCACATTCAACAATAATTTGTTTCGGTAACAAATAGGGTCATAGCCAATTTCAGTTCCAAATTCATCATCCTCCCCTCCCATTGACTCAACATAATTTGTCAGATATAAATCTGAAAACCCATCATGATTAAGATCTCCCCATGATGCTCCAGTGTAGTTCCCAGGCTCTAAAATGCTATCCAAATAAATAGCCTCAAAATGAGTTCCGTTGACGTTTTTTAGTATTACAGGTGATTTCTTGTCACCTCTTCCCATTCCTGTTCCGTAGTTAAGAATAATGAAATCTTGAAAACCGTCATTATCGTAATCGGCACTAATGGCACCTTGAATAAAGTAGCCTTTCAATACATCTAAACCATATTCTGCAGTACCATCAACAAACTTACCGTTTTTATTAATCCAGAGCTTTGAATCGAAAATCCCACCTGATTGAAACACATCTTCCCAACCATCATTGTTGACATCAATAATCATGACACCACCACCTGCCATCTGAAAATCATTACCTGGATAGATGTAATCCAAGCCTATTGAGTCACTGATTTCATTGAAAAATGTATGCTGAGCAATACTTGAATTAAGTGAAAGCAAAATTAGACTAACGATATATAAAAATCTACTCATTGCGAAGTTTCAAATTGTGAAGAACGTACTGACCAACCTTACGTCCATAACTCAAACTAGTATTCAGTGTCGTTCTAAAATGGATTCCACCATATAATCTTGAGTTGGAAATTTCTTTAGAAAGTTGTGTGATCGACGAAAAACTACGAGGCGAACCATCTATATCATTGCGATAAAAATTAGTAGAATCTATAAATTGAATTTCATTCCCAAAAAAAGAAATTAGAACCTCTGCACCCGCCCCAGACTGAAAAGAGTGTCCTGATGGTGATTCAGGGAACGAAGGCGTGTCAATTCGCGTATTAAAGTGCGACGCAATATAGCGATGGATATAAGTAATCGGACGTATGAAATTGTGTGTAAATTTTAATCTCCAGCACGTAATAAACGATTCGTTAAGTGCTATTCCAAGTTTTGCATACAACTCCAACGTTTGATCCACTCTCAAATTCTTCTGACCGATTAGCTGTTTGGCCATACAAAAGAAATGCCCTGGTGGCGTTCCTGAATAACCTGGCCCATCGTCCCAATATTCGGCTATAATTTCGTATTCGGGATTTTTATCTAAACCGATAGATAATACTTCCAACGCATCTTTGTAGATTAAAGAAGTAGAATCTTTGGTAAATTCAAGTACTTCAAAATCACTCACCAACTGATGACTTCCTGAGAACATTGTTCGGTTATTTCCCCAAAACGGCAAGAGCGATGGCAGATATCCAGGAGTTGTTTTTGTCCAACAAGCTAAGCATTTAGGAGGTTCGTATGATTCGGGATAATTCTCATAAAACGCGTTATCCGCACCATCCCCTTTGGACCAATTAATAATTTCAACCGCAATTTGCTTTCCGTAGTTCGTGGATTTTTGCGCTTTATCTTTACTGCATTGTGTTGACTCAACACGCACAACAGAATCCGAGAGAGTATTTAATTTCTTCAAATTATCTGGTGGCATAATTCGGTACAAATAATTTGACAACTCAAAATTTACTGAATTGACTACAAGCGGCCAGTAATAGTCACTGGTATCTTCTGACCATTTAGTTCTTTGATAACCAACTAATTGACCATCCAAAGAATTTAGTTCAGAAAAAAGCTCTACAGTACTCTCATACATACCAATAGAAAAATAGCTGTACGCTCTAGCGCTCACAGGCGCAGAAAAACCCACACAATTCCTAGTAAGTTGAAAAATCTCATCCAGATAGCGATTGTGAATATTCATGCACTTCTGTTCTGTTTCCTTTTGTGCATTCCCAAAACTAGCACAAAATAAGAAGTATAAAAAGAAGTAATTTCGCAAAGTTGCAATTGGCATATGTAGTATTTTGGGTAATTCCCAACAAATATAGGGAAAGGGATTCATAATTTTGAAACCAATCATGAGAGAGTTTATCAGAGTTTTCTAGAGTTATATAAGATATTGATTTTAAATTTCAGCTAACAACTAAGGTTTTTTAACTTGTATAGCATCATTATACGGCAAATACATTGGTAGTGCAGCGGAGCCATACCAATCATACACATCAGCATCTAGTAAGCCTGATGAAATCGCAGGGTCAGATTGCAGTAAGTCATCAATTTCACTTTTATCTTCAAGACGGAAGATGAAAATCCCGCGATAGGTTTGTTCATTGGCTGCCAAAGGACCTGCAACAATCAATTTGCCTTCATCAGCTAAACGCGAAATATTCTCCATATGACCGCGGAAAATCTTTTGTACTTCTTCTTTGTCTTCAATTGTTACTGTGCCCGTTTTCAGAATAATCAGTTGATACATGCGCATTCCGTAATCGTCCGCGCCTAAAGAATCAGCAAGTGCTTTGTTATATGTGCTATCTTGAGCAAACAAAGTGAAACAAGATAAATTCAGCAACATAACACACGTTGCAATTTGAGTAATTCTATTCTTCATAATCTATAAATTAAGCTCCAACTTTTGGGTTTGAAAATGATTTCACATCTTCATCAGTTATCGTTTTACCACACAAAATCACCAAGCGCTCAACAATGTTTCGAAGTTCGCGAATATTACCTGACCAATTGATTGCTTTCAATTCCTCCACAGCACCTTCTGTAAACTCTTTCCGTTGAATTCCATGATCTGCACACACCATGGTAAGGAAATGTTCAGCCAGTAAAGGAATATCGTCACGGCGCTCATTCAAAGAAGGGACATGAATCAAAATAACACTAAGTCTATGATATAAATCCTCTCTGAAATTTCCATTATCTATTTCTTTCCTCAAATCTTTATTCGTAGCTGCAACAACACGCGCATTGATTCGAAGGTCTTTCTCTCCACCAACACGTGTAATCTTGTTCTCTTGAAGAGCTCGCAACACTTTTGCCTGAGCAGAAGCGCTCATATCCCCAATTTCATCGAGAAAAATTGTTCCATTTTCTGCCAATTCAAACTTTCCTTTTTTCTGTTTCACCGCAGAAGTAAACGCTCCTTTTTCGTGACCGAAAAGCTCACTTTCAATTAGTTCAGAAGGTATTGCAGCACAGTTCACTTCCACAAAAGGACCTTTTGCTCTACCACTTTGTTCGTGTAATTGGCGTGCAACAAGTTCTTTTCCCGTTCCGTTTTCACCTGTTATTAGTACACGAGCTTCAGAAGGAGCAACCTTCTCAATCATTTCTTTGATTTTGAGAATGCTATCAGTTTCACCAATTATAGAAGAACCTTTTACGCGTTTAATTGTCGTTTTAAGTTCTTTTGTCTCTTCTACTAAATTAACGCGATCACACGCATTGCGAACGGTAACGAGAATACGATTAAGATCTAAAGGTTTCTCAATAAAATCAAACGCTCCTTTTTTGATTGCATCAACAGCTGTTTCTATATTACCGTGACCCGAAATCATGATAACAGGCACATCTACACTTGCTTTGTTTAATTCGTTGAGGACTTCCATACCGTCCATTATCGGCATTTTGATATCACAAAAAATCACGTCAAAATGTTCACTTTTTGCTTTTTCAAGACCTTCTTTTCCGTTCTCTGCTTCTTCTATTTCGAATTTCTCAAATTCAAGAATCTCTCTCAACGCTCTTCTGATACTGCGTTCGTCATCTATAATTAGTATTTTGCTCATAATCTGATTATTCTTTTAGTCTTCTAAATTACGGATGTTATTTAACAAATCAAATGCCAAACCTTCCTTCAAGGAGCACGGCGTGATAATCACACGCTTTGCATCAATTTTATTCATCACCCAGCGAATCTTCAATACAGCTATTGGCAACATTTTTCTACGAATAGGTAAAATTCGATGATGTCTTTCGCGCTCAGCAAATGTAGTGCGAAGAATAAAGTCTATCATGAGTTCCATCTCTTTTCGAGTAAGAATCATAGAATCAAATCCTGGTGGAAAAGGTTTATCGTGAAGCAATTCATAAATTGTCTCAAAAGAGCCTGATGAACCTATAAAATCGTCACATTCAATATCATCAAAAAAGCCGAGCGTATTTGTATCTAAGTAATTAAAAATCTTCTCAATATCTTCTTTTGATAGAGGGTCTGAAAACTTAAACTTCTGATAGATTCGTGAAACACCAATTTCAAAACTTCGCATTTTTAGAATTCCAGACTTATCTGCATAGATAAATTCAGTGCTTCCACCTCCGATATCCATTATCAAACCTTTATTTTCGAAAGAGGTAGTCAAGCAGACACCTTTGTATATCATTTCCGCTTCTTGCTTACCATCGATAACTCTACAAGGAATTTGAAGATTGCTTTCTACTTCCTCTATAAACTTTTTGCCATTACTCGCATTTCGAATTGATGATGTGCCTATAGCTTGTATGACTTCACAATTGTGTTCAATACATATCGCTTTAAAACGGATTAAGCAATCAATACCTCGCTGCCATGCTTCAGGAGAAATCGTATTTTCATTGATTCCCCCCATACCAAGAGCTACCCCTTCTTTTGTTGATAGAATCAACTCATGAGACTTCTCTCCTTGTCGAATAATCAACAAATTGAAGGTATTAGTCCCCATATCAATTGCGGCAACAGATCTATTTGTCGAAGGCATAGGTGTCGTATTATTTTTTAAATAACCAATTTGATAAATGCGAGAATCTCAATCTGTACCCTGAGCTCAATAAGGCATAGCGGAATAATTTACCAGCAATTCTAATATTGATAATTATGCCAATTAATAGTATCAAAAGAGCCAAATATAGTTGCCAAACTTCATGAGATTCATAACCTATCCCTAATTTAACCATTATCACCATCGGAGCTGTAAATGGAATTATTCCAAGCCAAAATGAAAGTTCTGAATCTGGATTTTCAGCTATATAATAACCCGACCATAAGCTTGCAAACAAGAGTAAAATCAATGGAATCAAAAACTGTTGGCCGTCTGACTCTGAACCTTGTGCTGCACCAAGCGCAGCGAAGAAGCCGCCGTAAAAAAGATACCCTAAAATGAGTAGAATCAAAAAGAACGAAATCATCACAGTGAAATTCATTTGCTCATAAACCAATTTCACAATGTCATTATACCCAAGGAACTCTCCATTTTGTTCTAAAAGATTAGCTGCATCAAACATATCTGGAAAAAATAGAATGCGCATGGCATATAAACCTCCACCAATGATACTAGCCCAAATAATAAACTGAAATAGTGCTGCACACCCAATTCCCAGCATTTTACCAGACATCAACTCACGGGGCTTAACCATAGACAAAAGTACTTCCGCAATTCGACTTGATTTTTCTCTATTCGTACTGCGCAAAATAGTCATTCCAAAAAGGAATACAAACACATAAATAATTACCCCAAAGCCATAACCTGCGTATGAAGCCAATTTATAGCTATTCTTTTCTGTGGGGCGATGTGCATCACGTACCTCCAAAGTTAGCGGATGCTTAACTATCAAAAATTCTTCAAGTGATAAGTCCGTAAACTCTTTTGCCTTTAAGCCCTCTAAGCGTTTCTCTAATTCTCGTTGAACACGAAATGGAATTTTAGAATTTAAACGTTCTTTTTGAAAGAAGAAGACATGATTGTTGCTCAACACTTTTTCGTTCACAACAAGCAAGGCATCATATGATTTATACAGTTCTGTTTTCACAAACTCTGTAGGTTCTACATAAGTATTGATGAAAGCATATTCAATTTGCCCTTTATCATCAGGGACAATAATATTTTCGAGAATTTCAATGGGATCAGAGACAAGTACACGTACTTTTTGGGTTTCACTTCCTGTAGCTGTAAACAAGATATAGAGTACAAATAATACAACCAAAGGTCCGAAAAATGCCATCGTCAAAAAGGATCGACTTTGAATTCGCTCTTTAAACTCTCTACCCGCGATAATTCCTATATTTCTCATTATTCAATCCTTTGAGTAGTTTCACGAATAAATACATCTTCCATTGAAGGCAATTCTTCCCACGCACCTTCTATTTCAATTGAAGGAATGAGGGTTTGTAGCAAACCTTTGAAATCACTATCCCCTAGCATTTTAACTCGAGCGATATAGTGATTTTCACCAAGTATTTTCTTATCAACAAATTCAAACCCCACCCAAAGTGCTGTTGCAAAAGAGATTACATTGCCTCTAAATTGAACAGAATAAAGTCGTTCTTCTTTGTTTGACTTAATTTCTTCAACTGATCCTTCAAGTATTTTTTTACTCTTGTCTATCAGTACTACTCTATCGCACAATTCCTCCACACTATTCATATTGTGTGTAGAAAGGAGAATAGTCTTTCCTTCTTCTCTAAATTCACGCAGTACGCCACGAATCAACTTGACATTAACTGGATCAAACCCACTAAAAGGTTCATCTAAAATGATAATCTCTGGATTATGAAACACTGTTGCGACAAACTGAATTTTCTGCGCCATCCCTTTAGATAACTCCTCAATTCGTTTGTTTTTCCAATCCTGAATTTCAAATTTATCTAGCCAGAAATTCAATCTTGAGTTTATTTCCTCTTTATCCATTCCTCGGAGTTTACCTAAGAATTTGAGGTAGGATTGTACTTCCATATTACCGTACATTCCTCTTTCTTCAGGTAAATAACCAATAGACTGCAACAACTTCCGCGTAGCTAATTGGCCTTTCCAATAAACACCACCGTTATCTGGAGGAAAAATTTGGTTGATAATTCGAATAAGGGTCGTTTTTCCGGCGCCATTTGGGCCGAGAATTCCGTGAATCTTACCTGGTTCAAAATTAACCGAGATATTATCCAAAGCCATCTTAGCGCCAAATCGTTTTACAATTCTTCGAACTTCAAGCATATTATCAGTTTACATCCTAAAGATAAAAAGAAGTTTGAGAGTTGGTGTTTATCAGGTAAAAATCATCATAAAAAAAGGCATTTCCATAAAATGAAAATGCCTTTCGATATTTTTACTAGTTAAATTTTAGCTTTGAAACATATCTTTCACACGCTGAAAAAAGCCTTTATCTCTATCTTCAGGTTTTGGAGTAAAGTTCTCGCTTTCACGCAATTTCTCTAAAATCTCACGCTCTTCTTTAGAAATTTTTGTAGGTGTCCACACATTGATATGTACAAATAAATCACCCGAACCGTAGCCTTGAATATTTGGCAAACCCTTTCCTTTTAGTCGAAGCATTTTCCCACTCTGAGTTCCCGGCTCTACTTTAATTTTCGCCTTACCGTTTACAGTAGGAATTTCAATTGATTCACCTAAAACTGCATCAATAAAATTGACATATGCATCATAATGTAAATGCTCGCCGTCTCTTCTGAGTTCTTGATGCTCTACTTCTTCAATCACAATCAATAAGTCGCCTGGAATTCCATTAAATGGCCCTGCGTTACCTTTACCCGTCACACTGAGTTGCATGCCTTCTTCTACCCCTGCTGGAATATCGATTTCGATTACATCCTCTTGACGCTTTAAACCTTGATTATCCGCATCAGCTGGTTTTTTATCTATCGTTTTACCTGTTCCTCCACAAGAAGGACAAGTACTTGCCGTTTGCATGTGACCTAAAAAAGTCTGTGTAACTCGCATCACACGGCCGCTACCATTACATTGCGAGCATGTTTTATACGTTACACCATCTGCATTGACAAGCTTGTTTACTTTGATTTTCTTTTTAACACCAGTTGCAATCTCTTCAAGTGTCAATTTAATTTTCACACGGAGATTACTTCCTTTAGACATACGAGTGCCGCCACCACTTGAACGACCACCACCGCCAAAACCTCCGAAAGCACCACCAAACACATCTCCGAATTGCTCGAAGATATCTTCCATGTTCATTCCGCCACCACCAAATCCACCGCCACCAGCAGCTCCACCAACACCCGCATGACCAAAACGATCGTAGCGTTGGCGTTTATCTGAATTGCTCAGCACTTCATAAGCTTCAGCTGCTTCTTTGAATTTGTCTTCGGCAGATTTATCATCAGGATTTTTATCCGGATGATACTTAAGTGCCATTTTGCGGTAAGCTTTTTTGATTTCCGACTCGGTCGCCGATTTGCTTACACCTAAAACCTCGTAATAATCTCTTTTTCCACTCATGATAACCTAATACTTATTGTCCAACGACAACTTTTGCATAGCGAATAACTTTATCCTTTAATAGATAACCTTTTTCCACTACATCAACTACTTTACCTTTTAATTTTTTATCAGGAGCCGGAATATTTGTGATTGCATCATGCAGTTCGGCATCAAACGGCTGCCCTTGTGCATCCATTGCTCTTAGTCCTTTAGAGACTAGAATATTCTCAAATTTGTGATGTACCAGTTTAAACCCTTCTTTCAAGGCATCAGCATCTACCACATTTTCATTTGCCTTCAAAGCGCGTTCAAAATCATCCAAAACAGTTAACAAATCTTTCATAAGATCTGATCCTGCCTGATTGATAATATCCGCTTTTTCTTTCATTGTACGCTTTCTGAAATTATCAAAATCAGAATACAAGCGCACATATTTATCATTGGCTTCATAATACTTTTCTTCCCAAGTCGGTTCAGAAGCTTCTTTCACTTCCTCATTCGCAGTTTCCTTGTTCTCCTGTTCAACTTGCTCTTCTTGGTTGTTTATTTCTTCCTTCTCTGCCATGACTATTCTATTTTTTCAATTAATGTCAAACATATTGCCAAATAAAAAAAATGGACAATCTGACAGTTGTCAGTCATCCATATCAATGATTATGACAGAATTTCTGCCAAAAAAACCACTATTTAAACTCTGCGAATATCCGCTCCTAGATTACTTAAGCGAATGTCGATATCTTGGTATCCACGGTCAATTTGTTCGATATTGTGAATGACACTTTTACCTTCAGCAGAAAGTGCTGCAATCAAAAGTGAAACTCCCGCGCGAATATCAGGAGAAGTCATTTGAATTCCACGTAGTGGATATTTCTTATCTAAGCCAATGACAGTAGCGCGGTGCGGATCACAAAGAATGATTTGCGCTCCCATATCAATCAATTTATCGACAAAGAATAAGCGTGATTCGAACATTTTTTGGTGAATCAAAACTGCACCTTTAGCTTGCGTAGCTACCACCAAAATAATACTCAATAGATCAGGAGTAAATCCAGGCCAAGGAGCATCTGCTATAGTAAGAATTGAACCATCAATAAATGTTTCTACTTCGTAAGACTCTTGTGCTGGAATGAATAAATCATCTCCTCTACGTTCCATTTTTATACCTAAACGCCCAAACACATCGGGAATTACACCTAAATTATCGTATGATACATCTTTAATAGTGATTTCAGATCCTGTCATGGCAGCCAAACCGATAAATGAACCGATTTCAATCATATCAGGTAAAATACGGTGAAAACAACCGCCCAGTTTCTTAACACCATCAATTTCAAGGCGATTAGAACCAATACCCGAAATTTTCGCCCCCATGCTATTCAACATCTTACAAAGTTGTTGCAAGTAAGGCTCACAAGCCGCATTGTATATTGTGGTATGACCATCAGCCAACGCTGCCGCCA
>CAYUQU010000054.1:0-22586 GCA_964447015.1 uncultured Flavobacteriales bacterium
CGAGACAAAACAAAGGAACGCTTTATTTCAACGATCTCTCAGGCAGAACAGCAAACGTCTATCCCATTGAGACCAGCACCACAAAAATTGACCTCATCAATTTAACTCCTGGAATCTATTTTGCCGTATTTGTTGATGAACAACATAATTTTGTTGGGCAGCAAAGGGTTGTTGTGAGGTGAGTAGGGTTCTGTAAAACTGATCGTTTTTAGATTGCAATTGATTCTGTTTTTACAAATGAGTTCTCTGCACTTTTCATAGAGAATTCATCTGCAACGATAAAAAATCTGACTCGCAATTTAAGTGAAAACTAATTTTCAGGGATATTTCGCAACCATTTCTCTTCAAACTCATTCCCATAAGGAAATTTAGAAAATGGTTTGAAACGCTCTTTATAAGTTGTATCTTTTTGATCCATATAGGAATGAATCTTTGGTGGGTTAGCTAAAAAATAATGGGTTAACCATTGCTGAGGAATAACAGAAGACTGTATGTGGTTAAAACTAAAAATACTGTCATTGTATACTAAGTCAATAGACTCATAAGTTCCAAACATCGAACTGATTCCATTATCTATTAACGTTTGCCTCTCTTCAATTAAGCCATTTAAAAACTGTACAACTATTTCATAATCTTTAAGCGAAATTTGATGTAATACTATAGAATCACTAGCAAGATGTCCAGAGGACGTCATGATTTTAACGAAGTTATTACTCACAAGCTCTATATCAACCATTCCTAACCTAGAACTCTGTGAACAATGTCTATAGTATGTGAATTCTTTAGGTAATTTATTTGGTAAAAGACGAAAATATAGTGCTTTTGGCGCAAAAGAATAATCTGAAATAAGTGTAAACAAGAACACTTCATCTTCTGATTTGGAAATGGTATATTGAATAGAGTCATGAAAAATAGAATAAAAATTATCTTCTATGTCATTTATCAAAGAGTAAATATCCATCAAACGAAACTGGATAGTGTCCCCCATCAATTTAGGATAATGCCACAATTTATAATACAATTCAATATTCTCAACTGAGTCAGGAACTGGGAAAAAGCAAAAATAATCTTTCAAAGAATCGGGGTGTGTACCGATTTTTCCAATTCCAGTTAGTTGTTCGCTTAATGAAATAGCCGATTTATCTGCATCGATTTGAGAGTGTTTTGGATTACATCCGATGATGAGGAATATGAAGAGAAAGAAAATAAGGCAATGTATAAGGTTCAATTGCATATGAAGAATAAAAAACCAAGTTAAGAAATAAAATTGAAAAATTGCTATCGTTTTAAATATTGTAGGGACGCACGGCCGTGCGTCCCTACAATATTTAAAACGACCCTATAACATTTAATAAAACAAAAAAAGGTTGTCAAAACTTGACAACCTTTTCTCTTTAGTAGCGGGGACACGACTCGAACGTGCGACCTTCGGGTTATGAGCCCGACGAGCTACCAACTGCTCCACCCCGCAATATTATAATGCGTTTATATCTCTTTTTATTCCCTAATTGATGCCGCTGCACCTAAACGGGAGTGCAAATATAGCGACTATAAAGTGTTCTTGCAAGAGAATTGAAAAAAATGTGTTTGATAAAATATTTTCTTCATTTACAAAAACACCCCTGCAGCCAAATTTCTACAGGGGTGTTATTCGAACTAAACTAAAACAAGCGCCTTTTAATTCTTAAATACGTTGTTGATTCCTAACTTCTTAATTAATAATCCTTGAATTAATTTTGTCAGTCTACTGATCATTTTTTCATCTTTCGCTACAAATCCTTTTACTCGATTATTTAGGAAGACGGAGACTCTTTCGACCGTGGTTTCTCCTGAGATTACTATTACATCACAAGTTCGGTTTAGCAGCTCCAACTCGCGCAAGACATCGAGTCCCTGCATGTGTTTTCCTCCTGCAGATCTAGGTAAAACCAAATCAATGATGAGTATATCAATTGAATCGTTGATTTCTAAAAGTGCCTCAAACCCTGTCGTGAAACGCTTTGTGATAAATTCACAGTCTGCAAAAAGCTCGTCTTTCGCTATACTATTAAGACTTTGCTCAAGTAATCTGTCAAAATAAGGATCATCTTCTATTGTTATGATTTTTATAGTTTTCATTCTTGCTTGTTTTGAATTAACATGTTCAAACGAAACGCCAAAAACATAACAAACTGATTACGTGACAACTAAAATAAATGAGGTTTAAAAAGTGTTTCATAATGAAACACTTTTTTCTATTCTGAAAACATTATTCTACCTCTTTCAACATCCGGTAGATGGTTGTTCTACCCACATCCAATACTTTAGCCACTTTAGTGATATCATTATTGTATTTATCCAAGAAATGTTGGACGATATCGATTGAATATTCACGTAGTGTCTTTTCTTTACTCAACAATTGCTTGACATCTGTTGTAGATTGAATATTAATGTGCGATGCTTGGATGATATCACTATCTGTTAAAACAGTTGCTAATTCGATTACAGATCGGAGTTCGCGAATATTACCAGGCCAATAATAATTAAGAATTTTATTTTTTGCTTCTTCAGAAAACACCTTTTCAGCAAATTCATTCTCCTTTACAAATTCTTTCAGAAAATGGTTAGCAAGAAGTAATGCGTCCTGTTCTCGTTCACGCAATGGTGGTAAAATGATGTTTAACCCGAATAATCGGTAATACAAGTCTTCCCGGAAATTTCCATTTTTCACCTCTTCGAGTAAATTTCGATGTGTCGCACAAATAATTCTACAGTCAACTTTTATAATCTCGTTACTCCCCAGTCGACTTACTTCTCGCTCTTGTAGGACACGCAATAGTTTAGATTGAATGGGTAAAGGCATCTCTCCTATTTCGTCTAAAAACAAGGTTCCTCCGTTTGCTTCTTCAAACTTACCAATTCGGCGAGCATGTGCATTGGTAAACGCTCCTTTTTCAAAACCGAACAACTCACTTTCAATCAGTTCTGTTGGAATTGCAGCCATGTTAACAGCTACAAAGTTATTCTCTTTTTTCTTGGAGGCGTAGTGAATTGATTTGGCCAACACATCCTTTCCTGTTCCCGTTTCACCGTTTATCACGACAGAGATATTCGAACTCACAGCTTTTTCGGCTAAGCTTAATGCCTCTTTAAGTGCAGCAGATTTGCCAATAATTGCTTTTGAGAAATCGTGACGCTTTACAACCTCTTTTTTCAGCTCTGCAATCTCACTTTTAAGAGCACGTTTCTCATCAATATTTTGAATTGATTTGAATAACACGTTCTTCATTTCCGTGTTCTTGACAAGATAATCAGCGGCACCGCTTCTCATTAAATCGATTGCCGTTTCCACATCATCTTGCTCAGAAATGATTAGCACATCTACGCTTTCGTTTGCCTCGAGGACTTGCTTCATCAATTTATCACCCATTATATCTGGGAGGCGATAATCAATGCTTACAATGTCTGGTCGAAACTTATCAAAGTCTGTCAGAAAAGTTTTACCATTTGCATATCCTTTCACTTCATACTCAGGAATAAGTCCAATTATATGACATAAATATTTATTGAACCATTCGTTGTCTTCGACAACTGCAATTTTTAAATTCGAATTCATATTTTAGATTTCAATTCGTTTATTTTGTCTTGAACCATACGTCTCACAGATTTATACTCCTCATCCACTTCTATCATTATTGAACGCAACTCACTCCATTGAAGTTTCTTTATTGCATACTCTTCTAACTTTTTCAAATGAGCATACAATGTTTTGGCTCCAATATGTTTATTCGGAGAGGCTATTTGATGAGCTACTTCTCGAATTTGATTTAAATCTTGATCCTTGAATGCTTGATCCAACTTATCTATTCCTTCTCCAGTTGTTTTCAAGAAAATTTCTAAGAGTTCAAGCACAAAATCACTTTTACCATTGCTCAACGATTCCAGTTCAGTAAAGTCAAGTTTCTCACCCCAAAAGATTTGGTATTTGGCTGGAAGTACATTTTGCAGAATCTTCATCAGTCTTGATTCTGTATATGGCTTGTTGATAAATGCGACCATTCCAGCACCTATCGCATCTGCTTTTTCCTCTCCAGACACCGTAGCTGAAACACCGATTACCGGTATGGAGCGAATCACCTCGTCATCGCAATCTTTGAGCATTCGCGTTGCCATTACACCATTTGTTCTCGGCATTCTTAAGTCCATCAAAATCACATCAATTTTATTAGACAGCACATAATCCAATACCTCACTACCATCTGATAATTCGTGAATTCTTGCATTTCTTCTGGTTAATATAGTGCGTAAAAGTTTTCTATTAAACTCATTATCGTCGACAATCAGAACAGATAAATTGGAGAGATTGAGATTGGAGAAGTCAACCTGTTTCATTTCATTAACAGCATCGCCTTCTTCAACTATTTCAACCGGGAGAACAACGATGAATTCAGAACCTTCTCCTAACTCACTTTGCACAGAAATACTACCTCCAAATAAGTCGACAATGCGTTTAGTAATCGACAAACCTAAACCTGACCCTCCATATTTTCGGAATGTTTCAGAACTTGCCTGAACAAACATATCAAACACATGGCGTTGTTGTGATTGATCAATACCAATCCCCTTATCTTTTACACTAATCACCAGTTCAGCATAATCCGATTGCAGTTCCTGCACAGATAAATGCACATTCACTGTTTCATTTTCAGTAAATTTAACTGCATTCCCCACCAAATTCAATAGAATCTGTCTCATACGAGAAGGATCGCTCACCACCCAGTTTGGCACATTTTCTTCACAAGAAATTTCAATTGTATTACCACGTTCTTTAGCTTTGCCTTTCAGCATACCACAAGCGTCTTCAACCACTAATTTTGGATTGAACCCAAATAATTCGAGCTTCATGGCTCCTTGTTCCAAAGAAGAGAAATCAAGTATTTCGTTAATTATATGCAACAAGTGGTCTGAACTTTTCTTAATTACCACAATTTCTTCAAAAATTTCAGGAGGAAGCTCTCGCTTAAGAAGTTCATCTGAGAACCCCGCAATAGCATTCATCGGAGTTCGAATTTCATGACTCATATTTGCCATAAAATCTTCTCTTGTTTTTGCCAATTTCTCTGCATTTTGCTTTGCCTCTTCTAAAGCTTTCTTAGATTCTTTTGACCTCTTTTGATATTGCATAATCAATAGTACAAGAAGCACCATTAACAAAGCTGTAAAAATTGAAAATGCTGTAATCAATGTTTTTACTTCTTCTGCTTGTTTCTCAGCGTCACTACCTTTTTCGAGAGTTAATGCTTTCTTTTTACTTGAAAGTTCATTTACAATCTGCGATAGATCATCACTTACTTGAACCAAAGCAGCATGAATCCAAGCATAGTCTTGTTCGCGCTTGCTCACTACATTTTTTAAATCACCACTTAATTTAGAAAAGACACTACCTGCCTGAGTTTCATATTCTTCCTTAACCTTTTGTTGCCCTACAATCCGTTTCTTCTCACCCTTGACAACAGGTATCGCAGATAAGTCAGACTCAAGTTGTTTTAGTACTCCTTGATAATTAGGGAGTAAATCGTAAGTTAATAGAGAATCAAGTAACACTCTCTTTTCTAAAGCACGGTCCGAAATGCTTTTCATTAAAATTGAAATCTCTTTGTTTTCATGTCCCTTAAGCAACGCATCCGTCATTGAATCGATTGAGAGTGATGCCTTATGATAATTATAGTAATAAACCGAATCAGAATAAAGTTTGTACGACAATAGTGCAGTCTCGGCATTTGCAAATTCATCTTGAATTTTGACAGCAGTCATGATTTCGCTGTCTGATTTTGCTTCAGTCATTACTTCATTAAGTAAACCTGATAAATAGCGGTTTGAAATAATCCCAACCATTATCACTCCACACAACCCTATCGCTATAAGTAGAATGATTTTATTCGATGTTTGTTTTCCTTTAAATGTCATGATAATTGTTTTTACCTCCATTTATTTCAATAGTAGTACCACAATACCATCTTCGTTTTAAAATCATAAAAGCCCTGTATTTAATCAATTCATTTTCAATACTCATTATAAAAACTTTTATCTATAAACTACTAAACACCTAAATGTAGTGAAATAAATCTACTGTTCCAAATTGAAAATATTTGATCCAAATTGAAACATTAGATTAAAACTAATCCTTTTACACACATACTATCTATTTGTTTTATAGATAATTAATCAAGTCGTTCTTTTTTGGTATACGCCTTGAAATAATTGAATTGAACACAAAAAAAAACAGTTATGAAAACTTCAAAATTAAAATTAAAAATACTGCTATTGGGTGCTGCGTTCTTGTTTTCAACGACAATTTTAGGTCAAAATCAAGGATTTCACATTGGTCCAAGAGTAGGAATTGGGGCATCAGACATCAACATTACAGATGTATCTGGAGAACGTCCTGGATTAAGTACTGCTGTGGGTATTACGACTATGTATAAATTTGCTCCATTCTTCGGGATTAGTGCTGATTTCCTCATGGATTATCGCTCTATGTATCGAAATGGCACTGGTTTTATTACCGATTTAGATGATTTTGGTCCTGCCGATTATGTGGACAGAACGAATATGATTTATGCATCAATACCATTAACAGCAAACCTAAGTTTAGGTAACGAAAGATTTCGTGTTGGGTTTATGGCTGGTCCTAGTCTTAATCTTTTTATCTATGGTGATCAGAATAGGATTTATAATGATAGTGACCTTCGTCACCATGACGAACGAACTCGGTTGGACGATATTCACACTTTCAATCCTGGATTCTTGTATGGCGTTGGATTTTATTCATCCACAAAAGAAGCAAACACTTTCTACATCGATTTCAGACACAGTTTTGGTGTGGAGAGAGTAGGTAGAATCAATAACAACAACGCCTATATCCAACAGGCCATGGTAAGTATCGGTTTATTGTTCTAACGCTTTACATCTAACCACCTTCTAAAGGGTAATGAAGACAGGGATGAATTCCTTTATTCATTGCCCTTTTTCTTTTTATTTACATCAAAATGAACTTTTCATATTGCTTCTTGTACAGAGATAAAAAAAGTAACATGAAAATAGTTTGGATAATCTCAATCGGTCTTATATCACTTCAAAGCTTTGCAGGTGATGACAAAAAAGTAAATGCATCTCTTTCTGATGTTCGAATCTACACTCAAGGTGCGATGCTAATGCAAAAAACAAATTATTCAGTTGGTTCAGGGATGAATCGAATAATAATTGAGGGTATTTCTTCCAGAATTGATGTAAATACTCTTCAATTAAACGCTACAGGTAATGTCATTTTATTAGACACCAAATACGAATTGCACTATCCTAAACCCGAAAATGTGGACATCACAAACGGGTTTCCTAAACATATTCTTCGCGACATAAGTATGCTAACTGACTCCATCGCACAAATTAATTATGAACTTCAAGATTTGAACAATCAAATTGCAGTTACTACATCTGCAAAATCAATATTGAACAACAATGGGGCAATTAAGGGTCAAGGAAAGGTCAATGACTCAATTCCTATGCTAAAAGACGTGATTGATTATTACTTCAAAAAAATGAACGAGCTCAATGCCATTCAAATGAAACTCGACAAACAAAAGACAGTAAAAACGAAAGAATTGACACGGATGCAAACGCGTCTCAAGCAATTAAACGATTATGGAAGCAATAATGGATTAATAGACACAAAAGATTATTCTCCTGTTCCTAGAATCATTGTTACACTTCAATCCAGTGAAGCAGCGTCGGGTAAAATTCAACTTTCATATCTTGTTCATGAAGCAGGCTGGACTCCACAATATGATTTAAGAAGTGGTAGCCTTTCAAGCAGCGTAAACTTAACATATAAAGCTATGGTGTATCAAAACTCAGGATTGGATTGGAACAATGTGAAAATCAGTTTATCTACAAACAATCCAAACCAAAATCGAGTTAAACCGAGTTTACACCCTTGGTTTATTGACTATTTGGCATTGAGAGTACAAGAAAAATCGGGTTACGGAAATGCCCCTGCAGCACTCTATGATAAAAAAGCTGAATCACAAAGCGTTAGAAGTGTAGATCAAGAAGAAATAGAAAGTCGCTCGAGTATTGATTTTATGCAAATTGTGGAACATATGATTTCGGCCGAATTTAAGATTGATTTGAACTATACCATTGCGTCAAATAATCAAGCGCACATGATATTGGTTGACAATAAAGAACTTCCAACAAACTTCAAATATTACACTGCGCCCAAATTAGACCAATCGGTTTACCTGATGGCAGAATTGACTAATTTGGAAGAACTTCAATTACTCCCTGCTAAAGCAAATGTATTCTTTGATGGTACATACATGGGTGAAACGTATTTAGACCCAACAACGATGGAAGACACCCTGCGATTGAGTTTAGGAATTGACCCTAATGTGATTGTGAAGCGTAAACTTGATAAGAAATCCTACAAAGAGAAATTTATCGGCACTCAACGATTGGTAACATATTACTATGAGATTGAAATAAAGAATCAGAAAGCAAAAACGGTGGATCTTGTTATTGAAGATCAAATTCCGATTACCACAAATGCTGAGATTTCAATCGAGATGCTTGAAAATGGTAAAGGTTCATTGAATGAAGGCACAGGAATTCTAAATTGGGATTTAACACTCAAAGCTAAAGAAAGTAAAACGATACGATTCGGATATTCTGTAAAATCAGATAAACAAAAGAATATACTTCTTTCTGCTTATTAAGGACAATCGCTGTTTAAACACATCGGTTAATTACAAAAACAGGCTGCCTAGAAAGACAGCCTGTTTTGCTTTTGATATAATTCTGTTTTCTAAATATGCAATGCTCTCCCATCCGTTGCATCTAAAGCAGCTTCTTTAAGTGCTTCTGAGAACGTTGGATGTGGGTGGCAAATGCGTGCGATATCTTCTGCAGATGCGCGATATTCCATTGCCGTAACTGCTTCCATAATTAAATCCGCAGCACGTGGAGCAATCATGTGCACTCCCAATACTTCGTCAGTTTCTTTATCTGCCAAAACTTTGATCAATCCCATCAAGTCCATGCTCGCACGCGCACGTCCAAGAGCTTTCATTGGGAAAGAACCAACCTTATATTCAACTCCAGCTGTTTTTAATTCTTCTTCCGTTTTTCCTACTGATGCCACTTCTGGCCATGTATACACTACACCAGGAATTAAATTGTAATTCATATGTGGTTTCTGTCCCGCAAGCGTTTCCGCTACAAACACACCTTCTTCTTCCGCTTTATGTGCCAACATTGCTCCACGAACAACGTCACCTACTGCATAAATTCCAGGTATATTTGTTTGAAGATGCTCGTCAACTTCAACTTGACCGCGATTATTTAATGCCACTCCAGCATTCTCCAATCCCAACCCTTCTGTAAATGGTTTACGACCAACTGACACAAGACAGTAATCACCTTCAAAAACAACCTCTTGGTCTTTTTTATCAAGCGCCGTTACCTTAACTCCTTTTCCAGTATTCACTACACTTTGAACTTTGTGTTCAAGGTTAAATTTAAATCCTTCTTTCTTCAGAACCTTAGTCAATTCTTTACCTAAAGTGCGATCCATAGTTGGAATAATCGAATCAGCGAACTCAACCACTTCAATTTCGCTACCTAGACGTGCGTAAACAGAACCTAACTCAAGTCCGATAACTCCACCTCCAATAACAATCATTTTCTTAGGAATCTCTTTCATCACCAACGCTTCAGTCGAAGTGATGATTCGCTTTTTATCAGGTTCCATTCCTGGAAAATAATTTGGCTTCGAACCTGTTGCTATGATAGTATATTTCGTTTCAAGTACCGTTTCTTTTCCTTTATCATCGGTTACTTTGATATGATTTTTATCCACAAATGAACCAATACCGTTGAATACCTCAACTTTGTTTTTGTCCATTAAAAACTTGATTCCACCACTAGTCTGATCAACTACTTCCGTTTTACGGGCAATCATTTGAGTCAAATCAGGTTTTGGTTCGTTTATTACAATTCCGTGTTTTGCAAAATTGTGCTTCGCGTTATGAAAATGCTCAGAAGAATCCAATAATGCTTTTGAAGGAATACATCCCACATTTAAGCATGTCCCTCCTAAGTTTGTATATTTCTCAATAATAGCCGTTTTCATCCCGAGTTGTGCGCAACGAATTGCTGCTACATATCCTCCAGGTCCTGAACCAATAATGGTTACGTCGTATTTACTCATTTCAGTTTATTTGAATGCTTACAAAGTTAATTTTTTCTTCTTAATGTAGACCACTTTGTTAATTGACAGATTAGATTTTAAAGATTGAAGATTAATTCAACTTTAATCCATCAATTAATCTGTCTTCAACCATTTCGGGTAATGTCACTTTCAATAGTGGTTCTGCTTCCATCGCACGCTTGATTGCAAACACCGCATTTTCGTTTCTTGCCCAATTGCGTCGTGCAATTCCGTTGTTTACATCCCAATGCAACATCATTTTAAGTCGTCTGTCGGCTTCCTGCGTTCCGTCCAATAACATTCCAAAACCACCATTGATTACCTCTCCCCAACCTACTCCACCGCCGTTGTGAATCGAAACCCAAGTTGCACCGCGGAACGAATCCCCGATCACATTATGAATTGCCATATCAGCAGTAAAGCGTGAACCGTCGTAAATATTAGAAGTCTCACGATAAGGAGAATCCGTTCCAGACACATCGTGATGATCGCGTCCTAACACAACTGGACCAATTTCACCCGCTGCAATTGCATTGTTGAATGCTTCTGCAATTTTCATTCTACCTTCGGCGTCTGCATAAAGAATTCGGGCCTGACTACCGACAACCAATTTATTTTCTTGCGCTCCTTTAATCCACTGAATATTATC
Source organism: uncultured Flavobacteriales bacterium (assembly GCA_964447015.1). Taxonomy (GTDB): domain Bacteria; phylum Bacteroidota; class Bacteroidia; order Flavobacteriales_D; family Crocinitomicaceae; genus Wandonia. Next base: position 10,896 of record CAYUQU010000054.1, read on the forward strand.
CGCCATTTGTTGTTGGATTTCAGCAGGGGAGTTTAGTTTCATTTCTTGTAATACGCGTGATGCTATCTCATCCGTTTTTGCTAAATCTTCAGCTTTTCCTGAAGCACAAACCCAACGGAAAGGACCGAATCCAAAATCAAAACACATTGGTCCAAGAATATCTTGTACGTATGATGGGTAGCGGAAATCTATTCCATTTTCAGCCATCACTTCACCACCTGCGCGCGATGCTTCAAGTAAAAATGCATTTCCATAATCAAAGAAATACGTTCCACGAGCAGCATGTGCATTCACCGCAGCAGCATGACGACGAAGTGTTTCCTGAACTTTTTCTTTGAATAGCTCAGGGTTATTAGCCATCATCTCATTTGAGTCTTCATACGACATGTCCACAGGATAATATCCTCCAGCCCATGGATTATGCAATGATGTCTGATCCGAACCTAAATCGACATAAATATCTTCTTTGAGAAATTTCTCCCACACATCTACCACGTTTCCTTGGTATGCGATGGAAACAACCTCTTTCTTCTCTCTAGCAACACGAACTCGTGTGCACAACTCATCCAAATCGGTAATAACTTCATCAACCCAACCTTGAGCGTAACGTGTGTTGGTAGCTTTTTCATTCACCTCAGCAGTAACCGAAACGCAACGCGCAATATTTCCTGCTTTTGGTTGCGCACCTGACATACCTCCAAGTCCTGCAGTTAGGAAAAGTTTCCCTTCAAGACCTTCACCATCTTTAGCGATTTTACGACCTGCATTGAGAACAGTGATAGTAGTTCCATGTACAATTCCCTGAGGACCGATGTACATATAAGAACCCGCGGTCATTTGACCATATTGTGTTACACCAAGAGCGTTATACTTTTCCCAGTCATCGGGTTTCGAGTAATTTGGAATCATCATTCCATTTGTCACTACAACACGTGGCGCATCTTTATGAGAAGGAAACAATCCCATAGGGTGACCTGAATACATAACTAAGGTCTGTTCATCTGTCATTTCCGACAAGTATTTCATCGTCAAGCGGTATTGCGCCCAATTTTGAAATACAGCTCCGTTGCCACCATAGGTAATTAACTCATCAGGATGTTGGGCCACAGCATGATCCAAATTATTGTGAATCATTAGCATGATCGCTTTTGCTTGCAGTGATTTCCCAGGATAGTCATCAATTCCATGTGCGTACAACTTGTAAGTTGGACGATAACGATACATATAGATTCTACCATAAGTATTCAACTCATGCAAAAACTCACCTAACAACTCTTGATGTTGTTCTTTAGGAAAATAGCGCAACGCATTTCTAAGAGCTAATTTCTTTTCATCTGCAGAAAGAATTTCTTTTCTTTTCGGTGCATGATTCACATTTTTGTCGATAGGTAGTTTTGCAGGAACCACATTTGGAATTCCTTGCTGAATATCTTTATGAAACTCTTCTAAAGTCATACTGATTGAATTTGATGCAAAGTTAACAATCAAAAAAAGGTTCCCAACTGAGAACCTTTTAAATTTTTAACTATTTGACACTTTAACGAAGTAAATTAATGTGCCCCTTGAATTCATACTTTTGATCAGTTGTATAATCTGCCACGCGGAGTCTCCAAATATACGCACCCTCAGGAGCTGGTTTCCCTCCATACGTGCCATTCCATTCACCATCTGGACTGTGTGATTCCCAAACAACTTCTCCCCATCTATTATAGATTAACAATTCAAAATCGTAGACATTGATTCCATCGATAGAAATTTTCCATGTCTCATTAAATTTATCTCCATCAGGTGTGAATGTGTTAGGTGCGAAAAATAAGATGTCTGGAACAATTTCAACCAAATTCGCAACTGAATCGCGGCATCCCTCTTCTGTAGTAACAGTAAGTGTCACTAGATACTCATCTGGAGTTTCAGATGGAAAAGTAACTTCAGGATTTTCTTCAGAAGAAGTTACAGGTTCTGCATCCTCAAAAGTCCACTGATAATATTCTCCCAAATAAGATTGATTAATGAAATTAACTTCAGGGAGAGTAATTTTCGCATTAAAAGGTGACCACGCAAATTTTGCTATGGGATTTTCAAACACTGTAAAATAATCATTAATTTTTACTGTATCTCGACATCCTTCAGGAGAAACGACAATCAATTGAGCATAATATGAACCTGGACTATCTTCCTCAAAGGTTACTGAATTCATATTTTGATAACTTGGTCCATTTCCAAACTGCCAATATAACTCAGCTGAAATATCGGGATCTGTGTTATTAGTAAATGTAAAAATCCCCGTTTGACATTGCTCGGAGTCATCAACCGAAAACGATACATCGGGCACTTCTCCTGCAACAATAGTTCCATTTAACTGAAGAACAGGAGTACTACAGTTATCTGAAATCGTAACTGTATAATTTGTTGTTTGAGAAATAACCGTATTCAACACAGCCGCATTTCCAACAATGTTATTATTCTGATCTATCCATTCAAAAGTATATGGCCCTCCATTTCCTCCAGACACATTAGAAACACTAAGTGTACCTGTTTGAGTAGGACATACTGTATCATTTAGAGAAATGTTAGCTGAAAGGACGGGATAAAGATCCACAAAAACGTTGTCTGTTGTGGAAACACAACCATTCTCATTCTCTGCATACACAGTATAAGTTGTTGGAGCAACAGGCGAAACTGATTGGCTATAAGAAGTATTTGGGGTATGATCCCAATGAAAAATATAATTTGAACCACCTGTTGCCGTAGCAGAAATAGTTGTCGTTCCATCGATACAAATAATCTGGTCCGTACTTGCCGTCACTGTTACATATGAAGGATCCACCAACGTTATGTTACCAGTCGCTGTACACCCCAATGCATCTCTACTTGTTATCGTATAAGTTCCAGCACATAGATTGTCAAACACATTTGAAGCTTCCCATGGTCCAGCATTAAGACGGAACTCATTTGCGAGTGGGGCATTAACAGTAATCTGACCATCACAAGAGTCCGCACAAAGAGGATCTATCTTACTTAAGGTTTGTGGGATATTACCAAAATTAACTGTAACTTGAGATTCAACTGGAGGACAAACACCATTCGACTCTGTAAAAATAAATTGATATTCTCCAAGGTAATTAACCTGAACATTTGGGTTAACAACCGTATTATTAGGAGAGAAGATTGCATTTGGCGGAGCAGGAGTTCCTGAAGGGCCAACAAAAGACCATGAATAATCATTAGTTGGATCACTAGGTACTCCGTCAAGTTGAGTTGGACCTGTTCCGCAAACAAATTGTTCAACTCCAGCGTAAGGAGTTGGAGGAGCAACCACATTCACAGTGAACGAAATTGTCGTATCTGGCAAACCTGCTCCTTGAAGTAATACATCATACGACGTAGTTTGATTCACCGTTATTTGATTAGCTGGCCCCCCAAAAGGGTCTGCTACACCATCAGTAACCAACCATGTAAAATCTGTATAAGCCAAACTACCCATTCCAATTAGAATGTTAGCAGTCTCTCCCTCACAAATTTCTTGATCAGTAATAGATGGCTCACAAGTCACTGAGGCTGAATTTGGGTTATTGTTTCCAGCAATATCATCACCAAAAAATAAGGGTACTTGAGCACCGACTAAACCACTGAAATTTGAAAAACAAAGTACAAACTGATCCCCTGGTTGTACAGTTAAAGCATGTTCAAAATTCCATTGTTGAGCACCTGGAGGTAAATTACCTACAGCTGACATGCCCGTAAATCCAGCACTACTTCCGTTCCAATTACACGCAACTGGAGGTAATGTGTTATTTTGAATATGATTACATGCATTTCCTGTAGCATTATCATAATAAGGCCACATAGACCAATCAAAATACCCCCCCGAACCTGCTGATCCAATTGTAAACTCAAGCTCTCCTGGCGTACTCACAGTAATAATAATCCATGTAGGATTCAACTCATTACTAAGTAAACAACCCGAATTCCCCGCAGTACCAGGATTAAAAGAAGGGTTTGAAACATTGCTTCCAGATGGAATATCATTCACCGCTCCAGACCCACTTGAATTAACTGTAAATGCAGGCAAGGTACACGCATACTCTGCTACATTACAATCAGCTTGGGTATACGCTTTATTGGAATAAAAACTACAGCAAACAATCAGTGATAGTAACGTATATGTAAAATTTTTCATCATTATTCGTTTTCACAATTTGTTAATGGGAAAGGATAGTGGCTATCTATACTTTGCATTCCTACTCGAATACACGAAACCAAGTCAGAATTGTCTGTTAACCATGTTTGAAACACTTCTTTTGTGAGAGATAAATTCACATGTTGCGTAACAACCAAAATACCTTTGGTTATGTTATCATATCTCACAACAAAGATGTTTGGATTTAATCTCAATTCATTCACCAACTCCTCAATTCGGTCAGTATCTTCAGAATATATCATTCCTTGCACAAAATATTGAGTCCCATTAGATTCTTGACTAAAACACTCAATACTTAAGAAAATACTAATACAAAATAACAATAACTTCATCAAAATATATTTTAATACAAACAAAGAACGTTCATCTCAAAATAAAAGTTGCTTCGAAAATGAATATTTCTTACTATTTGTTAAAATAAAAACAAACTATACTGGTTTGGTGATATATTATTTTAACTTATTTATATATGTTAAAATAATAATTGATTAGCCTAGACATTAATTCAACAACCTTGTGAAAGAAATATGAATAAAGATCAACTGACCATCTACAAAGCAAATGCTAGTATACTTTCGTAACCGAATAAAATCTCTTTTCCACATGGAACAAACGAGACTGTTCTAAAGATAGATTGAAAAGGAAATGTAGTTGGAAACACTTTGTTGAATTCCATTCTGAAAAATCGTCTAATATTATACTTAAATTTGCCGAGGGATCAATTTCCCAAAGTATTATCTAGAGTAGAACTCTACTGTTTGTATAAAGTTCCAATCAAACCAGGTATTAAATAATTATATTGATCTAAAAATTCATATCGAATTATCGCCTTTTCCTCAGTAATATAAAAATAATTTGTGGGGAGTTCTTTATTAACTCCAAATATCTTATAACCATGATTATCTACAAGCCCATTAGAATTAGATATTTGAATTATACTATGAACTTCTGTTGCTTGATAATGAAAAAAATGAGTTGTTTTGAAATGAAGAATTGTAGAATCAATGTATCTACTTTCATTCAAAAATATTTGTTCAACAATAAGGGTTATTGAATCAGTTTGGTTAGGAGTTGAGATATCGGGGTCTCCTATGACAACAACTCCCGAAACAATTCCTTTATATGTTCCTTCAATACTTTTACCAAAAGGACATAACTCACAAGAAGGAATCTCAATGTCCAAATGTTGATACTTATTACACCCTAAAAGAAGTAGAATACCAAATAGTAATAAATTATTTTTTTTCATTACTTTTTTATAAAATGGTTCTTAAAACTCTTATAAGGATATGTAGAATTAGTCAACTCTAAGTCAGCAACTTCTATGAATATGATTTCTTCTTTTTCTTCTAATTTGACAATATATACACCCTCATTCTTCTCAAAAACTTCAGTTGTACATAGTTTGCTAATCTTTACCGAATTTTTAATAAAAATAACATTCCCGTTACCTTCTACTCTAATTGCGAAACGATCTGTATTAGAATCAACTCCAATAGAATTTTCTGCGCCAGAAACAGAATACACCCATTCGTAATCACCTTTTAATGAAGGGAAATCTTTCTTTATACTAATTTTCTTACATCCAAAAACAATAAAAACTGACAGGATATATATCGATATTTTCATATTTGAAAATAAACAAACTTAATAAAAGTAAAAAATCATTACTTCAAATATTTAAAATCCATCCCTGGATACACAGCTGTCTCTCCAAGTTCAGCTTCTATTCTTAGTAATTGATTGTATTTTGCAATACGATCACTTCTTGAAGCAGAACCTGTTTTGATTTGCCCCGTATTTAATGCAACAGCCAAATCAGCAATTGTTGTATCTTCAGTTTCGCCACTTCGATGACTCATTACTGATGTATACTTGTTGCTTGTAGCCATTTGAACAGCTTCAATAGTTTCTGTTAACGAACCAATTTGGTTTACTTTAATCAAAATGGAATTCGCTGTGTCAGTATCAATTCCTTGTTTAAGTCTTTTCGTATTGGTAACAAACAAATCATCGCCAACTAATTGAACTTTATCTCCAATCTCAGTTGTTAATTCTTTCCAGCCTGACCAATCATCTTCATCTAATCCATCCTCGATAGAAATAATCGGGTACTTTTTAGACCAATCTTTCCAGAAAGAAACCATTTCAGAAGAACTGCGCTCATCACCTGTGGACTCAAAAATATATTTCTTTTTTTGCTTGTCGTAAAACTCTGAAGAGGCAGCATCAAGTGCAATAAAAACATCCTCACCTGGTTTGTACCCAGCCGTTTCAATAGCTTTTAAAACGACTTCGATAGCTTCTTCATTTGAACCAAGATTCGGAGCAAAGCCGCCTTCATCACCCACATTGGTACTCATTCCTTTGGATTTAAGTACATTTTTTAAATGGTGAAAAATCTCAGTTCCTATTCTCAATCCTTCAGAAAAGGAAGTTGCACCAAATGGCATAACCATAAACTCTTGAATATCAATTTGATTATCCGCATGAGATCCTCCATTCAAAATATTCATCATGGGAACTGGCATTGTACACGCATTTACTCCTCCAACATATCTATACAATGACATGTTTGTTTCATTTGCTGCTGCACGCGCAACAGCAAGTGATACACCAAGAATGGCATTTGCTCCAAGGTTTGATTTATTCTCTGTTCCGTCTAATTTAATTAAAAGTGTATCAATGGCTTTTTGGTCAAAAATATATTGTCCAATTAGCGCTTCATTAATAACAACATTTACATTATTGACAGCATTCAACACTCCTTTACCTAAATATCGGCCTTTATCTCCATCTCGCAACTCCACTGCTTCATGAATTCCAGTTGACGCTCCAGACGGAACTGCAGCACGTCCAAAAGCGCCATTAGTTGTATATACATCTACTTCAATTGTAGGATTTCCTCTAGAATCAAGAATTTGTCTACCAACTACTTTTGCAATATGTGTCATGCCTTAAAATTTTTCATGTTAATAATAAAATTATCAAAAAGATATCTAGAATCGTGAGGACCAGCAGATGCTTCAGGATGGTATTGAACTGTAAAAACAGGTTTGTCTTTCAATTTCATACCAGCTACCGTATTATCATTCAAATGAATATGCGTCAACTCGATGTCCTTATTTTGTTCTAAACTATCGTGTGTAACAACAAAACCATGATTTTGCGAGGTGATTTCGCATTTACCTGTTTTCAAATTTTTAATTGGATGATTTAGTCCACGGTGTCCATTATGCATTTTCTCCGTTTTCAAGCCTTGACTCAATGCAAAAATCTGATGTCCTAGACATATTCCGAAAATCGGTCGATCTAGCTTCACTAAGTCTTTTACTAAATCTATTTGTGCATTCATTGCAGATGGATCGCCAGGCCCGTTAGAAAGCATGATTCCATCTGGGTTAAAGGCTTCAATTTCTTGCGCCGTAACATCCATTGGAAAAACTCTAACAAAACACCCTCGTTCTACAAGACATCTGATGATGTTTTTCTTCACACCAAAATCAATTAGTGCCACTTTATAGTTTGCTATTTCAGAACCTGCGTCATACTGTGTTTTAGTTGCCACAAAAGAAGACAATTCAAGTCCATCCATAGATGGTACATTTTTCAATTGACTTTTCAATTGGTTGACATCTAAATTTTCAGATGAAATAATAGCATTCATTGCTCCTTTATTTCTAATATGTCTCACAAGCGCACGCGTATCGATATCAGAAATCCCAACTGTGCCTTGATTGTCCATGTATTCACCAAGAGTTGATACTCCCGAAGCTCTCGAATACATATCCGAAAATTTCTTTGTCACCAAACCGGCAATTTTAATTCCTTCTGACTCCACTTCTTCATTATGCACTCCATAATTTCCGATATGGGCAGTTGTCATAATTAGAATTTGGCCATAATATGAAGGGTCTGTAAACACTTCTTGGTATCCTGTCATTCCGGTATTGAAGGCAATCTCACCAGAAGTAGTACCAACCTTTCCACACGAATATCCTTCGAAAACAGTTCCGTCTTCTAACACTAAAACTGCAGGTTTTTTATCAAACATATTCTAAAATTTTAGCAAAAATAAAACTTAATAATTAGGTAACAAGTAATAAAACGACATAAAAAAAGGCGATGCATCAAACATCGCCTTTTATCAAGTATATACAAAGAATTGTTATTCTTTTGTTTCTTCAGCATCATCTGCTTTAGAATCACTTTCTTCTTCCGACGAAGTTTCTTCTGCAGCTGGTGCTTCAGGAGTCTCTTCAACTACAGCTTCAGGAGTTTCCTCTTTTTTAGCTTCTGCTTTTGGTGCATCTTCAGTTTCAGCTACAGCGTCATCTGATTTAGCTTTCTTAGCAGTACGTGAACGACGAGTAGTTTTCTTTTCAGGTTTGTTGTCACCAAGTAACAATTCGTTGAAATCAACTAATTCAATCATACACATTTCAGCGTTATCACCTAAACGATATCCTGTGCGAATAATACGTGTATATCCACCTGGACGATCAGCAATTTTAGGAGCTACATCGCGGAATAATTCTGTTACAACTTCTTTATTTTGAAGGTAGCTAAATACTACACGTCGTGAGTGAGTAGAATCCGTTTTTGATTTTGTCAAAATTGGTTCAATATATGTTCTCAACGCTTTTGCCTTAGCTAAAGTTGTATTGATTCTTTTATGCTCAATTAAAGAGCTTGCCATATTAGACAACATTGCTTTTCTGTGAGAAGCTGTTCTGCCTAAATGATTATTTTTCTTACCGTGTCTCATTTCTATTCAACTAATTCGGTTGTTAATCTTTATCTAACTTGTATTTAGCCACATTCATTCCGAAAGACAAACCTTTAGAGTCTACTAAATCCTCTAATTCAGTTAGTGATTTCTTTCCGAAGTTTCTAAATTTCAAGAGATCATTTTTATTATAAGAAACTAAGTCACCTAAAGTTTCTACATCTGCAGCTTTAAGACAGTTCAATGCTCTCACAGACAAATCCATATCAACCAATTTGGTTTTCAATAACTGTCTCATGTGTAGCGAAGTTTCGTCAAACTCTTCAGTTTCAGATTTCACATCACTATCTAAAGTGATTTTCTCATCTGAGAATAACATGAAGTGGTGAATTAGAATTTTCGCAGATTCTTTCAACGCATCTTTAGGATGAATTGCGCCATCTGTTCTGATTTCTAATACCAATTTTTCATAATCCGTTTTTTGTTCTACTCGGTAATTTTCAACGTTGTATTTAACGTTTTTAATCGGAGTAAAAATTGAATCGATGAAAATAGTTCCGAAAGGCACACCGCTTACTTTATTTTCCTCTGCAGGAACATATCCTCTACCTTTGATAATAGATATTTCAATATCTAATTTCACAGAAGGCTCCATGTTGCAGATTACTAAATCTGGGTTAAGCACTTGAAAAGCAGAAGTAAATTTACCGATATCACCTGCTGTAAATTTGTCCTGTCCTGAAACAGAAATAACTACAGTTTCGTTATCAGTATCTTCAATTTGTTGTTTGAAACGAACTTGTTTCAAATTCAACACAATCTCAGTCATATCTTCTACCACTCCTTTAATAGTAGAGAATTCGTGATCAACTCCTTCTATACGAACAGAAGCGATAGCAAAACCCTCTAATGAAGAAAGAAGAATTCTTCTCAATGCATTACCCACAGTGATACCATACCCAGGCTCAAGTGGACGGAATTCAAACTGACCTTCGTGTTCATCAGATTGAATCATGATTACCTTATCAGGTCTTTGGAAGTCTAGAATAGCCATTTTAATGCTTTAAAGTTTATTTAGAATACAATTCGACGATCAGTTGTTCCTTGATATTTTCAGGGATCATTTCTCTATTAGGTGGATTCACAACTGTACCAGACATTTGTGAAGGATTCCAACTCAACCAGTCGTGCGATTTATTTGAAGAAGCTGAAAGTGAATCGCTAATCGCTTCTAACGATTTCGATTTTCCTCTCACTTCAATCACATCACCTGCGCTTAATGAATAAGAAGGGATGTTTACCACACCACCATTCACAACGATGTGTTTGTGAGAAACCAATTGACGTGCAGCGCGTCTAGAAGGAGCGATTCCAAGACGGAACACAACATTATCTAAACGAAGTTCACACAATTGCAATAAATTCTCACCAGTAATACCTTTCATTCTTGAAGCTTTCTCAAATAAGTTTGAGAATTGACGCTCAAGAATACCATAAGTATACTTAGCTTTTTGCTTTTCTGCTAACTGAATAGCGTACTCAGACTGTTTCCCTCTTCTTTTGTTAGGACCGTGTTGTCCAGGAGGGTAATTACGTCTTTCCAATGCTTTGTCAGGACCAAAAATTGGTTCTCTGAACTTTCTAGCGATCTTGGATTTAGGACCAGTATATCTTGCCATTTTAAAAAATAATTAGTGGGCGGTGTGAATTAAGGTCAACTATCCTTCGACAACCGTGACTCCCATTTTTGTTTATATATATTAAACTCTTCTTCGTTTTGGAGGACGACATCCATTGTGTGGCATTGGTGTTACGTCAACAATTTCTGTAACCTCAATACCTGAATTATGAAGTGATCTGATTGCAGACTCACGACCAGCTCCAGGTCCTTTTACAAACACACGTACCTTGCGTAAACCATTATCAAATGCTTCTTTTGCGCAATCCTCAGCAGCTACTTGAGCAGCGTAAGGTGTGTTCTTTTTAGATCCTCTGAAGCCCATTTTCCCCGCTGATGACCAAGATATAACTTGACCAGCATTGTTAGTAAGGGAAATGATGATGTTATTGAAGGTAGCTTGGATATGTGCTTCACCATGCGCTTCAACTTTAACATTCTTTTTCTTCTTCTGATTTGACTTTGCCATAATAAATATGCGTTATTATTATTTAGTTGCTTTCTTCTTGTTAGCAACAGTTTTTCTTCTACCTTTTCGAGTTCTAGAGTTGTTTTTCGTACGTTGTCCACGTAGCGGAAGACCGGCTCTGTGACGAACACCTCTGAAGCATCCGATATCCATTAGACGCTTGATGTTCAATTGAACCTCAGAGCGCAATGCACCTTCAACTTTGATTTCACCCATTACCGCACGGATAGCAGCCAAATTTTCATCTGTCCAATCCTGTACTTTAACGTTTTCATCCACATTAGCGTTACTCAACACTTTTTTCGCCGTGCTCAATCCGATTCCGTAGATATACGTTAATCCGATAACACCTCTTTTGTTCTTAGGCAAATCTATACCTGCAATTCTAGCCATAATTCTACTAATTAGCTTTATCCTTGTCTTTGTTTAAGTTTAGGATTCTTTTTGTTAATCACGTAAACTCTTCCTTTTCTCTTAACGATCTTGCAATCCGCAGAACGTTTTTTCACAGATGCTCTTACTTTCATCTTTTTTAGTTTTAAGATACTTTATTTGTATCTGAATGTAATTCGACCTTTTGTTAAATCATAGGGAGACATTTCTACTTTCACTTT
>CAYUQU010000055.1:0-21939 GCA_964447015.1 uncultured Flavobacteriales bacterium
TTTTTTCATAAAATTGGCGGTCGTGTTGAACTTAAAAGAGGTTACTATATCAATGCATGTGTTAAATCACATTGGGCAAAAGCAGATTATTTTGAGCTGGGACTTGGATATCAATTCAAATTTAAGAAAAAATGAAGCACTTGATTTTAATATCAATTGTCCTGCTTCTAACTTCGTCTTGTAAAAAGTCAGAAGACCGAAACTGCTTTAAGTCTACTGGAAAAGAAGTTACAATTGATGTGAATTTAGAAGATTTCACCGGTTTATACCTTTTGCAAAATCTAACTTATCACTTTGTTCCCGACACCATAAACTTTGCGCGAATTACTGGTGGCGAAAATGTGGTGAAACACGTTAGTTTTAACTACTTCGACTCCACCCTCTACGTGATAAATGAAAACAAATGCAATTTCCTTCGATCGTACGATAAGAAGATAACTGTTGAAATACATTACACTTTTATTCATAGCACTCGATTTGTAGGATCAGAAACTCTTACAAATTCAGACTCTATTAAAGGTGAATTTTTTAATTTATATGTTGACAAAGGTTCAGGATCAGTTGATCTAACTATCGATACTGAATATAGTAACGCCACTGTGGCTGACGGAGTTGGTGATTATACACTTCGAGGGAAAGTTCGTTTTGCTCGCTTCCAAATTCATGACAATGGTTTTGCTGACGTCACAAATGTGATTGCTTCTGAGGGACTTGAAATAACGAATAGTTCGTCTGGAATAATGAAATGTCGAGCGCATGGAATTCCTTTAACAGTTAACATCCAAGGCCCAGGTGATGTTTGGTATTATGGCACTCCAAGCTCTATAGTGCTGAACAAAACAGGTGATGGAGAATTGATTAACAAGAATTGAAAGATTCTATTACCTTTATGAAGTCAATTTAAGGCTCGATATTTGTACTTAAGCACAAAAAAATTATCATGAAAAAAATAACACTATTCACTCTCACCCTATTTAGCTTCTCACTTGTATCAACATCTCAAACACTTCGCGGAGTATTGAAAAAAGCTGAAGAAACAGTTACTGAAACAACTAGCACATCTGGAGGTGCACTTTCTGAAGAAGAAGTTGGAAAAGGATTAAAAGAAGCACTTACACGTGGTATAGAAAAAGGTGTAGACCAAGTTTCTAAGCCTGATGGCTATTTTAAAGATTTGTCCATTAAAATTCTTATGCCAGACGAAGCAAAAATGGTTGAAGAAAAACTTCGTGGTATTGGTCAAGACAAACTCGTTGACGATGCCATCGAATCAATGAATAGAGCAGCGGAAGATGCGGCAAATGGAGCAAAAGATATCTTTGTTACTGCAATTAAATCAATGACTCTTCAGGACGCTATGGGTATTTTAAAAGGAAACGACGATGCAGCAACGCAATATTTGAGCAGAACTACACGAACTGCTTTAGTTGACAAGTTTAAACCTATTATCAAAACTTCTTTGGAAAAAGTAGGTGCAACTCGCTATTGGGCAACAATGTTCAATACATATAACAAAATACCTCTTGTGAAAAAAGTGAATCCAGACTTAGAGGAATTTGTAACAAACAAAGCTATTGACGGTCTTTTCTTGCAAATTGCTAAAGAGGAAAAAGAAATTAGAAATAATCCAGGTGCTCGTGTTTCTGATTTATTGAAACGTGTATTTGGTTAAGGTGAAATTCACAAAAATCCCGTAAAGGCAAGTCGTGACTCGCCTTTACGGGATTTTCATATAACTGTATCTATAGTATACGTAGTGAATAGAACACGAATCCCTCCTCCATTCACCACAACATCCAAGCGTCTTTTGTCCCCGACAATATCATCGGGCCATGCTTGAGTCTTGTAGTCTTGGGTCTTTTTTAGTAAAGTAGCTTTCCAAGTTTAATTTCTGTTTAAGCAACGCTTTTACAAGTTTTCTTGTGATGAAATACAGTAGTTTACTATCTTTGCGTAGTTAAATTTTTTACCATGCGTGTATATTTGGACAATGCGGCTACAACTCCTGTAGCACCTGAAGTGGCTGATGTAATGACAGAATGTATTCGAGAGGATTTTGGAAACCCTTCTTCTTCTCATTCTTTTGGTCGTAAGTCAAAAGGTCTTATTGAAACTTCAAGACGCACCATTTCTAAGCATCTCAATTGTCTTCCTAAGGAAATTATTTTTACTTCTGGTGGAACTGAGGCCGACAACATGGCAATTTTATGTGCGATAAACGACTTAAAAGTTAAACGCATTATTTCATCAGCTATTGAACACCACGCTGTATCACATACTTTAGAGTACCACTGTGCTTCGAATAATGTCGAATTGGTTATGGTGAATTTAAATGAAAAAGGTCATATAGATTTGAATCATTTAACTGAGCTTTTAACTGATCAAAAAACTACTTTGGTTTCATTGATGCACGCTAACAATGAAATAGGAAATTTACTAGACATTAAAAAAGTAGCTCAACTCTGCCGTGCAAATAATGCTTTTTTTCATTCAGACACTGTCCAAACTATGGGGCATTATGCCTTTGACTTGAAAGAACTTGATATTGATTTCATTACATGTGCAGCTCATAAATTTCATGGACCAAAAGGAGTTGGATTTTTGTATATAAATGAACGAGTTCCTTTTCATGCTATGATTCACGGCGGAGCGCAAGAACGTGGACTGAGAGGTGGTACGGAAAATCTTTATGGTATTGTAGGTCTAGCTAAAGCTATGGACTTGGCTTATGAAGATGTGGTAGCTCACCAAATACATGTTCAAGAACTGAAGAATTACTTTATCTCACAATTGCGAGAAAAAGTTCCAGGTGTAGACTTCCACGGTGATATTACACCTGAAAGAAGCTTGTATACCGTTCTCAATGTATGCTTTCCTCCTACTGAAAAATCAGGTGTTTTACTATTCACTTTAGACATGAGAGGCGTAGCTTGCAGTGGCGGAAGTGCTTGCTCATCTGGGTCAAACACAGGAAGCCACGTACTTCGCGGAATTAAAGCTAATCTAACTCGCCCTAACGCACGGTTTTCATTTAGCCGTTATACAACAAAGGAAGAAATTGATTACGCATTGCAACAAATTGTGGCGATATATGAGACTATTCCTGTAAGGAGTTAGTGTTACATATCTCTTCAAATGAAGGAAATTTTTCAAGGTAAACAATTCCAGCGGGCTCCCTGTTTATTTTTGCTATAATGTGGTCTACCCCATTAGAAACCAATAAAAAATCGACTTGCAGTTTTGAATTGTACTGTGCAATTTGCATGAACGTATTTTCAGACAATTTAATCTCAGGAGCTTTACACTCAATAATCATTTTCGGTCGACCATCTCTCCCATAAACAACTGCATCACAGCGCCTAACTAGTTTATTCACTTCTATACCCTGTTCAGAAGAAATAAGATTCTGTGGGTACTTGATTTCATTCACCAAATAATGTAGCAAATGCTGTCTTACCCATTCTTCAGGAGTAATCAATAATTTCTTTCTCCGCCAAACATCAAACACAAAATATTGTTCACCTGTTTTGGTGATTTTTAATGGTGCTTTTGGAAGATTTAATTCTTGAAACATATCAATTTGTTGGTGTCGTAAATATAGCTAATGTTTTGTATATAGTTCACTGTGAAAACTGACAGATTTGATATCTCACCAAAGCAAGCCTAGTTTATCAAACGATTAAACCAGATCCTTTTATGATCTCTTATTTTTCATTATTTTTGAGAAAACAGCGATATGAAGAATACTATTGAACATGATGAGCGCATTGCAAAATTGACTTTCGCATCAGTATACCCACATTATGTGACGAAAGTTGAAAAGAAAGGGAGAACGAAAGAGGAATTACACCAAGTAATTGAATGGTTGACAGGCTTCAATGATGAAAAAATTCAAGAATTGATTGACGAAAAAGTTACTTTTGAAAAATTCTTTCAGGAAGCAAAAATAAACCCCAATGCTCATCTTATAACAGGTGTCATCTGCGGATATCGCATAGAAGAAATAACAAATCAATTAACCCAACAAATAAGATACCTAGATAAGTTGGTGGATGAGTTGGCAAAAGGACGTAAGATGGAAAAGATTTTACGAGAAATGTAACGATATCTTTTCTACACCTTCACATAATCCTGTTTTTCAACCAACGCAAACCACTCATCATCCAATTTAATGTACCCTTGGTCATAACAAAAGAAATATTTATTTCCTGACTTTGTCGTATAGGTATTCGTGAAAAAATGAAAATTAAATCCTTCTTCTGCCAATTGAATGGAGCGAACTTTAGCTTTTCCGTCGGGGTTAAAAGCAGTCAAAATTCGACGGTTTTTTCTTAAAATATTATTCACTCTCCGCACGTAAGCATTACTTGATTCATTGAGTTTGTTGTGGTAGGCATTGCGGCAGTAGTCACCGCAAAACTTCTTGTCTTTCCTCCCACTAAACAAAGAACCGCATTCTAAACATTCTCTTTTTTCCATGCTATAAGGTTTTCAAGAGGAGCAAGTTAACAAAAATTAACACGCGAAGTGTCAATACGGCAACGATTATTGCCAATTTTGTATGGAAACTAACGAAAACTAAAAACAAAGCAATGTTGGAAAATACTGTTCTGTCTAGTGAAGACTTAAAAGCACTTACAGAAAAAATTCAGAAAGAAAGTGCGTTAATTGGACTTTTGAGTAATGAAATCTCGAAGGTAATTGTAGGACAAAATTACATGGTGAACCGACTTATCGTGGCACTTTTGGCTAATGGTCATATTTTACTTGAAGGAGTTCCCGGTCTAGCAAAAACATTAGCCATAAAAACGATGAGTGATGCCATTAATGGTCAATTCAGTCGGATTCAGTTTACACCTGATCTTTTGCCTGCAGATGTTACTGGAACGATGATGTTTAATCAAAAGACGCAAGACTTTTCAATAAAAAAAGGTCCTATCTTCGCTAACTTCGTGTTGGCAGATGAGATTAACCGTGCACCTGCGAAAGTTCAGTCAGCGCTTTTAGAAGCAATGCAAGAGCGCCAAGTGACTATTGGTGATCAAACTTTTAAACTTCCTGAACCGTTTTTAGTACTTGCAACGCAAAATCCAGTAGAACAAGAAGGTACTTATCCCCTTCCCGAAGCACAAGTTGACCGTTTTATGCTGAAAGTGTTTCTAGATTACCCTAAAAAAGAAGAAGAAAAACTAATTATACGCTCAAATGTGAGCAAAGAAGGAATGACCAAAATCAACAAGGTTATTTCTCCTGAAGACATCATTAGAGCACGAGAGATTGTACGAGAAATTTATTTAGATGAGAAAATTGAGCAGTACATTGTTGATATTGTATACGCAACAAGAACTCCTGATGAATACAATCTATCACAGCTTACTCCGCTCATTAGCTTTGGATGTTCTCCTCGTGCAAGTATCAATATTGCACTGGCAGCAAAAGCGTACGCCTTTACACAAAATAGAGCGTATGTAATTCCCGAAGACATTCGAGCAATAGCTCCAGATGTCATGCGTCACCGTATTGGTATAACATACGAAGCTGAGGCAGAAAATATTAATCAAAATGACATAGTTCAAACGATACTAAATCGTGTGGAGGTACCTTAATGGAAACGAAGGAACTACTGAAAAAAATTAGACGGATTGAAATCAAGACGAAGGGCTTGACGAACCAGATCTTTTCAGGAGAATACCACTCTGCTTTCAAAGGTCGTGGAATGGCTTTCTCGGAAGTGCGCGAATATCAGATTGGTGATGACGTACGAAATATCGACTGGAATGTCACAGCGCGTTTTAACAATCCTTATGTCAAGGTTTTTGAAGAGGAGCGTGAATTAACGGTTATGCTTCTAATTGACCTTTCAGGTTCTGTCGATTTCGGTTCGGGAGACAAAACAAAACGCGATTTAATTCTTGAAATCGCAGCTGTTTTGGCTTTTTCCGCTATTTCCAACAACGATAAAGTTGGTGCCATCTTTTTTAGCGATAAGGTCGAAAAGTTTATTCCACCAGTAAAAGGAAGAAAACACGTTTTGATGATCCTACGTGAAATCATCGAATTTAAACCAGAATCGCAGAAAACAGATTTGAATAATGTGCTGTCTTATTTTAGAAATGCCATTAAACGCCGTAGTATTGCCTTCGTTATTTCTGATTTTACTTCTGACAATAAATTTTTAGATTCGCTCAGAATTGCTAGAAGAAAGCACGATATAGTTGCAATTAACGTGAGAGACAAAGCAGAATTAAATATTCCCAACATGGGATTAATAGAGCTTGAAGATGCTGAAACGGGATTAAAGCAATGGGTCAACACCTCTTCACAGCGCGAACGAAAAAGAATTCAAGAAGCATTTATAAAAAGACAGGCAGATATCGCCTTGCAGTTGAAAAAATCGGGAGTTGATTTTACAAATATCTCAACTGACGAATCCCATGTCAAACCATTGATGCAATTATTTAAAAGACGAGTTGGACGATGAAATATCTACTCACCATATTGACTTTTATAGTTTGGGGGAATTATTCTCTCGGACAGCAAATGGAAAGTTCGCTGGAAAAGAAGTCTATTTTTATCGGTGAACAAAATACATTAATTCTGGATGCTTCAAGTGTTTCAGAAAATGTCAAATGGCCAGAAAAAATTACACTTTCTGGTTTGCGTGTCGATGTCAAAGAGAATAAAAAAGATACTATTGACATAGAAGTATTGAGACAACTGATTGATTCTACCAAACAAAATACACTTCGCATAACTTTTACAGCTTGGGACTCAGGAGTCGTAACTATTTTACCTGTCATTATCGATTCTACCAAAGGAATTGTATTTGACCCGCAGTTAGTTTGGGTGAAATTTCCAGATGTCGACCCAGAGGGAGATATTTTAGATATTGAAGAAGGTCGCGTGGTGCTCGTTGATGAAGATACCTCAGCAGACAGTTGGTTCGTAATTCTGGCAATCATCGGAGGTTTAATTCTCGTTGGTGGCATTATTTGGTTTATACTTTATCAAAAGCGAAAAAAATCACTTCAAACAGAACCAGAAGTACTATTATCACTACGTGAACAAGCTGAACAGCGCCTGCGAGAATTGTTTGCGAAGAAATACTGGACTTTAGATAAACAAAAACTACATTTCATCGAATTGACGGATATTATGCGTTGGTACGTGCAAAAACGCTATGGAATTGATGCGATGGAGAAAACGACAATGGAACTGAACGCGGCAATGCGCATGAAATTAATCGACAGAAATCACATTAATGTGTTGACAGAACTACTAAAACAAGCCGATTTTGTCAAATTCGCAAAATTGACTTTACCCGAAAATGAAGTAGAGATTTTAAATCAACACGCACTTCATTTTATAGAAATTACGGAAGAAACAACAGTGAGAGAGGAAGAATGAGTGAATATTTAGACATACGATTTTGGACTTACGATTATTATGCACCAAATGCACTTTGGTTGCTATTGATAATTCCTTTGTTAATTTTCGCATGGTTCTATCAAAGCTATTTCAAGGGTACGCTCCGCTATTCAGCTCCTCATTCTTCTATGAAGAGCGTAAGTGGTTGGTTTACTTCGTACGTTCTCCCTTATCTTAGCAAAGCTTTATATCTCATTGCAACTGCTTCATTAATTCTAGCCATCGCTCAACCGTATAGATTAAGTGATCAGGAAGAATTTCAGAAAAAATACTCAGAAGGAATAGACATCGTACTGGTCTTAGATATTTCCGTGAGTATGCTCGCTCGCGATTTTAAACCCAATCGTTTAGATGCAGCAAAAAGTGTAGCAGCGGAGTTTATTGCCAATCGCCCAAATGACAGAATTGGATTGGTGGTGTACGAAGGCGAAGCGTTCACAAAATGCCCATCAACAACTGACCATCGAATCTTGTTAGAAAGCTTAATGTCTGTTGAAGCAGGTGTTTTAGAGACAAATCGAACTGCAATAGGAATGGGACTTGGACTCTCCGTAGCTCGACTGCGTTCTGAAGAATTGAAAAGCAAAGTCGTGATACTTATGTCTGATGGAGTTTCCAACGCTGGAGACATCGATCCGATAACCGCTGCTGAACTAGCGCGAGCAAAAGGAGTGAGAGTGTACACCATCGGGGTTGGTTCGAAAGGAACGGCTCCTATGCCTGTTCAAACGCCATTTGGAATTCGCTACCAACAAGTACCTGTAGATATTGATGAAGAATCTTTAACTAAAGTAGCTGAAATTACGGGTGGTAAATATTTCCGTGCGACAAACGAAACAGATTTACTTGAAGTATACAGAACCATAGACCAAATGGAGAAAACGAAAGTGAATGTGTTGGAATATAAAGTAGATCCACCACTAAAAACAACACCTTTCCTCTTGTTTGCTGGATTAATCTTATTTATCGGTTTCTTAATTTCTAACACGTTAACAAAACAGATAGTATAAATGCCGAATCGTAGTCAGACATATCGCATACATTGGATTCTAATCGCAGCACTTGGTTGGGAATTAGTATTTTGGGCTGTATTCTTAAGTGTGAACTACTTACTGGGATGGAGCCTGATTTCTGATTATCGTCCAGCTAGTGGAGAACAGCTGCGCTACGAAAACGCTTATTTTCTTTTAGGTGCGGCAATAATTCCACTACTTTTTGTTATTTTCTTCCTCAATCTTAACTGGAGAAATGAAGTGTTGAGCTCAAACTTCTCTACCCGACTTCGCAAGATCATTATTAAACCATTCTCTTCAGTCAATACCTTTTTCCAGTTTTTCTTTTTGAGAAATGCTTTCGTGTTTTTGATTATCGCACTTGCCAATCCGCAATTTGGGAATAAAGAAACAGGAGGGAAAGCAGAAAGCATGGAAATAATTGTGGCATTAGACATTTCTAAATCGATGCTTGTTACCGATATGGATAAACGTACAAGCCGTCTTAATGCAGCGAAAAACGGAATCAATCAATTGATAAATCAACTCCATGGTGATAAAATTGGCCTTGTGGTGTTTGCAGGAAAAGCATACCCTCAATTAGCTTTAACTTCAGATTACGGAGCGGCAAAACTCTTTGTAAACGAAGTATCTACGGATATGATTTCAAATCAAGGAACGAATATTCCTGATGCGCTAGAATTGGCAGTAAAATCATTCTCTGAAGAAAAAATAGCTAAATCTATCATCGTAATAACTGATGGAGAAAATCACGAAGGGGAGCTTGAAAATATCATGAATGTCATTCAAGATAAAGGAATTTATGTACATGCGATAGGACTTGGTTCAAAAAAAGGTGGGCCTGTGCCTGAGAAAGGTGGTGGTTTCAAAAAAGATGAAAGTGGCAATGTGGTGATGTCACGACTTAATCCAACTTTGGTAGAACAACTAGCTAAAGTCGGTTCAGGAACTTATATTATCGAATCATCACAATATCCGAATTTCAAACCACTTATTGACGCAACAAGCCGTATGGAAAGAGGCATGGTGGATGTAGATACATTTAAGGTTACTCAACAACAAGGCACATTATTTGCACTATTATCTTTATTGTTTCTCATTCCAGCTCTGGTTTTAACCAATTCCAGATGGAGTTTAATTACTAAATTAAGCGAAGTATGACAAACGGATTTTTAAAATATTTGTGTGGTGGCTTGGCTCTATTTTGCGTCACTTCTTTAAACAGCCAAAATTGGCGTGAAAGTTTTGATGCTGGTCAACAAGCATTTCAAGCAGGTAAATACCCTGAGGCGTTAAAGTTATTTAAAGATGCTCAGGACTTAGCTCCAAAAGACGTAAATATTCTAGATCTCATCAATCAATCAGCTTATCGCTCTGAGAATTATCAAGACGCTGTTAAAGGTTACGAGCAAGCCAAAAAACATGCACAAACGAATACCGAAAAAAGTAGCGCCAACTACAATTTAGGTAATTCGCACTTTAAAAGCAACAATATTGATAAGGCAATTGAATCGTATAAAGAAGCCTTGAGAAAAGATCCAAATAACGAAAAAGCACGCTATAATTTAGCCTATGCTATGAAGCAAAAAGAAGAAAACAAAAACGACAATAAGGATAATAAAGACAATAAAGATAATCAGGATAATCAGGACAATCAAGATAACAAGGAGAACCAAGAGAACCAAGAGAACCAAGAGAACCAAGAGAATCAAGAAAAACAAAATAACGAAGGTAATCAGGACGAAAAAAACAAAGACCCGAAAGAAAGTAAAGGGAATCCAGAAATTTCACCTGACCAGACTGAGCAATTGCTTGATGCTTTATTGAAAGCAGAGCAACAGTCAAAAGATAAACTTGATAAGGAAAAAGATAAAGGAGTGCCTGCATCAGAACGTAAAAAGAAAGATTGGTAAACATGAGAGGAATTCTTCTATTCATATCGTTAATTGCATACTCATTGGTTTATAGCCAAAGTGAAACCTTCCGTGCGACGCTATCAATGAACCCAGAACAGGCTCAAACAAACGAGTTGTTCGAAATTATTGTTGAAGCAAATGTAAACGGGGCTATCAATATTAGTTTTCCAGATGAGTTTCAGATTGTAAACAGAACAAAACACGTACAAACTACTGGTGGTGGAATGACTGTTATTGTTAACGGAAAACCTGTTCAATCTGGAAAAACAGAAACTGTTTATATTTTCAAATATGTTACTCGTGTTTCGAAAAAGGGAACTTATGTAATAAAGAATGGGGTTTTTAATCACGCAAAAGGCAATATTAGCTTGAATAACCTTACGGTAAAAATAGTTGACGCTCCACCTGTTTCAAATTCGGTTAAGAATAATATCAACAAACCTTTCTTTGGAATTATCTCGACAAGTAGAAACGAAGTGTATGTAGGTGAACCTGTTATTGTAAGTTCGAAAATCTACTCAAAAGGTCGGATCACCGATGTAGGAGATTATGAACCTATGAAGATTGAGGGGCTTGCATATAAAACCGATCTATTTAAGGACCTTAATAATCTTCAAGTTCGAAATGAACGCGTGGAAGGAATTAGCTTTCAAACGATAAAAATATCTGAAGACCTAGTAATACCTCAGGAAGCAGGTGAAATTACCTGTACCCCATTTAGTATCCAACTTGGTTATCAGGGAAATTTCTTTTTTACCGATTACACGAATATTGTTTCGGGCAACGCTAGAATTAGAGTTTTACCTCTCCCTACAGGTGCACCGAAGGGTTTCAATGGTGCTGTCGGAAAATTTGATGTGACTACGAGTGTGGCAAGTGAAGCACTTAAAGAAGGGGATGTTTTTGTATATAAAATTAAAATACAAGGCAAAGGTAACCTTCACTTGTTAAGCGAACCTGAATTAAATTTACCCCAAGCTTTTGAATTATATGGTGATCCAGGTAAAACTGAGAAAGTCACAATTGGAGCAGGTGGTGGCGAAGGTTTTATCGAATATGAATACACCATTCAAGCACTAGAAAGTGGTAACTACGACTGGTCAGCGCTTCAATTTGCTTACTTTAATCCGGCAGAAAGAAGCTACAAGTCAATTGAAGTCCCCAACATCGTTCTTAAAGTCGATAAAAGTGAATTTTCACCTACTGCAGATGGCAGTATTAAACGCGATGTAAAGATTAAAGGTGAAGGGTTACGCTACATTGCGTTGGAATCGAAAAATGGAGAATATTACTTCCTTGTGGATAAATATTATTTTTGGCTCATTCTCATCCTCTCTCCTATTTCTGCTGTATTTCTTGGAATATATATTCGCAAAAGAAATTTGAATAGATCAGAGATTTTAGCAACTGGAATGAGTAAAAAAGCTTCGAAATTAGCGCAAAAAGAACTTGCACTGGCAAAATCATATTGGGACAAAAATGAATTGAAAGCGTTTGCGATAGAAGGTCACCGCGCCATGTCTGCCTTCATTGCTCGAAAAATGAAATGTGCGCCGACAGAACTTTCAAGAGAAAAACTAGAAGTAGCCTTCAATGCACAACAAATAAGCACCGAAATACAAACCAATTGGTTTGACCTAATGAGTAAATTGGAGTTTATCAAATTCACCAGTTTTGTTGCTCAAAAAGAAGAAGATATTCCAACTCAAATGAGTGAATTAATTACCAAAATCGACGAATCATGGAGTTAAAAAGAATCATATTGTTCGTTTTTCTTTTGGGAATTTTTGTTCCTTCCTTTGCTCAAAACAAATTCTCTGAAGGTATTAAAGCTTTTGAAGAATCTGAGTTTGAAAATGCATCGGTATTGTTTCACGCACACATTGACGAATTTCCACTGGACTATTTGGCATATTACAACCTAGGGAATGCCTATTACCACCAGAAAAAATATCCGCATGCACTGTGGGCATTTGAAAAATCATTAAAAATCAATCCACGATTTGAGGATGCGGCAATGAATGCCAAAATGAGCTATAAACGCACTGGTCTCCACGGTGAATGGAAACATGCTGACTCAATTTTTACGCGATTATTGTTTGGCTTACAAAAGAATTTTTGGGCTATGATTACACTTGGGATTACGCTTATAATTTCTATTTCGCTCTATTTATTCTTCACTTCAAGTAAACCTGGTGTGAAAAGAGCACTGTTGCTCACAAATGGTATCACAGGATTCTTTTTAGTGGTAGTTCTCGTTTTAGCATTGCTTCACAAAAATCATCTCACAAGTGAAAACCACGGAATTATTGTCGTTGCGACAGCTAATGCTAAAGCTTCACCTGATGAAAATGAAAAAACACTCTTTGCTATTCCGGGAGGACAAAAAGTAGTAATCCTACGCACACTAGACGAATGGGTAGAGGTTCGAATTTCGACAGAAAACGTAGGTTGGTTGAAGTATGAAGATTTGAAAACCTTTTGATCCTCTTTTTGGAGTTAGCTTTTTAATTCATTTATCGTAATTACTCAGTACAAGTTTTGCTATCAATTGCAGAGATGGATGGTGTGGTGTTTTTAAACACATAGGCACATAGAATTTGTCCTACTGTGCCTATGTGTTTAAAAAACTGTGATGATATAAAGCCGCTGAGAAGTGATTCTATAATATCAAATCCTTAATCGCCCACTCACAGTTCTTATATCTTATAGTCCTTGACTATATCTGGAAATACTCTAATCCAGTCCAGTATTTAAAGCATATTCCCAAATTTCTCCTAAATTTACATCTCAAACAATAAACAATTCCTATGTTCGGAAATATGATGGGCAAACTGCAGGAAATGCAGAAAGCGGTTGAAGAATCAAAACGCAAACTAGACACTATAACAGTTGAAGGCAAAGCGGATTATCTTACAGTTGAAGTTACAGGGAATCGCAGAGTGAAAAATGTGCGGATTGACCAAAATGCGGAAATTGACCGTGAAGAATTGGAAGATTTAATCACAATAGCACTAAATCGTGCACTTGAGCAAGCTGATAAAATAAATGAAGCTGAAATGGCTTCGAGCGCTAAAGGACTAATTCCTGGGATGTAATGGAGTTAGCACTTGTCATTGGTATTTCGTTTGTTGCCAGCATCCTTACTTTCTTTTCAGGGTTTGGACTGGGAACGCTAATGACACCTGTATTTTTTATACTTTTTCGCGATTTGCCTCTAGCAATTGGTGCTACAGCAATCGTACATATCACCAACAACATCTTCAAGTTCGGACTGATGCGTAAGTCGATTAACTGGACGGTGGGGTGGAAATTTGCGCTGACTGCTTTTTTGGGCAGTATCGGTGGTGCGTTTATTTTAGGTACAATTTCGAACGTGGAACTTTACGCTATCGACAATTTTAACATCGAAATTAAAGCGCTGAATTTAATCTTGGGAATCACCCTTATTTTCTTTACTATTTTGGAACTGGTTGAAAGCAAAATACTGAAAGAACATCCTCCCGGACCTGTAGTTGGTGGAGCAATTACAGGAATAATGGCTGGACTGACAGGACATCAAGGTGCTTTGCGCTCGGCTTTCTTGCTGAAATACGGTTTTACGAAAGATACGTTTATCGCTACAGGAATTTTCATTGCACTTGTGACAGATGCGG
This sequence comes from uncultured Flavobacteriales bacterium, assembly GCA_964447015.1. GTDB lineage: Bacteria > Bacteroidota > Bacteroidia > Flavobacteriales_D > Crocinitomicaceae > Wandonia. Next base: position 14,014 of record CAYUQU010000055.1, read on the forward strand.
GGCGAATTCCCGTTTACTTAAGCAAACTCTCCTCTACCGACCTTTCAGATTATGTATTGGAAATCTCACTGGCAATTATTGCGGCTGTGTTGGGAGCAATTATCGGAAAACAACTCCTGAAAAAAATCACCTTGGGTTGGTTGAATAAAACAGTGTCGGTAATGATTATAATTTTCTCTATAACCCTTATTTTTGGATGGATATGACGAAAGAAGAACTTCGAAAACTATACAAAGAAAAGCGTAAAAACCTAGGTTCTGACGAAAAGAAAATTGCTAGTATCGGTGTAATGGCACAGTTATTAGAACATATTCAACCCAACTCAACAGTAGCCATATTTCTTCCGATTAAACGCCACAACGAACTTGATATCACTCCCCTTTTAACTTTGTCTCACTTCAAATGGGTTGTTTCCAAATCAGGTTTTGAATCGGGAGAGATGCAATTTTACGTGTATGAAGGCGAAAATCAACTTGAAGAGAACGAATGGGGAATTCCAGAACCCAAATCAGGCCAAAAGGTGACTCCAGATGAAATCGATTTGATAATTGTTCCAATGCTCGTCTGCGACACCAACGGTCATCGTGTAGGCTACGGAAAGGGCTTCTACGATCGTTTTCTTCCGCTTTGTCGTGAAGATTGCAAGAAAATTGGCGTAAATTTCTTCGCTCCAGTCGAGCAAATCGAAGATTCATACAAAGGTGATGTGGAAATCGATGCACTTATTACTCCTCAACAGTTTTATCAGTTTTGATTAAAAATAATGTAATGAAACCAATTTAAAGTGTTATTCCTGTAGGGGCGGGTCGCGACCCGCCCCTACAGGAATAACAGTAACGAATAAACATCTATGAAAGGAAACCAAGGCATTTTCCACCTACTCTCCATTTTCTCCATCCCGTTAATTCTGGCTGTGTTTTTCCTTTGGGAGAATTATTGGTTGGGTGGGGTTTTGAGTGTAGCTTTTGTTATTGTTATCTGGAAATTGATACGTAAGAAATAATTTACTTCACAATTATTTTTTCTCTTTGCACAACTCCTTTATTCTCTACAAACGTAATCGTATAAACTCCACTAGGTAATTCAATTTGTTGTAAAGATTGAGTAAGTATAATTTTCATTACCTCACGTCCTTGTACATCTGCTACATGCATTTCAGTTTGGGAAAAACTGTTTGTTAAATTCTGTATTTGCAATTTTCCATCTGCAGAAGGATTAGGGTAAATCGTAAATAGACTTTCTTTTTTGATTTGTTCAGTTATTCCTAGCCATTCAGGTGCATTATCTCCATGTAACACATGTAAGCTGTACCAATCCATTATCCACAAATTGCCTAATGTATCTATTTCAATTCCACTAAAACTCTCCCAATTGACATTAGAGTTTGACGCATCAATTCGACTGACCCACTCATTTCCTTGGAGTTTAGCAATTGCGAAAGCATTTCCCGTTTCGTCATTAAAAACAGCCCATAAGTTATCTTCCAAATCAAAATCCATTTCACGTACGTAAGCAGCAGGCATATTTATCGTGTTATTAGGAGTAATGGTATCAAAAAAATCATAATCATATGCTTTTGAAATTCCATTGATACAAGAAACATAAAAAGTATCTGTCAATCGTGTGAACTTTAAATCAGTAAAAAGTCCACAAATATATTCTGGGTCATTTAATTGTGTATAATATTCAAATCCTGGCTCTTCCTGAATTATTCTTACAAGTCCTGAAAATGCGTGATATTTGAAATCATTTTTACCTTCTATTCTTTTAAAAGTTTTTAATTCAGGACCATATTCTATTCCATCATCATAATATCGTCTATACACATCATCCGTGTGAAACACAAAAATAGTATCTCCATACGATGTAAGTGGAAGGATATTGTTTAAAGGAAAAAGGAAGGTCGTTGAATAGTTCAAATTAATTCTATACAAGCCTGAGTATCTATGACTAAAGAATTGTTCATCAGGCGTAAAAGCAAAAGAGTAAAATTGTGCATTACCAGCACCAAAATCTAAATCTGCACTCTTATATGTGTATGCGCCAGTATTTATGTTTATGTGAATAACATGATCCTCACCAGCCAACCAAAGTGTATTGTCATATGGGTTGAGTTTAGGCACTCCATTTAGCACATTAATTTGTTCTGAAAAAACATTGTAATACACTTGTTGAAGTTCCTGAGCAATTGATAGTTGACAAGAAAAAACTATGATTAGTGAAGTGAAAATATAATTTGAGAAATAGTTTCTACTTGTTTTACCTTTACACTTTTTAACAAACATATTTTATTGATATTTAGGATATTGTAAATCTATAATAAAATTTGAGAAAAACAAAATCTCAATGAATTTGGCATTTATTTCATACGTATTAAATGAAATAAAAAAATCCCCCGCCTAAAAAGACGAGGGATTCAATATCAATTAAGATTCAGCTTACTCACCAACCACTTCAAAGTGGAAAGTTTGTTTAACTTCTTTGTGAAGGATAGCTTCTGCTTCGTAGTTACCAGCATCTTTGATAGGCTCAGCTTTGATTTTCAAAGATTTTCTATCGATATCGATGTCAAGTTTTTTCAATGCTTCAGTTAATTGAATAGTGTTCACAGATCCAAAGATCTTACCATTCTCACCAACTTTAGCACCAATAGTCACAGTAAGACCATCAAGCTTCGCTGCTAGAGCTACTGCTTCGTCCTTAATTTTTGTTTCTTTGTGTGCACGTTGCTTTAACGTTTCTTCATGCGCTTTTTTCGCTGAAGGCGTAGCAAGTGTTGCGTACCCTTGAGGAATAAGGAAGTTACGACCGTAACCTGGTTTTACATTTACCAAATCGTCCTTAAACCCTAATTTATCTACGTTTTTCTTAAGTATCAGTTCCATTTCTTCTAATTTATAGGATTCAACAAATTACTTAAGCATATCCCCTACGTAAGGAAGAATTGCTAAGTGACGAGCGCGTTTAACCGCTTTGTTTACCTTCTTTTGGTATTTTGCTGAAGTTCCTGTTACACGACGAGGAAGAATTTTTCCTTGCTCGTTTACAAACTTGATAAGGAAGTTCGAGTCTTTGTAATCAACAAACTTAATTCCGCTTTTCTTAAAACGGCAATATTTTGCTTTTGTGATGTCGATGTTGATCGGAGTCAAATATCTAATATCATCTGCCATAATTGTTCTTTTTAATAAGGTGAATAAATTAAGCTTCTACGGCTTTACCCATTTTTGCTCTTCTTTTCTCTGACCACGCAAGATGATCTTTCTCCATCTTTACAGTCAAGAAGCGCATAACGCGTTCGTCACGTTTGAACTCAGTTTCGATTTTCGCAACTGAAGCACCCTCTGTTTGGAACTCAAGTAAAAAATAGAAGCCTGTAGTTTTCTTTTGAATAGGATAAGCCAATTTTTTTAGGCCCCAATCTTCGCTAGAAACTACTTTACCACCTGTAGAGGCGATCAAGTCTTCGAATTTCTTTACTGTTTCCTTTGCCTGATCATCAGACAAAACGGGAGTTAAAATGAAAACAGTTTCGTAATTACTCATAATATTACTAATTAATAATTTTTAAGGGTGCAAAGATAGATAAATTAGAGATATAAACAAATTGTGGATAAAAAATATTTGGGTAAACGAATTAACATTGCGATTACCCCGTTTTATTCGATTGATTTACGTGCGTATTCAACCCCTTCAGGGTTGATGCATAAACACTCATAATAACCACGGGCTTTGCCCATGGTTATTCACATTCAAGTCCTTTAGACTTGTACAGAATATATATTTTTCATCCAATCTAACAGTTTCTTAATTATAATCCGCAATCCTGAAGGGATTGAATCCTTTAACCCCGTATGCAATACGGGGTTATTCAAAAAACCATCTCTACTGCAACCCTGAAGGGGTTGAGCTTTCTCTTGTGGGTACTTTCGTAACAATCTCAATTCAATGCATATTTCACACCATAACAAATGATTTTCTATTTTAGCCACAAGAATTAATTTGAAAACACGTATTTTCGCCTCATGCTTAAAGCGGTAAACATTCAAAAGGGTTTTGGAAATCTTCCTGTACTTAAAGGAGTCGATCTTGAAATTCAACAAGGTGAAATCATTTCTATTGTGGGACGTTCAGGAGCTGGAAAGACTACCCTACTGCAAATTCTGGGTACTTTGGAAAAACCTGACGAAGGAATTTTAACTATTGACAACGTAAACCCGTTTGAACTTAGCTCGAACGACTTGGCGCGATTTCGAAATGATAAGTTGGGGTTTGTTTTTCAGTTCCACCAGCTGCTTCCGGAATTTACTGCACTCGAAAACATCTGCTTGCCAGGTTATATTCAAAATAAATTGAACAAAAAACAGGTTGAAACGCGTGCTAAAGAGTTGTTAGACTATCTTGGAATAACAGAGCGTGAATCACACAAACCTTCTCAACTTTCGGGCGGTGAACAGCAACGTGTAGCGGTAGCTCGAGCGTTAATCAATAATCCTTCTATCATTCTTGCAGACGAACCATCTGGAAATTTGGATTCAAAAAATGCACAGGACTTACACGAACTATTCGGTCAGCTTCGCAAAGACTTTAACCAATCGTTTGTGATTGTGACGCACAATCCTGAACTGGCAGCAAAGTCGGACAGAACACTGACTATGGAAGACGGCAAATTGATTGGCGGATGAATCGAAAGGATTTAAAAGATTTTCTCGATCAAAAGGTAATAGAATACAACCGACCCGAATTTGTAGCTACCGACCCTATTCAAATCGTGCACCAATTCTCAAAAAAGCAAGACATCGAAATCATCGGTCTCCTCGTCGCTACAATAGCGTGGGGAAATAGAACGAGTATTATAAAGAATGGACAGCGAATTGTCGAAATCATGGAGCATTCTCCTCACGATTTTCTCATGAACACGGACGAAAAGGACTGGCAACACATTCAATTTGTCCATCGTACCTTTAATGTGGATGATCTATTGTTCTTCATGAAAGCGTTAAAAGAGATTTATACCAAAACAGATTCGTTGGAAAGTCTTTTTCTTCCAAATGAGAATTTATACGGTGCTAAATCCCGCATTCACTATTTTAGAACGGAATTTTTATCACACGCCCACCTGAAAAGAAGCGAAAAACACATCAGCGACCCCATGAGTGGTAGTGCGGCAAAGCGCCTGAACATGTACCTCAGATGGATGGTTCGCAACGATAACAACGGGATTGATTTTGGCATTTGGAAAAACATTCCGCTGAGCGAACTCCGCATTCCGCTTGATGTCCATACGGGTAATGTCGCGCGAAAACTGGGTATCCTGACTCGCAAACAAAACGATTGGAAGGCGCTAGAGGAAATTCATTCTCAACTAGATCGTTTTGACCCCATAGACCCTGCAAAATACGATTTCGCCTTATTCGGCCTCGGTGTTTTTGAAGGTTGGGGATGTGATTAGCGAAAGATTTTCTTAAGTTTTACACAGTTTACAGATTCAACTATATTCTAACTATATTTGTTGCGTATGAATTTTTTGTATCCTCAATTTCTCTTCGCTTTCGGTGTGCTTGCCATACCTATTTTACTGCATTTGTTCCACTTGAGAAGATTCAAAACATTTTATTTTTCAAATGTGGCTTTTTTGAAGGAATTGGATACAACTTCCAAGTCAACTCGAAAAGTAAAGCAACTTATAGTTCTCATTCTTCGACTTCTGGCTTTCTCTGCCTTGATTTTCGCCTTTGCACAGCCTTATTTTCCAAGTAAAGCACAAATCGATTCAAATAAACCCGAAGTACGCATCTTTTTCATTGACAATTCGCAAAGTATGTCTGCCAATGGTGTGGAAGGCGAATTGCTCAGTCAAGCCAAAAACATGGCACGGGAACTTATTCTGAAAGACAATCCAGGAGCCAAATATTTGATTTTTTCAAATCATTTTGCCGCAGACGAACTGCGTTTAATGAGTCAACCTGACGCAATTAATTATATCGACAAATTGACTTTCTCCAATTCATCCAAACACAGTGACCTGATTTGGCCTTTGGTGCAAAATATTTTGGATGAAGAGAATGTTACAGGTACTCTTGTCGTTCTCAGTGATGCGCAATTTAACCAATGGAAACCTTACCTTTCGCACACAATCAACTACCCCATCTCATTTGTGAAATTAGCACAAAGCAATACCAACAATGTGAGCATAGATTCGATGTGGACATCCAAACCTATTTATCGTCAAGGCTCGCCATTTGAATTGTATTTGAAGATATCAAATAACTCTGAATCAGAACTAAATTCAACTTCAGTTAAAGTTTCACTTAATGATAATGAGCAGCAATTTACCGCGGAATTTGATGGGGAAAAAGAAACCATTCTGACTATAAACTACGTTTCTCCAGAGATTGGTTTCAGCACCATAACTGCAGAAATTGAAGATGAGCAAGTCTTTTTCGATGATGTGCTGTATGGCAGTTTTCAAGTTAAATCGAACTTAAATGTAGGTGTTATTAGCGAAGGAACGACAACTTCAAATATTGGTTTGGTATACTCACTCGATGATTTCCACAAGTTAAACGAATGGAACTCGCAACAAGTACCCTTCCAGTTGGCAGGCGAAATGGAGTTGTTAATTTTAAATCAGCTAAAACGCGTTGACCCTGCATTAAAGCAAGTAGTGATTAAATTGCTTGAACAAGGAAAGACGGTGGTCATGATTCCAGGACAAGAGGCTGATTTGAGTTCGTGGAATGATTTGCTTTCTACAATTGAAATGCCCGTTATTCAAGCTACAGGTAAGAGCTCAGCCTCAATTAACAACATTCAAATTTCTCATGCTTTCTTCAACGGAATGTTTGACAATTCAAACCCAAAAATTCAAATTCCAACAGAACGACGCACAAAGTTAAACGCATCCATCAGCAGGTCAATCTCACTCCTATCCTACTCGGATGGCTCACCATTCATGGCAACAAGCACAAAACGTGGTCAATCTTGTTTCGTTTTCAATTCTGACTTAAACAACTCTAACCATAGTCTTATTTCAAGCGATTTATTTAGCGCTTTGTTCTTGAGAATTGCAGAAAATGCGGGAATTTCAGTTTCTCTTTACCACACAAATGGTTCTGTAGGGCAATTTTCCATTCCTTACAGTGAGAACAGTGAGTCGCCTGCTTTAATAGAAAATGAGTCCATTCAATTCATACCAAGACAGCAAAAGCAGAATGGAATTTTAACGATTTTCTTTTCAGGAGGTTTTGAAGAACAGATTTTATCTGATGGAATTTACAATGTAACGGTTGATAAGAAGATTGTAGGAAAGATTGCATTAAATTTCAATCGAGACGAATCTAACATACAGACAATGAGTTTGGATGAGATTGTTGAAGATTATGCAAATGCAGGAATTGACGCGCTTTCCGTAAAACAAATGGACGAATCTTCACAAATTCTCTCATTAGATTCTAGAAAATCGGATAACTTATGGAGAATTCTGTTAATTTTGGCACTAGCCTTTTTTATAGCAGAAATCTTGGTTGTCAAATTCTGGAAGAATTAGGAACGATTTAGGCTAAAACTTGAAAAACAGTAGAGATGAAAATCTTAATTAAACAAGCGAAAATCACAGATCGCAACTCAGAGCACCACAACAAAACGGTGGATTTGCTAATTGACGATGAAATAATTGTAAAGATTGATTCCAAAATAAATGCAGATGCAGACCTTGTTTTTCAAGCTAAAGACCTTCACCTCTCCAAAGGATGGTTTGATTTAAAGGCTCATTTTTGCGAACCAGGCGAAGAACATAAGGAAACCATAGAAACAGGCTTACAAGCTGCCGAATCGGGTGGATTTACGCATGTGGGCATCCTTCCTTCTACTCGACCTTCAGTTTCAAACAAAGCTCAAGTTGAATATATCTTAAATAAAGCTTCT
>CAYUQU010000056.1:0-21702 GCA_964447015.1 uncultured Flavobacteriales bacterium
CGCTCATCACAATAGTGTTCTCGGGGTTTTCTCAGAGAGTATTATTTTAAAGGTATTCCCGATTTTAGGACTGGTATTATTCTATGTCGGTTGGATAGATTTTCCAGTGCTCGTTTATTTCAATATGGGGATTTTTATTCTTCCCATTATCTTGACAGTTTTGTTCCTTAAGCGCCTAAATGTTGTTCGCTTAGTTAAACCAGGGCCATTTTCAAAAGAAGAAAAAAAGGAAATGAAAGGTATTGCTGTTGTAGGCCTTTTTGAGATTATTGGCGGTGGAATTATACTGTATATAGACACGATTATGTTACAGTGGATGTTAGGTGAAGATGCAGTGGGAGTTTATACAACCATGTTTTTCTTTGGTCTTATTATTGGTATTCCTGCCAGAGGATTAACAAGGGTGGCAGTTGTCATAATTTCAGAATCTTTCGCTAAGAACGACATGGCTAATATTCAATCTATTTATCGTAAAAGTAGTGAAGTATTAATGGTAATAGGGGGATTTGTGTTTCTAATGGTTTGGGGGAATCGCTATTCTGTTGAAATGTATTTGGATCCAGTCTATAGTCAAGGGATTTACGTGATGTTTTTTATTGGAATGGCACAGTTTATTGATATTATCACCTCTGTAAATTACCAAATAATAGCAGTGTCTAAATATTATTACTTCAATTTGATTTTAGCTGTACTATCTGTGTTACTGTTGATTGTGACAAATTATTATTTTATTCAATTATACGGCTTAGTAGGAGCCGCCATTGGGTCAGCAATTTCAATGTTTATTATGAATTTAATTCGATACACGTTTCTAAAAAGAAAATACAATCTAAGCCCATTCTCTGCTAATACAGTACGTGCGTTACTTATTTTTGGGCTTGTTTTTTTAATTATTGAGTTAATTCCCAATCAAGAAAATTTGTTTGTAAACCTATTTATGAAGGGTACGATTATTACACTCTTGTTTGTGCCTCTTATCTATCTTTTCCGCTGTTCACGGGACGTAAATGATGTAATAAATAAGTATCTGAATAAAATTGGGGTTAAGTTTAATCGGTAAGCTATGTTAAGTAATGTGTATAATCCTTTATATTTATCTTGTCAGTGACAAATCAATGTATTAATAGATTTTTTTAAAATGAGAATAGTTAATTTAACGCTACTTACAATTTTAATTACCTTATTTTCGTTGAATTTGAATTCCCAAATGAACTTCAGTTGGGCGAATGATATGAGTGGCTCATCAGATTCCCAAACTTGGGATGTGAAGATGGACGGAGGGTGTAATGTATATCAAATAGGAGAATTTAGTGGAAGTATTGCAGTAGATAATTCGGGCAATTATAATTTTGTTTCCTCAGGTTCATCTGATATCTTTTTTGTAAAATACTCAGTTCAAGGTAATGTCATTTTCGCTCGTCAATTTGGAACTTCGGGGATGGACAGAGGATATGCTCTCTCAATCGATAGTCAAGATAACGTATATATTGTAGGAAAGTTTAGCGGGACAATAAATTTTGATCCTTTAAATTCACCACAAGGACAAGTAACTTCTTCTGGTAATCTTGACGGTATTATCGTAAAATATGACTCAAATGGTAATTTTTTATGGTGTAGAAAAATTGGAGGTTCTTCACTTGATCGCGTACTTCATATTCAGGTTGATAATAATGATGATATTGTTATTACAGGAGCTATAAGTACAGTATGCTCTTTTGATAATGGTGTAGGCGGGGTTGTTCAAAAAGTCTCAAATGGTTTGATGGATGTGTTTTATGCAAAATATTTATCTACAGGTGTTCTACAGTTTGTACATAGTTTTGGTGCTGGTGGAAATGATACTGGTATGGGAATTAATGTAGATAATCAAAACAATATTATTATTACTGGATATTTTTCTGGTACAATTAACTGTGATCCCGCAGGTACTGCTGCAGGAGTGTTTACCCAAACATCAGGAACTGACGTGTTCATTGCCAAATACACACCTAATGGTGATTATTTATGGGGTAAGCAAATATATGGCACTTACCACAACTGGGGCTTTGATGTAGCTGTTGATTCTAATGATAAAGTATATGTTTCTGGTAGATTTGAGAGCACTTCAATAACCCTACTTCCCGATAACATATTCTTGGGAAGTGGTGCTTCTGGAAATAATGGTTATATGGTTGTGTTTGATTCAAATGGAACGTTAACTGACAGGTTGATAATAAATGGAACGGGAGGTAATGGGCTCCGATTGATGAATATTGACCAATCAAATCGATTATTTGTTGCTGGATTCAAAACTGCTGCGGCATCTGTTTTTCATAATAGCAATTCGGTAAGTATGACTTGGCCTTCTTTTGGAGGGAATGATATTCTTGTTTTAGAGTTAGATATAAATAATATTGGAAATGTTATCGAAACTACCATAATTGGAGGTTCAGGTCAAGATCGTGGCAATAGTGTGCACATGAAAAATGGTGTGATTGCAATTGGTGGATATTTTCAATCTACTGTAGACTTTGACCCTTCATCATCTACAGCTTCATTAACCTCTGTGGGGTCAGCTAATACTGCCTTTATTGCATTGTATAATAGTATATCTTCACCACATGATATAACAATCAATGATACTGATTGCAATAACTCAAATGGGACTATTAGTATCGATTTTGAAAATGGGCAAGGAGATACTGAAATCTATTTAAATGGTGTGCTTCAAATTACTAATCCAATAGCGAATTTACAGTCAGGAGAATATACGCTTTCAATAGTTCCTGAGTCTGGATGTCCATTTGATACACTTGTGTTTATAAATATTTCAAATATAAGTGACGCTCCTTTGGTGGACACTCCTGTTGAATATTGTGTTGGAGACACTCCTCTTTCTTTAGATGTAACGCCTAATGATGGGGGAACTATTAATTGGTATGGAACAGATGTAACTAATATTCCATCCCAAATAGCTCCAACTCCTTCGACTGATGTTCCAGGTTCAACTTATTACTACGTATCTCAGACTATAGATGGATGTGAAAGTCTAATTGATAGCATTTTAGTAATTGTTCATCCTTTTCCCGAAATTGACGCAGGAATGGATCTTCAGGTTTGTGTTGGCGATTCCGTAATACTTTCAGCCATTAATCCTTCTGGAGCTGCTATATCATGGAGTAATGACGTAGTGGATGGAGAATCATTTCTCCCTGATGGAAATAGTGATTATTATATTGTGAGTGGAGAACTGAACGGTTGCATTAGCTCTGATTCATTAATTATTCAAATTCTTGATTTACCAGAAGTTTCCTTTAGTGCAAATATTAGTGAAGAGTGTGACATGTTTATCACTTCACTAACGAATACATCTCCATTCGTAGGAGTAAATTGCTCATGGGTGATTGATGGCGTTGTAGTAGATAATAATTGTAGTGAATACCTTCATGTATTTTATGAAAATGGTCAGTATGTTGTTAGTTTTATTTCAGCTGATTCTAACGGCTGTGAAAATCAATATGATACTACGTTTGTTTTGAATTTTGTTGAAATTCCACTTCCTCAAATTGAGCCACTAATTGAGTATTGCGTGGGGGATGAGCCCCAACCATTGGCTGCCTCTCCTAGTGATGAGGGTGTGATTAATTGGTATGGAACAAGCCCAACTAATACTCCAACTCAAATTGCTCCAATTCCTAATACTGATATAGGAGGTTCTAACTACTATTATTTATCACAAACGATTGATGATTGTGAAAGTTATTTGGATAGTATTTTGGTTGCAGTTTCTGAACCTCCTTATTTTGTTCTTAGTGATTCATCACTTTGCGATGGGTTGTATTTGACTTTAAGTGCATCTGAATTTCAGCAAAATGAATCTTATGAGTGGAGCACGGGACAGAATGGAACTTCAATTTCTGTCTCACAAACAGGTATTTATTCAGTTACTGTGACAAATGATTGTGGTGTTTACACAGATTCTGCTTACATCGATTTTGTGAATTGTAATGTCACTATACCAAATATTTTCACACCAAATGGTGATGGAATAAATGATTTCTTTCAGCTACCAGATTTTATTGGGTTTCATGATTTTTCAATTATAATATTCAATCGTTGGGGAAATATAATATGCCAGTTTAATGATTCTGATTTTCAGTGGGATGGAAAGGATCAACTAGGGAAAGAAATGCTCGAAGGTGTTTATTTTTACAAGGTGTTAGCTACAGATTTATTGGGAAATAAAATAGATGTTCATGGTTTTGTTCATCTTTTGAGAGAATAACCTTTAAAATTTCAGTTTTTACCTCCTCACAAACTTAGCCACAGACTCAATATGACTAGTATGTGGAAATTGATCTACCAATGATACTTTTTCCAACTCATAACCACCTTCAGATAAGGTTTCTGCATCTCGAGCTTGGGTGGCAGGATTACATGAAATATAGACGATTCGTTCTGCACCTAAGTCAATTACTTTTTGAAGTGTTTTTGGGGCTATTCCAGCGCGTGGTGGATCCAAAATTATAGTGGCTATTTTACCCGAATATTGAGGAAATTCTTTCAGAAACTTACCTACATCCGCAGCGAAAAACTTGACATTTTCAATATTGTTTCGAGTCGCATTGCGTTTAGCATCTTCAATGGCTTCAGGCACAATGTCAACACCAATAATTTCAGTATTTGTGGTGCGTGTTGATATAATTTGTCCTATAGTACCCGTTCCGCAAAATAGGTCCATAAGCACTTTGTTGTCCAAATCATTGTTTTCGAAAGCGTAGTCGAGAGCTTTGTTGTATAATTTCTCTGCACTTTTAGGGTTGGTTTGAAAGAAACTCTCCATCGAAATTTCAAAATGTAAACCGAGCAATTCTTCAATGATTTTTTCTTCACCAAAAACTAAGCGCCAAGAACCATTCTCAATTTTCGCTCTGTCAGCTACATTGTCGTTAACAGTGTGTTGAAATCCTGCAATTCGTTCTCCAAAAAGTTCTTTCAACTTCTTTCCAAATGCATCTGCATCAAATTTATCGATGTCGGTGGATGAGGTAACAAGGTTAATTAATAATCGATCTTGGTAAAATGATTTGCGTACTACAATGTGACGGAAAAAACCTTCTTTTCGAGGTGGATGCCATGCTGGAAGTCCAGTTGAAAATAAATATTCGCGAATTTCACGCAATTTCGTTTCCCATTCTTGGTCAAATAAACCTGATTCTTTATTCAAACTTTCCACTTTCCACCAAGTGCCACGGTGTTTAAAACCTAAGGCAAACGCATCGTCAAGCTCCTGATCGGTATGAATGTCGTGTTCGATACACGAAAAGGAATATTCCATCTTGTTGCGGTAGTTAAACGCATCTGGTGAGGCAATGAATTCGTCAAATTTATCCTGAATATCAGTGATGTGACCAATTTTTCTAAACACATCCAATGTATTGTGTTTCTTCAACTCAATCTGGCGTTCAACAGGAACAAAAATATAAGGTGCACCTGAAATCGGTTGGTAGGGCAAATTAATTTCTTCAGATGATTTTTCTAAAATCTTGACAAGTGAACATTCTGCATGACGCTTGCGTTTTTTGGTCACACGCGCCAATACACGTTGTCCCGGAAAGCTATTTTCTACAAATACAGGATAAAGTCCGTCTTCTGTTTCTATTCGAGCTATTCCTTTTCCACCAAAAGCCAAGTCGGCTATCGTAAGCTCTATAATTTCACCTCTGTTGAACATACTACTTTTTGCGTTTCTTTTTAGCTGGATTCTTGCGAACGGCTATTTTCTTACCGTGTTCGTTGTATTCTGCCTTCACTTGCTTCTCCCACGAAGGTTTTGTTGCAATTTTAACCTGTACATTTGGAATGCGAATCACTTCTTTCTCGTCTTCGATTAATTCGTCTGAAATTTCTAGTTCATCAGGCAATTCTAATTCAGGAATAGCTTGATTCATATAGCTTTCTGCAGCTTCCTTAAGCGCAACTTCGTTTTCTGTGTAGAATGAAATCGATTCACCAGCGCGTTCAGCACGACCTGTTCTACCAATTCGGTGTAGGTAATACTCAGGGTCTTCAGGCATTTCAAAGTTGATTACATGTGAAATGTCGGTGATATCTAAACCACGTGCAAATAAATCAGTTGCTATCAGAATGCGAAGTTCTCCTTCGTTAAATTCATTTGTCGTTCTAAAACGTGTGTTTTGCGCTTTGTTCGAGTGCATCACACCAATTTCTTCTCCTAATTCCTCTTTCAGTTTTTCGGAAATAATATCAGCGTATTTTCTAGATGAAACAAAGACAACAACTTTCTGAAATTCGGTTTTATCCTGAATTAACAGTTTTAATAAATTGTATTTTGTGTTGAAATTAGGCACAGCATAAGCCACCTGATTAATTTTCTCTACTGGAACTCCCGAAGCAGTTGCCTCAATTTTCACAGGTGACGTAAAGAAATCTTCAATCAATTCTTCAATAACGGGACTCATTGTAGCCGAAAACAGTAAGTTTTGACGACGCGTAGGAATTAAATCCAAAATACTTTTAAGCTGTGGTAAAAACCCCAAACTTAGCATTTCATCTACTTCATCAATAATCAATCGTTTAATTGCTTTTGTGGAAACGGCACCGTTCAAAATCAGGTCATTTAACCGACCAGGTGTAGCGACAAGAAAATCGACTCCTTCTCTGATATACCCCTCTTGCGTACGCATGTTTACACCACCATAAACGCCTAATATTTTGACGTTTTGATACATCGCCAATTTTTGCGCTTCTTCTACAACTTGAGCAACCAACTCACGCGTTGGCACAACAATCAATACTTGCGGGTGAATGTCTTTCGTAAATTTCCACATACGCAAACAAGGTAAAAGATAAGCCAACGTCTTACCCGTTCCCGTTTGTGCTATTCCCAACACATCACGACCAGACATGATAACGGAAAACACTTCACGTTGAATATGAGTAGGTTCTGTTAGTTCCAATAAATCAAGCGCTTTTAAAAGAGGCTTGCTAAGATTCAAATCGTGAAATGTCATGCGCGAAAAATTTACGCAAAGATAGGGGATAAAGTGGAATTAAACGAAGTTATGCGGTGAACATGGTGAAACATAGCCCACGGTTTAAACCTTGGGCTATGGATTAATCCGTGTTTTTCTAATGGTTTTAATCATTTCATAGGGTGTTGTTTTAATTACTTTTCCCCTCCCTCTTCCCCTCAGGATTTTCCTTTTCGAATAAGAATTCATTAAAAAACCAACTAAGTTTAAACATCAGGCTTTTAGCTTGGTCTTTTTTGATTATATTTGGTGACATAGAATGTAAATTCTGAATCAACTCAACATATTGTCTGTTTATGGATTGATATCGTTTATTTGCATAAGTTGACTTTAATGGATTATTATGAAAAATTCAAACATGAAAGAATCAACAGTTTTTAATTTATTATTGATAGTATTAGTGTTATTTTCATCTTGCAAAAAAAAAGAAGAATCAGTTTCAGTCAAACCCCCTACTGTTATAACCTCTACTGTATATGATGTTACCGATACCAGCGCTGTTGTTGGAGGCAACATAACGGCGAATGGGGGGAGTTCTGTTACTCAACGTGGTGTATGTTGGAGTGATTATCCCAATCCTTCAACATTGGATAATGTTACCAATTATGGCGTTGGCTCTGGTAGTTTTACACACACTTTAAGTGGATTAAATTCTAATACCACATACTTCGTGCGTGCCTATGCTATTAATAGCGCAGGTACAGCTTATGGTAATGAGGTGATTTTTACAACAGAATTTGGAGAAAGTAGTGTTGTGACCTACCCAGGAGAAGGTGTTACTTTTGACGGGTATACATATGCTAGTATTGTATTGGATAATGGTCAGGAATGGATGACTGAAAACTTAAGAACTGCTGTGTACGCAAATGGTGATCCAATACCAAACATAACGGACAACACACAATGGAGTAATCTTACAACAGGTGCATGGACTCATTACAATAATGATATCCAATATGAAAATCCATACGGAAAGTTATATAATTGGTATGTAGCAGATGATCCTCGCAATGTATGCCCAAATGGTTGGCATCTCCCTACAGATGAGGAGTGGAGTCTATTTATAAACTATATAGATTCTCTTGCAAATGGAGGTTCTTTTGGAAATATAGCGGGTGGAAAAATGAAAAGTACTGGTTATGAGTATTGGGTAAGTCCCAATAAAAACGCTACAAATGAAAGTAATTTCTCAGGACTTCCTGGCGGCTATCGTCGTTCCAATGGTACATTCAATGCAATTGGCGCTAATGGACGTTGGTGGAGTTCTACTGAGGACTTCACTAATGTTGCTTGGTTCCGAGGCCTTTCATACTACTATGGCGATGCAAGTAGGGATTTTGAACATATAAGACTTGGACTCTCTGTTCGTTGCCTCAAGGATTAATTTAGTTGGATTTTTTTTTGATTATATTTGAACAAACAAAAACACATACGCTTCAATGAGCACAGATATTCAATCGCGCATATTTGCGATAATCAAAAGCAAAATTGACGGAAAAGACAATATTGGACATGTTTTGGGCGAGTTGTTGAATATCAGTCCAGATGCAGTATATCGGAGAAGCAGAAATGAAACTCCATTGACTATAAATGAAATTGAGAAGTTGTGCACACATTTTCACCTTTCTTTTGATGCGCTATTAGGGCAAAGTGAAAATGCGGTTGTGTTTAATTACAATCCACTTCACTATTACGATTTCAGTCTTGAAGGATATTTACAAGGTATGTTAACCCCATTTAGGCAACTTCGAGAGTGCACGAACCCTTATCTTATTATTACTTCGAACAATATTTCGATATTTCAACTGCTCAATTTTCCTCGATTAAGTCGATTTAGATTGTACTTTTGGGCAAAGACGCATCTACATTTAGACGAGTATAAAGACAAAAAATACCGTGAGGAACGCGTGACAGATAGTGCATTTGAAATGGGTGCGGAGATTTTAGATGCGTATGTGCAAACGCCAACAATCGAGTGTTATGACCCTGAGTTTTTAAAAGGGTTTATTCGACAAATACAGTATTATTCTAATGCGCGATTATTTGAAGACCCGAATCATGCCCTCGTACTTTTAGATGATGTGAAACAAATGACAGATCACATCATGGAGCAAATAAATATTGGAAGAAAATTCAAGCACCGTGATGAGCCCGATAATCTGGGTAGTACGTACGACGTTTACTTGAATGAAACGATTAATGCAGACAATACTTTTTACTATTCATCAGATGAAATTGAAGGTATTTACATTTCTCATAACCTAATGAACTATCTGCATACAACAGCACCATCTTATGTAAGTGAAACCAAATCCATTCTAGACAAACAAATTGCGAACTCGAGCATGATAAGTAAAGTCAACGAAAAGCAACGCAATGCTTTGTTCCATAAACTTTATAAGAATATTGAATCTGTCCGGAATCAAATTTTGGTTGATCTTGATTATTAAAGCTTGCAAGAGCTTAAGTTGATATTTTCGCAAATCAATAATCACCTTCTTTATTTTTCACTTCAAAGACCTGAAAATAGGTTTTTCAATCCCATAATGCGCAAGAATTTATCCCATTTTGAAGATTTTCTTCTCTCACTTGTGCAATTCGCAAGTTGACCAAAAAGTAGCTGTGAAAATCGATTTTCCTAAGCTGAGACATGTCCATATGTTTGTCTTGTAAATCTTTAATACAGCTAGTTATGAAAATTTTGATTACAGGAGCGGACGGAGTTTTAGGAAACAACTTAGTTCGTGAATTATTAAAAAGAGGTCACTCGATAAGTGTGTTGTTAATTGACAAAAACACACCGTCTCCAACTTTGAATGGATTGCCCGTCAAACGATTTTATGGCAATATCTTGGATTATGAATCTGTTGATCTTGCTATTGAAGGTCATGATGTAGTCATCCACGCTGCGGCATCTACACAAGTTTACCCTGCGCGATCTGAAACCATTAATGAAGTCAATATCAATGGCACGCAGCACATCATAGATAGTTGTTTGAAACACAATGTCAAGCGCATGATACATGTAGGTACTGCAAATTCGTTTGGTAATGGTTGCATAATAAACCCTGGTAATGAAAAAACGCCCTATGTTGGTTATCGATACGGTTTGGATTATATAGATTCTAAAAGAAAAGCACAAGAGCTGGTTCTAAAAGCAGTAAGAGAAAAACAACTACCTGCAGTGATAGTCAATCCTACCTTTATGATTGGGCCTTTTGATTCAAAGCCAAGTTCAGGTTCACTGATCTTGGCTTTATACCAGAAAAAAATACCAGTAATTACTACGGGGTCGAAAAATTATATTGCGGTGAAGGATGCAGCAATTGCCATATCCAACGCTATTGAGAAAGGAAAAATTGGAGAATGTTATATTTTAGGAAATCACAATTTATCCTATAAAGAAGCTTTTACTCTCATTTCTGAAGTGATAGGTGTAAAACCTCCCAAATTCATGATTCCGTCTTATTTAGTTAGGTTATACGGATCCTTGAATTCGTTTATTGGAAGCATGTTTGGTGTTAGACCCTCAATAACCAAAGAAATAGCACAATTATCCTGCGAAAATCATTGTTATTCAAGTGAAAAAGCACGCAAGGAATTAGATATGCCAATTACAGATTTACGTGTTGCGGTTGGCGAATGCTTCGAATGGTTCAAAAAAAATGGTTACTTCACAAAATAAAGTATATGTTCAACGATAAAGTAATTGTTATAACAGGTTCAACTCAAGGAATAGGCTTGAGAACAGCAGAGATTCTAGCATCAAAAGGAGCTAAGATAGTAATCAACTCGCGGTCATCAGAGAAAGTTGAAAAAGCAATCAGTAAACTCCTCACTATTACGCCACATGTAACGGGAATGGCTGGTGATGTGTCAGATTATGATTTCTGTGTACAACTGAAAAATCATACGATTAATCACTTTGGAAAGGTTGACGTGCTTATAAATAATGCAGGAATGGCAGCTAAAGGCGAATTAAGCGACACTGAAGCAAAAGCATATGCATTGATTTTTTCTGTGAATATTTTGGGAAGTCTTCATCCAACCATGGCGTTTTTACCAGAATTGAAAAAACAAAAGGGAGGCATCCTGTTTATTTCATCTGTCGCAGGAGTAATTGGACTGCCGAGTTATTCAGCTTATTCCGCTTCTAAAAGAGCCATTGTAAGTCTTGCTGAAAGTTTCAAAAACGAACTGGTGGATGACCAGATTTTCGTTGGAGTTAATTATCCAGGCTTTACTGAAAACGATGAACAAAAAATTGTAGTTGATGCCAAGGGAAATGAGATTTCACTGATGAAAAGAACAGAAGTTAAAGCTACACCTTTAGATAAAACGGTGCAGTGTATTATAGACCAAATTAGCAAGAAAAAATTCAGAGCATATTCATCGATGGGTGGGCGAGTGGTGCAGTTCATTTATAGGTTAATGCCTTCTCTTGCTTTGTTTGTTCTTAAAGTAAACCGAAACAAAATACGTGCAATGCAATGATGAAAATAGGCGAAGACTTTCCTAAAATTAGCTGGCATATATTCGATCATGAATTGCTCGAACCCAATGCGTTTTTTGGGGATTTAATAATCTCGATGGTTGCACTTTATTTTGGCTTTAAAGTCCAAAAACTATTCAAGAAGTATGGACATAAATTCCATTTCTATTGGGCTTTATTTTTCTTAATTACTGCACTGACCTTTTTTATGGGCGGATTGGGGCATCTGCTCTACAATTACTGGGGAGTACAAGGTAAATATTTCGCCTGGTTTTCAGGATTGTTTTCCATGTTCATGCTTGAAATGGCAATTTTTTCTGTCCTTACAAAGGGTAGGGGCTTTGCTAAGTATTTCTCTTTTTTAAAATTGCTGGCGACTTTATTAGCCTTGACAATCATGGTGATTTTAGTTGACCTTGAAAGCAACCCTTTACTTGGTTTGGTTATTCCTTTTATTCATTCTTTTTTAGGAATGACTTATTATTGCGGTTACCAAGGGTTACGACTTTCAAGAGAACGCGATTCATCTTTTATTTACTGTGTGTACGCATACTTGCTCGTATTCCCCATATTGATTATACAGAGTATGAAAATTAACCCCCACCAATGGTTTGACAGAAACGATTTGAGTCACATTTTGCTCGTTATAAGTCTTGTATTATTTTATAAAACAGCAAGTAAATCCATGCGCGGGGTTCAACGTTAAATTAATTTGTGTTCTATTGACTACGTCGAGCACAAACTCTTAGCGAATAACTCCCGCCGCAACAGTATTATTCGTATTCTCATTAATCAATATAAACGCCCCTGTTTTTCGGTTCTTTGCGAATGAGTCAAATGATACAGAATCGGCGGTTTTAATGGTCACATTGCCGAATTCATTGAGACTTAAGTTTGTGTCATCAAAGCTAGTTTCGTACGTGTGAATATCAATTTTGCCTTCAACACCTTTAATCATTGCTTTTGTCGTAAAGCTATTTTGTTGGAGTAATAATTTCTGTCCAGGTTGAAGAGGCTTGTTGTCCATCCAACAAATTGTCGTTTCGAGTGATTTGTCTGTTTGAATCGATGAATTGATAGGAGATATTGTGCTTCCACGACTCACATCCAAGTCATCTTCTAAATGAATAATAACGGGGTCAAAAGCATAAGCGGTTTCGACATCAGCGCCATTTTTCTCAATTCGCTTAATTCTGGTGATTCTATCAATAGGTTGAATAGAAACTTTTTCCCCAACTTGTAATTCACCACTTAACACACTTCCTGCATAACCTCTATAATCGTGAAGTTCGGTAGTTTGTGGGCGAATAACATATTGAACTTGAAAACGACCTTCGTTGTCTATTTCTTCATTTGTAACAGGACAGATTTCCAAAAATTGCAATAATGAAAGTCCATTGTACCAAGACATTTTGGTCGATTTCTTTACCACATTATCACCTTCCAGCGCACTTGCGGGTATGTAGGATACTTTTTTTAACCCAATTTTATTGCTGAATAGTTTGTAGTCCTCATAAATTTGATTGTACACTTCTTCTGAATAGTCAACCAAATCCATTTTGTTGATCACTACCAAAATATGTGGAATTCCAAGAATCGAAGAAATGATACTGTGGCGTTTTGTTTGGTCAGTGAGTCCGTTGCGCGCATCAATCAAGATAATTGCTAAATCAGCAGTCGATGCTCCAGTGAACATATTTCGTGTATATTGAGCGTGTCCAGGTGTGTCAGCTATGATAAACTTACGTCTTTCAGTTGTGA
The DNA here is from genome assembly GCA_964447015.1 of uncultured Flavobacteriales bacterium. GTDB lineage: Bacteria > Bacteroidota > Bacteroidia > Flavobacteriales_D > Crocinitomicaceae > Wandonia. The sequence goes on from CAYUQU010000056.1 coordinate 13,288, forward strand.
AATATTTGTAAGCTACATCGATAGTGATTCCTTGTTCACGTTCGGCCCTTAAACCGTCTGTGAGGAGCGCTAAATCTATATTTGTGTCAGTACCTTTTGTTTTACTTTGGCGCGTCAATGTTTCGATGATATCAGTTGAAATTGAGTCGCTATCAAATAATAGGCGACCAATTAAGGTGCTTTTTCCATCATCCACATTTCCAGCAGTAAAAAATCGCAGTAAATCCATTTGTCTTTGTTTGAGTTTCTTTGTTCGTGCACGAGTAAATTAAAAATAACCATTTTTCTTACGGTCTTCCATTGCAGCTTCACTGACTCTATCGTCCATTCGCGTAGCACCGCGTTCACTTATTTTTGTTTGACTAATTTCCTCAATGATGTCATCCACGGTATAAGCCTGACTTTCTACTGCAGCAGTACAAGTCATGTCTCCCACAGTTCTGTACCGCACGTTTTTAGTTACAATTTCATCTTCGTAGCTGAGTTCTAGGAAACTATTTTTAGCCATCAGTTGACCATATTCAGTTACTACACATTCTCTTGGATGAGTGAAATAGATATTTGGTAAGTTGATTTCTTCTCTTTTGATGTAATTCCACACGTCTAATTCCGTCCAGTTGCTGATAGGAAATACACGTACATTTTCACCTTTTTCTATTCTACCATTATAAATGCTCCAAAGCTCAGGACGTTGTTTTTTCGGGTCCCATTGACCAAATTCGTCGCGTACAGAGAAAATGCGCTCTTTTGCACGCGCTTTTTCTTCATCTCTTCTTGCGCCACCAATACATGCATCAAATTCAAATTCTTCAATGACTTCAAGAAGAGTATAAGTTTGGAGTGCATTTCTACTTGGGAATTTACCTTTACCGTCTTCAAGACCTTGGCGTGAGATAGTTTCTTCAACACTGCGTACAACCAAATCTTCACCAATAGCACCAACTAATTGATCTCTAAAATCAAGCACCTCTTGAAAATTGTGACCAGTGTCGATATGCACTAGTTTAAAAGGCAACTTCCCTGGTCTAAATGCTTTTAAAGCCAAATGCACAAGGCAAATACTGTCTTTTCCTCCGCTAAACAAGAGCGCAGGACGATCAAATTGCCCTGCAACTTCTCGCATAATGTGTATTGCTTCAGCTTCTAGTTTATCTAAGTAATCCATTTTCATCTTTTATTGCGATATGTGCAATCCACATTCTTTTTTATTCGAATTTTCCCACCACCATCTACCAGCGCGAAAATCTTCACCTTCGTTTACCGCTCTTGTACAAGGTTGGCATCCAATGCTCACAAAGCCTTTATCGTGCAACACATTGTAAGGAATGTTATTTCTTTTTATTTCGTCTTTTATTTCTTCGAAAGTCCAGTGAAGTAGAGGATTTACTTTTACCAAACGACGTGTACTATCTTGTTCAAAAATACTCAAATTACTTCTGTTTTCCGAATGTTCAGCTCGTAATCCTGTGATCCAACATGTCGCTCCCTCTAGTGCACGGTTTAACGGTTCCACTTTTCTGATGAAGCAACATTCTTTTCTGTTTTCAAGAGACTCATAAAAACTAAACGCCCCTTTTTCGGTCATTAATTTTTGCGTAGCCTCAGATTGAGGGTAAAACACAGCGATTTCTTTTTTGTACTTGTTGCGCGTACTTTCCAATACCTTGTATGTTTCGGGAAACATGCGACCAGTATCCAAGGTGAAAACTCGGATTTTAAGAGCTAACGAGAAAATATAATGCGTAATCACTTGATCCTCCCAACTCAAGCTTGATGAGAACACAGCTTTTTCCCCATGTTCCTCTGAAAGTGTTTTGAGTAAATTCTGCAATTCTATTTGTTTAAGTTCGCTGTTTTCCTGCATTTTGCAAAGTTATTAGGATTCTCTTTTTAGCCTGTTTTTTTTAAGTGAAATTATTATTAACGGGTGCAAAAATAATAAAAATATATAATATCTATGGTATTAGTAGAATAAATATTTTACCATGTATTTTAAGATCTATTTTATTTCAATAAGCAAATACCTATTTTTACGACATGATAAATGGGACGTTAACGAAAATGCAAGTTGCGCTTGACGAGACAGTGCGTTATAACTTGAAGCTGGAGAGTATGGTTTTAATGAATGAGCTAATTGGCCGTGAAATTGCGATTCGTCATACTGGAATTATAAACTGCGCATCATGTGGAGTAGTTACAAAGAAGTCTTTTGGTCAGGGATTTTGTTACACTTGTTTTGTCAAAGCACCTGAAGCTTCGGAGTGCGTCATTCGTCCAGAGTTATGTCGAGCACACTTGGGAGAGGGGAGAGATGTAGAGTGGGAACAGCGCAATCACAATCAACCGCACATCGTCTATTTAGCATTAACTGACGTAGTGAAAGTAGGAGTGACAAGAGTAGAGCAAGTTCCAACACGCTGGATAGATCAAGGAGCATATCAAGCGATTCGTCTAGCTGAAACACAAAATAGATATCAGGCAGGAGTAATAGAAGTAGCATTGAAATCATTCTTCTCTGACAAAACCAATTGGCGAAAGATGTTGAAGAATGAGAATGATATGTCAATTGATTTAGTGGAGGAGAAGTGGCGTTTAGAGGAGCAACTTCCTTCTGATATCAGTGATTTTATAACCGAAGAAGATGAAGTTATCACGATAAATTACCCGGTATTGTCTTATCCTGAAAAATTGAACTCACTGAGCTTTGATAAAGACCTTATAGTAAGCGGTAAGCTCAATGGAATAAAAGGACAGTATTTACTTTTTGAAGGAGATAGAGTGTTGAACTTGAGAAAGCATACAGGCTATGAAATTGAATTGAGCTTTTGATAGATCCTCGAATTACACTTTTAATACAAACAAAAAATGCGCTCCAATAATGAAGCACATTTTTCGTTTTTGGTTTATTACTTAGCTAGTTTATTTCCATGAAATAAGGCATTCTCATTTGAATTCCTTTGATACCATCAAGTTGTTTCAATGCTTTAACTACACGCATTGCTTCATCTGTAATTGTTTCAGTTTCTTCATTATCTTCACTTTCTTCAGCAAGAGCTTCTAAAAGCTGCATGAATTTATCGTCATCACGTTTTGGGTAATACACGTAAACAGGTTCTTTGATTTTCGCATCTTTTATCGCGTAAGCAATTGCGTCATTAAGTCCACCTAATTCGTCCACCAAACCAATTTTCAAAGCATCACGACCTGTCCATACGCGACCTCTACCAATTGCATTTACTTGTTCTACAGTCATTTTTCTACCCTCAGCAACGATACCGATGAACTCATCATAGATATTGTTTACTTCAGTTTGAATTAAGTCAAATTCTTTTTCCGACAATTTGCGGTTAGTAGTCATTACTGAGTGAGCATTTGTGCTAGCTCGGTCAAAAGTCAAACCTAATTTATCTTCAAACATTTTACCAGTGTAAGGAATTACGCCAAACACACCAATTGAACCTGTAATTGTTGTCGGTTCAGCAAAAATATGCTTTGCAGCAGCTGAAATATAGTATCCACCCGATGCAGCAACGTTACCCATACTGACAGTAACAGGTTTGATTTGGTTTGTCAAATAAACCTCTCTCCAAATTTCGTCACTTGCAAGTGCACTACCTCCTGGAGAATTTACGCGAAGTACTACAGCTTTAATCTCTTTGTCTTCGCGAGCTTCTCTAATTTGCTTTACTAACGTTTTAGAAGCAATACCTTCGCCATTTGTGTCAATGCCACCTTCAGCAAGAATTATAGCAATATTAGCTGTTTTAGCCCCATCAAGAGTTTCGCGTTCACGAGATTTCTTACTCGCATATTTTTCAAAACTTACAAGACTTAATTTATCTGCTGTAGCTTTGTTTGTTTTCTTTTTAAGGATTTCATGAACTTCGTCTTGGTATTTTACCGCATCCATTAATTTATGGTCTACAGCATCACTTGCACGACGAATTTTTGCATTTTCAGCTATATCATTGAGTTCTTCAACTGAAATTTTTCTAGAAACACTTACAGCAGTAAGATAGTCATTCCACATACTATTTAGATAACGTTCTGTTTGTACGCGTGAACTATCACTCATTTTATCCAAGAAAAATGGTTCAACAGCACTTTTAAAGTCGTTGTTCGAGCCTCTTATAACTTGCATTTCCATACCTAAGCGATCAAACATGTTTTTAAAGAACATATATTCAACACCTAAACCAAGAAATTCCATCATTGAACTTGGAAAGCCATAATTTTCATCCGCAACAGATGCTAATAAATACTCTTTTTGGGTAATTACTTCTCCCGAATTGTATGCAACTACAAATTTACCCGAAGCTTTGAACTTTTCAATCGCATTGCGCAATTCGAAAAGACTGGCAAAGCCACATTGTAGGTCATCTAACTCGATGTAAATTCCTTTGATTTTAGAATCTTTTTCCGCTTCATCAATCCCGATTAACAAATCGGCTAACCCAATTGAGCCATCCATTTTAAACTCCATTGGGTTAAAAGATGCTTGAGTTCGGTCTGTAATTGGCTTGTCCAACTTAATATGTAGAATACTATTGTCGGAGACTTTCATTTTCTTCGTTTCAAATCCTGATGAAAGTGCACCTATTGTTGCGCCTAGAAAAAGGAAAAAGAAAATTGTACTAAAAATGGAAGAAACTATGATGGCAGTTAAGCTTGGCCAAAATATTCTCCAGAATGAAATCTGAGGTGTGCTCATAATTATAAGTTTATCAATGTTGTTATATTCCATAAAATTACCAATTTTGACCTTTCAATCTTCGAACATTTGACGGGTGGTTGAAATGACTATATTAACGGCAAGTATTTTTGTAATTATGGCTAAAGTGTATGTAGCGTTGGGGTCAAATATTGAACCTCGAGTTGACTTTTTGAAAAGGGGTGTTGCCGCAATAGATAAATTGGGTAAAGTTATTAAGGTGTCCTCATTATATGAATCAGAGCCATTAGGATTTGAAGCAGAAGTGAATTTTCTGAATGCGGTATTAGAGCTTGAAACAAAACTAAATCCTCTCGAATTGTTAATCCAGTTAAAGAATATAGAGGAAGCTTGTGGTAGAAAAGTGAAATCAAAAAATGGAGAATACGAGTCTAGAGAATTGGATTTAGACATTATATTATATGACAAACAGATAATAATCTCAGACGAATTGTTAATTCCACATCCACATTTTACAAAAAGAAAATTTGTTCTTGAGCCTTTAAATGAAATTGCGTCAGGAGTAGTAGACCCTGTAAGTCAATTAAATATTGAGGTTTTGTTAAAAAACACACAAGATAAATCAGTTCTCCTTAAAAAGAAAAACGAATAAAACATTCACAAAAAAACCTAACTCTTTTTACAGAACTAAAAAAAATCGTTATTATTGCACAGTAATTAACTGAAAAAGCTAAAAACTAGGTTTATAATGAAGAATAAAAGCTTAAAAGGACTGGCTGCAATTGCATTGGCAGGTGGACTAACAACTACGAGTTGTGACTTAATGAAAGATGTAGAGTATACGGTAACTCCCAATCCGCTTGAGATGCATGGAGATAGTGTACGTGTAAAAGTAGAAGGTGTTTTACCTGAAAAAGGTATCAAGAAAAAAGCTTCAGCGGAAATCACCCCATCTGTTGGTGGTGTAGCGCTAAAAACAATCACTATTCAAGGTGAGAAAGCAGAAGGTAATGGACAAACGATTACGTTTAAGCCAGGTGGTAAATTTACGTATACAGATGTTGTAGCGTATAATCCTTCAATGGAACATTCTGAACTTACTGTTTCAGGAAAAGTATACAAAAAAGGAAAAGAGAAAGATCAATTCGGTCCTGAAAAAATTGCAGATGCAACTATTGTAACTCCTTTTTTAGTTCAAAATGATCATAAAGTACTTATTGGTGCTGATGAATTTAGAAGAGTGACTGAGGAAGTTGCTGCAGCTCAAATTAACTATTTGAAAAATCAAAGCAATGTTCGTCCAACTGAAATGAGAGAGGATGATATCAAGGCTTTCGAAAGTTTCATGAAAGCAGCGCAAACAAATCCTAAAATTGCTCCTAAGACAATTAAGATTTTAGCTTACGCATCTCCTGAAGGTGAAGAAGGACGTAACAACGAACTTTCTACAGCTCGTTCTGAGTCTGCTAAAAAATCGACAACAGATTTGGCTAAAAAAGCTAAAAATGAATACGGTCAAGCTGATGGATCTTACGATCTTCAAGCTAAAGGAGAAGACTGGGAAGGTTTCAAAATTGAATTAGAGAAGTCTGATATGCAGGAAGATGAGAAAAATCTTGTTCTTCGTGTATTAAGCATGTACAATGACCCTGCTCAACGTGAGAAAGAAATGCGTAACATGGCTAAGACATTTGACTACCTCGAGAAAAATGTATTGCCTCAATTACGTCGTTCGCAAATTAACTTTGTGTATGACTTAACAGGATATTCTGACGAAGAGTTAACAGCTCTTGTAAAATCAAATCCTGATACGTTGAAATTAGAGGAGCTTCTTTTTGCTGCTACTTTAACTGATGATTTGAATGAGAAAATGAGAATCTACAAAGAAGTTGAGCGTCAACATCCATCTGATTGGAGAGGTTACAACAACGTAGGTTATGTTCTTTTCTTACAAGGGAAAACTGCAGATGCTAAAGCTAAATTCGAAAAAGCTAATAGTGTTAAAGAAAACCCACAATCATTGAACAACCTTGGTGTGATTGCTCACATTGGTGGTGATCGTGAAAAAGCGAAAGAATTGTACGGACAAGCAGTTTCTGCAGGTCCTGAAGTGAAATACAACATGGGTATCGCTAATATTCAAGATGGAAAGTACGAAGATGCTATCTCTAACTTCGGTGGAGAGAAAACATTTAACAAAGCGTTAGCTCAAGTACTTGCAGGGAATCTTGATGCAGCATCAACTACTCTTGATGGTTCAGAAGCTAAAGACGAAGCAATGACTTATTACTTACGTGCTATTATAGCTTCACGCAAAGGAAACGAGTCTGCTGTAGTTGACAACTTAAAAAGTGCATTTGGAAAAGATGCTTCTTTGAAAGCTAAAGCTTCTCAAGACAGAGAGTTTGTTAAATACTTTGAAAGCGCAAACTTTCTTGCGATTGTAAAATAAACCTAGGATATTATATATAGAAAAAGGGTTGCCGTTTGGTAACCCTTTTTCGTTTTTCAGTCCACGGTTAATTGACTTAATTATTTCGAGTCGTTTTTAAACCTTTTTTATTACTTTTGAAACAAATAGTACGAACACAGAATGGAATACAATACAGTTCGCCCCAAAATGCTTATTCCGGAATACGGTAGAAATGTCCAGAAAATGATTGACTTTGCTCAAAATCTAGAAGATAGATCTGAGCGAAATCGTGCGGCAAAAGCAATAATTGAGGTAATGGGTCAACTAAATCCCCATCTTCGCGATGTGGATGATTTTAGACACAAACTTTGGACTCACCTTTTTATAATGTCTGATTTTAAATTGGATGTGGATTCTCCATACCCAATCCCTAGTCGCGAATCTCTTGAAGAGAAGCCTGATAGATTGACTTACCCTAAGAATAAGATTCGATATGGTCATTATGGTCACAACATTCAAGAAATGATCAAAAAGGCTATAGAAATTGAGGATGAGAATACACGAGAAGAGGTTACGAAACGCTTGGCTAACTTGATGAAGAAACTTTATGTTTCATACAACAATGAAGCTGTTGAAAATCGCGTAATCATGGATCAACTGGGCGAACTTTCAAAAGGAAAGCTGAAAATCGAAGACCCAGAACAATTGGCGTCTACAAATCAAATTCTGCGCGCGATAGGTGTAAATCCAAATGCTCGCAAGAAAAAACCGGTTAAAGGAAAATTCAAGAAAAAAAGATAATAGTTTATGGCTTCATTTGAAATACACGGTGGAAAACAATTAAAGGGCGAGTTAATTCCTCAGGGAGCTAAAAATGAGGCCTTGCAAATACTTTGTGCTGTTTTAATGACTGAGGAGAAGGTAACTATCTCTAATCTTCCTGATATTATCGATGTAAATAAACTTATTTCATTGCTTCAAGCGATGGGAGTGAAAGTTGAGAAGGTTGAAAAAGGAACCTTTATCTTCCAAGCAAAGGATGTGGATATGGATTATCTTCGTTCTGAAGATTTCAAAAATAGAGCAAGTAGTTTACGCGGATCAATTATGATAGTAGGTCCATTGTTAGCTAGATATGGTGAAGGATTTATTCCAAAACCAGGTGGCGATAAAATAGGACGAAGAAGATTGGATACTCATTTTGAGGGTTTTGCCAAATTAGGAGCTGAATTTAATTTCGACTCGGAAGAACACTTCTATTCGGTTAAAGCTAAAAAATTAAAAGGAGCTTACATTCACCTAGATGAAGCTTCTGTTACTGGTACAGCCA
>CAYUQU010000057.1:0-21681 GCA_964447015.1 uncultured Flavobacteriales bacterium
CATAAAGGACTTTATTGGAGTAAAATTGCAGGAACTGAAGGCGCTATTACTGTTGAGCCTGATGAAGATTATGTTATTCCTTTCGGAAAAGCACGCGTGGTGCAAGAAGCTGATCAAGAGAAAATCAATAATGGCGAGTCGTGCGTGATTATCACCTACGGAATGGGTGTGTATTGGAGTATAAGCGCTGCAAAAAACTTCCCAGGTCAAGTTGAAATTATTGATTTAAGGACGTTGAACCCAATTGACACGGAAACGATGTACAAGGTTACACGTAAACACGGAAAATGTTTGTTGGTAACAGAAGAATCAAAAGAAGCCAGTTTTACTCTCGGACTAGCAGGGCGGATTCAAGAAAATTGTTTCGAAGCACTTGATGCACCAATTAAAATCGTAGGATCTATAGATACACCTGCAATTCCACTTAACTCAATTCTGGAGGCAGAATTATTGCCTAATGCGGATAAGGTGGAGAAGGTGCTAGGGGAGTTATTGGGGTATTAGGGAGTTTTTTGTCCTTGTACTTTAAATTCAATAGATTTCATTCATCGCAAAAATTGCGGTGAATAATTGGTGTAATCGTTGCATATTTTGCGGTGAATGAAGTACAGCCTTTGAACTGACCAAATTGTGATTTTCCTGTTCAGATTTTTAACCTATTTCCCATAATCAACATTTCGCATTGAATAACTATTCTCTGTACTCTAGAATGACTCGTAGATAGGCTGTAACTTTATAGAGTAATTAATATAAAGTATGAAGCTTGCAAAATCCGCGACATTAAAAGAAATTGCTGAATTTTTAAATTGCCCTTTTGTTGGAGACCCAAATCATGTGATAACGGGAATCAATGAAATTCACAAAGTTGAGCCAGGAGATATTGTTTTTGTTGACTTTGAGAAATATTACAATAAAGCTCTTCAAAGTGCGGCAACAACAATTTTGATTGACAAAGAAGTTGAATGTCCTGAAGGAAAAGGCTTACTGATTAGTGAGCAACCTTTTGACGATTTCAATAAATTGACTCGCCATTTTAATGCGGAGCGAATTTCAACTGAAAGTTCAATTTCAAATGCAACTATTCATGAATCAACAATCATTGCTCCTAATGTGACAATTGGTGAGAATGTCAGAATAGGAAAGAATTGTATTATTCACCCCGGTGCGGTAATTCAACAAGACACAATAATTGGAGACAATGTAACCATAGGCCCGAATACGGTAATTGGTCACTACGCATTCTATTACAAGAAAAAAACGGATGGTTTTCATCGTATGCATTCATGCGGACGAACATTGATAGGTGATAATGTGGAAATAGGTGCTTTATGTACTATTGATAGAGGAGTATCAGGTGATACGATAATCGGAAAAGGAACTAAAATCGATAATCAGGTGCATATTGGTCACGATACAGTTGTGGGTGAGAATTGCTTATTCGCCGCAAATGTGGGTGTTGCGGGATGTGTAATTATTAAAGATCGTGTAACGCTTTGGGGTCAAGTTGGAGTTGCTTCTGACATTGTGATAGGCGAGGGAGCAGTAGTCTTAGCTCAATCGGGATTAAATAAAAGCTTGGAAGGCGGTAAAACCTATTTTGGTACACCAGCTGGAGAAGCACGATTGAAATTTAGAGAATTAGCAGCGATAAAAAGAATTCCTGAAATTTTAGAAAATTTATAGATATGCCCGAAGCATTAGTAAGTCATTTAGAAGAAAAAGTGCAGTTCAGTGATTTGAAGCTGTACTCACTTCTGGAACTTACTACGGCCATAAATTCGAACGAATCTGTAGAACAACTTTTGCGCATTTACGAGTACATTTTGCACGAACAGTTAGGATTGACTAAATTCTTGCTAATTGTAAATCATCACGAGTGGAAAATCATGCTTAAAGTTGGCTACAAAGGTCGATTGAAAGGTTTGGACATCAATAATCACTTGATGCGTTTTGATGATATTACGGTAATCGAATCATCGCATGTCGAGGCCTTGAATGACTTTGATGTGATTATACCTGTTTCTCACAAAGAAAAGAAATTGGCTTTTTTATTGGTTGGAGAAGTCAAAGCTGATACACTCAGACTTAAAGAGACTGTCAATCACATGAGTTTTCTCCAAACGCTAACGAACATTATTGTTGTGGCAATTGAGAATAAGCGAATGGCTAATGAAGGACTAAAGCAAGCTCGTTTGAAGAAGGAGCTTGAAGTTGCATCTGAAATGCAAAAATTACTATTTCCATCTGATTTACCCACAAACAAAGAAATGGATGTGGCAGCAAAGTATAAAGCACGACATGAGGTAGGAGGGGATTATTATGATTTTTTCCCTATTTCTGATGACGAGTATATCATTTGCATAGGCGACGTTTCGGGAAAAGGAATAGCAGCAGCTTTGCTAATGGCTAATTTTCAAGCAACTTTAAGAGCATTAGCAACTTATCAGCGTTTTGAATTAGAGTATTTGGTGCAAGAGCTTAACCGTGTGGTGTATAGAAATGCAAAAGGCGAAAAATTCATTACATTTTTCATTGCCGAATACAATGTCAAGACACGAAAACTGAAATATATTAACGCAGGACACAACCACCCATTTATAACCAATGGACGTGATTACCAATTCTTAGATAAAGGTTCGATAGGTTTAGGTATGTTTGATGAATTACCGTTTATTAATCAAGACATTATTTCATTAGCCAAAAACACCACATTGGTGCTTTATACAGATGGAGTAGTGGAATTGGAGAATGAATATCAGGAAGCATTTGAAATTGAACGAGTTATTAAGGTGATTCACAGCTTTTACCCACTAAAAACGGATGACCTCAATAATTTGGTATTCTCTAAATTAGACGAGTGGAAAGGCCCAGCCAAATACGCAGACGATACCGCAATCTTTACTTGTCGTTTTTTCTAGAAACAAAAAAAGCGGCCAATGACCGCTTAATCCAATTGTATTTTATAAATCTATATAAAACGAATATCTAAAATTCTGGATATTGGCAACCAAACACCGCCCTTAAGACATATGTACTTACCACCTGAAGCCCAAATTGTCGTTTCCACACGTTTCAATCCTTCATCATCTCTAAAGATGATAGCGACCTTTCCGTGGTGAATATTTCCGAGCTTAGTAGCCTCAACGAGTTTAGCCATTAAATCGGGTATTTGCTCTATTTCAACAGCTTTCTTAAAGCTTAATTCCGGAATCTGTTCCTTCTGAATCAGTACCGGAGCATCTGTTAGTATTTCTTTCTGCATGGCTAAAATATTATTAATCGAAATATTAAGGTACGGTTATTTTTTAATTACAGCAAATTTTTTGATTAAAATATTCAAAAAAATCATTTCACTGTCATTTTCATGAGTAACTGATAGTGTTTGAAATTTGCGGTTCAAATCGATGAGTTGGATGGGTTTCTGATTATATGTGAGAATTAACTGTTTCCTTCTTTCAAAATGACTTTTTTTCAAATCATTCATGATTTTTTTAATCATCCTGTTTTGTTTATGAGATGGAGAGTGAATCTGGTCTCCTGCAACAATATTTCGAATGGAATAAAGGTCAATTTCATCTTTATTGATAGGATATGAAACGCATAATTCACTGTTGTTTTTCTCTTTGTCTAGCGAAATTTTGAGGTTAGAAAATAGAAGTGCTGATTTGTTTAATTTGTTGAGAGTAAGTTGTTTAAAGTTATCTAATTTATGTTGCCCAAACCAAAGTCCTCCTTTTTCCTTTAAGACATAAAAATTATCAGATTCAACAAAAGCACCAATTTCAGCATTGTTGAAAATATGTTCGATATCGGATTGCAGAATGGTGCTTTTCATCCATTTCACCAAGAATAACTCTTTGAAAATAGTGAGTTGATTGAGCCAAAATTCGTTGGACACAAAAAACTCATCTCGACACGTTAATTCGGAGAACAAGTGGTCTATTTGAGAATTAATTTCAGTTTTCAGTTGATTAATTTCGTTTAAAACTTTGTCAATTCCGCTTTCAGTTCGTTTGTCGGCTTGTTTCATTGCCGGTAAAATGATGTTGCGAATTTTATTGCGAGTATAATTGTTTTCAGCGTTGCTGTGATCCTCTCTCCAAGCTAATTTTACTTCTTGGGCATAGAGAATGATTTCCGATTTAGTTAAATTCAACAAGGGTCTGTAATAGCCTTTTCGTGCCTGTTGAATTCCAGATAAATCACTAAGTTTTCCAGAACTCATTAGTTTTAAGAGTAATTGTTCTCGATTATCGTCTTTGTGATGCGCCGTGCAAACAATTGAATTTGAGTGTTCAACTAATAATTTTTCAAACCATTCATAACGTAACTCCCTTGCTGTTTCCTGTGTAGTTTTTTTTCTAAGCTCTTGCTCGTTTTTTGTATCAAAAGAAATTGTTTCAAATTCAATGTTTCTTGAAGCGCAAAATGAACGCACAAATTCAGCGTCTTTTGTGGATTCATCGCCTCTTAATTGGTAATTGCAATGCAAGACATGAATGTTAAAATTGGCTTTATGAAGGAGGTCAACCAATACAATAGAATCTACTCCGCCACTGCAAGCCACGAAAATTGTAGAATAAGTTTCAAGATATTCCCAACTAGATTGCAATTGAGCACTATTCATTCAATCCAGATAAAATTCGTTCTACTTTAATCTGACATTCTTTATATTCACTTTCCGCATCAGCCAAATCAGTAATCGCGCCTCCAACAGGACAGCAGATGTAACCATTCTCCTCATTGTAGATAATTGAGCGAATAACTACGTTTAAGTCAAAATTACCTTTAGGTTGTATTAAGCCCACAGAGCCTGAGTACCAACCGCGCTTAAAATCTTCAAGTTGTTCAATAATTTGCATTGCGCTGACTTTTGGTGCCCCAGTCATAGATCCCATAGGGAAAGAGGCTTTAAGGATTTCTGAAAATGTGATATCTTCTTTAAGTGTACAAGAAATAGTTGATATCATCTGGTGAACGGTCTCAAACGAGTAAACGCCAAATAATTCGTCCACTTTCACAGTTCCAGGAATGGCAATTTTGGCTAAATCATTGCGTACAAGATCTACAATCATGACATTTTCGGCACGTTCTTTTACATCATTTTGCAGTTCTGATTTTAATCTCTCATCTTCTTCTGCTGTCAAACCACGTTTTCTAGTTCCTTTGATGGGTTGAGAGATCATCATGTGGCCTACACGTTTGATATAGCGCTCAGGACTTGCACCGATCATTTTCCAGTGCTTCCAATCTACAAAAACCGAGAATGGAGCCTTAGTATTGCGATTGATTCGTTTGTAAACTGCCAAATAATCAAATGGAGCAATTGAGAATGCCTCCATTGGTTGGCAATAATTTATTTCATAGATATCACCTTGTTGAATGTGGCTTTTAGCGGTATTGAATTTTTCTATGTATTGTTCTTTACTCAATTTTGGTTTTAACTCGAAGTTGAAGGAATTGTCAGCTGGCTCTTGCATTATTTCGAGTAAAACATCCGTTCTGCTAGGTCCTAAAACCAAGTCCGCGACATTGTCTCGAATATGATAAACCGTTTCGGGAACGATTAGTGCAATTTCAGGAGTTTTGAGATAATCCGTATTTTCGGAAGATAATTTTTCGATGCTATTTTTGGCATCATAACCAATAATAGAAACTACGTAATCTTTAGTGTATTTTTCGAGAAAGGAATCTACTTTTTCCCATTCAATCTTATCGAAGTAAACCAACTCATCTGACGAGCCTATGCACAACCAAGATTCATCGTTGTTCGAGTTCAGGAAGAATATGCTTTGTTTTTTATCCATATCCTTTACGAAGTTAACAATATTCCGATTGCTTCAAAATCAATACTGAGCTTATTTTGATTCATTTTTCACCTTCTCCCAAGTGGAAAACATAGCCTCTTGAGAAGGTCTATTTGGTTCTACTTCTCTCAACGGTTCACAAGGTCGTAGTGTTTCATAACATTCATGTGGAAGTTCTTGATAAAGTTTTGTACCCATTGATTTCCATTTCATCATCTCGTCACTCACCTCTTTTATAATTTTTGCTGGGTTCCCAACCACGAGACTCCTTGTCGGAATGTGCATTTTCGCTGGTACAAAACACAGCGCACCAATGATGCATTCATCCTCAATAATTGCATCGTCCATTACAACACTATTCATTCCAATAAGACAATTTTTTCCAATTGTGCCGCCATGTATAATTGCGCCATGACCTATATGAGCTGCTTTTTTTAGTAGTACCGTTGTTCCAGGAAACATGTGAATAGTACAATTTTCTTGCACATTACAACCATCCTCAATAATTATTTGCCCCCAATCACCGCGCAATGCAGCACCAGGTCCTATGTATACATGTTTCCCGATAATTACATTCCCGGTCACCGCAGCATTTGGATGAATAAATGCTGTTTCGTGTATCACAGGACGAAATCCATTGAATTCAAAAATATTCGGCATATTAATTCGTTTTACTAACTAAAATGACGTTTTTTGCGTCTTTGATGTAAAATTAAGAAAAATGCTGACGGGTTACTGTAAATATTGTGTGGATTTGCCAAAAGATAATGTGCATCGCATTTATCATGATACACAATATGGTTTCCCGCTGAAAGATGATAATGAATTGTATGGTCGATTGATTTTAGAGATTAATCAAGCAGGACTTTCGTGGAATACAATTTTAAATAAAGAGCATAACTTTCGGAAGGCTTACTCAAATTTCGATTTTCGGAAAGTAGCAAAGTATTCGACTACGGATCGCGAGAGGTTGTTGAATGACGCGGGAATAATTCGCAATCGACTTAAAGTAGATGCAGCTATTTTTAATGCGCAGAAAGTTGTATCTTTATGTGATGAACATGGTTCGTTTTACACTTGGCTTGAATCAAAACATCCTTTGAGTAAGGCAGAGTGGGTTAAGCTATTTAAAAAGGAGTTTAAGTTCACTGGTGGAGAGATAGTAGGTGAGTTCTTAATGAGCATAGGTTTTTTAGAAGGGGCTCATTGTGAGTCTTGCACGGTTTTTGATGAAATAAATAAAAAAATACCAAAATGGTTAGATACATAGTTTTTACGGTTTTGTTTATTAGCTCTGGGTTGCTTTACGGACAGTCCACGACAGGTAGGTCTTATGGGGTTGGTGGTAGTTTTGATATGTTAAATCCAGTAAACACTGGTTTTTATATGCCAGGTATATCGGCTTTTGTTGAATTGCCAAAAAATGAATCAATTGTTCCTTATGGTAAGTTAGGTTATTTTTTACCTCTAAATATTGATAGTCCGGAAGGGGCTGTTCTCATTGCAATTGATCCGATGACAAATCCGTACTCATCTACTGCACCTTTGAGTACCAGAATAAATACAATTTCACTTGAAGGTGGTACAAGGTATTATTTGGGAAATGATTATGATATAGGTATTGCCGCTTTATTGGAAACAAAATTTAGGCTTCTCGTATCGCCATATAAAGAAGTTGTAGGTGATTATGACAGAGACAAATATGAATTAGACCCTGTTGCTAATTATGGCGAGAGCGCTACGTCAATAACACTTTATATAGGTTTTGGCGGCGGTATTAAATATTCTCAACCATGGGGAACAATTTTTACGACAGCTGGATTAGATTTACTAATTCTAGGTAATGTGGCGACGCCAGCGACATCATTTATGATGTTCTCAATGCAAATTGGTTACAGAAGAGATTTCTATTAGATTGGAAACGCTAGCGTGCTTTGATAATTACTTTTTCCTTTAATTTGTGGCCGCATCGTTTGCAATAATCAGCGTCATCGTCAAGACCTTCAAGGCCACAGTTTAAGCAACAGTTTGCTTTTCTATGGGTCGAAGCATTTTTTGATGTTATCATTTCACTTGTCATTATTCCAGTAGGTACAGCTATAATAGCATATCCCATAATCATTAGCAACGAAGCGAGCATTTGCCCCAAAGCTGTAACAGGTGAAATGTCACCGTATCCCACAGTTGTTAATGTAACAACAGCCCAATAAACACTTCTAGGTATGCTAGTAAAAGTAGAGCCTTCTATTCCACCTTCAATTAAAAACATAAGGCTCCCAATTACCATTACTATTGTAAAAACGGCGAAAAGGAAAACGGTGATTTTATGTCTACTTGCTTTTAAGGCACTTAATATTATGTTTCCCGAGTCAATGAATTTCCCGAGCTTGAGAATTCTAAAAACACGTAAAAAACGGAGCGCGCGAATTACGGCAAGTGAGTGAGTTCCACTAAACCAAATCCCAAGGTAAGTAGGTAGAATAGATACAAAATCAACAAGACCATAAAACGAGAAAATATAGTAAATTGGTTTGCCTATAGATAATATTCTTAGAATATATTCTATTGTAAACAAAATGGTTAGTGTCCATTCTATTCCAATTAATACCTCTCCAAAGTCTTGGTTGACGTAAGAAACACTTTCAAGCATCACCACAATTACACTTAGGAAAATTGCAACCAACAGTAAAATGTCAAATAATTTTCCAGCAGGGGTATCTGCTTCAAAAATTATTTCGTGAAGTTTGATTTGCCAAGGTTTTAACCGCTTTTTTTCAATAGGGTTTTCTTGTGAAATGATATTTTTGATTTCTTTCCTCATCAAAAAAATTAAGCTCTTTCAATAATTGTAGCATAACCTTGCCCAACACCGATACACATAGTAACAAGTGCGTAACGTTTTCCTGTACGTTGTAATTCGTTAGCCGCAGCCAATAAAATTCGAGCTCCAGACATTCCTAGTGGGTGACCAATTGCAATTGCTCCTCCATTAGGGTTTACTCGTGGATCATCATCAGCAAGTCCCATTTCACGTGTGCACGCTAGCGCTTGAGCTGCAAATGCCTCGTTTAACTCGATTACATCGATGTCTGCTATTGTTAAACCAGCACGTTTTAGTGCTTTTTCAGATGCATATACAGGACCAATTCCCATAATGCGTGGTTCAACTCCTGCTACTGCTGCGCTTACAATTCGTGCAAGAGGTTTTAAATTATTAGCTTTTACCGCATCTTCAGAAGCAATAAGCAAAGCAGCAGCCCCATCGTTCAATCCGGATGCATTTCCTGCAGTTACAGAGCCATTTTCTTTTCTGAAAGCAGGTCTAAGTTTACTTAAAGTTTCAGTTGTTGTAGATGCTTTAATGAATTCATCAGTATCAAAAATCAAAGGATCTTGTTTACGTCGTGGGATTTCAACAGGTACAATTTCTTGAGCTAATATACCCGCAGCTTGAGCTTTAGCAGCTTTCTGTTGCGACCATGCGGCAAATTTATCTTGATCTTCGCGTGAAATATTGTATTTATCTACAAGATTTTCAGCCGTTTCTCCCATTCCTTCAGTGCCATACATCTCTTTTAGCTGTGGATTGATAAATCTCCAACCAAAGCTAGTGTCAAATAGTTGTGAGTCACGCCCAAAAGGTTGTGATGCTTTCGAAAGCACCCAAGGTCCACGCGTCATGTTTTCTACACCACCAGCTATAAACAGTTCGCCCGCATTATCTTTAATTGCGCGAGAAGCATTAATAACAGAAGCCATTCCAGATGAACACAAACGATTTACTGTTTCTCCAGCTACTTCAACAGGCAGACCTGCAAGTAGTCCTGACATTCTAGCCACGTTTCTATTGTCTTCTCCAGCTTGATTTGCGCAACCTAAAATCACATCCTCAATTTGTTTTAAATCGAGATTTGGATGACGATTAACAAGTGCTTTTATAACTAACGCCGCCATGTCGTCAGGTCGAACAGTTGATAAACTGCCACCAAAACTTCCTACTGCTGTGCGAACACCATCTACTATATATACTTTTTTATCGCTCATAATTCACTCTGTTGAACTGCGAATTTAACTTTAAGAATTCGAATTTGAAAGTTTTGGTCGAGTGAATATGATATTAGTTATGTGGCTATGCGAACTTAACTAATTGAAATGTAATTAATAGAATAAATAATCAGAATGAAAATGGAAATTGTGAATTATAGTTAATTCATTTTTAAATGTTTATATCTTAATTGTTAATAACTTCGTTGAAAACTACAAACGACCCTCCCCTTTTTTGGAGCCGATTACCCTTTACTTTTGTGTATACTCAAATAAACGTAAATTTATGTTTGGAACCCTAATTAAGAAAAAGCTGACAGACGAGAAAGTAGCTAACATTTTTGTTAATGCTATCTTAGATGTAACAGAGAAAGGGTTTGAGGAAGTAGCAGGTCTGATTAATGAAGATCCTGCCTTCGTTATCCCACCACAAATCAATTCAAAAGACAACGGACGATTTACTTTAATTATCATTGCAGGGAACTTACAATTTCTCCACGATTATTTCGAGGCAGACCAAGTGGACAACGTAGAAGCTCTTATTTTCGCTAAAATAGGAAATGTGTTTGGCATGTCTTCAACAGAATTGAAGGCTGTAATTAAGGAGTATCACACGTTTATGTCACGAGTAAATCATCCTTCTAAGAATACGCTTTATGCCATGTCGAAAGCAATCTTTCACAAGTATAAATTGAATGACTTTCAAGACGAATATTTCCGCAAAATGCAATGCCCAAATCCATTGTTTTTAAAGAGAATGGATGAGGTTGTAGTCAATTTTATTTGGGATTGGCAAGCTTTTTTTAAGAAGTATAAGGTAACGGCTTAGAAGCCTTTTACTGTATTATCCCTGCCTTTTCAGCTGGATATGCATTAAAAGTGCCGCTTCCACGTGCCACCATTTCGTTGTGCTGGTTTGTGATTTCTCCTTCGATATACAATATACGACTACCAGCTTGAATGACTTTACCTTTTGCTGTTAATGTATCTCCTAAAAAAGCAGGAGTAAGAAAATTCATTTTTAATTCGATTGTCGAAACGACATTCCCATTGTCGATTGCTAGTGAAAGTCCCGCAACACCTAATGTACCATCCATTAATGAGGCAATTACTCCACCATGAGCAACTTTAGGTGTAGCTAAATGTAGTTCTGTGATGACCAATTGATATCGAATTTCTCCTGGCGAAACAATATCCAATTCCATCCCTAAATCATTCCCAAATCGGTTCGTTTTCTTGTATGTTTCGATAATAAAATCTCGCTTGCTAATCATAGTACAAAAATAGTGAAAGATATGTTGTTATAGTTGAAAGTTGGCTAGTTTTTGCGGGAGTAGCTCAGTTGGTGGCGTCCCGACTTTTCGTCGAGGAGGGTCGCGAGTTCGAATCTCGTCTCCCGCTCTGATTAAAAAGCTTCGTTATCGCGAAGTTTTTTGTTTTACATTTCCTGCGTATAATAATTATAATCCTTGAGCACCGTTTTGATAAAGTCTACATCTTTCATTTGAGGGTCATTTATTCCGGTTACCTCTTGAATTTTGAGGCTTAATTTTTTTACAGTTTTAGGATCTTTGCCTTTTACAGCTGTAATGAAAGCATCTTTAATGATACGTACATCATTATCAGAGAGCTTAATGACTGATGGAAAAACTGGTTTGTAATCATCCTTCAGCTTTAACAAAATTGTTTGATTGATAGTAATGTCCTGTTTTAGTGAAATTACTGCCGTGCCTGCCGCCAAATCGCCCAAACGTTGATTCTTTTTTGAGAAGATTATAGCCAAAAGTGCAATTATCCCGCTTAAAATTGAAATCTCTACAATTCGAAACAACCAGCGGATTAAGTAATCACCTACACCAGCGGCATAACCATCCAGTTTAATCACGCGAATTTTCATTATTTTTTTACCTAAGGTTTGACCATTCCATATCAATTCTTGGTAAAATGAATAAAATAGTACAGGTAATAATAGAATGGTGACTATTGCTGTAATAGACCAATAGTCCATATCGGCGATTATATAATCGAAATTGATAAATTCTAAAATAAAAACAATGAATATTATATAGCAGACTTTGAACACATTGTCTAATATTTGCCCCAATATTCTAGCCCCAACAGAAGCTAAACTGAAATTAATATTGACATTTTGCGTCGTCGTTATTGGAAGTTCTGACATTATTTCTATTTTTAGCTACTCATGAGAGAAGTAGCCTTTATAAGACAAAATAAAGAAAAATGGGCCGAAGTTGAACAACTTGTGTCAGGAAAAATTAAAAGAACCCCTGATCGAGTAGCATCTTTGTATGTCGAACTGATGAATGATTTGTCGTATGCACAGACCTTTTATTCAAAAAGCAAGACGGTAAAATACCTCAATTATTTGTCGATTCAACTCTACCAAATTATCTATCGAACCAAAAAAGAAGATACAAATCGAGTTGCTTACTTCTTTAAAACTGAAGTACCTATTTTACTTTATCAATATCGAAAATTCATTTACTTTTCCTTTGCAGTTTTTGCAGTGTTGGTTTCTATTGGTGTTATATCTGCTGCAAATGACGACAGTTTTGTGCGTTTGATTTTGGGAGATGCTTATGTAAATGAAACCTTAGACAATATTGAAGCGGGAAATCCTGTTGCGATATACAAGTCGGGAAGTGATTGGGGTAGCTTTATTGGAATTACATGGAATAATCTGAGGGTAGGGGCGTTGGTTTATTTTTTAGGAATTTTCGCTGGATTGGGAACCTTTTGGGTTTATATTCAAAATTGCATTATGTTGGGTTCATTTCAATATTTTTTCTATCAACAAGGTGTGATTTGGGAAAGCGTACGCGGAATTTGGATCCACGGTTCTATGGAGATATTTGCTATTGTAATAGAAGCTGCAGCAGGTTTTGCTCTTGGAGCCAGTATCCTTTTCCCACAAACATATTCGCGTGTAGACTCGTTTAAAATTGGATTTAAGAATACATTTAAAATATTCTTGAGCACGATGCCATTTACCATATTCGCAGGTTTCCTTGAAGGTTATATCACTCGATATTCTATGGAAATGCCTAAGTTTTTAAGTGTTTCAATTATACTTGTAACTTTGGCTTTAATTTCATTTTACTATTTAATTTATCCGTTTATTGTTGTACAAAAATTAAAATCTCATGAACTTTCAACTACTAAAGAAGCGTGACTTTAACGCCTTGATTTCTGATACATTTGGTTTTTTTAAAAGCCATGGAAAAAATTATTTTAAAGGATTTTTGACAATCAATGGTGGGTTAATTCTCATTTTAATGATCTGTTTTTATTTCATTAGTACTGTGTTTATGGACGCATTCCTTGCTTCTGTTCAAGATTCATACAATTCATTCGAATCGTCATTTGATGATAGGCTCAAACAACGTAGTGGGTCTTTAACCTTGTTAGGTTTAATAGTGTTTTTTATAAGTATTTTCATAATGCTAGTAAGCTATTTGTACCCAGTGGGATATTTACACAAAGTTGCTAATGAAAAGGAATTATCAACTTCGTTGATGTTCGAATTTATTAAAAACAAACTGGGGAGGAGTATTGTTTTCTTTTTGGCGTCACTAGTTACTTTTATGCCTATCATGATAGCAGTCATGTTTGTTTTAATGCTTCTTTCAATGATAATTATTGGAATTCCGCTGATGATGATTGTTGTTCCTGCCATGTTGAGTTGGTTTTTGCTCAGTTTTTATGATTACATATCGACAGGCAATCGATTTATGACTTCTATGGGGGTAGGTTTTTCATTTCTGAAGAAAAAGTTTTGGCCCGTTGTAGGTTCTACAGTTATCATTTACATCATTATTAATGTGATAACTTCAATAATTGTAATGATACCTTATATGATTGGAATAGTGTCAGTATTCACATCAATTGACTCGATGTCTGGTTCAACTAACGGTGTGCCAGATGGTTTGTCTTTTTTCATGGTGATGATGCTGATTGCAGTTTTACTCTCTACCCTGATTACTTTTATTCTACAAAATCTATTGCTTGTAAACCAAGGAGTGATTTACTACAGTTCAATTGAAGAACGTGACAATACAGCTATAACTTCAGAAATAGACAATATTGGGAATGATTCGGAATAGTATTCTATACATACTTATTCTTTTTTCTTTTATCTCTTTTTCACAAGATGATGAAGGAACAGTCGTGCCTTATAATCAAAGTGTTGAAAAAGTTCAAGAATTGCCACCTCGTCATTTTGAGGAGGATTTTCAAGATGATTACAATTCAGCTGAGTTTAATTATAGCGATGAAATTGTGGTTAACGATGAGGCGTCGTGGTGGGAAAGGTTGCGTGAGCGAATCAGAAGATGGTTTAACGATTTATTTTATTCAGCGGATGGAATTGAAACGGGTTGGTCAGTGTTATTTAAATATTTGGCAATTGCAGCTGTGTTAGTTTTTGTGTTTTTAATACTACGAACTTTTTTTAAAGGTGAATTTACCGGTATTTTCCGTAGATCAAAGTCCATTTCTGTGTCTGATGTGTATAGTGAAAATATTCACGAAGTTGATTTTTCAAAACTTGTCGCTGATGCTAAAGCTGCAAATGATTATCGAATTGCAGTACGCTTCTATTATTTGTGGTTATTAAAAGTGATGTCTGAAAAGAAAATAATCAAATGGCATATTGATAAGACAAATACAGAATATTTATATGAAATAAAGAACCCAGTACTAAAAGAGGATTTTCGTTTCCTTTCCTACGTGTTTGATTATTGTTGGTATGGTGAATTTGAAATAAATGAAGCTGAATTCGAACAGATTGAACGCTCATTTATAGAAGCAATTAATAACAAGTATGAATAGAACGCTGATAATATATCTTGTGTTGCTTGTGCTTGTAATTGCAGGGATAATCTTTATTGAGTCTGGTAAACCCAAACCGATAAATTGGCATCCGAGTTATAATGTAAATGATAAAATTCCATTTGGCTTATATGTGCTAGATAATGAAATGGACGATCTTTTTGAAAATCAAAAGGTTGAAAGGTTGGATGAAACGCCTTATGAATTTATTTATGGCAACAAGAATATAAGTTCAGACTATTACTACATATCTGGAACTTTCGTATACATTTCTAGGTATTGCGAGCTTGATGAAAAATCAATGAAAGAATTATTTTCTTTTGTCGAGTCCGGAAATGATGCATTTATCAGTAGTGGATATTTTCAAAGAGAGATATTGGATGATTTAAACATTGATATAGAATATGGAGACTTTAATGAAAATGAAATCTTTTTACAATATGGGGATGAAAAAGAATCAGTTGAAATAGAACATTGGCACAATGATATGTATTTTGCTTTTTCGGATTCTTTCGGGATAGATATTCTGGGGTATAAATACGGAAGAAAAGGAAATAAAAATCCAAATTTCATTAAGGTTCGATATGGAGAGGGCACATTTATTTTGCATGCTAATCCCGAAATTTTTGCAAACTACTTCTTGCTAGATTCCGACAAATATCGCTATACAGAAAAAGTTGCGAATTCGATTAAAGGAGAAACAATTTTCTTTTATACAGATAATATAACAAGACAAAACCTTAGCGATTCTCCTATGCGTTTTATTTTATCTCAACCTAGTTTAAAATGGGCGTGGTATTTTATTTTATTGGGAACAGTTGTTTTTATGGTTTTCAGAGCTAAGAGAAAACAACGTATTATACCTGTGAAAATACCGAACAAAAACTTATCAATGCAATTTGTACGAACTATAGCTGGGTTATATTATCGCGAACGGGATTATCATGCAATAAATGAAAAGCGCGTAACTTACTTCCTCGAAAAATTAAGAAATAATTATCGACTTGACACATCTAAAATTAATGAAGAATTTGCTGTAAAGTTGCAGCATGTTACAGGAAAAGATAAACATGATGTGGATGATGTCGTTAGATTGATTCGTAAACATCAAGTTTTAAAAGATAGTACAGAAAGAAATGTGGTGGAATTAAACACTGCAATTGAAAAATTAAATTTATAATCACTCAGAATTGCTTTAGTAATTTTGAGAAAAACAGAGAATATGGAAGAGAATGACAATAACTTAAATTTTGAGTCCAGAATTGACTTGAAACCACTGAAAAAGTCAATTGAAGATGTACGTGCTGAAATTGCCAAAGTAATTGTGGGTCAAGAGAGGATGATAGATCAACTTTTGGTGGCTATTTTATCTAATGGTCACGTGCTGATTGAAGGCGCACCTGGAGTGGCAAAAACGATCTCTGCAAAACTCCTAGCAAAAACACTTTCACTTGATTTTAGTCGAATTCAGTTCACACCAGATTTGATGCCTTCTGATATTATCGGTACATCAGTGTTTGATGTTTCGAAATCGGAATTTGAGTTTAAGAAAGGACCTATTTTTGCGAATTTTGTGCTGATTGATGAAATTAATCGCGCTCCAGCAAAGACCCAAGCAGCATTGTTTGAGGTAATGGAAGAGAGACAAATTACTGTCGATGGAGTAACGTACGTGTTGCCACCACCTTTTTTAGTAATTGCTACGCAAAATCCTATTGAACAGGAGGGAACATATCGACTTCCAGAAGCTCAACTTGATCGTTTTTTATTCAAGATTTCAGTAGGTTATCCTGATTTAACAGAGGAAATTGAAATTCTTCGTATGGAAAATGAATTGCTGAGCAGAAATAAACTTAGTGATATCCAAAAAATCATTTCGCAAAGTGAGATAATTGGCTATCAAGAACTCGTAAAACAGGTGTTAATCGAACCTCATCTTTTTGAATACATTGCTAAAATCGTATTGCAAACTCGTGAACATCAATTTTTATATTTAGGTGGTTCGCCTAGAGCTTCGATTGCATTATTGAACGCTGCTAAAGGTTTTGCTGTCCTGAGAGGGCGCGATTTTGTAACCCCAGACGATATTAAAGATTCTGCAGTTCCTGTCTTACAACACCGCATTATGGTCTCTCCTGAGCGCGAAATGGAGGGGCTGACAGGTGCTCAAGTAATCGAGCAAATTATTGATGCAGTTGAAATACCTCGTTAAAAAATGAAGAGAAGAATAGGACAACTCTACTTGAACGATAATTTCTTTTATGCTATTTTGGGCATAATTGCATTGTTTGTGGTGTCTTATTTTTTCCCTCTTTTGTATATGCCAGTATGGATTCTTTTTGCAACTCTCATGCTGATTACTTTGATAGATATTCTTATTCTGTTTAAGCCTCGAGAGGGAATTTTTGCATCGCGAAGTATGGCTGAACGGCTTTCCAATGGAGATCAAAATGAGATCCGTGTATATTTATCAAATGGATATACGTTTCCTATTGATATTGATGTGGTGGATGAAATCCCATTTCAATTTCAAGTGCGTGATTTTAGTGTACATCGTTATTTAAGAGCGGGTAAATCAGATGAGTTTATCTATTATCTGAGACCGACTGAAAGAGGGGAATATAGTTTTGGAAATTTAAATTGTTATGTGAGTTCTGCTCTCAGTATGGTATCTCGTCGTTATAAGTTTGATGCAGATAGGGTAGTACCGGTTTATCCTTCGTATATCCAATTGCGAAAATATGGGCTGTTGGCTTTCAATGATAAGTTCATGCATTTTGGACTGAGAAAAATTCGTCGCATAGGTCACACTACCGAATTTGAACAAATCAAAGAATATGTGCGTGGAGATGATGTTCGTACGATTAACTGGAAGGCGACAGCTAAGCGTAATCAGTTGATGGTGAATCAATATCAAGACGAGAAAGCCCAAGAGATTTATATGGCGATTGACAAAGGTCGTTTGATGAAAATGCCTTTTGATGGTTTGACGCTTTTGGATTATGCAATTAATGCAACTCTTGTTCTATCAAATGTGATTATCAATAAGAGTGATAAAGCAGGAATGTTCACGTTCTCCAAGAAAGTGGAAAACATGATTGTGGCTGATAGGAGACAAACACAGATGCAGCTTATCACAGAGAATTTGTACAATATCAAAACGGATTTTCACGAAAGTGATTTCAGTCGATTATATGTAGAAATGAAGCGCAAAGTCAAGCATCGAAGTTTGATTTTACTTTTTACGAATTATGAGACGATAGAAAGCATGCAGCGTCATTTGCCGTATCTTCAAGGCATGGCTCGCAGTCACTTGTTAGTGGTTGTGTTTTTTAAGAATACAGAATTGAATCAGTTAATTGATAAAAAGGCAGCCAATGTATTCGATATATTTGAAAAAGTTACAGCAGAGAAATATGATTTCGAAAAGAGGTTAATTGTTAATGAACTCCGTAAGTACGGAATTTATTCCGTTTTAACCGAACCAGAAAATCTAACAGTAGATACGATTAACAAATACCTTGAAATAAAAGCCAGAGGATTGTTGTAATTGTTTTTGTACTTTTATACAGTTAATATTAAACTTACTTACTCAATGCTTTCAAAAAAATCTAAATATGCAATCAAAGCGTTGGTGCGCTTAGCTCGAAATGTGGAAGCCAAAGCACCTTTGAAAATTTCTGATATTTCTGAATCAGAGGGGATTCCAAAAAAGTTTCTTGAGGCAATTCTAGTTGAGTTGAGAAACAACGGACTTGTGCGTAGTAAAATGGGTGCAGGAGGCGGGTATTATCTCGCCAAAAGTCCATCTGAAATTGAGTTAAGTCAAGTTATTCGAATTTCAGGAGGACCAATAGCAATGCTGCCATGCGTGAGTCTGAACTTTTACGAACCGTGTGAAGAGTGCAAAAACGAGCAAACTTGTGGCCTACGTGATGTGATGATGGACGTACGTAAGGCAACGCTTGAGATTTTATCAAATACTTCATTGGAAGATATTATCAAAAGAGAAGACGCAAAAAAGTAACTCTACCTTTTTAAAATCCAACCACCACCTGTTTCTTCAATAGCTTTTTGCAAGTTGCCTTGTGCCGCTTCCATTGATTCGTAGGCACTAAAAGAAACCATGTGTAAATTGTTCACAGGGCCAATGATTTTTGCATCATATCCTTTTGATTGAAGTGCTTTAGCAAGTTTTTCCGCATTTTGTATTTCCCCAAAACTTCCGACAATTATGTGGTAATTACCACTTGTAGTTTGAACAGGTTCAATTACGTCTTCTGGAACTGTTTCTTCAATGCCTTCAACTATTTCAGATGTGATATCATCCTCTGTAAGATCTTCTGTGTTTTCCTCATCAGTATAATCAGAATCACCTGAATTATCATTTACATCGGTTTCATCAGAGCCTTGAGTATCTTGTTCTTCATTACTTTTCGTTTCTGAAGCGTCATCTAATTTAGACACATCTTCCCATCCTACTAATTTTTTAGCCTCATCAGGGAAAACTCCAACAAACGTTCCTGCAGCTCCAAGAATGATAATTAAAATGACTACCGGAATGAAAAATACGCTTCTCTTTTTCTTCGGTTTATCAGACTTGATCTTTTTTTCAACTTTTTCTTTCGGTTTTTTCGCTTCAACTTTCTTTTTGTCACTTTCAGGTTTTGGGGTCTCTTTTAAGGGTACTTGAGGCTTTTCACTTACCTTTTCTTCACTTGTTTTTTCAGAAGACTCAGTAGGAGTGAATTTGTTTTTTGATTGTTTTTTTTCTTCCTCAGACAAAGTTCTATCAGCTGGTTTTTCGTAAACTTCTTTTATGGAGTCAATTTCTTCTGCAGAAATAACTTCTTTTTTCAATGATTTTGTTTCCGCTTCCTTTTCCTTTTTATCTATTTCTATTTCTATTTCTATTTCTATTTCTTTTTCCTTTTCCTTCTCTTTTGGTTTTTCCTCTTCTACTTCAGCTACTTTTTTGTCTTCTTTTTTCGTTTTTTTAGCTGGAGTAATATAAGTAGATGATCCTTCTTCACTAAATGAGGACCAATTTTCAAAATCAAAAGAACCATCAGGTTTTTTAACAAATCGACCAAACTGGAAAATGTCGTATGACTCACCTTTGTTTAACAACAATTCCAAATCACGTACATACTTTGCAATCATGTTGGTTGCATCTTGCTTGTCAATACCTTCTTGTTCTGCAATGTAAGACTCAAGTTTTCCATCGTTGAATTTGAGGTATTCATTGAACATGATTTCTCCTGTCTCTTCATTGGTAATTGATAAAGCTCCGAAACCTGGGAGAATTACTGAATTGTGTAATGCAATGAGTGCTTGTATGTACTTATCCATAGTAGTGTTTTTTTGAGTTTATATTTCGCTGAATTGAAAAATTTGGTCTAGGCGAACACCTTTTTCGGTTCGTTGTAAGGTACAGCATTCGTTCACTCCATCGTGTTCTAAGAATAAAATGTAATTTTCATCACAAGCTTTATTCAAGAATTTTTCTTTTTCACTTATTGTAATCAAAGGGCGTGTGTCGTACCCCATCACATAAGGCAGTGGAATATGTCCAGTGCTTGGAAGCAAATCTGCCATGAATACAATGGTTTTTCCTTTATATTGAATATGGGGAATCATTTGACTTTCGGTATGTCCATCTACGAAAAGCGCATTGAAGTTTGTGAAAATATTTTCGGTATAATCTCCTTTGCGCTCAATGAATTTTAACTGCCCACTCTCTTGAATAGGTAAAATATTTTCCTTTAAAAACGATGCTTTCTCTCGTGGATTAGGTTCTG
This sequence comes from uncultured Flavobacteriales bacterium, assembly GCA_964447015.1. Lineage (GTDB taxonomy): Bacteria > Bacteroidota > Bacteroidia > Flavobacteriales_D > Crocinitomicaceae > Wandonia. The sequence continues at coordinate 20,501 of CAYUQU010000057.1, forward strand.
TAGCCCATTTCCAGTGCTTTTCATTGCTCCAATACTTCGCCTTTTTAAAAACAGGTTCAAATCCATTTTCTCCTTTGCGTTTTATCGCTCCACCGCAATGGTCAAAATGTAAATGTGTTAGAAAAACATCAGTAATGTCATCAGCTGAATAACCTAATTTTTTTAAATTTCCGTGAAGGGAGTCATCACCATGTAAGTAATAATGTGAAAAGAACCTTTCATCTTGCTTGTCCCCAATACCTGCATCAATCAGAATGAGTTTATTTCCATCTTCAATAAGCATACTCCGCATTGCCCACGTGCACATATTGTATTCGTCAGCTGGATTTGTACGTTGCCAAATTGATTTAGGAACAACGCCGAACATCGCTCCGCCGTCTAGTTTAAACATGCCTGTATTGAGAGGGTGTATTGTCATGTGTGTGAATTTCTTTGCCTAAAATAACAAAGATTTAAAGAAAACGGTAAGGATTAGAAGTAAAAATGAAAAATCCCGACTTTGTGAGCCAGGATTTAACTACTTCATGTGTTGAAGTTGAATTATTTACCTGTAATCCAATTCACAATTTCGTCATCTAAAGGTTTTGTTCCAGAGTAATACACTTTTTCCAACTGACCCTTTTCGTTGATAAGGTATTTTTGGAAATTCCATTTTACTTTACTGTCCATTACGCCATTTTTAGATTCTTCCGTTAGAAATTGGTAAATTGGGTGCATGTCTTTCCCTTTTACAGTAATTTTCTCCATCATTGGGAATGTAACACCGTAATTCTTTTTGCAAAATTCAGCTATTTCCTCATTAGACCCAGGCTCTTGCCCCATAAAATCGTTTGCTGGAAAGCCAATAATTACAAAATTATCATCTTTAAATTGCTGATATAGTTTTTCTAAATCCTCATACTGTGGTGTATATCCGCACTTGGAAGCGGTGTTTACAATCATGATCTTTTTCCCTTTGTATTGACTCAGACATACTTTTTCGCCTTCAATAGAGTTGGCACATAATTCATGAATACTTTTTGGCTGAGTGTCACCTTTTACAGAAGAAAGAAGAAAAAGTGCGGCTATGCCTATAGCCAAAACGGATGAAATTGTTTTCATTTTCATTTTTATTTAAGACGCCTTTATTTCTTACAGGAGTCAATGTTTATCTTATAACCAGTTGAACAATAAATGCTTGA
>CAYUQU010000058.1:0-21545 GCA_964447015.1 uncultured Flavobacteriales bacterium
GGTACATCAGCATTTCTAGAAAAAAGAAAGCCAATTTTTAAAGGTCAATAAAAAACAAAATTCATGATAAAAGTAGGTGTATTAGGTGCAGGGACAATGGGGAGTGGAATCGCTCAAGTTGCTGCTACATCAGGACATAATGTAGTTTTAGTAGATGTAAACGAAGTACAATTAGAATCAGCTAAAAATAGTCTTACCAAAATTTTGATGAGATTGGTAGAGAAAGGTAAGTTTACTGATGATGAGGCAAACAGTATTATGGGAAGAATTACGTTTTCTTCTAATTTGACTGATTTTGCTGGATCTGGAATTATTATCGAAGCAATTATTGAAAATATTAAAATTAAGAACGAAGTTTTCCGACAACTTGAAACAATCGTTGATGAACATTGTATTCTGGCAACAAATACTTCTTCTCTTTCAGTTGCTTCAATTGGAGCGGTACTTCAAAATGCTAATCGCGTAATTGGAATTCACTTTTTCAACCCAGCTCCTTTGATGCCTTTAGTTGAGATTATTCCTGCTGTACAAACTTCTTCTGAAGTGCTAAAAGAAGCAAAAGATCTAATTGATAGCTGGGGTAAAATTACTGTAATTACAAAAGATACACCTGGATTTATTGTGAATCGCGTGGCACGCCCTTTTTACGGAGAAGCACTTCGCATTTACGAAGAAGGAATGGCTGATTTCGCCACTATAGATTGGGCAATGACCGAGCTTGGTGGATTTAAAATGGGGCCTTTTACATTGATGGACTACATCGGGAATGATATAAATTACACAGTGACAGAAACTGTTTTTGCTGCTTTCTATTACGATTCAAGATATAGACCCTCATTGACGCAAAAAAGACATTCAGAAGCAGGATATCTTGGGCGTAAATCGGGGAGAGGATACTACAATTATGCGGAAGGAATTGTACAACCAGTACCTGTTAAAGATGAAAAGGTCGGTAAAGAAATTTTAGATCGAATTCTCGTGATGCTGATGAACGAGGCAATTGATGCACTTTTCTTGAATATTGCTTCCAAAAAAGACATAGACTTAGCAATGACCAAAGGTGTAAACTACCCAAAAGGATTGTTGCAATGGGCAGAAGAGGTCGGTTTGGAGTGGGTATTGGCAAGATTAACCGAACTTCAGGATGAGTATGGTGAAGATCGATATAGACCTAGCCCGTTGTTGAAGAGAATGGTTAAGAATGGTCAAAAGAGTTTTTAGCATCACTTTGGAGTGCTATTTTTCTTGAGAATGAATTAAGCACTACGATATTTCTGCTCAAATCGTTTCTTTTGCTCAGCCTTTAATTCGGCCAAATCTTCAGGGATTTCACGTTTCCAACGTTTGTGCGACCAAAGCCAGAATTCGGGTTTCTGTTGAATGATTTGCTCCAATTTCTTAGTATGAGCTTCTGTAATGAGACCATAAGGTTCGTTACGTGAATTTTCTGTTATCAATTCCATTTCAATAGTGTAATGTCCTCGTTTAACCTTTTTCATATGGAAAAATACTACAGCCATGTCATATTCATTGGCTAACAATTCAGTCCCAAACAAAACGGCCGTGGGCTGATTCAGAAATTCCATCCAATAACTTTTAAACGAATCCCCAGGTGATTGGTCGGAAAGAGATAAAATAGCAATGGACTCATCTTTCCACTTTGTCAATTTCTCGTTTACATTTCGACTGTTGATGATTCTCATACCATTTCGAGCACGCAGTTCATTGAGTTTTTTATCCCAAAATTTACTCGTTAAAGGCTTGCCTATACCAACTGCCTGATGAGGGAATAAAAGAGATTGAGAAGTGATAAGCAATTCCCAATTGTTATAATGACCACTGACGAGTAAAACACTTCGATTCTCGTTATAAAGCCGTTGCATCAGTTCAGGATTCTCAATTTTAACTCTTTTCAATAACTGTTTTTGAGATATGCTCAAGTTTTTCACACCTTCAGCCAATAAATCAGTAAAATGTCGATAAAATTTTTGTGCAATTGATTTGATTTCTTGTTCAGATTTTTCAGGAAATGAATTGCGCAGATTTTGAAAAATTACTTTTTTGCGGTAACCGATTATGTAATAGATAAAAACGTAAAAAACATCAGTAAAAAAGTATAAAATTCCCAGTGGTAAATGAGATGAAGGATAGACAAAAACGTAAAAAACAATTTTAGATAACATCATTAATTTGTGTCAGATTAGTTGTTTTGACCTTTTCTTCCAAAGTAGTACGTATACCCAAAACCAACTAACAAGAAATGCGTATTTGAACTAAAATCTTTAGGTTCATAGCCCGTGATTTCATCCACCATTAAATGAGTTTCATTGAATTTCAGTCCTTTAAATACGTAGCCAATACTTAATGAAAATCCGGAATTATCATCTGCCATCAAATATAAATTGACCATTGGTTCGATGTATAGCGCATCAAATTCATGTGCTTTACCTATCTGTTCCATTGTTTTGGTATTCTTACTATATGAATACCCATATCCGAATTTAACGCCAAAGTCCATTGCTACATTAGGTGCGAAAAACTTTTCATAGCCTAATTTACCAAAACCACCGACGGATGTAATTCCACCTTTTACTAAGCCTGGAAGTCTGAATTCATTAATAGTAAAGTAATTGAGATTCGCTCCTCCGCCAAAGTTAAGTCCAAAAGGCAAGGTATATTGATAATAAGCAGAAGCATTAAAGAGTCCTTGCATTACATACTTATATGGTTTATTGCCTTGAGCAGAAGGAAGTCCTAAATCAACTTTAAATGAATGGCTTGGACGAAAAAAATCTTGAGAATGAACTCCAAACGTTATCAAAACTAATATGATAGATATAAATTTACTCATCAAAATTATTTTATCGAAGGTAAATAAAAAACGTGAAATAGTTGTTTTTATTGGGTGAAATAAGGTAATTAATGTATTTGTGGTTCATTATTTTGTAAATTGCGTTAAATTTAACAAACTATGAAAAAATCTCTATTCACTTGTGTTTTTATTTCTTTTTTAGGGCAATTTTCTGCCCAATCAAACACATCACATACTATTCAACACAACGGCATAACGCGTGAATACAAACTATATGTTCCAGCGATATACGACGGTACAACGGCAGTTCCATTAGTGTTTAATCTTCATGGTTATACTTCCAATAATGTCCAACAAGAGTCTTATGGAAATTTTAGACCGATTGCGGACACAGCTAATTTCATAATAATACACCCGAATGGTACATTTGACGGTGGAGGCAATCGTTATTGGAATGCTTTCGGTTATCCAGGAGTGGATGATGTAGGCTTTTTATCTTTGTTGATAGATGAAATTAACGCAGATTATAATATCGATTTAAACAGAGTTTATAGTACGGGGATGAGCAATGGTGGGTATATGAGCTATGAGTTAGCATGTACTATTGGTCATAGAATTACAGCTGTTGCTTCTGTTACAGGTACGATGACCTCTGCAAAACTTGCTGCATGTAATCCTGCTAATCCTACACCAATTATGCAGATTCATGGAACTGCAGATGGAGTAGTACCATACAATGGAGATGTATCAAACACACCGATTCCTGATTTAGTTGATTTTTGGGTTCAGCTTAATGGGTGTAATACCACTCCAGTTATAACCCCTGTTCCAAACACAAATACTACCGATGGATGTACTGCTGAACACTATATTTATGAAAATGGAAATGCAGGTTCAACGGTTGAGTTTTACAAGATAACTGATGGTGGTCACACATGGCCTGGTGCTCCTGTGATAATAGGAGTTACCAATCGTGATTTTGATGCAAGTATCGAAATTTGGCGCTTTTTCAGTCAATATAGATTAAATGAATTGGTTAGTGTGTCTGAAATGGCGATGGATTCTCCTAAAGTTTATCCAAACCCAACAACAGGTAAAGTGACTGTGAATTTTGATAAGAAGATGGATGAAATTACGGTGTTCGACGTAGCGGGACGCACGGTAGTGTCGTACGATAATTTGAGTACAACAGCTGAAATTACAATTCAACATTCTGGGATTTATTATATCCATATTTTAAGTAATGGGATGACGAGTATGTCTAAAGTTGTGGTAGAATAATTGCTTTACAAGATTTATTAGGTAAACTTCATTTAGGTTAAATTTGTTTATTCATTTTTCCTTCACTAATTTTGTGGCTAGGATGATTTCTCTCCATTTTAAAGCAGGAAAGGATTGTACACTCTCCGCGATGAGTGTTTACATTTTAACGAAAAAGATATGGAAATGATTCAAGACCAATTATCCTCATCGCAATTGATCAAATTAGAGGACAAGCACGGCGCTCATAACTACCATCCACTACCTGTTGTGTTGACAAGAGGAGAAGGAGTGTATGTGTGGGATGTCGAAGGAAAACGTTATTATGATTTTCTTTCTGCTTACTCTGCTGTGAACCAAGGACACTGCCATCCTAAAATTGTTCAGGCAATGGTGGAGCAGGCAAGCACCTTAGCTTTAACTTCTCGCGCATTCTACAATGATTCACTTGGTGTTTACGAAAAATTCATCACCGAATATTTTGGCTTTGATAAAGTGCTTCCGATGAATACCGGAGCTGAAGCTGTAGAAACGGCTGTGAAACTTGCACGTAAATGGGCTTATGAAGTCAAAGGAATTGCGGAGAATGAAGCAACAATTATAGTGTGTGAAAATAATTTCCACGGCAGAACAACAACGATTATTTCTTTTTCGAATGATCCAGATGCAAGAAAGAGTTTTGGCCCTTTCACTCCAGGTTTTATTCGTATTGCATACGACGATTTAAACGCACTTGAAGAAGCCATCAAAGGAGAAAATATAGCAGCATTTTTAGTTGAGCCTATTCAAGGTGAAGCGGGTGTGTATGTTCCTTCTGAAGGATATTTGGCAGGAGCTAAAGCGTTGTGTGAAAAGCACAATGTATTGTTTATTGCCGATGAGGTTCAAACAGGAATTGCTCGTACAGGTGAGTTGTTAGCTGTAAATCATGAAAATGTGCAACCAGATATTTTGATTCTCGGTAAAGCACTTTCAGGAGGTAATTATCCTGTATCTGCTGTGTTGGCAAACGACCATATCATGAATGTGATTAAGCCAGGACAACACGGTTCTACCTTTGGCGGAAATCCTGTTGCGGCTAAAGTGGCTATTGCAGCTTTGGAAGTGGTACGTGATGAAAAATTAGCTGAAAACTCAATGCGTTTAGGTGAAATTTTCCGTGCGGAGATGAATCGAATTATTGCAAAATCTGATTTGGTAGTGAAAGTTCGCGGTAAAGGATTGCTCAATGCAATTATCGTTAACGATACACAAGAAAGTGATACGGCATGGAGATTGTGTTTGTCGCTTCGCGATAACGGACTTTTAGCAAAACCAACACATGGAAATATCATCCGATTTGCACCACCTTTAGTAATGACTGAAGATCAATTGATGGAGTGTGTGGCCATTATCGAAAAGACAATTACAGAATTTGTAAAATAATTCTCAGAAATAGACTTGAAAATGGAAGAGGGGTGCAAAGAGCACCTCTTTTTTTGTGCGTTTAATTCAGATTTAACTGTTTGAGAATACTATTTGTTGCTCCTGAATTTGTGATGATGAATTCTTTTGCATCATTAGATATTTCCTCTAGGTTATTGAGAATGTGATTTCGTTTTTCAATAAAAGAATTCAAGTCGTGAATTGAAAATCCAATTCCTGCATGAATAAAAAGAGATGCTTCTGGGAACTTTGAATGATTAGGTCCAAAAATTACAGGTAAACCGAAAACTGCAGGTTCTAAAATGTTGTGTAATCCTTTTCCAAAGGCTCCACCTACATACGCATAATCTCCATAATAATATGCGTTAGCTAATAAGCCAATACAGTCGATAATTAGCACTTTAACTTCTCTGAAATCAGTGTGCTCATTGCACTCTGAGAGTTTGATACTTGGAATAATTAATGCTTTTTTTATTGAATTCACGTGTGATTCATGTACTTCATGAGGAGCAATGATAATCCGCTCTTCAACTTGGCCGCTGTTGATTAATGGAAACAACAATTCTTCATCAACCGACCACGAACTTCCGATTACCCAAACTTTATGATTCGACTTGAAACGCTCCAATATCGAATGTGGTTCAACTTTCTTCGCATTAGACAACACACGATCATAGCGCGTATCTCCACTTACTGTCACATTTTTGAAATTGATGCTCTCTAAAAGTTCGCGACTAGTGTTGGTCTGTACAAAAAAGTGAGTAAATGAGCTTAAAATGCATCTGAAAAATGCGTTATTCTTCTTAAAAAAGCGCTGTTCCTTTCTGAATAAACCAGACACACAGTAGGTGGGGATTTTATGCCTCTTTAATTCAAAAAGATAATTTGCCCAAAACTCATATTTCACAAAGAAAGCTTGATCAGGTTGAATCAACTTAATGAAATCACGGGCATTTTTCGGTGTGTCAAGAGGTAAATAACATATGAAATCCGCTCCCTGATAATTTTTTCGAATCTCATAACCACTTGGACTAAAAAATGTAATGACGATTTTTGAAGAAAGTGACTTTTTTTTAATTTCTTCAATCAATGGACGCCCTTGTTCAAATTCACCCAGCGACGCACAGTGAAACCAGATTGTTTTTGAGGGAGTAAAGTTCTGCGCAATATTTTTACGCCAGTTCTGTCTTCCCACTATCCATTTCCTAGCTTTTGGATTGAAAAGAGCTACAATTCGAACTATGAATCCGTAGAAAAAAATCCCGAAATTGTAGACTAAATGCATTAGTTAAAATATACCGTTTTGGCTTTTCTTCTATAGATTGGAATATACCATCCACCTCGAACTCCAATTTGAATATCGAGCTGAATGTCACTACCTGAAGGCTCTCCAGTGTCGTAAAAATAACTTTGACTGAATCGCGTAAATCCTTCATTTGCGTAAAACCCTACATAAAAATGAATAATTCTTCGTGCGCTCAAGTGTGAATAACCAACAAATTGATGCAAGCTTAATCCGATTGCTTGTCTGTCGTATCCGCGTTTGTTTTCAGTTTCAATGAGGGGAATAACATCATGAGTTGTTTCAATGCGAATTTTACTGAGTGTATACCCAATTCCACCTGATATGTAGATCCCTGAATTTGGATTTGGACTGAGCCAAGGGAGAATTTTACCCGCGTGAGCATTTATATTAAACCCACGTGTGAATAATTCAACTACTCCAGGACCACCACCTACCTCTGTAATATTTCCCTTGTCATCTACAAGGTGAGCAAAAAGGTTCTCTACGCGAATTTTATTACCAAAAATAAAATTCCCTTCAATACCGTAAACCCAATTTTTCTTTGTTTTATAGCCTGCTGTTAACCCCATTTGATTCATATATCCATATCGCTCAGCTAAATCAGCTTGAGGCCAGATCGCTGTGTAATGAATTCCAACTAAAGGCGTACCGATAAGAGAGTCTTTCACATTGCGTTGCGAAAAAACGAAAGCAGTAGCTATAACGAAAATGAAAAGTAAACCAATTCTCATAGTGCAAATGTATAAATCAGAAACGTAATGTGTCTTAGTTTAGTGTATATTTCTATTTTTACAGAATCAATAATATGTAATTAAGTATGAATTTATTTCCTGTTCGTTCCTCTATTTCCGTTGAAGAGAGAAATGCGTCCATGAATCAACGTCCTCTGGTTGTTTGGTTTACAGGATTGTCTGGCGCAGGGAAAAGCACGATTGCAGCTACACTCGAGAGAAAATTATTTGATAAAGGTTACAAAACATTTCACTTAGATGGGGATAATGTTCGCCATGGTTTGAACAAGAACCTCAGTTTTACAGAGGATGATAGAAAAGAGAACATAAGAAGAGTGGGAGAGGTTACTTCGCTAATGCTTGATGCAGGATTGATAGTGCTTTCGGCTTTCATTTCCCCATTTGATGACGATAGAAAAATGGTTAGAGAAATTGTGGGAAAGAAACACTTTTTTGAAGTTTTTGTTGATTGCCCGATTGAAGTGTGTGAAGCACGTGATGTAAAAGGACTATACAAGAAAGCGCGAAGTGGTGAGTTGAAAAACTTTACCGGCATTGATTCTCCGTATGAACTTCCGAAGTCTCCTGATTTAGTGATAAGCTCTAATAATATTTCTCTTGAAGCAGCCGTAGATACCATACTACAAGAGATTGAACCACTAATAAAGTATTAGTTATTTTCAGCAAAAGAGTAACTCTTTTGTAAATTCTCGTTCTAAATAAAAGATCTGCTATGAAAAAGTTAATTTGGATTTTATTTGTTTTCCCCTTAGCCATTTATGCTCAGGATAAGTTCCCAGATAATGGAAGATTAGAACTTGGGTTGCGCACAACAGGTAGCGTTTTTGGTACTTCTAATACATCAGGACTTGGAGCTGGGGGACAGTTTCGCTTAAGATTAATGGAGCGTATCAATACAGAATGGTTTGCTGATTACATTACGAACAATGTTAGTGGTTTAGGCTCACGAGTGGATGCTCATATCGGTTGGTCGGTGATGTTTTATCCTTTTAAACCAGGCAAAATAGTTGAACCATATATTTTGGCAGGTCACTGTTTTGATTACACTAAAGTGAGCATATTTTCAGATGGGTTTGAAGCACCTGAATCTAAGGATAGGTGGAGTTCGGCTGTTCAAATGGGGTTAGGAACCATTTTTAATGTGAGTGACCGTGTTAATTTTGGATTGTCAGCACAATATATGCTCCACTTAGGTGAGGATATTCATACACATATTCATGAAGAAAATGGCAAAGATAGGTTACACTTTAAAGATGATGCGCACAGAGGTTTTGAAGGGCATTTGTTTCTAACTCTAAGTATGAATATTAAAATTGCAGACTTATGGTAACTAGATTCGTTTTGACAACTGCTGCGGCAGTAATGTGTCTTCCTATTGTCTTTTCTCAAGAGTTTAAAAAGGATGGAATGTTGAGAGCAACGACCACTTTAGTAGTAGGAAAACCTTTCGCTGTATCGACTACACATGCTTATGTGAAAGGTGAGTTGGAATATCAACTTGAAGAGACATGGTCGCTTCGTGGTGATACATACTACAATGTTGGCAACATTGGTGGAGCTTCAAAAAAGTTTTATGATGAATATCATTCTGTATTTGCTGGTGTTTCTTACCATTTTACTAAAGAGAAGCAATTTGACCCTTATTTGGGGATTCAAGCTGGTGTTTTATGGTCTGAGGTAATTAAAAGCCCCGTATTGTTGCCAACGCCATTTGAGCCTCAACGAACTTCAATTGACCCCTTGGCGAGTCTTCATGGAGGATTTAATTATTACGCTAAAAATTATTTTCACCTCTTTATGAATATCAGGTATTTATATGGAATTCGTTCGGGAGAAGGCGGAATTAAAGACTTAAGTGAAATTAGATTTTCGTTTGGGTTAGGCTTTAATATCAATGTAAAGAAGAAAAGAAAAATATAAATATTTTTTTTTTTAAGGAACGGCAAACCCTTTTACTTTTATTTACGTCTTATAAGTATAGAAACCAGTAACCTTGAGATTATGAGACAGTTAAAGATAGCCAAACAGGTCACTAATAGAGAGACCGCCTCATTGGATAAATACCTTTTGGAAATAGGTCGTGTAGACCTTATAACCGCTGAAGAAGAGGTCGATTTGGCACGTAGAATTAAGCAGGGTGATCAAGCTGCATTAGATCGTTTAACAAAAGCGAATTTGCGTTTTGTGGTTTCTGTTTCTAAACAATACCAAAACCAAGGTCTTTCATTACCAGATTTGATTAATGAAGGTAATGTCGGTTTAATTAAAGCTGCACAACGTTTTGATGAAACTCGTGGTTTTAAATTTATTTCTTATGCAGTTTGGTGGATTCGCCAATCAATTTTACAGGCTTTGGCAGAACAAGCACGTATTGTTCGACTTCCATTGAATAAAATTGGCACTATCAATAAAATTAATCGTGCATTCTCAGAATTGGAACAACGTTTTGAACGTCCACCATCAGCTGAAGAATTGGCAGAATTTCTCGATATCACTACTGAAGAAGTTAGACAATCTCTTGCTAATTCAGGAAGACATACATCAATGGATGCACCACTTAAAGATGGCGATGAATCGTCTTCAAGTATGTTAGATGTAATGGAAAATACTGATTTACCAGGGCCTGAAAGTGAGTTGATGAAAGATTCACTCCGAAAAGAAATTGAACGTTCACTTTCTACGCTAACTCACCGAGAAGGTGATGTGGTGAGATTGTACTACGGCTTAAGTGAGACACCTCCAATGACTCTCGAGGAAATTGGAACTCAGTTTGACTTGACTAGAGAACGAGTGAGACAGATTAAAGAAAAAGCAATCCGAAGATTGAAACATACTTCGCGCTCTAAAATATTGAAATCATATTTAGGATAATGAAGAGGGAGTTAAAAACTCCCTTTTTTTTATGTCTGTTTTTGTGGATGCAATATTGTTCTATAACGGATCTACATCAATCCCAATCCGCACAGATTTGTTAACAGGACTTGAGTAAAAAGCATCAATAATTTCTTGTAAGCGCTCTTTCACTTTTTTGTGCGAGGCTTCCCTTTCCAATTTTATTCGGATAATCTTGATGTATGAATTTTGAATTTTTCGCACTAAAGGATACTCAGGACCTACGATTCTATTTCCGAAAACGGCCTTTAATTGTAGAGCCAGATCTGCTGCACTTCCTTCTAGTTGCATTTCTGATTTGTGCTTTAAAGTTAAATAGATGAGCTTTGAGAATGGTGGATAATTGAAGTTACGTCTTTCCAAGATTTCTTGAGTGTACATCGTTTCATAATCATGCTTCATGACTTGTTGAATAATCCAATGATCAGGAGCTCCTGTTTGGATAATTACTTTTCCGCGCTTATATTTTCTTCCCGCACGCCCCGCAACTTGCGACATAAGTTGATAACTTCGCTCAAATGAACGAAAATCTGGATAGCGCAACATCATATCTGCATCTAAAATGCCTACTAGGGAAACATTGTCAAAATCCAATCCCTTTGTTACCATTTGTGTTCCCACTAAAACATTCACCTCCTTGCTTTCAAATTGGTCAAGAATTTTTTTGTAACCATCTTTAGAACGGGTTGAGTCAAGATCAAGTCGCGCTATTTTAATTCCGGGAAAAATTAAATTCAATTCATCTTCAACTTTCTCTGTACCAAACCCATGCATTTTGAGTCGATTGCTCCCGCAATTGCCACAAGTTCCAACGGGGGGAATGGTATAACTGCAATAATGACACTTTAGCGTATTGGTGTGTTTGTGATAAGTAAGTGAAACATCACAACTTTTGCAAGTGGGCGACCAATTACACACTTCGCAAATCCAGATTGGAGTATATCCACGTCTGTTTTGAAATAATATGATTTGTTCTTTTCTATCAAGCGCTTCTTTCATGTGTTCAACCAAAAACGAACTAAAAATAGACTGCATCGTTTTACGCTGTCGTTCTTTTTTGATGTCTGCGCACTGAATTTCGGGCAGCTGTATATCTCCAAAACGGGTTGTTAAGTTTACCAAGCCAAATTTTCCATCCTTCGCATTGTAGTATGTTTCAATTGATGGTGTCGCCGTTCCTAAAAGCACTTTTGCTCCGTGTAATTTTCCTAGAACAATAGCCGCATCACGCGCATGATACCTTGGAGATGGATCGTGTTGTTTGAAAGAACTTTCGTGTTCTTCATCTATGATAATGAGTCCCAAAGATTTAAAAGGAAGGAAAATACTTGAGCGAGCACCTAAAATGATTCGAAATTTGTTTGGGTCATTTGACAGAACCGAATTCCAAATTTCAATTCGTTCGTTTTGGTTGAATTTTGAGTGGTAAACCCCAATTAAATCACCAAAATATTTTGAAAGACGATTGATTAACTGCGTTGTTAATGCTATTTCGGGTAAAAGGTAAAGCACTTGGTTTCCTTTTTCAACCTGTTCTTTTATCAAGTCGACATAGATTTCTGTTTTACCCGAACCTGTGACGCCATGCAAAAGACAAACGTCTTTTTCTATAAAAGAACGTTGTATCTCAGTTAAAGCTGTTTGTTGTGCTTCAGAAAGTGTTTTCGTTTCTGTAATATCGCTATCACTATCTGTTAGTCGTGAGATTTCAAGTCGGAGACTTTCCATAATCCCATTCTTTTCTAGTGTGTTAAGAGCAGATAGTGAAACACCTTCATCTATAAGTTCTGAACGCAGAATAGGTTTGATTTCATTTTTGTCAAATCCACCTTTTTTGAGGTAAATCATGAGCGCTTCAAACTGTTTTTTCTTTCGATTTTCACTTTCGTATGTGTTTAGTAATTCTTCTAATTCCTTTTCGGAAGAGAAGCTACTATTTAACCGAACAAAAGTGGCGCGTTTTGGGGTGTATTTAAATTTCAATTCTTCAGATGACATGATGACTCTTTTTTCAATCATCTTTTTGATTATGCCATGTACTGATTTAAGTTGAAGAATTTGAGATATTTCTTTTAAGTCAAGTGTTTCTTGAAGCTCTAGTGCTTCAACGATTAAGTATTCTTTATCATCCAACTCCGAATAATCTCTTTCAAAATCAGGATGTAAAACAACTTTCGTTTCACTCGCTAATTTGAAGTTGCCAGGAAGAGAAGCGCTCATTACATCACCAAGTGGGGCCATGTAATAATCCGAAATCCATTTCCAAAGTTTGAGTTGAGTGCCTGTAATTATTGGTTTCTCATCAAGAACATGTTCGAGATACTTCGCCTGATATTGTTTCGGAATTTCTTCATGTATTCGGACGATTATTGCCGTATACAGTTTTGATTTCCCAAAAGGAACGACAACACGAATCCCATTCTGTACAATTTCATTCATTTCGAAAGGAACTCGATAGGTAAATGTGAGATTAACCGCCAAAGGCAATACCACATCAACAAATAGAGTTTTTCTTTCGGTCATGGAGTAAAATTAAGAAAAATGAATAAGTAGCGGGGAAATATTAGGTTGTTTATCACAAAAAAAGCTCACACCAGTGATGCGAGCTTTTCATAGTATATTTTTATTCTTAATCACATCTGAACGAAGTCGAATTGTCAGCTGGATGATTAGAACAGAATTCCAACTGATAGGTGTAAGGACCTTCACATAATTCACGCATTGAACTCTGATCAAGCGTTCTCCAGTTTGCCCAAACAGGATCAACAAAATATTTTGTTCTCGTATAAGTATATCGCGCTGAAAATAGACCAATGGCTCCTTCAAGGTTAGTGTATATCGGCTTACTTTGCGCTAGTGATGATGCAGGCTGGGTGGCTAACATATAGTTAGTAAGATCTTGCGAGCCTGCAGTTAATTTAATTTCAAAATAAGTATGAAGTCTTCTTTCTACAGTAGGATCAATTGCTATTCTTGATTGTACCATTTGATAAAATTGTTCTCCTGAAGCAGAAACACTAATTGTGGAATTTGTGAAGCCTTCTCCTGACAGTTCTGCAAGATTCCACGTGAATGATTTAGAAGTAGGCACACCTCCAACAAACTCATCATAATGAAATACTAATTTCACATTGTACTTTGAATTTCGACCTCCAGCACCCATTGCTGTTGTCCAAGTTATAGGTAATCCCTTGTAATCTCCAGCCTGAGCACCTTTTATCGGAAACGTCGATTGCTCCGAAGGTGATGATAAAACAACATCTGTTACAAGTTTAGTAATACCTTTAACTGTGTATTGGCCATCATTTAAATCAGCATCAAGTCTATAGGTAGCATCATTTACCAAAGGCTCTGTGTCGTTATCCGTATAGAAGTAATACAATTTATGCGTTGGCGCAAAAAATGCTCCATTTTCACTTTTGTTTTCAAGAATAGTATCTCTTAATTGCCATACACGTCCTTGAGATCCATTACTCAAAATTTCAGTAATTGTCGCATCGACAGTATTGAAATAGCTCGAGTCATCCACCATAGCAAAGTCGTAAGCATTGCCTTGTCCTAGAAAAGTTTTGTTGATACGGACATAGTGGTATTCTTCGTTTTGATCTAATAAACCAAAAATAATAGGTGTAACTTGATAATCAGTTGTTACATCAAATTCGGTATTACATCCGTTGAAAAGTAACGAACTCAACGCTACAGTTAAAATAGATAAATTTCTGATAATTTTTTTCATATTCACATTGAAAGAATGTCAAATTTACACAAAATATTTACACAAAGCGATTTCTTTACTCAATGAGCGGTACCGTTGAATCAATTGATGGGTAATTCAACCTTCTCGCAAAAAGAAAACGACTTTGATAATATGCTGATTCATAGTCGTCTATTTTTACACCTTTACTTACAGATGCGTGAATCATTTTAAAGGATTTACTCGTTTTTTCTACAACCAATCCTACATGTCCAACTACGTTAGATGAAGTTTTCCGACCTTTAAAAAATACCAAATCACCAGGTTCAATATCGTTGAATTTTACTTCAATTCCTTCTTTTGCAATATCGCGAGAAGAACGTAACATGTTTATTCCAAATAGGCTGTGGATATAGTTCATGAATCCGCTACAGTCAAATCCTGATGGAGAACAACCTGAGTAGCGGTATGGTGTTCCGATGTGTTTTGAAGCGAAGTCTATTAGTGAATCAATTAAACAACTTCGTTTCATTTCGGGTGAAGAATAATCAAACGCAATTAGAGAGTCTGACTTTGTTAATGAGTCAGAATTTGCGTGTAATTTGATGAAAAATACACCAATAAGTAGGACCAATAATATAATTCGTTTCATTTTTTTATTTGCCGCACCGAATTTATGATTATTTTCGTTCAATACAATGTCTATTTTCAGCATGAAGCAAATAAATTATGAACATCTTAATAAATTGTACTACTCTATAGGTGAGGTAGCCGATTTGTTTGAGGTGAACGCTTCGCTAATTCGTTTCTGGGAAAAGGAATTCCCTGTGCTTAAACCTAAAAAAAACAACAAAGGAAATCGCCAATTCACAGTTAAGGACATTGCAAATATTGAAAAAATCTATGTTCTTGTAAAGCAACGAGGTTTTACCCTAGATGGTGCCAAAAAAGCAATGCGAGATAAAATCGATATTGAAGAATTTTCTACAGACAACAATCAAACTGCATCTTCAGATTTTGTAATCACTAAGCTGGAATCTATTAAAGAGAGGTTGTTGAATTTGAAATAGCATTTAAAAATCTTTTTTTAGAATGTGTTAGAGCATAATTTCATTCACTCTGTTGTGTTTGAATTAACTTCATCAAAGTAGACCATTCAATGAAATTCTGGACGCAAAAAAACATCATTCACATTTCCTAAAATTCACTATCTTTGCGGCACTCTTTAATTTAAAATATACATAGCATGCAACTGTGGAATACTTATAGCAAAGAGGAATTGTTGGTTCAGTTACGCGAAAAGGGAGTCAAATTAGTGACTATCTCTTTTTATCAGTATGCATCAATTCCCAATCCAACTTTATTTAGAAATCACCTTTTTCTGACGTGGAATCGTCTAGGTGTTTTAGGTCGAACTTATGTAGCGAAAGAGGGTATTAATGCCCAAATAGCCGTTCCAACCGAATCGTTAGAGGAATTTCGAAAAGAACTGGACAACATTGCCTTTTTGAAAAATATTCGATTGAATATAGCAGTTGAAGAATCGGCAGAATTTTCATTTTTGAAATTGAAAATCAAAGTGCGTGATAAAATTCTAGCTGATGGTTTGAATGATGAAACGTTTGATGTGCGTAACAAGGGGAAACACCTTTCTGCAGAAGAGTTTAATCAACTTACAGATGATCCAGATACAATTTTAATTGATTTTAGAAACCATTACGAAAGTGAAGTTGGACACTTTAAAGGTGCGATTACTCCAGATGTGGATACGTTTCGCGACTCACTTCCTGAAATTGAAGAAACAATTTTAAAAGGAAACGAAGATAAAAATATTGTCATGTATTGTACAGGTGGAATTCGCTGCGAAAAGGCGAGTGCATGGTACAAACACCGTGGATTTAAGAATGTGCACCAATTGGAGGGCGGAATTATTAAATACGCTAGAGATTGCCAAGAAAAGGGAATTGAAAACAAGTTTATAGGAAAGAATTTTGTTTTTGATGAGCGACGCGGTGAGCGAATTAGTGATGATGTAATTGCAGTTTGCCACCAGTGTGGTGACCCATGTGATGTGCATACAAATTGCGCAAATGATGCATGTCATCTGTTGTTTATTCAGTGTGAAAACTGTAAAACTGAGCTTGGTGGCTGTTGTTCTACTGAATGTCATGAAATGACTTTGTTGCCTGCGGAAGAACAAAAATTAATTCGAAAAGGACTTCAAAACAGCAACAAGATTTTCAAAAAAGGACGTTCAGAAGTATTGAAATTTAAAGTTTCTCGTGAAAAACCACTATCTTTCCCCCAAGCAATAAAAAACGAACGAAGTGATTCTTGATATAGTATGGAACGTCAGTCCTGAACTGATTGAAGGGTGGAAAACACCAAATAAATACGGACTTTTATTTGTCTCTGGATTGATAATAGGTTATTTTGTCATTCAGCGTATGTTCAAAAAAGAAGGAGTTCCAGAAAAAGAATTGGACAAGCTTTTGATTTACATGGTGCTGGCAACAGTTATTGGTGCGCGATTAGGGCATGTGTTCTTTTACGATTGGGCTTACTATAAGGATAATTTGTTGTCGATTTTCAAAGTATGGGAAGGTGGATTAGCCAGCCATGGTGCCGCTATTGCTATATTATTATCACTTTGGTTTTATTCCGTTAAAGTATCGAAAAAGCCGATGCTGTGGATTTTAGACAGAGTTTCAGCTCCAATTTTAGTTGCAGCATGTTTTATTCGCCTTGGGAATTTGATGAATTCTGAAATAGTAGGAATCCCTACAGATTTACCTTGGGCATTTAGTTTTCCGAATTATTTTGATGATGCGACAGGACAATTTGATCCAACACCACGTCATCCAGCTCAATTATACGAAGCACTTTCGTATTTAGTACTTTTCGTTACTCTTTATTGGATGTACTGGAAAACTAAAGCTAAAGAAAAGCTAGGACTGATATTTGGTGTCTTTATGATTGGTTTGTGGGGCATGCGCTTCCTTATCGAATATATCAAAGAGGGGCAAACTGCTCGCGATTTTGAAAATGCGATTAATACAGGTCAAATGCTTAGCATTCCCTTATTCCTTGTAGGTGTATTCCTTGTAATACGTGCTTTGCGAATGAAACCAAAAGAAGTTTAATCTATATTATCCAAGCATTTCAATCTTCATTACCCCATCTCTATCAATTTCGGTAAGAGAAACATTGATGAAGGTATTCGCTAGTTCAGGATTGTAAGGTATTTTAACCTTGACGTAGTTTTCAGTAAACCCGTGCATGTACCCAAATTCTTCTTCTCCTTCAACGAGAACAGTTCCTTTGTCTCCCACTACAGATTCGTAAAAAGCACGTTTCTTTTTGTCTGAGAGAATGTGGAGCATCTTGCTGCGTTCTTTTCTCTTGTCCATTGGTACGACTTCACCTAGTTTAACAGCAGTTGTGTTAGCTCGCTCAGAATAAGTGAATACGTGTAAATACGAAATGTCTAAGTCATTTAGAAAATTGTAAGTTTCCATAAAGTCTTCTTCCGTTTCGCCTGGAAAACCAACAATGACATCGACACCAATACACGTTTTTGGATTTAATTCCTTGATTTTCGCTACACGATCAGCGTACAACTCACGCTCATACTTTCTACGCATAGCCTTGAGTAATTTGTTAGATCCCGATTGAAGTGGAACGTGAAAATGTGGTACAAAACGTTCAGATTTTGTCAAGCAAAAGTCGATAATCTCATTGCTCAACAAATTTGGCTCAATAGACGAAATCCGAAAGCGGTTAATACCCTCCACTTTGTCCAATTCTTGCACCAGTTTATAAAAGTTGTACTCACTTCCTTGACCGAAATCTCCGATGTTTACTCCAGTTAAAACAACTTCCTTAATATCTGTATCGGCAATTTTCATTGCTTCGCCAATAGTCTCTTCTATAGTGGCGTTACGACTTTTACCACGTGCTAGAGGGATGGTACAAAAAGTACAAAAATAATCACAACCGTCCTGAATTTTCAAGAAACTGCGGGTGCGGTCGCCGTATGAAAATGAGGGGACAAATTCTTTAGTCTCTTTAATATTTTGATACGAAACCTGAGCTGATTCTTTCTTCTCTAAAGATTCAAGATGCTCGAGTACATTGAATTTTTCGTTGGCTCCAAGGACTAAGTCTACTCCCGGAATTCTACCAATTTCTTCAGGTTTCAATTGTGCATAGCATCCCACGACAATCACAAATGTGTTTGGATTGTTTTTCATCACTTTTTTGACAAGTTGCTTGCACTTTTTGTCTGCATTTTCTGTCACAGAGCATGTGTTAAGTACAAAAATGTCAGGTTGCTCATTCATGTCAACCTTCGCAAATCCCGCATCTTCAAAAAGACGTGAAATGGTTGATGTTTCAGAAAAATTCAACTTGCAACCAAGTGTGTAGAATGCTACTTTTTTGTATTGAATCATAATTGAGTGCAAATTTACGCCATTTTTTTTAACCTCCACTACAATAATGTGAATTACAAAACCCAAACTGCTAATCTCCAAAAATTTATATATTTACGCACTAAAAATAGACTGATTATGAGTTTTGTAAATAAGTTATTGTCAAGCTTTTTACTTTTAAATATTTCTTTGGTAACCGCTCAAACATGGGAACCTGAAAGACTAAATTATTGTTTTAAAGGTGAAAAATTCTCTATTGGCACTTTTTGTGAAGACTGTTTAAACTATCAATGTGGTTATTTTATTGTGAGTAACGAAAATCCTGATACGGAGTTTCATCATATTGAAGACTATGAGTTCTTTTCTGACGATTTGAATTTATTGGATGTAGTTATTGTTAAGCAAAAAAACACAATGTATGATCCAAGCCAATATTTTAGTTTGAGATACGAAAAAGGTGTTTTTGATCTTGTTACTGGCGAAATGATTATACCAATGGCTGAGCATTCGATTCAATACAATAAGAAAGATGAAATTTTTGTAGTGAACAGTAAAAACGTTGGTTCTCTTTATGATAGAAGCGGTAAAAAGCTTGAATTGAAACAGCATCATAATATTGGATTTGGACCTATGGGATATTTTTATGTTAGTTGGAGTACAGATCAAGCAATCATCTTCGATAAAAATGAAAATGAGGTGTTGAATTTTGGAGAATATTACATTTATCACATGATAGGTGATGATGCTTTTTTATTGTATGAAGACACTAAGGGAATCAAAATAACCAATAAGAATGGCGATGAACTCTACAAATACAAATGTGGATATAAAGGTGATTATGCTTATAATATTGATTACAATAACAATTCTTGGTTTTATTTGTCAGGTGGTTGTGGATATGATGACGATGTGTATACCCTCTTTCAAGATAAAAAAGGTAAATGGATTGATCCTATCAAAAAATTTAATGAAACAAACTATGTTTCATATGCTGCAAAATTGACTAAAGGATATCAAATCGAAAGTATTAAAGAAAATGAACCAGCAATATATGTAATAGCAGGAGTTGAAGATGAAAATTATGATTACACAGAGTCTGGATATATTCTGACAATCAATGGTGAAATTCTTTATAAATTAGAAGATACTCCTAGAATTATTGACTGCAAAATTGATGAGCATTTTATCTATACGTTCACAGAGAGTGGTAACCAATGTATCGTGTACGATAAATCAGGGCGCAACATTACCCCGTTCGAAGGAAACATTGTTGTTTCTTTAAAAGATCAAATTGGAGAATCTGATTATGCTGTTTTTGCTAATCCTTCTTGGTACAAAACATACATTGTACATATTCCTACCAAAAAAGTAGTCACTTTAGATGAGGTAGTTTTCAGTTTCAGTTCTGTTGGTGATATTGAGGTGTTGTTCAAGTAGAATTGAAGATTTATGTATGTAGAGTCGGAAGTTTTCAGTGAATCTGAAATCAAAAAACTACGCTCACTAATTTCAAATTTCAAACTTCGAATCTGTAACCACCCCACAGATTAATCTGCTATTTACAATCTGCAATCTGCAATTCTCCTTATCTTTGCCCCATGAATTTTGGAGAACACGCCGATACAATTTGCGCACTGTCAACCGCGAACGGAATGGGAGCGATTGCAGTGATTAGGGTGTCAGGTCCTGAAGCATTGGAAATCACTTCACGCATTTTCAGTAAAGATCTTACTGATAAAACGTCACATACTGCACATTTCGGTTACATCAAATCAACTGAAGGGACAGTAATCGACGAAGTTCTCGTGACTATACTCCAAAAAGGAAAATCATTTACTGGAGATGCAACAACAGAAATTGCTTGCCACGGCTCGGTGTATATTCAGCAACAAATCCTCCAACTTTTACTCGAAACGGGTTGTCGTATGGCAGATCCAGGGGAATTCACCATGCGTGCCTATATGAACGGTAAAATGGACTTGGCCCAAGCTGAAGCAATTGCCGATTTGATAGCTTCGCGTTCTTCTATGGCTCATTCATTGGCAATGAAACAAATGCGGGGTGGTTTCAGCCGTGAACTTTCTCACTTGCGCGATCAACTCATTCAATTTGCGTCGCTAATCGAACTTGAACTTGATTTTTCTGAGGAAGATGTCGAATTTGCCGACCGTACACAGCTAAATAATTTGGTAGTCGAAATCATTAATGTGGTTTCTCGATTAAAGGAATCTTTTTCAACAGGAAATGTAATTAAAAATGGAGTGCCTGTGGCCATAGTTGGTTCGCCCAACGTGGGGAAAAGCACCTTGCTAAATGTACTTTTGAATGAAGAGCGTGCCATCGTTTCAGAAATTGCAGGAACCACTCGCGATGTGATTGAAGATGAAATTGTGGTGGACGGAATCAGCTATCGTTTTATCGACACAGCAGGACTTCGTGAAACGGAAGATGTGGTGGAAAGTATGGGGATTGAACGTTCTTACCAAAAAGCCAAAGAAGCGCATATCGTACTTTATTTGTTAGATGAACGCAATACCAATAAATCAAAAACCTTAGAAGAATTAAACACTTTTCAATCGGTATATCTCAAAGAAGATCAGCAATTGATTGTGATTGTGAACAAACGCGACTTATTACAAGCTGAGTTTGACTTTTTAAGTGAGTTTAATCCCATCTTCATTTCAGCCAAAGAACGCGTGAATATTGATGAATTATTGACTCGCTTGCGTGCTTCTATTGATTTAGCGGGAATAGGGGAGGAAGATGTAATTGTAACTAACTCACGCCACTTTGATGCGCTTCAAAAAGCACACACGGACCTGCTGAAAGTATTGGAAGGACTCAATACTGGTATCACAGGTGATTTTATTGCTATGGATATCCGTCAGGCCATTCAGCACCTCGGTTCGATTACTGGTGAAATCTCAACTGAGGACTTGTTGGGTTCTATATTTAGCAAGTTTTGTATCGG
>CAYUQU010000059.1:0-21256 GCA_964447015.1 uncultured Flavobacteriales bacterium
TATTCGCAAACGCCCTGGTACAGTTGGGATTTGTGCTGCAATAATGAATCGATATCATGTGGATGCTGTTCCTCACCTTATTTGTGGTGGATTTTCGAAAGAGGAAACAGAAAATGCATTGATTGATTTGCAGTTTCTTGGGATTGATAATGTTCTAGCTCTAAGAGGAGACTCCATAAAAACTGAAAGTGTTTTCCGACCCAATGTTGGTGGACATGCTTATGCTGTCGAACTCGTGCAACAGATTATGGAGATGAACAAAGGGACTTATTCTATTGAGGACATCAAATTAGAACCAACTGATTTTTGCATCGGTGTAGCAGGTTACCCTGAAAAGCATTTTGAGGCGATGAACCTTCAAACGGATTTGAAATACCTGAAAGATAAAGTGGATGCAGGGGCAGAATACATCACCACTCAAATGTTTTTTGACAACAAAAAGTATTTCGAGTTTGTTGAGAGATGCCGTGAAATAGGAATTACAGTTCCTATTATCCCAGGTTTGAAACCAATAAAATCGATGGCTCATATCTCCTTTATCCCTAAGTTCTTCCATATAGATTACCCTGAAGAGCTTTCAAAAGAATTGCTTAAGTGTAAAACGAATGATGAGGTTGAAAAATTGGGAATTGAATGGGGAATTCACCAATCAAAGGAGCTGAAAAGTGCAGGCGTTCCTTGTATTCACTATTATACAATGAGTAACTCGTCTTCAACACAAGCTATAGCAAAAGAAATTTTCTAGATTGTTCGAGCTAAAAACACTAATTTAGCCTAAAATAAAAGTTTGCATAATTATTGCCCTTACATGAAGATGAAATATATATTCCTTGTTCTAACCGTTTTTATTAGCATTAGTTCGATTGCTCAAAAATATCCACCAATTAATGGAGTGGAAGGATTGTTGATTATTGGAAAAATTGATAAGCCAGAAGATCGTTACGCTATTGAAGTGAACACTACAAAGTTTTTAGCTCAATTTGGAATGAAGGTATTGCCATCTCTTAACTTTTCGAGAGTGGGGAGTTCTGTTGAAGATCTTAGCTCTGATTCGATAAGTGCTGTAATAAAGGCAAAAGGAGTTAAAGGCTACTTATTGATTTCTGTACGCGGATTTGATCGCACGTTTAAACCGAGAGAACATTTCCCTCAAACACTAGAAGAAGCATTGGAAGAAGGCCACCTATACCCCGTTTTTCAAGAAGATATTAGCTCAATAACGTTCGAATTTCTTTACTATGAAGAAGGGAAGTTTGTAGGGTATGATATTGCTAAACTAAAAGGAACGTCTACACGAGCTCAGGTTTTTGAGAAACTTCAAAAGAAGTTAAGCAAACTTTTGCCTAAATGGGCAGAGCCTAGGTAATGTATTAGACTGATTAATCACTAATAAAATATTCAGCTGTTTTTTGATGACATTAATGTTTAGTAAAATCACTTCTCAGTGGTTTTTGTTACATCTCAGTTTTTGAAACACATAGGCACATAGAATTAGTCCTATGTGCCTATGTGTTTCAAATCACCACGCTATGCATACCATCCATTGCCCTCGTTATTTCCCCATCAAACGTGCCACATATTTCCCAATAATATCAAACTCGAGGTTGATTTTATCTCCAATAGCTAGTTGATGAAAGTTTGTGTTTTCGTAGGTATACGGAATAATACAAACTGAAAATTCATTGTCTTTGGAATCTACTACAGTTAGACTAACGCCATTTACCGTTACAGAACCTTTTTCAACGGTGCGCTCATCACCAATGTATCTAAACGTAAATTTCCAACTGCCGTTTTGGTCTTCAATGGCAATGCACTCGGCAATTTTATCTACGTGTCCTTGTACAATGTGACCATCTAAACGGTCTCCGAGCTTCATACAGCGTTCCAAGTTGATTTTCTTTCCGTGGCTTAGTTCGCCTAAATTGGTTTTGTCTAAGGTCTCTTTAATTGCAGTAACTTTGTATTCACTTCCCTGAGTTGAAACAACAGTGAGGCATACGCCATTGTGAGCCACACTTTGGTCAATTTTCAGTTCGTGCGTAAAAGGTGCTGAAATGGTGAAATGCACATTGTCATTCTTTTTTTCAATTCTTTTAACTTCACCTAATTGCTCAATAATTCCTGTAAACATCTCTTGTTATTTTCCGTTAAACACATGCACAAATCCATGTAAGTCGATGGTTTTTTCGCCTGACAAAGTTAAGAAATAGACTCGACAACTGTAGAAATAAACGCCATCCGTAACTGCTTTGCCGCTTTCGGTGTCGATTCCCGTCCAACTAATCATGGGGTCTTTTGTTTCATACAGCAAACTTCCCCAACGGTTGAATAGTGCAAAATCTACTTTCTCCACGAATTTGTAGGGAAGGAGTGGGTGAAATACATCATTTACTCCATCTCCATTCGGTGTAATTACATTCGGCAACACGTATACAGGAGGGCAGTGCTCCACACAAACCATATTTGATGGCTCGCTTTCATTGTTGTATGGCACAGAGTCCATTGCCGTTATATAATAACATCCCGCAGTTCCCAAAGGTAGAAAATGAAAAAATGTAGTGTCAGTACTTACTTGAATCGTTTCAATCAAAAGCGGTTCTTCCGATTCAAACGGACTAAAGTAAATGTTGTATCGCGTTACATCATCTGTACATGAATTGTTTGGGTTTGTCCAATGCATTATGTTTGTGGATTGGTCACAATCTGCTTCAATTTGTAGTGTTGGAGCACATGGGGGAGTGTTGTCGTAAGGAACTCCACATACTTCTTGCGACCAATTTTCAAGCGGAGAAATAATTTCAGGAATGCTATAATGCCCATAGGTTTTTACTTTGTAGCAATATTCTTGGAGGTTAATTAATCCAGTATCGATGTAGTTTGTAGAGTAAGACCAACCGATAGCAGTAAAAACACCACTTCCCGGAGCAGATTCTCTAAAAATTTCGGTGCTGTCTACAAACCACGAGCTATTTTCGGTCCAAGTTAATTCAAGTTGATTGTCATTGGCAATTAAACTCAAATAAACGCTGGATGACGAAGCTCCAGAACCAACTACTTGCCCATCACTCCACAACTCAATTCGATAGCGGTAATCGGTATCAACTGTATTTAATCCCAAGTCTTCAAAAAGTGTGTCGCAGTCTGTTAAAACAGGTTCAATTGTTGTCTGAAAAACTTCAATATTCGGAAAATTCAATTCCTCAGTGCGGTAAAGACGATATTGATAAGGTCCTGGAAATTGCACCGCATCAAGTTCCAAAGGATGTGTCCATCTGACGGTATCTGCACCTGTAGAATTGTTGGTTTCGTGAATGGTAACGTGAGTTAGAATAGGAACAGCAAAGTCGAGCTGTGCACATTCAACCGAAGAAGGGCAACTTTCGGTTCCATTGTTCATTACAGCTGTCACAATATAACAATACCTGTTTCCAATCACCAATTCACTTTGATCCACAAACGATTCATCTGTAGTTGTGGTGATAAGTTCGTAGCCAAGGTTTTCATAATTTGTCGAGTTGCAACAATCTTCACTTATTACTATTGAATCACTGCTTCTATAGACATTATATCCTTGAATATTAGGACAGAAATATTCATCCCACGAAAGTGAAATGGTGTTGCCAACTGGCGTGGCAATCAATCCTTGAACAGGAGGTCCGCTCACCGTAATGTTCCACACCAATATATCCCTTAAGGGCACATCATTACCATTATCATTTACTTCAAAAACGGCTGAGTAAGGAGCATTTCGAATTGCGTTACAGTCAGGTGTCCATTGGAAAGTCCCCGTAACATTTTCAGGTGCACTTGTAGATGAAAATGTAGCAGGATTCGTCGCTACCAAAAATGGACTCCCCGTTGCGGTAATGGTTAGTGTCTGACCAATATTGGGGTCAGAAGCCTGTATAACTTGCTGATAATTTTGCGCTGCCTCGATGCACACATCGTCTACCGTTTCAAAACTTGGTGCTTGATTATTACAAGGCGCTACAGTAAGCTGCATATCCATGATTACTGACCCGATTTTGAATCCATTTCGCCATTCGGTAACCAAAAAAGCCATATTATATTCACCAATAATTCCGGGAGAATCCCACAAAATAGTGCCCGTAACAGGATGGATACTCAAGGTTCCACCGCCTACCTGTTGTGGATATTGATACACTTGAGGCATTTCAAAATCAAGGCAGTTTTCACCTTTGCATGGAATCAGTGCATAAGAAAGACTATCTCCATCAATATCCGACGCAGATAAATTATAGACCCAAGGCTGGTTTAAACACGCAATTTCGGGGCAAGGACAGTTTTCAAAAGTAAGCGAATTGTTTGGCGTGCCGATAAAAGGTGAAATGATGAGTTCTGTCTGTATGCAAAACATTTTTTCAACCGAGTTGGCAATATTGATTACTCCGATGTTCCGATTGGGGTCTTCAACTTGAATTATAAATGTGCCTGGACCCGTGAATGTGTGCACGCCTTTGTACGTGTTTTCTTTTGTATCGGTCAGTGGATTGGGAATTTCACTTATTCTTGGAATAGTGTCAATCGTTCCATCCCCATACTCGATATAAAGCTCTGGACGATCCGCTTCAGCTGTGAGTTTCGTACATGTTTTTACATAAAATTCGTATGTGTTTCCATGAAGATGACGATAGGTTATTTCGCCCGCACGATTATGGGTCGCTTGCACATAGCCAGAGAGCCCAAATAGTAAAAGGATTAAATAAAACCGAATTGCCATAGCGTGAAATTACAACAAAGTTGTAAAATATTTTCAATAATTGGGGTTGAATGAAGTGGTTTGAATGATTTTCTCAGTTAGACGTAGTGAATAGAACAAGGATAACGCAGATTGAACGGATTAATACGAATTTTTAATGATTTAACATCTGTAAATTTGAAAGAAGGTGACAGCCATGGGGCACTTCAGTCTAATTTTAACATTTCAAATTTGCACATTTCAAAATAGTTTTATTACTTGTAGTCAATTTTAACCATCTCGTCTGCTAATAAACATGCTTAATCTATTTGCTACGAGACCAAAATAATTCATACTATGAAAAGAATTTCTTTTTTATGTGGTGTCATTTTGTGCACTACTCAGGCTTTTTCACAAGGAAATAATGGTGGAAATGCAAATCAAAACAACAATGCGAACGGAACAGCATTGAAATGGGATAGACAAGGAAATGAAGTTGATACAACTGATTTTATTGGTACAATCAACGAGCAGGCTTTGAAATTGAAAACAAATAATGAAGAACGGCTTCGAATAACGCCTGATGGAAAAATTGGAATTGGCATGAATCCTTTGGAAAAGCTTGATATTGGTGTTCCAATGCGTGCGAGACAAAATTTTAAATTAGATGGAAATTTATTTGTGGGAGGTGATGCTGAGTTTAATAGTGATGTTAAAATTCAAGGAAATCTAGAATTAGTTAATCTAGATACAGTTAATACTCTAGAAGTTTCAGATATCCTCGTTCGTGGGGAAGATGGGCTTCTGAAAAAATTAAGTATCAAGAATCTTACTAACATAGGTTATTTGCCACGTACATGTAGTGATGATGGCATTGTCCCCAATCCAATTTGGCATAATGGGATTAATAAATTGTATACACACTGTCCAGAGGTTAAAGTCGGTATAGGAACATCGTCTCCATTATTCAAATTGGATGTTATAGGTGTCGGACGTTTTAAAAGCAAATTATTAATTGGCAATATAGAGCAGCCTAAAGCAGATTTACATATTTTACATGCATCTACAGACCAAAATGCGAAACTACTTTTAATAGAAAATCAAACAGGAGGAATTTTACAAATTGATAATAGTGGCATGTTGCGCTCAAGAAGAATACGTGTTGATCTTGAAACATGGGCTGATTATGTGTTTGAAGATGGTTATTATTTAAGACCTTTATCTGAGGTTGAGTTCTTCATAAAGGTAAATGGACACTTACCTAATGTCCCTCCAGCAAAAGAAATTGAAAAGGAAGGTTTGGATTTGGGAGAAGCAAACCGAATATTGATGGAAAAGGTAGAAGAACTTACGCTATACCTTATTGAGCAAAACAAACGCATTGAAGAGTTAGAAAAGAAGTTGATAGAAGAGAAACCATCTAAATAACAACAACATGAAAAAGATTTTATCCGTTTTTCTCGTGTCGGTTGTTGCCAATATTAGTTTTTCACAACAGGACACTATTTATATGACTCCGCGTGAGGTTGCAGACTCATTGTTTGCATTGAAAAACATTACTTCCACGCCAACAGGGAAACTATTTAATCGTATGTTTTTAGCTGAAGAGGAAAGTACAGTTGGGCATTTTTATCCAGGGACTTCTGATACAGCAAATGCAGATTATTTTTATTTGATGCTTAATGAAATGGAGAGTATGGCGTTTGATTCTTCACAAGTTATAGGATCTGGCGTTGCATTTGATATAGCTTTTGATGTGTTTGCAAGAGACGAATACTATGAAGAAGGCTATACAGTAATTCCATTAGCTTTTCTTGATTTTGAGTATGATATACTACCTTTTGAGGAAATTTTAGGAACAGGATTACTCGACCAAGATATTCAGAACATTAATCCATCCTATTTTTCATTAAGTCAGTTAGAAACAAGAAGAGCAACAATACTTGCGCCGACAATCGATTTTATTTCAGAAGAAACGCTTCATTTCATATTACCATCTGAGTTAATTATCACTGATAGGGAAATATCAACTATAGAAATAAGTATTGATGGAAATTGGCAATCTTACCGAATAAATGAACTTATTCCATTTAATCCTGAGAAGCACTACAAACAATCAATTTCTATGCGATTAATTATGGATAAGGGAGACACATCAGACTTTATTTTGACGCTTCTAACTCCCGAATTGAGTAATAGAAATAGGGGTTATTTTGATTGCGGACAAGAATATTATTACGAAGGCAGTGAAGGTGTGAGGTTAAATTTTTGTGTCAAATACGGATGTGGCGATCAAGTAACTGGAAATAAAATTGACAAACCATTTATTTTAGTTACAGGATACAGACCCCCTATGTTCTCACAGTCGTATGAGAAAACTTGGGAAATATACAGCTCTTTTCATAATGGATATCTAGAAAATTTAGTTGAACAGGATTTTGATGTTGTATTAGTTAGGAATAATATGCACTTAAAACCAAATAAGTTGGGAATTATAGAGTATTCAGATTTACTTATTGAACTTATTAAAGGTATAAACATTGGAAAAGAAATTTATGGTTCGGATTATGAGAATGTGATACAGGGTTGCTCAATGGGTGCCGATGCTGTAAATTTAGCATTGTTACAAATGGAAAAGGCACACCATGAAAATGGTGCAAAACATCACCATACTCGTTTGTTCATTTCTTATGATGCTAATTATTATGGAGCAAATGTCCCTTTGACATTTCAGCTTTTAGTAAAAAACCATTGTACACATAGGGATCCTTTACTTGACACTTATGTCGCAAATACTTTTCTTTTATGGTTTATGAACAAAACTATTGATGGAAAATCTTTTCGCCAACTTGTTAGATATCATGCAGAAGGAGTTCATAAATTCCCCACAAACTTACATATTCAAAGATACTTTACCCCAGATCAACATCAATATAGATCTGATATCATTAGTTTACAAAATACATTAAACCGAAAAGGTAGTTTTGTGCCATTACCAGAAAGCACGAGAAACATTGCAGTATCATTAGGTGCAATTCGTGGAACAAATGACAACGTAGTGACTGAGAGTAATAGATCACACGCTGCTGCTGGAGAAGAATTTTCTCAAATAAGTGGATTTGGTGATATGGAATATGCTTTTGCAAAATATGATCCGAATTTTCATTTTCGTTTGGCTAGAAGAAGATCTTTTTATGGCGGAGCTTACGTTCCATTTATGTTCTCTGACCAAGGGTTTCATGTAAACTCCATGCTTGAAATTGACAATGCATCAGGGTCATATCTAGATGGTTTTGGAAATTTCGTTGAAGTTTTTGGTCTAGCCTTATTTGGTCCAAGCGCTGGACTTCACCAAAGGTATGCAACACATAAGCCTGTAGTAAGTTCCCTAGCTATCAATCCTAACTTATGGACTTCCAATGGGTCTATGACGTTGGATATGCAAAACCTTGGTCTCATGTACAATAATTTTGAAAGTTTAGAGAATGAAACGCCTTCTGATTTCTACGGTTACCCCCATATCGGTCGTCCAGATGACTATACTCAAGTAACTCCATTCGATGCTATTTATGTCGATAACCAGATTGACCCTCATATTAAACTTGAAGAGAGTGATCACCAAAATGAATTAACTGATTTTCTGTATAATGAAATTGAGCCGTGGTATCTGTACTTGCAAAATCAGGAAATAGGCAGTCAAGCACGACCTGATTACCGCTATAAAGCCAAGAGAAGAGCGCGTAATATGATTATAATTGGATCGGAAATGACGGCTTCTACACCAAAAGGGACTTACATAGTAAAAGCAAATGCAGATCTCACTTTAAGAGCAGGAGAAGCTATTGAGCTAGGATATACACAACAACAAATTGACGATGAAGTTGCAGAATCGGTATTATTTGATATTGAACCAGGTGGAACAATCGATGTGTATATTGACTTCGAGTTGTGTAATAGTTATAAAAATTTGGAAGTTGAAGAAAGCTCACAAAACCAACAGGACGCAACTTCCTACGTGTCTCTTCGAGTAGATGAAAATGTAGGTTCGTTAATTGAAGACGTAGCACCCAAATTATTGGTTATTCCTAACCCGACTTTAGGAGAATTCATGTTACGCTTGGAAGACAACTCTTTTTTTGATAACTTTATGATTTACCAAATGAATGGTATGGAAGTAGTAAAAAAAGTTTTTAGCCCAGTTCACGAGATTCGTGTTTCTGAATTGTTACAGAAAGGAACGTATTTGGTTATCGTGTCGCAAAACGGACAAAGGTATCATCAAAAACTGGTTGTGCTATGAAAAACTTATTCCTTTTATTCATCACTATGCTCCTCTTATTTTCCTGTACCAAGGAAGGGAAAACCATTTCTGTTGAAGGAAGGGTCTACAATCCACTTACCGATGAGGGAATTGAAGGAATTGAGTTAAGAGTATTTGAGGGGACTTCATCAGGAGGTGCTCCAGCCTCCCAAAGTTCAGATTCTCGCAGGATAGATGAAACCTTTACAAATGAGGATGGTGTTTATCAGTTAAGTGGTGTTGCTTTGGGACTCGGTGCAACTTTAAGACTTTATACATCCTCAAGCAAGGATTATTATTTTGTAGGGATGTCAGATAATACAATTACAGGTGAGTTTTCCGAGTTTAGTACAATAGGCATTTCATCTGGCAAACACAATAAGGTCGATTTTTGGATGGTGCCTTATGGGGAATTACGTTTAGATATAAGAAATATCAATTGTGAAGGTCAAGAAGATAAGCTTTTTTATAAAAGAATTTGGCTTTCTTTTGATGATTCTACTAATGGTGTTACAAGGTTTGGTTGTCATCTGTATATTGGAGATTATTTTCAACTACCAATAGGAGAATATAAATATGAATGGGAGGTTACGCGTGGTGGAATAACCAATTATCATGATACAATATTTACAATTTTAGAAAATGGTCAGCATACCGTGACAATACATTATTAGTAATATACTTTAAAAATGCAGTTAAAATTTATGACTATGCTTGTTTTTGTAATGTATTTATCATCAAACTACGCACAGCAACTAACAGCAACAAGTGAACAAAAAAACTACACACAAGGAGTAAGTCTCACTCTCCTAGGCTCCTCTTATTTACATTCTTTAGGATATTATATAGAGTTACCCCTCAAAGAAAAACTGTCCATACAATTAGACGCACGAATTGCAGGCACTATGTATGAGAAAGAAGATTGGGTGTTGGGGCCTACGCTCGAACAACACCTTTTGTGGGGACAAAAGCACAAGTTGAAAGTCGGTTTTACCGAAGGTTTTATTTTCCACCCTAATAGCATGAACAATAAATACGACCACTACATGCCCTGGTGGGAAAGACCAGATCGATTTATTTTGATGTTCTCTGTGAACTTAGGTTATCGTTTTCAAAAAAGAACTGACAGCCGTTTTTCTTTCGGTCCCGATGTGAATTTCTGGATTCATAATGCAAAGGAGAATGTCGCCAACGCTCCAGATCCATTTGTGTGGGGTAAAAGGGTCGGTTTTTCGTTTGGGGTCGAATTTAGAGTTAAATTAGGTAAATTAGACAAGTAGGTTTCTTTAAACACATGATTATGAAAAGGTTAATTCTACTCATTTTTCTACTCTCCAACTTTTTTGTGTTGGACGCACAGCACCGATACAGTTCGTGTTATTTCGGAACGGTTGGTATTGACTTTCGTTATAACCCTCCCACCGTAATAGGCAATAGCGGGATGGACGGCAGAGAAAGTCCAGCCTCCATTTGTGATGAAGAAGGAAACTTATTGTTTTATAGCAATGGAGGCACTAGCGAATTAGCCCCTAATGTTATAGGAGGAATATGGAACAGAAATAATGTGCTGATGGAAAATGGTATTTTGGGAGATTCAAGTGGCTGCTTCAGTGCGGCCAGAGGTGCTGTGGCGCTGAAAGCACCAGATAGCGAATTAAAAGTAAACAGCAATCTTTATTATCTTTTCACCCGAGACTGTTTAGAAAGCACTTTTGCAAATCCCACATATTACAACTCAGGGCTTACTTATTCATTGGTTGATATGAATGAAAATAGTGGTCTAGGAAAAGTCATCTCCAAAAATAATATTGTAGTTCCGTACTCAACTGGTGGTGGGCATTCAACTTCGCATGAACCGCTTGCGGCAGTTCAACACGCAAACAACAATGACTATTGGATTTTTTCTTATAACAATGATTCTTTGTACAGTGTATTACTGACTCCCGATGGAGTTAGCAACTATCGTTCGTATGATCTTGCCAGGGGGTATATAATAATCTCACCCGCAAGAAATAAATTAAAAGCAGGTAGGAAATTCTATGATTTTAATGCTGAAACAGGTGATTTAGTTTACATTGATAGCCTATTAACAGGAAATTATGCATTTTCTCCAGATGGAACAAAATTATATCTTACAAGAATTGACCCTAGCATAAACCAATCCGCACTATATCGCTATAATTTAGAAGATCCGAATTTTACGGAAACTTATGAAATAATAGAGCACCTTTCACAGTCTTACACCCTTTTTCTTGCTCCTGACCATCAAATATATTTACACTTGTTAAATGCCAATCGGTTTGTGGGGAGAATTCGTTGTCCGAATCACGTTAATTACGATTTTTCGATGACTCCCTTGCCTTTTATCAATCCAAATTTATCCACGGGGACTAACACCACAAACATCCCAGCCAATTTCCTTTTTTGGGAGGGTGCTTCATGTACCGCTTCAGTTGAAGAAAATGAAAGTGAAACAAATTTAGTAACTCTCTTTCCCAATCCGAATAACGGAAAATTTACTATCCAGTTTCCCGAACAAGATTTGGGTGGAACACTCGTAATCAAAACCCTTTCAGGAAGAAATGTGCTTTCCAAACCCGTTGAAATGACGAAAATGGAAGTAAATGAAGCCGCTTTTTCACCCGGAGTTTATTTTGTAACCTGGGTTAAAGATGGTGAGCTCAAACAAATAGTAAAAATGGTAATACACTAAATTCCAACATGCCACACTTGAAAACCTCAAAAAAAATATTCTTTTTTTTAACTGTTGCAATTTTATTGAGTGCATGTGCAAACTCGTTTCACCAGAGAAAATACAAGCGTGGGTATAATTATGGGGAGAGAAAAGAAGTTGTGGTCGAAAACTCATCAAAGACTTCTCTATCAAACACATTACCTCAAGAAAGGGAGTCTGATGAAAATATTGTGTCAACTTCAACTACATATGATTCGCCAGATTTAACTGAAAACACGGATAGTCACGTAAACACAGAACAAGCTTCTTATAGATCTCCATCTGAATTTGAAAAAGAACTTGTAGAACATCTTCGAGAATCAGATACGTCCTATACCCAAATAACCGCGAAAAAAGAACCCAATGAGCAAAAAGCAATGCGGTTTAACAAATATGCTAATTTCTTCCTTGGCTTATTTTTAGGAATGCTTGGACTAACCATACTGATTGCTTTTCTGTTGGGCTGGTATTTTTTGTTAGCTGTAATTCTAGGAATTCCCGCGCTTTTCATTCCAACAGTATTTCACTCCATTTTTCGAGGGCTTAACATGAAATACGCAGAAGAGCAAGTGACCCGAAAAAAAGCCAAAAATTGGTTTTGGGCAGTCCTTATTTTTTATCTTGCTCTAGCGCTTGCATTTATTCTAATTTTAGTTATCATCATCATTTAAACTTTTGTTTAAAGACGAAGCATTATCTAACTTAAAGGGATTTCTTCTCCTTTAGATAAAATGTCAGCCGAATGATTTATGACTCGAAATCCATCATTTCATCGGATTTGGTTAACTTTGCACAAAATATTTTCAAATGCGTCCTGAGATTACAATAGCAAAGCAAACGTCAAAAGAAAGCTCACAGTTAGTTCTTGTGGACAGTAAAGGTAAATGTCAGGGAGTCAATGAAAAAATTGACAAGGATCTTTTGGCTATGATTCCAGATTTTTTGAAATCGGAAAGCGAACTTGAGTTCATCAAAAAAGGAAAACAATGGCTTTTTGTGGCTAAAACACAGAAAGAGGCGGAGAAAAACAGAATGATTGGCTTTCAAATCAGAAAAAAACTTCCTGTTGATATTGAGATGTTTTCTATTCTTGGTGAAGAAAGCGCCGCGTTAGAAGCTGCCGAAGGTCTTGCATTGGCAAACTATCAGTTTCTGAAATATAGAGCAGATAAGGAGAAGAAAGAATACAAGCTTACGACTATTAACTTGATTGGTGAGGCGAAAAAGTCGAATGTGGACTTCGTGAATAACACAAATAAGGCAGTTTATTGGTCACGTGATTTGGTTAATGAGCCACACAGCTACCTTACAGCGACTCAATTGAGCAATGAAATTGAAGAAAAATTAATTCCGCTCAAATTGAACGTGAATGTGCTTGAAAAACATCAAATTGAAGCATTAAAATTAGGTGGATTGATCGCAGTAAACCTTGGAAGTGAAGAGCCGCCTACGTTTACGATAATTGAATACAAGTCCTCAAAAGCAGTGAACAAAAAACCAATTATACTTGTTGGAAAAGGAGTGGTTTATGATACGGGAGGTTTGAGCTTAAAACCGACAGCACACAGCATGGATTTAATGAAAAGCGACATGGGTGGTGCAGCAGCAATGGCTGGTACTATGATGTCCATTGCGCTAAATAAACTTCCTGTGCATGTGATTAGTATCATACCTGCTACAGACAATCGCCCTGGAAAGAATGCGTACGTTCCTGGAGATATAATTAAAATGTACAACGGCAAAACAGTTGAAGTGCTCAATACGGACGCTGAGGGGAGAATGATTTTAGCAGACGCACTTTCTTATGGAGACAAATATGACCCTGAGTTGGTAATCGATGCCGCAACCTTAACGGGTTCAGCAGTTCGCGCAATTGGAACAAAAGCTTCAGTTGTGATGGGGAATGCACCACAAAACAAAATAGACGCACTTGTACATGCAGGAAATTCAGTTCACGAACGCTTGGTTCAACTTCCTTTTTGGGATGAGTATGGCGAAGAAATGAAATCTGATATTGCTGATTTGAATAACTTGGGTGGAGCTTGTGCGGGAATGATTACCGCAGGAAAATTTTTGGAGAATTTCACAAAAAGCCCATATATACACGTTGACATCGCTGGTCCCGCATTTTTAGAATCCGAAGATGGTTATCGCGGAAAAGGTGGGTCGGGAGTTGGCGTGAGATTATTTACTAATTTTTTAGCAAATTACAAAAATGGAAAATAAGCAAGCTATCCGCGTAGGAATAAGCATTGGAGATATCAACGGGATCGGTCCTGAAGTAGTTCTTAAAGCATTAAGCGATAATAGAATTTTACAGGATTGTGCAGTAATTGTTTATGCTTCAGCACGTACATTGTCTTTCCATAAAAAAACGATTGAGGAAGTAGAAATTCAATACCAGTCAATCAAAGACGCGAGCCAGTTTGATCCTAAAAAAATCAATGTGATAAATTGCTGGGAAGAAGACGTGAATATTGAATTGGGGCAAAAAACGGAGACAGGTGGAAAATACGCTTTCCTTTCGCTTGAAGCCGCAACAGCAGATTTAGCTGCAAATAAAATTGATGTGCTCGTAACGGCACCTATTTCGAAAGAAACCATTCAAAAAGCAGGCTTCAAATTTCCGGGCCACACCGAATATTTAGCTGATATGTCAGGTGTTGATGAAGCACTGATGATGATGGTTTCGGATAATTTGAGAGTAGCTTTAGTAACCACACACATCTCGCTTAAAGAAGTGCCAAGTGTGATTACCAAAGAAAAAATAGTGAGCAAGATAAACGCGCTGAATGCGTCATTGAAAAAAGATTTTAAGATTGTTGCGCCGAGAATTGCCGTATTGGGGTTAAATCCTCATGCGGGTGAAAAAGGCTCTTTGGGTAGTGAAGAGTCAGAAATTATCAACCCTGCGATTCAACAAGCAAAAGCAGATGGACTTATTGTAAATGGCCCTTTTCCCGCAGACGGATTTTTTGGATCAAGTGCTATAGGTCAGTATGATGCAATTCTTGCCATGTATCACGACCAGGGGTTGACGCCGTTTAAAGCATTGGCTTTTGAAAGTGGCGTAAATTTCACCGCTGGATTGCCAATTGTGCGTACTTCTCCTGATCATGGAACTGCATTTGACATCGCAGGAACCAATAAAGCGTCCGAACAATCGATGAGAAATGCAATTTATTTAGCTCTTGATGTGTACAGAAATCGAGAGTTTATAAAGGAAATAGAGGCAAATCCGCTGAAAGTTGAAACAGTTGTAAATAAAGGTAGAGATTAAATGCATTTATTTTCAACTTATTTTATTACCTTTGCCGTCCAATTTTTTGAACAGTGAAAAGTTCATTGAGAAATTATATAGTACCGTTTACAGGGCTTAAAGATGGTCAACACCAACTTAGCTTTGAGATAGGTAAAGAGTTCTTTGAGAGTTTTGAATATTCCCTGATTGAATCAGGTGAGTTGACGATAGAAATGGATTTAGATAAAAATCCGAATATGTTGACAACTTACTATTCAATTAAAGGAACAGTAGATACAACATGTGATAGGTGCAATGACCCTATGACCGTAAAAATTAAAGGTGATTTTAAACTCGTCTTTAAGTTTGGTCGTGAGGAGTCGGACAATGAAGAGCTAATTGTTCTTCCACCTGAAGCGTTTGAGTTGGAGTTAGCTCCTTACTTTTACGAGTTCATCAATGTATCGCTGCCTATTAAAAAAGTTCATCCTCCAGGTCTTTGTAATGAAGAAATGGTAGAATTGATTAGTAAGTATTCTATAGCTCAACCAGAAATCGACGATGATGACGACGACGAAGATTTTGACTTTGACGAGTATGACGACGATGATGACTGGGACGATGAAGAAGAGTAAAAAAGTTTTTAATTAGTATATAAAATAAAGTAAAATGGCACATCCTAAGAGAAGAACCTCGACCACGAGAAGGGACAAGAGAAGAACCCATTATAAGGCGACAGCAGCAAATCTTGCTACTTGCCCTACAACAGGTCAGCCTCATTTGTTCCACAGAGCATTTTGGCACGAGGGGAAACTTTACTATAAAGGTAGAGTAGTAGCTGAGAAAGAAGTAGCTGTATAAATTGTACAGTAAAATAATACGAAATTCCAGATGAGGATTGGAATAGATATTATGGGTGGAGATTTTGCTCCGGATGCTAATATTGCCGGAGCATACCTCGCCCTAGAAAATCTTCCGGAGGATTGTCGTATTGTCTTCATTGGTAATGAACAAATTGCCCGTGAATACATCACTAAGTCTGGGTATGACCCCGATTTAGTCGACTTTGTACACGCTCCGGAGGTGATTACTATGAGTGATCACCCTACACGTGCTTTACCAAAAAAGCCGAATAGTAGTATTTCTATCGGTTTTGAATTGCTTGCCAACAAGTCAATTGATGCGTTTGCGAGTACAGGTAACACAGGAGCAATGCTTGTAGGGTCAATCTACAAAATCAACGCAATTCCAGGTGTTATACGCCCTTGCATTACATCAACACTTCCAAAACTTAATGGAGGTGAATCAATTCTTTTAGATGTAGGGTCAAATGCGGATTGCAAACCCGATGTGTTATATCAATTTGCTATTCTAGGTGCTCTTTACATGAAGCATGTAAATGGTGTCGAAAATCCTCGTGTAGGACTTTTGAATATCGGCGAAGAACCTGAAAAGGGAAATTTGCTTACTGTTACAACGCACAAGTTACTTGAAGAATCAGATGATGTGAATTTTATAGGTAACGTCGAAGGACGCGACTTGTTTACGGACAAAGCTGATGTTATCGTTTGTGACGGGTTTACAGGGAATGTAGTGTTGAAATCAGCAGAAGGGTTTTACAGCCTTTTGAGAAAGCGCGGAATCCAAGATGAATATTTTGACCGATTCAATTATGAAAATTACGGTGGAACTCCAATTTTAGGAGTGAACGGTACAGTTATAATCGGACATGGAATCTCGAACGATATTGCGATTAAGAACATGTTATTGCACACGGCAAATGTGGTTAGTTCCGATTTGTCTATGAAAATAAAAGAAGCGTTTAGTTAATGAAAAAAATTACGGCAGCCATAACAGCAGTAGAAGGATACCTCCCAGAGCATATCATCACAAATGAAGATTTATCAAAATTTGTGGATACTTCTGACGAATGGATTCGTTCGCGCACTGGTATTAGTGAAAGAAGAATGATGAAAGACGGTTCTACGTCTGACATGGGTACAATTGCTGTAGAAAATTTGTTGAAGAAGAAAGGCCTAGATCCTTTAGACATTGATTTAGTAATCTGTGGTACTGTAACGCCTGACTATCCTTTCCCAAGTACAGCTAATGTAATTTCGGATAAAGTTGGGATGAAGAATGCGTGGAGTTTTGATATAAACGCTGCTTGTTCTGGTTTTCTTTACGGTCTTACGGTAGGTTCTCAATTTATCGAGACAGGAAAATACAAAAAAGTTCTTGTTATAGGAATAGATAAAATGTCATCTATTGTTGATTATCAGGATCGCACAACTTGTGTGATTTTTGGTGATGGAGGTGGAGCAGTTTTGCTTGAACCAAATGAAGAAGGTCTAGGTGTTATTGATAGCATTATGCACAGTGATGGCGCTGGACGTAATTACCTTTTGCAACCAGGTGGTGGTTGTGTAGCTCCAGCATCTCACGAAACAGTAGATCAACGTTTGCATTATGTGAAGCAAGAAGGAAAACAAGTTTTCAAATTTGCAGTGACAAATATGGCAGAAGTTTCTGCTAAAATAATGGAAGACAACAACCTTACTAGCGATGATATCGACTGGTTAGTGCCTCATCAAGCTAATTTGCGTATTATTGATGCAACAGCGTCTAGAATGGGGTTACCAGCTGAAAAAGTAATGATTAACATTCAAAAATACGGAAACACAACAGCGGGGACGCTTCCTCTATGTTTGTGGGACTGGGAAAGTAAATTGAAAAAAGGCGACACATTAATCCTATCAGCTTTTGGTGGTGGGTTTACTTGGGGAGCTATCTATTTAAAATGGGCATATAATTCTTAAAAACATTTGTATATTTATCAAACTATTTAATTGTCAAAACTATGAATTTAACTGAGATTCAAGAGCTTATAAAATTCGTTTCACGTTCAGGTGTGACTGAAGTAGGAATTGAGCAAAAAGATTTTAAGATTACAATAAAATCAGAGAGCAAAAAAGTGAAGAGAGAAGAGCAAACTATCGTTCTTCAACAACCTGTTGCTCAACAAGCGGCACCACAAGTTCAGGCGGCAGCAGCACCTGCTCCTGCGGCACCAGCTGCACCAGCACCTGCGGAAGAGTCAAAACTTATTACAATTAAGTCGCCAATGATCGGTACTTTCTACCGTTCACCAGGTCCAGACAAAAGTAGTTTTGTAAATGTGGGCGAATCTGTAAAAGCAGGAGATGTTGTTTGTATCATCGAAGCGATGAAATTATTCAACGAAATTGAGTCTGAGATTTCAGGTAAAATCGTTAAAGTACTTGTTGACGATGCTTCACCTGTAGAGTATGACCAACCATTATTCTTGGTTGATCCTGCATAAGACGTTCGATAATTTGTTGAATTAACATCATTCACTATGTTTAAGAAAATATTAATCGCCAACAGAGGTGAAATAGCTTTACGTGTAATAAGAACATGTAAAGAGATGGGAATAAAAACAGTAGCTGTATACTCAACAGCAGACAAAGACAGTCTTCCTGTTCGATTTGCTGATGAGGCCGTATGTATCGGTCCAGCTATCAGTTCACAGTCATACTTGTCTATTCCAAATATCATTTCTGCAGCGGAAATTACAAATGCTGACGCTATCCACCCTGGATACGGATTTTTATCTGAAAACGAAAAATTCTCTAAAGTTTGTCAAGAACACGGTATCAAATTTATTGGTGCACTTCCTGAGCAAATTGCGGGAATGGGAGATAAAGCGACTGCAAAAGCAACCATGATTAAAGCTGGCGTACCTTGTATTCCAGGTTCTAAAGGTTTGTTAAAGAATTTAGCTGATGCCAAAAAAATGGCAAAAGAAGTTAAATTCCCCGTTATTCTG
The DNA here is from genome assembly GCA_964447015.1 of uncultured Flavobacteriales bacterium. Lineage (GTDB taxonomy): Bacteria > Bacteroidota > Bacteroidia > Flavobacteriales_D > Crocinitomicaceae > Wandonia. Next base: position 18,825 of record CAYUQU010000059.1, read on the forward strand.
AAAGCTACTGCCGGTGGTGGTGGTAAAGGAATGCGGATCGTTTGGAAAGAAGATGAAATTGAAGCAGCATGGGATTCTGCTCGTCAAGAAGCTGCTGCAGCTTTCGGAAACGATGGAATTTACATGGAAAAATACATCGAAGAACCACGCCACATCGAAATTCAAATCGCTGGTGACCAATACGGAAATGTATGTCATTTATCAGAACGCGATTGTTCTATTCAACGTCGTCACCAAAAATTAATTGAGGAAACTCCAAGTCCATTTATGACTGATGAGTTGCGCGAGAGAATGGGTGAGGCGGCGATTAAAGCTGCAAAAGCGGTGAAGTATGAAGGTGTAGGAACGGTTGAATTTCTAGTTGACAAGAATCGTGATTTCTATTTCATGGAAATGAACACAAGGATTCAAGTTGAACACACCATTACGGAAGAAGTAATCAATTTTGACTTGATTAAGGAGCAAATCAAAATTGCAGCTGGAGAAAAAATTTCAGGAAAGAATTATTATCCTCAAATGCATGCAATTCAATGCCGTATCAACGCGGAGGACCCTTCTAATGATTTCCGTCCTTCTCCAGGAAAGATTACATCTTATCACTCACCAGGAGGACACGGTGTACGTATCGACACTCACGTGTATGCTGGATATGTTATTCCACCAAACTACGATTCAATGATTTCTAAATTAATCGTAGTAGCTCAAACACGCGAAGAAGCAATTCTAAAAATGAAAAGAGCATTGGACGAATACATTATTGAAGGTATAAAAACTACAATTCCTTTCCACCAAAAACTAATGGAGAATGAAGACTTTAAAAGAGGAGTCTTTACCACTAAGTTTATGGAAACGTTTGAATATAAGTAGGATGAACTTGGTTTATATAATAAGAAAAGGTCATCATTTGATGACCTTTTTTGTTTTTTACTATTTAAAGAAAAATATCTATTTCTCCATCAATCTAAACGAATCCCCAATCCCATCGTTCAACTGCCCAATGTAATTCAACAGTTTCTCCTGCCCAAATTTAGATTCTGCTGATGTGGTGAAAACTGGGGGTAGTTCTTCCCAGATTTTGAGCATCTCTTTTTTGTAGGCAGCAAGGTTTTTTTGTAGTGCTGAACTAGATAGTTTGTCTATTTTGGTGAAGACCATAGAGAAGGGAATTCCTTTCATTCCACACCACTCCATAAATTCTAAATCAATTTTTTGTGGCTCTAAACGACTGTCGATAAGTACAAATGTGTTAACCAAATTCTTGCGTGTAATAAGGTAGCGCTGAATAAACTCTTCCCATTTTTTTCGCTCCGATTTGGAAGCTTTTGCAAAGCCATAACCAGGTAAATCAACCAAATACCATGACTCATTAATCATAAAGTGGTTTATAAGCTGAGTTTTCCCCGGACGTCCTGAAGTTTTTGCCAATTTAGAATGCCCAGTCAACATGTTAATCAATGAAGATTTTCCTACATTCGACCGCCCAATAAACGCGTATTCCGGTCTATCCGGATTGGGACAGTTATCAGGTTTTGTATTGGAAATAACGAACTCTGCTTTATTGATTTTCATGTCTGTGAAGTTTGCGACTGCGAAGTTACGGTTTTATTGATAGATTATGAATGTCCTTAGTATATTACCTCTCTAAAGGCAATTTTTCCAATCATTTTTATATTTTTGTTTTTTTAAACTAAACACTAACCATGGTTAAAATCGTATCGACCTTTTTGTTGACATTCTTATTCATCGTCAATTTTACTTTTTCACAGCTTTATACATCAGGGATGTATAGCCCTCAAAATTTGTGTACTGATATCTTAAGCTGGCCTGGAGTTGATGTGGTGAGTGTGAATTATACTGGAGCACCACAAGCATTTGGATATTTCAATAGCAATAATGCAAATGTCGGAATAACTGAAGGGCTTATTATGACTACAGGAACAATTCACAATACAGGTAATGGACCTCATGGGCCAAACAAAAGTTCGAATTCAGGGCACGATAATGGTCGTCCAGGTTATGAGTTACTCACAACTCTTGCAGGAAATACTACATATAATGCAGCTATTTTAGAGATTGATTTTGTTGCACAAGAATCGGAATTTGAACTAACTTATGTCTTTGGATCTGAGGAATATCCCGAGTATGTTTGCTCACCGTTTAATGATATTTTTGGCATTTTTATTTCAGGGCCTGGGTATCAAGAAAATACAATCATTTCAACAGTGCCAGGAACTTCTTCATTTGTGCATGTAAATACTGTAAATTCAGGTAATGTAGGCCCTACCGCTAGCAGTGATGCTCAAAATTGTTTAGACTTAGACCCAAACTGGCAAGACAATTCTATATACTATATACATAATGGAAACGGAAATCAAGCTCCTTATAATTCTATTTCTCAGTATATCCAATACGATGGAAAGACGATTCCGATG
>CAYUQU010000060.1:0-580 GCA_964447015.1 uncultured Flavobacteriales bacterium
CCTGTTGGTAAAGTTGTATCATCTATTGTAATAGTCTGAACATACGTTTCAGAACTTGCACAGTCATCCGTTACTGTCCATGTGCGCGTAATAACCTGAGGACATGTTCCATTCGATACATCGTTATAATTAATGTTAACTACTCCCGATGCACATGTTGTTGACGCTGTCAAATTACCTGTGTTTGCCGGTAGAATTGATTCATCACACTCAATCGACACATTTGCAGGTGTACTGATAAGTGTAATACCATCATCATTAACTACTAATACTGAAATTGTACAAGTAGAAGTGTTTCCACATTCATCCTCTGCAGTTATTGTAACTATTGTTGTTCCAGTTCCAACTGATGACCCACCCACTGGAGATTGTGTTATCGTAATATCACCACTAGCCGAGCAGTTGTCAGTAGCTGAAGCACCTGGAGTATAATCAGGAAGGATAGCTGATCCTGATGTTGCAGTAATTTCATCATTTGAAATTCCACAGTTCACAACTGGTGCCGTATTATCCGACACTGTAATTGTTTGAACATGTGTTTCAGAATTACTACAGTTATCAGTAGCTGTCCATGTACGTG
>CAYUQU010000060.1:680-21065 GCA_964447015.1 uncultured Flavobacteriales bacterium
GTCTGAATCTTCACAACTTATTGTAACATTAGCAGGCGTATTTGTAACCGTAATAAACTCATTGTCTGTTACTGTTACATTTATTACACACTGAGATGCATTACCACACTCATCCGTCGCTGTAATTGTTACAGCTACATCTGCTGTGTGCGTAGTTCCTGCAGCGGGACTTTGAATAATGATCAAATCTCCTGTTGCAGTACAATTATCACTGAACGTCCCACCCGTTACGTAATTCGGCAAAGTAGCAGAACCACCTGAAGTGAAGATTTCATCATTTGAAATTCCACAGTTCACAACTGGTGCTGTATTATCCGACACTGTAATCGTTTGAACATGTGTTTCAGAATTACTACAGTTATCAGTAGCTGTCCATGTACGTGTGATTACATAATTGTTCACACATGAACCTGCAGTAATGACATCACCATATGTGACATTCAATCCTCCAGCTCCACATCCTGTAGTTGCTGTCATACTTCCTGTGCTTGCAGGCAGGTCTGAATCTTCACAACTTATTGTAACATTAGCAGGCGTATTTGTAACCGTAATATTTGGCTGAACTCCTGTCAAGTTAATTGCATCAATGGCAATATACCATTCGTCTGCCAAACTTGTGCAGTGCCATCCTATATAGTACTCTCCATCTGAAGGAACCGTAAAATTGATTGTTTCTTGTGTCCAAGTATTATTCGATACATTGTTAAGCGTTTGTAAGTTTGTTGTCATACCAGCAACAGTTTGCGCAGTACCTAAATAAACAGACATATTCTCGCTATATCCTGCGCCAGTAGACCAATAATAAGTCATTGTGTAATTAGCTCCAGCTTCTAAATCAAAACAGTTAGTGATTAACCAATCGTTAGCTGCCTCAGCTGTATTGTAGAAATATCCAGCAACATTTGTCCCATTTTGTGCACCTTGAGGCATAGGAGAAAAGTCGTAAAGCCCCCAAATATTAGCATCGCCATTTTGATTAATTACGACCCACCCTGTAAGATCTTCTCCTGTTTCAAAGCCCATAGTATAAGCCGTGCTCAGTGGGTCTGCACAAAGACTTTCGACTACCTCGATGTAATCGATTTTAGTTTCAACATCTGATCCCTCAGCATTTGTTACAGTAAGCTCAACAGTATACAAACCTACACCATTGAACACCACTGATGGATTTTGAGTTGTCGGATTTGATGGTGTCGCTGTACCAGGACCTGTAATATTCCATTGCCAAGTAGTTATTGCGGGATTTCCTATACTTAAATCTGTGAAATCAACCGTGCCACCATCCAATACTGTTAGAGGATCACCTTCGAAATCAGCAACAGGAGGTGCTGCTGCAGAAGACAAACAGAAGTTTGTAGATTGAGTTACTGTAAAAGTACCCCCACTAGCTAAAACAGTAGCTGTTGCGTCGTCAGTGAGTGTATAAGACCCGTTTCCTTGCGCACAACAAATTCCATCACCCCAATCATCATATATAACAAAATCAAAACAACCATCAGCTAAACAGAAGTTTTCTGTTACAGTGACATTGTTAACGTAAGCCCCTGGATCACCTGGTGCGGCATTTTGTGCTCCACCAGGAATAACTGATAAATTTCCTCCTTCTGCAACTACATTCAATCCAGCATCTATGACTTGCCAAGCCGTTTCATAACCGAAATTATCCGTAGTTAAAGAAAGTGTTACTGTATTATTTGCATTAAGTACTGTAAATGGGTTTGAACTCGCATCATTGGCCAAGTCTTCGTCAGCATTAGTACCATTAAGTGTTCCCGAAACTGTAGTTGCATTAAATGTAAATGCTCCTGGTGTTACAGCCATAGCAGGCAAAGCCACATCTTCTGTTTGGTTACTTGTTAAAGATCCCGTCCAAGCAAATGTTTGCGTTCCAGCTCCATCTATATCATATTCAATATCAACCGAAGTTAATGTATTTGCACCATTATTTCGTAACGTCACTACTGGTGATATCGTGCTTTCACATATTGAACCAGAAGGGTCTATAACAGCAGTAATTCCTGCATCCCATCCATTAGGCGGTGTACAGTTACTCGTATTTGTCAATGCATTACGAACACCAGTCATCACAGCCACCATACGTGTAGCTTGATCATTACTAAACATATTGTAGCATGCGTCTCCTGTATAATCTAAGTAGTTTTCAACTTGTTGAGTACCTGAACACGCAGGAGTGCCACAATTTGTTTGTTGAGTTGTAGGAGGAGTGTCACAACAACGATCTCCTTGCGTTGCACAATTTGTCTGTGAACAACTGTTTCCTTCAAAAGTGTGATATAAATTCAAGTAGTGCCCAACCTCATGTGTAAGCGTTCTATTCAAACGTGTAGCTGGCCAGATGCGGTAACCTAATGCACCACCTGGGTCATTACCCACACAAATATTTACAGCTACAATTCCATCTCGTTGAGCGTTATTCGTAACAGGGTTTGTTGGGAAATATGCATATCCTAGCGTACCACCTGTCCACAAATTTGGATTAGCAAGATCAGCTCCATTGTTATCAATTTCAGATACAACCCATACATTCATGTAATATCTGTTGTCCCAACGACTTAGATTTTTGACATTAACTTCATTCGCATCAGTTATTCCACTCGCGCTATAACCTGTAACGGAAGTCCCGTTAACACGAACAATACCAGTTGTTGGATTCCCACTTGGGTCAACTGAAGCAAGACAGAATTCAATCTCTGTATCTCCAGCTGCGGCAGGGTCAGCACTTTGAGCTACTCCGCCATCCGCGGCAGTTGAAGCAAAATCTCTATTTAATGCATCTATAGCACTAAGTAATTGGGCATCTGAAATATTTGTACCAACGCCAACTGCTTCACCTTTATGTATTACGTGAAAAACAACAGGAATCGTATACAAGCTTCTAGGAGCTCCAGACGTTGCAAATGACTCAATTAACTCATCGATTGTCTGTTCTGCCTGAGCACGCCCTTGTGCATATTCAGGACTGATGCTCATCAAATGATTGTGTTTGTCCTTTTGAGCACAACGCTCTTGCGACGCCGCATTACTTATTTCTTCTTGATTGTTTTCTTGATGCATCATTTGCAACAACACATCTTTTGGTGTTACTACAGTTGTTGATTTACTTTGTAAATTTACATTGCTTCCGTTTGTAATACTGCTTATTGTTTGGTCGAATGCAATAAAATTAACAACCAATGCCAAAGCAAAAAGTACACTTTTCCTCATCTTTTATAGTTTTAATACATAATACATTAGGTTTAGAATGTAAATTGAAGGGAAAAGGATTTTTGGGTGTCGTAAAGTTATACTAATTTTGGAACTGTGCAAAAAAAACACTCAAAATCAATGATAAAAAAAATATTGCTTGTTGAAGACGAACAAAATCTTCAAGACATCATTAAGCTTAATCTAGAAATGGAAGGGTACTCTGTTGCCGTAGTTTCTGATGGGAAAGAAGCGTTGAATTGGTCGTCAAAACTGAGTGGGATAGATTTAGTTATTTTGGACGTGATGTTGCCTTTCGTTAGTGGCTTCGACGTGTGTCGATCATATAGACAACAATCTACAGTGCCAATTATCTTCCTTTCTGCAAAAGGCACAACTACTGACAGAATTGCAGGATTAAAACTAGGAGCTAACGACTACCTTCCAAAACCTTTTGATTTGGAAGAACTATTGTTGCGCATTTCTATTTTAATTGGGAAACAGGAACTTGATAATAAAAAAGAGTTCCTTGAAATAGGAGCAAAAAAGATTGATTTCAAAACTTTCAATGTACATGAAAACAATGAGGTCATTGCAACGCTTTCAAAAAGAGAGATTGATATACTAAAGCTCTTTAATTCATATAAAAAAGAAGTCGTTTCTCGCAATAAAATTCTCGATGAAGTATGGGGAGTAGAACAATACCCTACGTCAAGAACAATTGACAACTATATTCTCAATTTCCGCAAAATATTCGAGGTAGATCCAAAAAACCCCGTGCATTTTCATTCAATTCGTGGTGTAGGTTATAAATTCACACCTTGAGCCAAACAAAGTATTACCTTTGTGACTCGAATTTTTAGTCAAAATGATGTATTCAAACAAACAAAAGCAGCGCCGCTACGACGTAACTTACCTTAAGATGGCTCAAACATGGGGAAACCTATCACATTGTACGCGAAAAAAAGTTGGAGCTCTTATAGTTAAAGATGGTATGATCGTTTCTGATGGGTACAATGGAACACCTTCTGGTTTTGACAACGATTGCGAAGATGAAGAAGGAATGACAAATTGGTATGTCCTACATGCAGAAGCTAATGCCTTGTTAAAAATTGCAAAATCCACTAATAATTCGAATGGAGCGACGTTATATCAAACACTATCTCCTTGTAAAGAATGTAGTAAACTCATACTCCAAGCTGGAGTAACACGAGTAGTTTACAGAGACGAATATAAAGACCGTTCGGGCATCGATTTTCTCATTGAGGCTGGAATTATTGTCGAACAAATAAGCTATACAGATGAAGAATAATAACATACGTTTACTTTTTCCAATAATTCTAGCTCTAACTTTGGTTGTGGGTTATTACATGGGAAGAAGTTTGAATGTGCAAAACAGCATTACCTCTGTTGATTCTCAAAATGATTATGGAGATAAGTTTGAAAGCATCATTCAAGTTATTGAAGAACGTTACGTAGATACAATCGATAAAAATAAATTCATAGATAAGGCTATCAATGATGTGTTACACAAACTTGATCCGCACTCCAATTATATTCCCGCTTCAGAAGTAGCGCGAATTATGGAAGGCATTGACGGTAAATTTGGTGGTGTTGGAGTTCGATTTCTAATTCATAGAGATACGCTTTCAATAACTCATGTCATTCCTTATTCTCCATCAGAAAAAGCAGGAATTAAAGCAGGAGATCGAATCGTCAAAGTAGACGGATTAGATTTAAGTAAAGAAAAACTCACCAACCAATGGGTGATGGATCATCTTAAGGGCGAACCAGGAACTCCTGTTAGTGTAGACATTTTCAGAAATGGAAGAATTTCTAAGCATAAAATAGTAAGAGGCGTAATTCCACTTGAAAGCATTTCATGCGCTACCATGATTAATCGAAATGTGGGATATATTCGACTAGAACAATTCTCGCAAACATCTTCAAATGAATTTCATGAAGCGGCTGTTAAATTGCGTGCTCAGGGAATGACAAAATTGATTTTTGACCTTCGAGATAACGGCGGGGGCGTATTAGGTGGTGCAATCGAAATTGCAGATGAATTTTTAGATGCTGGAAAATTAATTGTTTACACTGATGGAGCAAATCACGTCGAAACAAGACACACTTCTTCATCAAGAGGAATTTTGAAAAATACAGATGTCATTGTCATAACTAATGAAAACTCTGCTTCTGCAAGTGAAATTGTTGCTGGAGCTCTGCAAGATAATGATCGCGGAATAATAATCGGTCGACGTACTTTTGGCAAAGGACTTGTACAAGAAGATATTTCGCTTAGAGACGGGAGTAAAGTTCGATTAACTATTGCACGATACTATACTCCAACAGGAAGATGCATTCAAAAACCTTATGGTGATGAGATTGATTATAACGAAGAATTTTTTCATCGCTATGAGAATGGAGAATTGTATGCCGTTGACTCCACAAAATTTGTTGATTCTTTGAAATACACCACTCCAAAAGGTCGAATTGTATATGGTGGTGGTGGAATTATGCCCGACATTTTTGTGCCGTACGACTCTACAGGATCCAGTTTTTATTTGACCGAAATTCGCTATGCGCTAGCATTTGGGCATTTTGCATTTGATAAAGTAAATGAATGGGGTCGAACTAAATGGAAAAATGAGCAAGAATTTAACACTAAGTTCAATGTTTCGGATGGATTGCTAAGTGAGTTTGTACATTATGTCGAAAAAGAATTGAAAATTAAACAATCTCCCGATGATCTTGAGCGCAGTAAATTACAATTCAAAAAATACCTCAAAGCAGAAATTGCGCGCCAAATGTGGATGGAACAAGGGTACTTCCGTGTGATTATCGACCACGACAATGAGGTGAAAGAGGCACTGAAGTTTTTTAGAAAGTAGACTTTTACGCAAAAGACTTTTTCTATTTTGTCCTATGATTTCGAGTGTAGGGATTTACAAATGCTTACATATGTAATAGAATTATTAAACTAAAAATTATGTTTACAATAGAACAAATTATAGATGCGCACAGCAAAATAAAATCGGGAGCGGACTTTCCTTCATTCATTCAAGATCTTAAGAAGATGGGAGTAATATATTATGAATCCTTTGTAATCGATGGACATACTGATTATTTTGGTGAACGTAATTATAAAACCACAAGTCCTTCCAAGTATAATAATCTAACAATTGCTGACAATTCAAATATCGATCAGTTCAAAAATGATCTTAAAGCTCATCAACAAGGGAAAACAGACTACCTAACTTTTTGCAATGACTGTGCCAAATCAGGTATAACAAAGTGGGTAGTTAATCTCAACACAATGACTTGCATATATTATGATAGAGCAGGGAATGAAATATTGATTGAACAAATTCCTAATTAAAGACAACCTACTTTATTTCGTCCAATTCAATCTTCAAAGGCTTGATATACTCTTTGTAAATTGGCAGTAATTCTGGTTTTAGGGGAATTGTTGTTGGAAGCTTTTCAGCTCTGTGATTCACTTGTTTTCCATTTTTCCAGAATCTGTAGCACACGTGAGGACCTGTTGCTAGTCCTGTGCTCCCCACATAGCCTATTGTTTGTCCTTGCCTAACTCGAACACCAGGTTTAATTCCATCTTCAATTTTGCTCATGTGCAAATATTGGGTTTGGTACGTTTCATTGTGACGTACTTTGACATAGATCCCGTTAAACTGACTCCGTGTAGCTTCAACTATAGTTCCATCTGCGGTTGTAAAAATCGGCGTTCCAGTGGGTGCTGCGTAGTCTGTCCCCAAATGAGCTTTGTTGCGTTTTTGAACGGGATGGAATCTGTTGGCGCTGAATCCTGAACTGATGCGTGAGAATTTAACTGGTGACATCAGAAAAGGGCGTTTCATTTCTTTTCCTTGCTCATCATAATAGCCTTCGACTTTTTCTAAACTATCGTTTTCAAAGTAGAAAGCATAATAAGGGGAACCTTGATGTTTAAACCAAATTGCTTCAATTCGTCCCAAACCATAAGGAGTTCCTTCTACACTTTTCTCTTGATAAATGACTTTGAACTTATCACCAGCTTGTAGCTTAAAGAAGTCTATGCTCCAAGCAAAAATACCTGAAATCGCTTCGGCCATCTCACCTGTAAGAGCAATTTGCTTTAATTCGTTATTAATGGTTTCAGTGAGATTCGAATTCTGCACAATTTCACCCACCAACGTTTCACGAGCGACAGTTACAGGTTTTATATGTTTCTCGACATGAACACTATCTCTAAAATCAAATTGAATGAACTCAATAATAGAAGGTTCATAAATTATAAAATGAGCTTTTCCAGATGTATCGTTCTTTGGGGTGAATACTGTAAAAGGTCTACCTGCTACAATGTAATTCAATCCAACAGCACTGTCTCTACTTAACTCATCAGCCAAATAAATTTCATTACCCGAGATTCCATAAGAACCTAAAAAGTGGGAAAGTGTCCAACCGTCTTGTATTGTCTCTCTGACAAAGTCGTATTTATCAAGTGATATCCCAAAAAGAAGTTCAGGTTCGCGAACAATTTCATCTACGATTTCTTCATCTGTTTCCTCAACCTCTACTTGCTGATTACATGAAGTAAGCAACAAACATCCAACAATAACAAACACAAATTTATCTAGCAAATACCTCATCCACCCAGCTTTTTCCCCAATTTTCTTTTTCTTCTTCAGACCACAAAGTTGGGTAAAAAATTCGTTTTTGAAAGCGTGGAGGTAGATATTTCTGCCAGTTTGTTCCTCCAGTTGCTGGTGTATCATCATTGTCATCTTTGGTTAGATAACGCACAGCAGATTTGTAATGAACTAAGGGCCAGTTGATATTTACATTTACATCAAGTTGGCGCATTTCTTTACGAAGTTCATCTGTCACAAGACCTTCATCTTCTAACAAACGAAATTTTTGCCAAATATTCTTGCCTTTGTATTCCCTAGCTAAGCTCAACAATTTTGCTGAGTATTTTTGTTCAAACTGTATTAAAGTTAGTGTTTTCTTTCCTGATTCAAGCTCAGTTGCTCCTTCTTTCCAATAGATAAACTCAAATTGTTTTTCTAGGTCACAACCTTTCAATTCATCTCGCTTATTGAGAGAAACAATATTAATCATGTCAGTTGAGCAAATTTCGATCATTCGATATTGCGCACTTTGAAAACCACTAGCAGGAAGTAAAGCCATTCTAAACTTCAAAAACTGCTCTGGCTCCATTCCTTTAATCATAATATCAAAAGATTTAGTCAATGCTTCGAAATAAGCATTTACACGTCTTAATCTATCTGTAAATAAAGTTACATCCAATTTTTCGTTCCATCCTAAATCCTGGCCAGTGCTGGAGATACTTTTACCGTTATTTGCTATTTGTTCAAGTTCACTCAGAGACAGCTTAAAATAGAGTTCTGTTATCTGATGATACATGATAAAGATAAGCTCATCTGGAAAATCTGTTCGAGGGTGTTGCAAACTCAAGAGTGTATCCGTCATTATATAATCCCAGTACCCAAGAGGATTAGCGTACAATAGTCCCTCAAGATAGCTTTCCGTAGATTGTCCCATCAGGTTGTACTTCTCTTCCAGCTTATCCAGCTTCTGCTGTATTTCAGGTGTTCTTTCCATAATGAATGCTTTTGACAAAAATAAGCAAGTGTTTGAGATATAGGCGAGAATAAATACTGAGTTTTATCATTTTTATCAGAGATTCACTAGAATCAATGGCGTCTGTTAGAAAACTAGAATAGAATAATTACTTTTTGCGGTAGATAGAATCCAAAGCGACATCAATAGTGGGGAAGTTAAATTTAAATCCAGTATTCTTAATTTTACTTGTATCGATTCTCACTCCATTTGTCAAAATTTCAGCCATTTCACCCAACACTATATTGAGGACAAACTCGGGTACACCAATAGGAATCATTGGTTTATTCAACTTCTTGGCCAATACCTTAGAAAATTCTCTATTTGTAATTTGTTCTGCGGTTAGATTGTATGTACCCTCTAACTTATTTTGCATAATATGACTAAAAGCCTGAATTAAATCGTGTTCATGAACCCACGACATCATTTGGTTACCGTTACCAATTGGCGAGCCTATAAAATTTTTAAATGGTTTTTCCATTTTTTGTAAAGCACCTCCTTTAGAGGACAGAACAGTACTAATTCGAAGCTTGGTCACTTTGCAATATGGCTTAAAGCCATCTGCAGCCATTTCCCATTGCTCAACAACTTCAGACAAAAAATCTGTTCCATACTCATCTTCCTCAGTATATACCTTTTGGTTGTTTTCAAATGGGTAACAATTAATCCCAGATGCACTAATATAGTGATCTAAATCGGTCATTTGTTGGGCCAATTCTGTCAAAAACACGGCAGGGTAAACACGCGAATCAATCAATTCATTTTTTCGTTGTTTAGTCCAACGTTTATCCACAACTCCTGCCCCACTCAAATTTATAATTGTTGTAATTCCATCCAGCGCAGATAAATCAATTTCCTTGCGCATGGGGTTCCAATAAAAAAACACCTTGTTATCGCATTTCTTATGATTCCGTGTCAAAATTTTCACCGAACAATTTGATTTTTCCAGCTCAGCTTGAATAAGCTCACCTATCAATCCAGAACCACCAGCAATTAACACCTTTTCTTTCATCTTCCCTCTCCTCTTTACATTGAAAACACGCGGTTAAATAAAAAGTTTTTTGACTTAAAAAAACATTCGACCATTCACCCACTCGCCATCAAGATAAGCTTTTTTCTTCTTATAAAATTTAATCGCTGGTTCATTCCAATCTAGCACTTGCCAGTCCATTCGCTTCACCCCTTTAATCTTGCCTTCTTCCACAACTCGGTCAAAAAGCAAATCACCTACTCCAAGTTTACGGAATTCGGGCTTAACATAAAGATCTTCAAGATATATAGTTTGACCCTTCCATGTAGAATATCCAAAATAATACAAAGCAAAACCAATAATTTCTTGATTCTCATTCTCCACAACAAAAGCATGGCATCGTTGGTGCTCAAACAAATCTTTTTGTAATTGTTCTGGTGTATTTATGACTGCATCAGGTTCCTTTTCGTAAATGGCAAGTTCAACAATAAGCGAGTGAATTGCATTTGAATCATTTGGATTCGCACGACGCAAATTCATATTACAGTCCTCCTAAATTAATTCGCAGTCGAATTCCACAGTTCATATTTCCTGTAGGGTAAGACGTTGCAATTTTTGGATTCGTAATCATCTGGTCATAGTACAACTGAGCTGTTAAATTGCGCCCAATATTGTAATCTAGAGATGAGCGAATGGAAATTACATTTTGACCTGCAGTGGCTTGATTGGTATTTTCAATGATTTTTCTAATCACCGTTACGTTATCGCGAATTGTCAAATCAAATCGGAAGTTCATGTCCGAAATAATAGGTTTATTATTTATTTTAAACCACGGCAATTTAACGTTTCCAAATTTATATCCCGTACCAATTACCCATTCAGTTCCTAGAACTTCAGTAACCTGATTATTTGCTAATGACAACCCTACTGAACGGTCTCGTTTATATTCGAATTTTGTAATCAATCCATTTTTCTTGATTAACCAAGTTGCATCAAAACCAATAAGAGGAGAGAATCGCTCTGAAATACTCACATTTTGAACTTGCAATTCTGAAATGAAATTCGCGTTAAGATCCCTTGCCATTGGACTTCCTGAGCCACCGTCATCGAAATTCAAATTCGTCTGCATTCCACCCATTGTCACAGTTGAACTGTAACTATGTTTAATCACAAAGTTTCTTGCAATATCCTTCATGAACTTGAATTTTGAAACTCCATCATAAGTTATCGTCCAGTTAGGTAAAGGGAAGTTTTTCAGCGGATTTTTTGATTTCTCGCTCACTCCTGTGCCTGTATAAGCGGCTAAGAATGCTCCCATAATTACATCTTGTTGATTTCCGCCGTACCCGTCAAAATACCCGTCTGCATTTTCAGATGAATTTGAATTTTCAGTCCCTAATACTCGAGATACCTCTTGACGATACTCACGCATTTGATCAAAAGTTTGCGATTGATATCGCCCTGTCATTGCTGTAAATGCAGAACCAATTGAAATTGTAGAATAAGTCAAATTGGCTGTTGTAAATGGGCTTTGAGATTGAAATGCTTGAATTGAATCATTCCATCTATAAAACTCAGAATTATTTTCAGAATAAGTTCGATTTATTGTCAAATCAACACGCAAGTCTCTTATAGGCTCTAATGTAGCTCGCGCAGTAATTGTTTGGTTATGAGTAGTTGTATGTTGGGTATTCAAACGACTATTTTCCACCAACCAATCGTTTCCAGATGCATTCTGCGCAATATCAATCCCATTGTCTTTACCCCAAATATTGCGTTCTTGTTGTCCAAAAACGAATCCTGAAGTTGGGGCCTTAAACGAGCTGTTAAATCCTAGGAAGCGAGTATCCTGATTGTAACCAGGTAAAAGTGTCCCATCATTGATTGAATAAGTACCTGAAATATTGCGTACAGACATTAAGAGTCGACCTGCAAATCCAGCAACAGGATGCACAGGGTTTGTTTTGCTCTTCGCTCTTTCTGCTGCCAAGTCTTCTTTCTCCTTAAGCTTTTCTTCTAGCGTCTTTAACTTATCTTCACGACTTCCTAAAGTAGTTTGATTGTTCGCTATTTCATCTTGTCCTACAGAGTCAATTAATGCTTGTGAAGGATCACGGTAAGGTTCAAGTTCGGTTACTTTTCCACCTTGTTTCTTTACTTTTGATTTCAGTCGCTTTATTCGCCAACCTAAATAGCCACTCGCCTCAGTTGGAGCTCCACCTCGACCACCTGAAGGACTTACGCCATCTCGATTAACAGCAGTACTTCTTCGAGGCTGAACTGAACCACCCTTGCCTCCTGTATTAATTCGTTTAAAGAAATCAACTTTATTGTATAAGTTAACAAAGTTCATTTGCGCAGTCAAGTTTAGGTTTCGATTATTCTGAATAATATTGCCAAATTCAGCCTGCCCAAGAGGTGCACGTTGCCAATCATAACCTGCTGAATATCGAATATTAGAAGTTATCCAATCTAAAGCAGGAATTTTATTAAATGGTATATTATATGTGATATTGTATGAATGATTGTATCCCATGGTTGTTCCACCATTCCCTATCTGTCGGCCAATTGAGTCTTTAAAGAACTGATAATTTTCAGGGTCTTCTTTTCTGTCAATCTGTCCATCAGGCTCTGTGAAAATCGAATTATTATTCGCAGCAAAGTCAAACTTTAGGTTTTTAGTGATGTCATACTTGAGCATATACGTTCGTGCCCAAGTGAAGTTCTTAATATATACAGGGTCAAATTCAAATGAAGATAGATTATTCCTCATTTTCCGTTCATTATACGTACGAAGAAGCGTATTATTAATTGACACACTTTTAGGACCAAGATAGACTCCTGCTTCTTTCAACAAAGCAAACCATTTTGATTTCTGAAAAGCTTTCACATTTTTGAATGGTTCCCATAAAAACGGGCTTGCGTTAAAGTTATAATTCAGACTCCCTCTCCAAATCTTAGTACGATCATACTCAACATTGAAATCTCGGTGTAAATTCTCGTTGTATCCATAACCAAGTGATGCATTCTCAATATCCCAAAACCTCGCTTTCTTTCCAGGTTTTCGTTCTTTTCTAACATTGGTGAAATTATATGACTTTCTTTCAGTAAAATCTTGCCCTAATTTTGCGCGTTCTTTTCTATCATTTAATTCATACTCTGACAATTTCACATCAGGATTGTACGGATCAAACTCTGGATTAATCACACCAACCGCATATGAAAAGAAAAATGGCATTGATATTCTGGCTCTCTTACCGAAAAACTGCCCTAACTGCATGTTGGTATTCATATCAAAGCCCATGCGAACATCTCGTTGCCTGTCTTGAACTCTGCTATCAATACTTCCCCAATTGAGGCCCGAATAATTTCCTGATAATGACACATTCGCAAAGTCTGCAAGCTGCACCTGAAGGCTTGCAAGTGCAGCACCACCACCCTCACTAATAAAGTCTGTTAATCGCAACTCATTTACCCAAACTTCGGCACATTTTGCTAATCCGTCATCTGGCTTCCAAGGATGATCGCCATTGCTTCGTGGATTTCTTACACCAATCATTATTGTTCTCAAATCCTGCAAGTTTGGACTACCTTTTACAGTAATTCGTTTTGTAGGATCATTTGGATCAGGTTCTGAATATGCTACATTCATCGAAACAGTTGGATTTTCTGCATTCATCAAATCATTACGCGCCTTTTTCAGGTTTGTTAAATCTTCAAAAACAATTTCCATGTTGTTTTCCTCAGGCCATATTGCTTCTGCGCTTGTAGCTCCCCAAGGAGTTAACTTTAGAGGTATTTCGTACTCATAATAATTATCCGTAAGGTCTGTTCCTAGACGAATGAATACTGTTAAATCGTCATCACTCAATGGAAGTGAAGGATCTGTTTCTTCACCGTGTACAAACATTTTAAGTTTCTTGTAGTTATTCAAATTGAATGTCACATTTCTGAATCCTGCACGCGCATCACCATCCATTAGGTTACAAACCTGTAGAGTCATAGCTTGCTCATTTAACTGTCGTAATTGCACTTGCCCTGGATCTACTTCACGGTCAATTCCAGGTGGAATTTCATATTTAATTGGTTCGCGTTGGTCATGTTCTTCCACATTCACCACATTAATATTAAATGTCGTCAAATCAGGGTCAGGTTGAAGCCCATCTCCTGGTTCAATCAAATCCTGATTAAATCTTCTCCATTCACCGCGAATAAGTTCAAGTTTTGCAAAACGAAGCACGACTTCTTCTTCCCATTCTTTTAAGAACATTCGCATAAACCGAATGGAGCGAAAATCTGTAATTCCATTCACTGCTTTTTCTGGTTGATTTACTGGAACCCTAAATTGATACCATTTCTCAACTTTACCCGAAGGAGCGGTAACTTCCGTTACACTTGTAATGTAGTTTTTCCCTACAACCATTTCACTAGGTCGAAGATTTACTTTATACTGAAAATAACTCTCTGATTCTGACAGATTATTATCTTGGTTAATATCTTCAATGTCTGGAGCATTTGTAGCTTGAGTCGGATATCCATCTCCATTCAAGGCTGATGACATTTCTGATGTAGGTGAATTACCCTCATGTCCATTGAATCTTTTGTAACGTTCAAGAATGTTTAATTCTTCTGAATCATAATTGTCATCTCGATAATAATTAAAATCATCACTTGATGGATCGGCTAACATTTTTGCTTTAGCATCGGCGCTTAGTACACCATTGCTTTGCACCCAATTAACATAACCTGTATAAAAGTTTCGCTCATCAGTATTTGACCACCCATCTAAACCAACATCTTGATTTCCACGCGCCTCTAAATCATTATCAAAAGCATTTACAACTGTCTGATTAGTAGACACGCGACCCCAAACTGTTTCATCTACATTGGTATCATCACCTGCACCAGCCGGTAATCCATTCTCAAAACTTTTTCGCGAATCGGGTAGAATATCCTCAGAAATATTACCCAAATTGAAATACAAATCACCCCCACTATGTGCTCCTGGGTTAGCAGCTTCTTGATCTTCATTAAATGGATCTAGCATCCAAAACTGGATAAATTCGATATTAGCTTGCTCAAAATTAGTTGTTGAAAGTGATCGCATAATTCCTCCCCATCTAGTTTGTGGGTCAGTAAACATTCCGTCAGCAGTCACATTTGTCGTAGTATCATAATTATACATTCCACGCTCGGTTGGGTAGTATGCTAAATCTAAAACGGGTAAATTATTAAATGTGAATTGTTGTAATTGGAGGTTAGGGAATAATTCTGTTTGCATCACAATACGCATACGAGAATCATCTAACATTGATTGGTCTTCTTGAATATGCTGTGGTGTCAATGCATTATTTTGGT
Organism: uncultured Flavobacteriales bacterium; assembly: GCA_964447015.1. Classification (GTDB taxonomy): domain Bacteria; phylum Bacteroidota; class Bacteroidia; order Flavobacteriales_D; family Crocinitomicaceae; genus Wandonia. The sequence continues at coordinate 15,856 of CAYUQU010000060.1, forward strand.
AAAATAATGGGTCAATTGTATACCACGCTAAAAGCGATCTTTTATAACCCGCAGACAAATCATTTTTCAAATCACCTTCAGGAAATAAATCAGGTTGCCCTTGTGGTACAGATGCTAACTTCCACATACTTTGTGTTCGGATATCAATTGAGCTTTGACTGCCCTCGAAGTCGTCTATATAAGATATTCCTCCTTTTCCTATACCTCTAGGGGTTCCAGGAATTAAATAAGCCCCTTCTCCTCTGAAAGTAATACTTGAAGGCGCACTTGTAGAAATTACGGGAAGTAAATCCACAAGTCGCGTTAAAAATGGTGCATTAGTACGATAATCAATATTTAACCCTAACATGTGGTTACTGTATGGTTCATCACCAATATTGACTTTCTGTGTGAGTGGCTTTTCTTTGGCGTTCATCCATGTTGCACCAATATTAAAATCCTTATTTACACGATAGTTAAAATGCGACCCCATTAAGTTTTTCTGTTGAAAGCCAAAAATGGAGTTGCTTTCAATAGAAATTTTAATTGGTGTATTTGATTCCAATATTGAGCTGTTAAGAATTTTAACCCTCCCCAAGTTGTAGTCTACGGTGAAATCTGTTCCTTCTTGCAAGCGCATTCCACCTGCAGTCACTGTCACGGCTCCTTCAGGAACGTTCAATGCGTTAAGTGGGATATCTGAACTAACTGAAGAAGAGTACTCACCTTTGAAACTAAATCTATTTTTAGATGGTATCATCTGCGCAGCAATAAGAGTTGAATCGTATAGTTCTGTATAAGCAATTCGCTGAGCTTGGTTAGGTGCCATTCCGCTTGCTACTAACTTGTCATAAAGTGTTCTACCAAACGGCTCAACTGTAGAGAAGTAAATTCGCCCATTCTTGGGATTTATTGTTCCCCCATTGGTAAACTTGTTCTGATTTTGAACTAGGGCTGCAAAGTCAAAGACTCCATCTGGAAAAGGTTGGTTATTTTGATTTAGCTTATCCATTTCCAGCAACTGAACAAGTAAGGTTTCATCAACTCCTGGATAAGGCATAAAATTAACTGGCAGCGATGTCTCGGGATTGTTGTACCATAAATCCAATCTAAAATCTGCTTGACTCAATTGATATGCACCTATAGAATATACGTTCTTCATCATCAAATCCCAAATTTTCATTTGAGGACTTAATATAGTTGACTTCAACATTTTCAAATACAATGCATCTTGTCCCTCAATACCGTCTGTAGAAAATTCACCAACTTGATAAGTCTTCCCTTGGATTGTATATTCATACGCTACGGCTAGAACTTCATCAGTGTTTAAAGGCATATTCAAAGAGATATAACCTAAAAGCGAGTTATAAGTAAACTCTTGCTCTGTCAACCTTCTAGCGTTTTCAACCTTTTCATAATCAAATGCTTGCTGAAAAGGACCGGGAGTAACAGCTTGATTGGATAAAGCAGTAATGGCATTTGAAAAACCACGTAATGTAGCGTTATTTATTGCCCAATCATAAATATTATTTGCTTTATTATCAGGATACTCTATTGTAGTTGCTGATGTTGGAGTTCCTTGAAAGTTTTCAGGTTTCGCTTCACCTAAATCGGCAAAAGCAATAATATTCCTAGTATTTTCAGTGATATTTTGTCGATTAGTTATCCACACCTCCATACGCGTAATATTTACAGGCGTATTTACGATAGGTAATTCGGCCATTGCTTCATCGTAGTGGTCGTGAAAATAGTGGTTAATGAAAAAGTGTCTGTTTGCTTCATAATTATCAGCGCGCACATCAAATTTTTGAATTTGTGCACCACCCGAAACATTAATCTCTTGTTTTTGACCACGTGATTGAGAAGCTATTGCGTCTATTGTCAGACGTCCAAAGCGCAATTGAGTTTTTACTCCGAAAAGTGCCTGAGCACCTTGAATCAAGGAAGTGTTCAACGGCATACTCACATTCCCCGCTTCAATTTTTTGGATTATCTGGTCTTCGTCTCCTGTATATTCCAACTTCGTCACATTCTCAAAATCAAAAGCTGCCTCTGTATTATAACTTGTGGTAAGTTTTAATTTTGTTCCAATTTGCCCTACAAGGTTAAGTTGAATTCGTTGGTTAAAGTCAAAACGTGTTATTTTTCGTTGATTTTCAGGTAAAATTGGATTATCGTATCGAGAAGAGTTGACACCGAAAGAAAGTTCAACAGACCCTTGAGGGCGGATATTGATTTCATCACTTCCAAAAATACTTCGGAATGCTTCTCCCTTTATTTTAAGAGGGGGTAATAAAAATTGATCTTCTTCATTGTCCTCAGCAATTCTGTCCTTCCAATAATTTTCCAGTTCTTTTTCCTCTTGGTACTTCAAATACTCTTCCAAGGTCATCATTGACGGATTTCGGAAGTTGATATTTTCTCCAACGGTTTCTTTAAAAATATACCTTCCTGAAACAGGGTCATATTCGATAGTCCCAGTGACATTACTAGGATTGCCCAAGTCAAAGCTCTGGTTAGAATTTCCTGTAGGGTCGTGGTGCTCCTCAATTGGAAAAGGCAAGATGACTTCAGGTGAATCGAGATATACTTTAGGGAAAAAATCTTTTGCGTTAACTCCTGTTAGTACAAACAAAAACACAACCACAGATAATATTCTATGGCTGAGCATTCTAAATCTTATATTATGTCTTGAATTGTGATACAATGTCTACAACTTTCTACAATATTTTTAAGGCCTCCCGAATTAGTACTTCCACGGCTTCGTCACCTGAACCCACTTTATCCAGTGCTTTTTCAGCAGCCTTCTTATCAAAACCTAAAGCAATCAATGCAGTTAACGCTTCAAAACGCTTCGTATTGTTCTGCGTAAAAATATTATTTGACGAAAATTCCATTTTCACCACTTTATCACGCAAATCAATTATAACACGTTCAGCTGTTTTTGTGCCAATTCCTTTTATACTCTTAATCGTATTCACATCTTCTGTTTGAATTGCATGAGCAATTTCTTCAGGAGATAGAGCAGATAGCATTAAAATCGCAGTATTCGGTCCGATTCCTGAAACACTAATAAGGTGATTAAACATCTGTCTTTCTTCTTTTGTGTGAAAGCCAAAAAGAATCTGAGCATCTTCTCTAAAAATCTGCTGAGTATAAATAAATATATTCTCTTCTGCAGCCAATGCGGTAAAAGTGTTAAGTGAAACTTTTACTTCATACCCAACACCATTACATTCTATAACTAGATGGGTTGGATTTTTTTCGATAAGTCTGCCTCTGAGATGGGTTATCATATTATTTATTTTGAGCGTCTACTACTGCAATTTTAACCATATTGACAATTTCTCTAACTGAAGAGCCTAGTTGCAATACGTGGATTGATTTTTTCAACCCTAGAAGTACTGGTCCAATAGCTTCCGCCTCTGTCATCTCTTGCATCATTTTATACGCAATGTTTCCAGACGATAAGTTTGGGAAAATCAATGTATTAACCGACTTATTTGCAAGAGTAGAAAAACTGAATTTTTCGAGCATTAATTCGTTATTCAATGCAAAATTCGCCTGCAACTCCCCATCCACAATTAGAGTAGGATTTGTTTTGTGGAGGATTTTCACTGCTTCACCCATTTTGTTGGGGTCTTTACCTGGAGCTGAGCCAAAGTTTGAGTATCCCAAAAGTGCAATCCGTGGATTTACCTTGAATCTGCGAACTGTCTTAGCAACCAATTCTGTAATTCCTGCAATCTCCTCCGCAGTTGGATCTACATTTACAGTGGTATCAGCTAAAAACATCGGTCCTCTTTTTGTCATTAGGATATACATTCCAGCAACACGACCAGCGTCCTTCTCCACTCCAACAATCTGAAGAGCAGGTCTAACTACATCTTTATAATTTCTTGTAATTCCCGAAATCATTGCGTCAGCTTCACCTTTCTCAACCATCATAGCGCCAAAGTGATTTCTATCGCGCATTAACTGAATCGCTTCATATTCTGTAACACCTTTACGTTTACGTTTCTCAAAAAAGGCATTTCCGTACTCAATTCGCTTTTTCTCTTGCTCTTCCGACTTTGGATCTACAATTAACACATCAGGCATTTCAATGTTATTCTCTTCCATTGTAGCCAAAATACGCTCTCGTTTTCCCAGAAGTATTGGAGTAGCAATACCTTCTTCAAAAGCAGTGAGAGCTGCTTTAAGAATTTTGTAATTATCTGCCTCAGCAAAAACAACACGTTTTGGGTTTCGAATAGCCTTCTCAGTTAAATTTCGAACAAATTTATTGTCTAGGCCTAGTCTATTCTTAAGTTCTGCTTCATACGCGTCCCAATCTTTTATTGGAAAACGAGCCACTCCTGATTCCATTGCAGCTCTAGCTACAGCAGGAGCAACATGATAAATTAAACGAGGGTCTAATGGTTTTGGGATAATTTGCTCTCTACCGAAATATATGTTTTTATCACCATAAGCTTCGTTCACTTCTTCCGGAACAGTTTCTTTTGCCAGTCCTGCAATTGCATGCACAGCCGCCAATTTCATTTCTTCATTAATACATTTTGCTCGTACATCTAATGCACCACGGAAAATGAATGGAAAACCTAATACATTATTCACCTGGTTAGGATGATCCGAACGACCTGTAGCCATGATGACATCTTTTCTAGCCGACATAGCTTCCTTATAAGGAATTTCAGGGTCAGGATTAGCCAAAGCAAATACAATTGGATCCTTGGCCATTACTTTAATCATTTCCTTTGAAACGATATTTCCTTTTGATAATCCTAAGAAAACATCTGCGCCTTTCATTGCTTGTTCCAAAGTCATGTCTTTAGAGTGGGTAGCAAAAATTGATTTGTGTTCATCTAATCCCTCGCGGAATTTGTTGATTAATCCTTTACTATCAAACATGAAAATATTCTCTGCTTTTGCCCCTAATGCAATATAAAGTCGAGCGCATGAAATTGCTGAAGCTCCTGCTCCACTTACCACAATTTTCACACGACCTATTTTCTTTTTAGCAAGTTCCAACGCATTCAACAACGCAGCCGAAGATATAATAGCCGTACCATGTTGATCGTCGTGCATCAAAGGGATGTCTAGTTCTTCTTTTAATCTACGCTCTATCTCGAAGGCTTCTGGAGCTTTGATGTCCTCTAGGTTAATTCCACCAAAAGTTGGTGCAATAGCTTTAACCGTTTGAATAAACAATTCGGGGTCTGAGGCATCCA
>CAYUQU010000061.1:0-20841 GCA_964447015.1 uncultured Flavobacteriales bacterium
CTGTATTTTCGTTCGCTAATTAAACTCTTGACAAATTCCAACGGAATAAGCAATATTAAAGTTAAAAATCCAACCATGACGAACCTTGCCGTTGGCGTGTTTAAAAAGGCAAACTTGCTTTTTTCTTGTGTTTCCATTTTGTTTTTATTTTAGTTTATTAAAAGTACTTTGTATTTCAAAGTATATATGTAAAAAAAATTTAACTATTCTGTATTAGCTTTTCGAGTGCATCAATATGCGATTGAAAAGCTTTTTTTCCGAGTGATGTAATTTTGTATCTTGTATTGGGCTTTTTGCCAATAAACTGTTTGATTACGTCAATATATTTCTCTTTTTCAAGTGCTTTGGTGTGACTGGCGAGATTTCCGTCTGTTATGCCCAATAGTTCTTTCATGGAGTTGAAATCCATGGACTCGTTGACCACTAGAACAGACATTATTGCCAATCTTATACGGTGGTCAAAGACCTTGTTGATATCGTCCAGAATACTCTTCACTATTGTTTTTGTCTATCGTATTTAAAATACATAATTGCTCCGTACAGGATGTGGAAAAAGCCAAATCCAATTGCCCAAAAGTAAAGTGAATTTCCCGGAAATTCTACCGCAATTAATCCCAAAATAATTTCAGTAATACCTAAATACCGAATATCGGAGATTGTATATTTACTTGCATTCACACAAGCCAATCCATAAAATATCAAAGTGACAGGACCAATTAAACCGTAATATCCGTGTCGAATAAGCAAGAAAGAGAAAATGCCACCAGTTATTAGCGGAATCATAAAGTTAATCGCCATGCGTTTTGACGTTGCATTCCAGATTTGTTCTTCGTTTCTTTTCGCCTTTTTAATGCTGAACACAATTGCAGTTAGTACAGAAGCAATTAACACTGCTGCAGCTGTCAGGAGGATTAATTTAAATGTTACACTTTCAATATATACATAGCGTGAGTGGTGGTTTTCAATAAGACCATGAACAACATATGCCCCAATTAAAGCATACACTCCCGCCAGAATTCCTGACAATCCGCTTAAAGATAAGAACTGTGACGAGCGATCCATCATTCGTCGGATGTCCTTAATGTCGTTTAAATATTTTTCTTGACTCATAGAAAGTACTTTGTATTGCAAAGTTATTCTAAGAATTGAATTCTACAAGAGAATAGTCAAAATTTAGGAGAATTTAACAAAATCAGGATAGGACTTAATCAGTGAATAATCGCCATTCTTCCTCATAATTATCTTTGTTTTTTCACGGAATTGACTGTGTATATTGAAAATATATTGAAAAAAGAGCCGTAAACAGGAACTTTAAGTTGTTCTATCCGTATGAGGTTGAAAACATAAATTAATGTCAATTACAGTTTCACTTACACTCATTATTATTTTAATCACAATAGGAATTTCCATTCATTCCTTTTCAAACCCAGACACAAAATATAAGTTGATGTTTATTCCTTTTAATATTAAACATCGCAAGAATCAAAGTTATCGTTTTGTATCACATATTTTCATACATGCTGATTGGATGCACTTGATATTCAATATGTATGTGCTCTATATTTTTGGGAATTTGGTTGAAGACATTTTTCTACAGTTAGATTATGGAATTGTTGGATATTTGAATTACGGTTTTCTATACTTTGGAGGCGCATTGTTTGCAACCATCATCCCATTTGCTAGAAATAGGGATAATCCCAACTATTTATCACTTGGAGCATCGGGAGCTGTGTCTGCTATCGTGTTCTCTTCCATTATCTTAGCTCCTCAAATTGAGATCGGATTAATTTTTCTACCAAAAATACCCGGATATTTGTTTGGTATTTTGTATATTGCTTTCGAGTATTACATGGATAAGCGAGGAAACTCAGGAATAGCGCACGACGCACACCTCGGAGGTGCTGTTTTTGGGATTGTTTATGTAATAGCGACAAAGTTCAACCAATTTGAAGCCTTTATCTTTTATATTGTAAACTAAAAAACTACTGCTTATGGCATGTTTTGTGAACAATAATGGAGAGATAATAGAAGGAAAATCTCATGCAGTAGAGAGTTCAAGTCGTGCTTTTTTGTATGGCGATGGTCTATTTGAATCTATAAAGATTATAAACGGAAGACCAATCAATCTCGAAAATCATTATTCGCGTTTAATAGCAGGGGCTGAATTACTCAAGATAAGAATTCCGTCCTATTACAGTGTCGACTTTTTTAGAGAGAAAATTGAGGAATTAGTCGATTTATCTCAAATTAAGGCTGGGGGTAGAGTGCGTTTATCACTAGATCGAACATCTGGAGGAACATACAAGCCTGCATCTAATGACGCTACCTTTTTAATTGAGGTTGAAGATTTACCTTCAAATTGCTTTGAACTGAATACTAAAGGTCTTGAAATCGACTTGTTCATAAACATGCGCAAACAAGCGTGTAAAATGGCAAATTACAAAACAAAAAACGGATTACTTTATATATTAGCATCACTTGATGCTGAGGAACGCAAACTTGATGATGTACTTATTACGAATGAGAAGGGCATAATTATCGAATCAACTTCTTCAAATCTTTTTGTGGTGAGTAACGGAGTGTTATATACTCCTGGACTAGAAGATGGGTGCCTCGCAGGGACAATGCGGATGCAAATCATCAATATTGCTTTGGAGAATCAAATGAAAGTCTACGAATGCAGTATCATGCCCCAAAACTTATTAGTTGCAGATGAGGTGTTTCTTACAAATGCAATGAAAGGTGTTGTATGGGTTGGTGGTTATCGCACAAAACGTTACCTCAATAATATCTCTAGAAAATTCGTGGATTGGCTTAATGCAGAATACTGCAAATAGTGTTTTTTACCATTTTAGTAAACTCAGTCCTTCAAATTTCTTTTCTATCTTCGCGCTATGACACAAAAAGCGTTGATGAATTGGAGCGGGGGAAAAGATTCTTGCCTTGCTCTTCACTATTTACTTCAGGATTCCAACTACGAAGTAAAAACACTTTTGACCAGTGTTAATGCTGAGTTTCAACGCATATCTATGCATGGTGTTCAAAAAGAATTATTGATTTGCCAAGCAGAGTGCATAGATTTACCTCTCAGAGTAATGGAAATTCCCGAGATGCCAAGTATGGAAGTTTATGAAAATGTGATGTCTACTCACTTGACAACGCTGATAAATCAAGGAATCACCACTTCTGTATTCGGGGATATTTTTCTAGAAGATCTACGAAAATATCGAGAGGACAAACTGAAACAAATAGGATTGAAAGCATTATTTCCTTTGTGGGGAAAAAATACGACTGAGTTGATTCACGAATTTATTGATTTGGGATATAAAACAATTGTGGTCTGCGTGAATGAGCAATTTTTAGATAAAAGTTTTGTGGGTAGAGTGATTGATCATCAGTTTATTGCAGATTTACCTGATAACGTTGATCCTTGCGGTGAAAATGGCGAATTTCACACTTTCGTAGTTGATGGCCCCTTGTTTAAACAACCAGTACAATATAAATTGGGTGAGAAAGTTAGGAAAACCTACACCGCACCTAAGTGCAATTTGGATGATGAAAATGAAGAATCATCATCATTTGAGTCAGCTTTTTGGTTCATAGATCTGATACCCTCGTGACATCAGGTTAAAGGGTTTCACATAATTCTCATTGACTTTTTTACTTACTTTTTCATTTTCTAATTCATACTCGTTATATTTGGCACTTCTACCAAATAGAATTATAAGATGAAATTACTTGAAGGGAAAGTTGCGATTATCACAGGAGCATCACGCGGAATAGGAAAATCTATTGCACAGAAATTTGTCGAGCAAGGAGCTGTAGTTGCATTTACGTATGTGTCATCAGACGATAAAGCTCGCGCATTGGAGGCAGAGTTAACTGCTAATGGCGGAACAGCGAGAGGTTTCAAATCTAACGCGAGTGACTTTGATGCAGCTCAAAAATTGGTAGATGATGTAGTGGCAGAATTCGGTACAGTAGACGTACTTGTAAATAATGCTGGAATTACTCGCGACACACTTTTGATGCGTATGTCAGAAGAGCAGTGGGACGAGGTAATAAATACAAACTTAAAATCAGCTTTTAACTTAACTAAGGCAGTTATTCGCCCGATGCTTAAAGCAAAAGCTGGCTCGATAATCAATATGTCTTCTGTTGTAGGTGTGTCTGGAAATGCAGGTCAAGCAAATTATGCGGCATCAAAAGCAGGTATGATTGGTTTCTCAAAATCAGTAGCACAAGAACTAGGTTCGCGAAACATTCGTTGCAACGCTATCGCTCCAGGTTTTATCGAAACTGAAATGACCGAAGTATTAGACCAAAAAGTTGTTGAAGAATGGCGCAACTCTATTCCCCTAAAACGTGGTGGAACTCCCGAAGATGTTGCTAACGCAACAGTATTCCTCGCTTCAGACATGTCAGCTTATGTGACAGGGCAAACACTGCATGTGTGTGGTGGAATGTTGATGTAGGATTTTTTTTTAGAAATACATAGAACGATATATAAAGCCAATTTCTTTAAAAGGAATTGGCTTTTTTGTTTGAATTGATGACAAAATATTATTGAAATACAACCTTATATATTCTTAAGCTCGTAAATCAAATTCAGTTGACCATTCACTAAGTTTTTCTCGAAGTAGTTGCTTATTGGGTAAATACAAGCTGTATTCGGAAGCGTGAATTGTGGAACCTTCAGGCAGTGTAAGTTTTACTAAAGCATCTTTCTTTTGTTTGCATAGCAATATTCCGATCGTTTTGTTCTCGTTTTCGAGTTTTACATGACGGTCATAAAAATTCACATACATCTGCATTTGACCAATATCTTGATGCGAGAGTTTATCCGTTTTCAAGTCAATCAAAACGTAGCACTGGAGTATTCGGTTGTAGAAGACAAGATCAATGTAGTAGTTGTCGTCATCAAACGTAAATCTTTTTTGTCGAGCCTCGAATAAAAAACCTTTACCAAGTTCTAAAAGAAAGTTTTGAAGCTTTGAAATAATAGCTTGTTCTAAGTCAGACTCTGTATAACTGGACTCTTTCGGGAAGCCTAAAAAATCCAACATAATAGGGCTCTTCAATATATCAGTAGGTTTTTCCACAATTTGCCCTTCACGAGCCAATCGAAGTACTTCATCTTTATTTCGACTTAAGGCAAGACGCTCGAACAAGGAACTATTAACTTGACGTTCAAGCTCCCTTACACTCCAATTTGAATTGTATGACTCTTTTTCATAAAAGCAACGTTCCAAGGTGTTTTCAATCCGCATCAGAATTAAATAATGGGACCAACTTAAATAGAATGATTTCTTTAAGTTATTGTATCTATCTAATTGGTTATCAATTTTTTGAAAAAACGCAGACACTGTCTGCGTTTTTTGGTTTTCGGGAGATTCAAGTGCTAAAGGTGAAGAAGAATAGATTAAATAGAACTTGCGCATTTGCTCTAAATTTCTCAACGAAAAACCATTTCCATGAATTTTAATTAGCTTTTTAGATAATTCTTTTAATGTTGCTTTGCCATATTCAGGTTTTTCAACTCCACCTTGCTCGTCTTCGACAATCATTCGCCCAATTTCGAAGTAGGCGTAGACCATGGTAAGATTGGCAGTTGTAGCAATGGTTTTCTTTGCTTGATTTACTATTTCACTTACGCGAATAAATAATTCGTCAGGTTGTTTAGGTATATTTTTCATGACTAAAAGGTTAGGTTTGATTAAAATATTGTCAAATATATTGATTTTATTTTAATCAATAAAATAATTTCAGAAAATCATTTTATTCCCCTCGTCATTTCTCTTTTTCCTGGAGGGCCAGGCAAAGCTTCAAGAGAAAAACCAACTGATTTTAAATCGCGTTTCACCTGTCCTTTTGCGCAATATGTCACTAGAACACCACTTGGTTTGAGTGCATTGTAAAGCTTTTGAAAGTGCGATACTTGCCACATGTCAGCTTGTGCACGTGGGCCGAATGCATCAAAATAAATCAAGTCGAAATGGTTGTCGAGCGGTTCAAATTGTTCTAGTTTCTCCTCAATTTTCAGTAAATCGAAAGTTGAATTTATACTGTGAAGCTCACCAAAAGGGAATTGATGAATTTTGTCGTAGAGTTGTTGTGCGTTTGCATCTTGAATAGCATTAGCATAATCCATATCATCAAGGATTTCGCGTTCCACAGGAAAAGCCTCTAAACCGTGATAAGTAACTTTTTTGCCCTTTTTTTCACACTCAATTGCTGTTAATAGTGCGTTGAGTCCCGTGCCAAAGCCGATTTCTAAGATTGTGAATTCTGCCTTATCAACAAAGTGAAAGCCGTGCTGAATAAATACGTGTCTAGCTTCCTGAAGTGCTCCGTGAGTCGAATGATAATTCTCATCCAACTCAGGCAAGTAAATGGTTTTAGACCCATCTTCAGTCAGCCTTATCTCACGTTTGAACTTCTGCATGCTAATTTTTTTGAGACAATAGATTGTTAGACAATAGACAAAAGACTTTGAATTAGGATTCTAAAATCTAACAATCAATTCTGAACACTACAGATTACAAATCTGCAATTTACAATCTGTAATCTCCGTTTAAGCCAGTACAGCCAATTTCTCCAAAATCGCATTCAGTGTTTCACTTGGACGCATTGCTTTCGAAGTTAGTTCTTCATCTGGGTGATAATAACCTTTGATGTCTATTGCTTTTCCTTGCACACCGTTTAATTCAGCTACAATTTTCGCTTCATTTTCAGTCAAAGCTGCAGCGATAGGAGTGAAGATTGATTTTAACTCCGCATCTTTCGATTGATTTGCAAGCGCTTCTGCCCAGTATAAAGCAAGGTAGAAATGACTTCCTCTGTTGTCTAGTTCGCCTGCTTTGCGCGAAGGAGATTTATCTTCATCCAGGAATTTGCCTGTGGCTTCATCAAGTGTTTCTGCTAGAACTTGAGCTTTAGGATTGTTGTGAGATTCTGCCAAATGCTCGAAAGACACCGCAAGAGCTAAAAATTCACCTAAAGAATCCCAACGCAAGTGGTTTTCTTCTAAGAATTGCTCCACGTGTTTAGGCGCTGAACCTCCAGCACCAGTTTCGAATAAGCCACCACCGTTCATCAGCGGAACGATAGAGAGCATTTTCGCACTTGTTCCAAGTTCTAAGATTGGGAATAAATCCGTCAAATAGTCACGGAGAACGTTTCCTGTTACCGAAATGGTTTCTTTACCTGCTTTCAGGCGAGTCAATGTATATTCAGTCGCTTCAATCGGCGATTTAATTAAAATTTCAAGTCCTGAAGTGTCGTAATCATTCAAGTACGTTTTTACTTTTTTGATTAGTTCAGCATCGTGGGCACGGTTGCTATCCAACCAGAAAACTGCTGGTTTTGAAGTCGCACGAGCGCGATTTACGGCAAGTTTAACCCAGTCTTGAATTGGTGCATCTTTCACCTGACACATTCTCCAGATATCTCCGTCGTTTACGTCGTGTTGCATCAATACAGTTCCGTCTTGGTCAATTACTTTTACCACACCGTTTCCTTCGATTTCAAACGTTTTGTCGTGCGAGCCGTATTCTTCAGCTTTTTGAGCCATCAAACCCACGTTTGGAACTGTTCCCATTGTGGTTGGATCAAACGCCCCATTTTTCTTACAGAAGTCAATTGTAGCGCTGTAAACACCTGCGTAGCTGCTATCAGGAATAACCGCTTTTGTGTCTTGCGGTTTACCTTGCTTGTTCCACATTTGACCTGAAGTGCGAATCATTGCAGGCATTGAGGCATCGATGATTACGTCACTTGGTACGTGTAAGTTTGTAATTCCTTTGTCCGAATTTACCATGGCAAGATCCGGGCGTGAATTGTAAATCGCTTCTATATCTTTTAGAATTTCTGCTTTTAATGAAGAATCGAGTTGCTCAATTTTAGATAGCAAATCACCAAAACCATTGTTGACATCAACTCCAAGTTGTTGGAAAGTTTCATTGTATTTATCGAATAATTCCTTGAAGAAAACACGTACTGCGTGACCAAAAATGATAGGGTCAGAAACCTTCATCATTGTTGCTTTCATGTGAAGAGAGAACAACACGCCGTTTGCTTTAGCATCTTCGATTTGCTCGTCTATAAATGTCAAAAGTGCTTTTTTGTTCAATACAGTTGCGTCAATGATTTCGCCTGAAAGTACTTTCACTTCTTCTTTCAACACTTTTACATTTCCAGTAACGTCTGTCATTTCAATTCGAACGCTTCCACTTTTTGGGATGGTAACCGATTGCTCGTTGTGAGCAAAATCACCTGCTTCCATTGTCGCAACGTGTGTTTTTGAATCTGCTGACCAAGCACCCATGCTATGAGGATTCTTCTTAGCGTAATTTTTCACTGCACGAGGTGCACGACGATCTGAATTACCTTCGCGAAGTACTGGGTTCACTGCACTACCTTTTACCTTGTCGTATTTTGCTTTAACTGATTTATCTTCTTCTGTAATTACCTCTTCTGGGTAATTAGGCAACTTGTATCCTTGAGCTTGCAATTCTTTCACTGCAGCCTTAATTTGCGGCACAGAAGCACTTACATTTGGAAGTTTCACGATGTTAGCCTCAGGCAATGTCACCATTTCACCCAACTCAGCTAAATCGTCACTTACGCGTTGACTCTCCGTCAAATATTCAGGAAAATTAGCTAAAATTCGACCCGCCAACGATATATCGCGCGTTTCCATTTCAATTCCTGCTGGAGCGGCAAACGCTTTTACGATAGGAAGTAGAGAGTAAGTAGCCAAAAAAGGAGCCTCGTCCGTTTTAGTGTAAATGATTTTTGATGCCATTCTTTTGTATTATAATTGGGTGAAAATTCAAATTTCGCACTCGAAATGATGGTGTTGAGCCATTTTTCTCAAGCGATGCGAAAATAATAAAAATATAGCAATTAATGAGGAATTTAAGCGAGAATAATTTACTTTATCACATTAGTGATTCATTCAATTATTCCCCCTCCAACTCACCTGGATACAAAAATCTGCCGTCAGGTTTGAAAATATACAAGATGTTTTCAGGCACCATCATTTTCCGGAGAGATTTGACACTCATCTGCCCTGAGAATACTACGTGCATTAGAAATTCAGTTTCATCATATTCAGGATTTAATTCGGTTAGCATGATTTCTTCATCACCAACGAGGTAATTTGCTTCTGTCACTTTGAGATTCGGGTCATTAGAGAGCGCGTCGACATCTGAGATATAGTAGGTAATGATATCTCCATTTTTTTCAATTGATACTACACCAACTTCCCAATATCCTTCATATTCAGTCAAATTGAAGACATAAAAATCTTCAGCTTTGTACAAACGAAACATATCAGATAAGGGAGTGATTGTGTAGTTGGTGTCAATGATGTTGTCAAGTGAGTCACGGGAAATATCGTACATCGTAATTTTATCAAATTCGATGTGAACCCCACCAAATTCATTATCCCACTTGCCACAAAGTTCCTTGGGGATTTCACTCAGTTGCTTAGCTCCTTTCGGCTGTGGGTTTACGAAGTATACGTGAGTACATGCACTCAGAAATAGAGTTGCTATAGCGATTAAGAATGTGAACTTTTTCATTTTGTTATTTTTAATAGTAAACATAACTACCAACCATTTTTCTTTTTTTCGATTTCTATCATTTGAAGTATTTCTTTCGCTTCTGCTAAGTCGGTTTCCAAAGTGCGAAGTAATTCTTCAGTTTGTTTAAGGTGCCATTTTGCTTTTTCTAGATTTGTTTCTAAAAGCAGTTCATAAAGTGAATAATGAAATCCGAAAAAACGAGGGTAATATTTTATTCCAATTTTGTAAATTTCTGTTCCGTACTCATTAAACCCACTATTTAAATAGCGTGATGCCAAACCGTTCAGATCTGCAATTTCAGGTTGATAAAAATAGTTTCCCACAAGTGAATTTACATCAATTTTTTCTAATTCTTCACTTATAGATTGCGGATTTTCTACTAGTTTATAATCATTATCAACTTTGGCGATATGAGAATATCTACTACAGAAAGGTTCAAATTCTTTGGATAAAAAATAAGGCAATGCGACGATGGGTACAGCATTATGAGCTGAACTATTTGCTTCATAAATGTTGATTTCATTAAAAAATGAAGGGAACTTTAGTTTTAGCTTGTCAAATTCATTCCTGTGATAATAATCTTTATCGCTAGCTCTTCCACCAACTGATATGTAAATTTTATTTCTATTAACTTCATTTTTTTGTAATTCCGCGATCAGCTTTTCAAAGTGATCAAGCGGTGTGTTGGCAAAAACAGCTGAGTAGAATTTTGGGCTTTTCAAATAAGAATATAAAGCAAAAGATGCTGAAAACGAATGTCCAATTATCATTCTGTATTCGTTCAAATTATACGATTCAATTTGCTCGTTTATTTCTTCTGTGATGAATTGATGAAGCGGTAAAACATCTCCTTGTAAATTGACAATACCACATTCTTTTATCCTATTTTCAAGTGGTATTATCACGATTAATGCTTGAGGAATTTCGTGTGTATATTGTAAATATCGTATTGTACTCAAAAGCGGATTTACAAACCAATCGTGTTGACCATCTAATACGTAAATCACAGGTAATTTAACGGTTTCTGACTGGTACTTATAAAATTCAGGAGTTTTTATATAAACTGTTCTTTCTTTTTGAAATGCTTTAGAGTAAAAAGTTAGCGTATCAGTTGTTTGTCCAAAAATAATCGCATGTGTGATGGTGAGAAAGAAGCATGCTATATATAGGTTTATTTTCATTGTCATATCTTTTGTATGTTTTTTACCCGTCTTTCTCTATCTATTTTTTCGAAATCTGCTGACGAAGAAAGTGTATTACCAAAGTTAGAATGAATTTCACTACAAAAGCATTTTTTTTAATTTTATTTTTTTACCTAAAAACCTGTAAAACAGATATAAAATCATTTGCAAACGAATAACTTTCGTATACAATTGTTTAATAACCGAATCTGGTTTTGAAGTCGCCGCAACTTTGCAGTGTCGATTGAAAACAAACTCAACGGCGTGTTAAAATACAAATTATTAATTTTTAAAACTCAACATTATGAGCACGTTAAGAAACAAAGTAACATTAATTGGAAATGCAGGAATGAATCCTGATGTACGTACAACAGAGAATGGTAGAAAGTTTGCCCGTTTATCACTAGCAACACATGAGCGATACAAAAATGCTCAGGGAGAGCGAGTAGAGAATACACAGTGGCACACGATAACCGCTTGGGGTAAAGTAGCTGAAGTGATTGAAAAATTCGTTTCCAAAGGAAAGGAAATCGCAGTCGATGGAAAACTGGTGAATAAGTCGTGGACGACCAAAGAAGGTGACAAGCGATACACAACTGAAGTTGAAATAGATCGAATTGAATTATTGGGTTCACCCAACAAAAAAGTCACGGCGTAAGTAGCGCTGATAATACAGATTCTTGAAACAGAGAATCAATCTTCCTAACCTAGAAGCTCTCTCTGCGATTTTTTTGCGGGGGGAGCTTTGTTTTTTTATTAATAAAATGAGTCTTAAAAATATTTATTGCAACATAGTTGCATAAATAAAAATAAATGTAGTATTATTGCATCACGAAACATTTTAAAATATATAATTATGAAAAAAATTACGTTGATATTAGGACTAACAGTATTAGTATTAGCAGCTGTAAGTTGTAAAAAAGATTACACATGTGATTGTAATTGGGAAGAAGCTCATGACGATCACCATGACCCAATGAGTACTCAGTACCCAATTACTGATATGAAAAAGAAAGATGCAGAAGCTGCATGCGAAGCACAAGCTGAAACATTGAAATTAAATCCTGAACATCATGACGTTTCTTGTGTGCTTAAGTAAGAACTGAGTAGCAATTCAGATTCTTTTTTTTCAAAGGGAGTTTCTTAAACTCCCTTTGTTTTTGTGTTATTCAGCGTCTTCCTGAAATGGGAATTGGGGGATTTTTACTTCCACCTTAGCATTTGGGTTTTTATAGCGGATATATTCAACAATCTTGTCCGTAAAATCATCCAGTCCTGGTTTGATTTGTTCAACTGAGATTTCTAATACTTTATGACCACGGTAATATTCGTATTCGATATAACCAAATTTCGCCACAGGTTTAGATTCAAAATAGATGAACTCTTTGTCAAATGAGAACTTGTCTATCTCAGCTTGTGTAATGGTTGTGTTGTACTTCGTTCCTCCACATGCAACTAAGGTAGAAAGAACAATAAACAAGATTAATCTTTTCATCGTTTTTTTGAACAAAACTAAGACCGAATCTTTTGATTTGGATTAAGTTAATATCAACAAGTGTTAATGATTCGGTAACAGTCATTGATGTTTTTTGATTTGAGTCTGATTTACAAATAGAGATTTTCTCGCTGTAACTTTATTCCATAGTAAATTGTTCTAAGTAAAACACCAATAATGAAATACCTAGCACTCTTTACCGCATTAATTTTTCATCTGAATGGTTGGTCTCAACATATATACGGGTCAATTTCAGGTGGTCACCAATTTGTGGTTAATAATGAACAAACACCATCTTTTATGGTGAATACATTTCATCAAATTTCACAGCCTTGGTTTTTGCGAAAAGAGAATGTGGCATTTAATCGAGTAACTAATTTTGACTTAAGTTTTGGTTATCAGTTTAAAAAAAATATTGGTTTTGAAATTACAGGTTCTTTCTTGAAACCAGCAAGGTATGTTACCAGTGAGAATGCAATTGCCCGCGAGCTTTCAGGTATTTTTTTTCGAATAAATCCAAGGTTTATTATTGGCGTGAATCTTAATAAAATCCAATTGTATTCTAAATTGGGTTTTATTATTGGTTGTGGAAAGATAACCTACAGTCAGTACTTTATGAATAATACACTTGAGTATGAGTACTGTGGTGGGACGTCATACGGGTTCAATGGATACATAGGTATAAGTGTGCCTATTAACAAAAGATTAGCATTTTTTGCAGAACTCCAAGCTGTGAGCCAATCTTTCAGCCCGAAGAGGGGAAAGACTTTAGTAAATATTAACGATGGTGAAGATCAATTAGCGAATTATGAATTTAGTTCATATGATACTCAAATTGAATTTAGTAGCACAGAAGAAATGTACTTGAGTCCACCCGACGCATATCGACCCCAAAAGCTGTACAAACGAAATTTTTCGTTGAGCGGCTATGGGATTACAATTGGAATGAAATTTATCCTTTGGAATGGGGAGAAGGGTGAAGAGATTGGAGTAGAAGAGAAGTGAGCTATTTCTCAAAATTGAGAAACAGCTACTCAAATTTCATTAAGACTTCATCTCCTTTTGAATATTGTCAATTTGCTTCATGTGCCTAATCATGTGGTTGATGAAAAATTGGAACGTATCTCCTAGTTTTAACTTGATTAAGCTCGAAATGGAAGTGTTGATTTTCACTTTATTTAAACTCACATTCTTTGATTTATCGAGTAAGTCTAATAAACTATTTTGTTGAGTTAGAAACTTGTCAATAACCGTTTTGTCGAGTTTAGCGTTCAGCGGATTTTTGTCTTTAAACGTTTTCATTTTATTCAACTTATCCTTTGGTAACATACTTTTAGCAAAGTAATTGCCTAAAAATCCACTTCTAAATTCATTCTCACTTTGGGTTGTGGATTGTTGAATTTTGGACTTGATTTCGGGTAAATAAAAATCACTATACAAATTTAAATGTTCTATACATTCTAGAACAGACCAAGAGGTCGGATTGGCTTTCCATGTTAATGTGTCTAAGTCACAGTTTTTGAGTGCCTCTACTTGAGTTATAATTTGTTTTGTTTGCTCAATAAGTGATCGAACTAATTTTTCTGTTTGCATAACATTTACGTTTTATGCAAAGTTCATGAAATCAATTGGTGTAAATCTTGATTAAAGTCAAGGTTTTTTTAGACGCGATAAGGTTTCAGCACTCATGCGCAAATAATTCGCAATGTGTCTATTGGGGATTTCTTGAAAAAGTTGGGGACTTCTTTTAAGTACTCTTAAGTATCGTTCTTTAGGTGAGCTGGTCAGGATGTCAATTTCACGCTCGAATTGTTGAACAAGTAAGTTTTCGAGCGTTTTGTTCCATAAAATTCTATTCTGTTCAACTTCTAAGAATTGATCTATCTGTGGCTTAGTTATTACTTTGATTACAGACTTTTTAATTGCCTGAATGTAAAGTTCTGATGATTTGCCTGTTATGTATGAGTCCAAGGCTACAATTAAATTGTCTTTGTAACCAAACCGAATTATTTGTTCTTCAGTATTATCCAACACGAAAACACGTAGACTCCCACTTTCAACATAATACACATTTGTATCAACACTTCCTTTGACTTTAAGGAATTCATTTCTGCCGATTTCTATTGTTTTTTCTGAAAGTTTGATGATTTCTCTCATATTGTGTTGTTAAAAATACTAATATTCGCCAATTATTCGTTTTTGGTGTTTTGAAATATGATATTAAGGATTGAATTAACTCGTTTATAGCTCTTAATCAGGTAACTCTTCACAATCAAATTCAAAATTTCTGAAAAGCTCAAGAATTTCAGGGTTGCTATTCTTTTCAGTATCAACTCTTAAGATCTTGTCACAATCGTCGAGATCAAAACTCCAGTTAGCTGCACCGATTAGCTGTGATAAATAAGGACTCAGTCGTTTTATGTCTTGTCGACTTTTGACGGAAGTTTTGAATACGTAAATCATTTCTATGGATTTAGTAATGTGATACCGTTCAAATCAGCTTTTCCTTGTTTCAAAAATTCGTATGTCATCCGATCTACTTTACAGTCTATAAACTGGATTCGTTTCAATTTTTTATTATTTTTAAAGAAAGTGTTAATGAGGGTTGCATTCTGGAATTTTACTCTGGTAAATGCGCAGTTTTCAAAATAGCAGTCTTCCAATGTTCCAGTAAAAATGATGTCGGCAATATGGGTGTCAATAAAAGATGTATGGTTCCACACAGCGTCTAAAATTACATTTTTATCGGTGTCTCCAGATTTAACCTTCTCTCCTGTGAAGCCACCAGATTTAATTACCACCCCAGTCAAATTACAACCAGTGAGATCACAGCCGTAGATATAGCTCTCTGAGAATTTACTTTCGGTTAAATCGGTATTTGAGAGATTGCAATCTTTGATATAACTTCCTGAAAATTCGGCTTCTCGCAGTAAACAGTTCATGAATTTATTGTTTACCAAGTTAGAACCTTGAATATGGCTTTTAGTGAGATCCGAACTAGAGAAATCGCAGCCGTCAATATTATTGTTTTTCAAAAGCAATCCCGATAAGTCTGATTCAATAAACTTACAGCGTTGCATGTTTGATGAACTGAATTTTTCTTGCAGATTTTTTAACTTAGAAAAGTCAGCATCAACCCAATTTCCTGAAGACATATTCCAACTTAAACCTGATTTTTTTTGAGGCTTTGTTATTGGGATTTCTACAATTTCATTAGACTTGTATGTTTCTGAAAAATAGTTCAAATCCACTCCGAAAATTTCAGCAAGTCGATTTAATGTCGTTATGTCTGGCATAGACTCTCCACGTTCCCATTTGCCCACTGCTTGGGGACTGATTGATACTTGCTGTGCAAGTTCTGCTTGAGAAAGATTATTCTTCTTTCTTGCTTCGGCAATTTTATTACCAATTGATTTTGAATTTAGCATCGTATTATTATGTTTTTTTGATGCTGCAAAGTTATTGTGCACCATTGTCGTTATGCAAATAAAGTTCGCTACCAATAGTTGTTTTTACACTAGTTTTAGTTGTTTTTCGACAACTGTTAATTGTGTTGATATTTTTTCGTGATTTTTGTTTCAATTTTGTCATTCGTTGTCTTGGGTGCGATTGATTTTACAATACCCACTAATGTTTCCGGGCTTGGAGCCGATAATTTAACGGGTCATCACTTTATTCCTGTACCAAAATTAACAAATTAATTTAAAGTTTCTGTTCTCTTCTGCGGCCGTCATAGCAAATTCGATTCTTCGGTTTTATTTCGTTACATATCAATCTGTTAAATTACATTAAGTCATTTAATTATGACTTAATGTAATGTTTACTTGTCATTTTGATATCTTTACTTTACATTTGTTATATAATTTTAAATTAATTGTCATGAAAACAAATTATTTATTCCCAAATCGGTTTAAAAAGATTGGTTGGTTTCTGTTTATTCCAGGAATCGTTATTGGAGCAATATTTCTAATTACTCAATCAGATAATATCGATTTTTTTAATGTCAAGGTTCTTTCAATTGCTGAACAACCAATCTTTGGCAAAACAGTCTTTTTCACCATCTCAGAGAATAATATTCTGGATGAGATCATTGGACTACTTTTAATTATCGGGTCATTATTAATTGCATTTTCTAAAGAAAAGTCTGAAGATGAGTTTATTTCTAAAATCAGGTTAGAATCATTAGTCTGGGCAACTTATATTAATTATGCTGTCCTAATTATGACAATTATTTTTGTCTATGACATGACATTCTTTTGGGTTCTTGTGTTCAATATGTTTAATATACTCCTCTTTTTTATTATCCGATTTAATTGGGTTTTATATAAATCTAAAAAACAAGTTAAAGATGAAGAATAGCATAAAAGTCGAGAGAGCAAAAAAAAATATCACTCAAGCAGAACTTGCAGAACTGGTAAAAGTAAGTCGGCAAACAATCAACGCAATTGAATTAGGAAAATACAATTTATCTACAATCCTTGCCCTAAAAATTGCCCATATCTTTGATCGATCGGTGAATGATATTTTTGAACTTGAACGTACAGATTGGGAATCTTAATCTGGGCTATAACTTGTTTATATCCCCACAATGATACAAAAAAACACCACATCTCCTTCCGCCTTTGCTACACTATGTATCACTTGATTTTATATTTATTATGCTTTTATGTTTTTTTCATGATACAATTAACCCCGTTGGACGAATTTAAAATTTAATGTGGATTACTAAGCTTACCTTACATCATAATAGATTCAATTATAATCTATTTGTTAATAACATATATGACATTGCAAATTAAAAAATTAAGTGCTTTTGTACTTATTGCAGGTTTAACATTAAGTTTATCTTCATGTTTTATCATCAGACCAAATGGTCCTCATCCACAAAAGAAATCGTCGACAGTATCGCACTCGAAGCAGAAAAAAGCTCACCCACACGGTGGACCTCCAGGACAAACAAAAAAAGGTAAGGGACATCCAGGTAAAAGACATTAATTGTAAGAAAGCACTCAGAAATGGGTGTTTTTTTTGTTTATATCAATTAGTATAGTCCGATAAAGAAGGAGACCTCTCATTTCCTGTCTGTTCTGCGCTAGTCAGACAGGCATTCGAGGTGATTTTTGATGATTATATCTTTCTTTGAGTTCAAAACAATTTTATTGTCGATCATTTTCAACTGAGTTTACCCAATTCAACATCGTTTCCAATACAATGTTTAAATTCCCAATTTGGCAATGTTGGTCTGCGTGTTCTTCTTTTGTGAAAATTCGCGTGGATATTGATTTTGCGTTTATCAAGGCTTCTTTTTGTTTTTTAAGAAGTGTTGGTGGTTGAAAAGAATCATTTTCGCCGACCACCAATAACACATCTTGGTCAATTAAATGACTCATAATATGTTCTTTATTCATTGCCATCATCCACTCAACTGCATGAAAAGGTTCTGTCTTGTTTTGAATAAATAGCGCGTTATTAATGGTGTGTTTAAGCGTTCCCACATTCATTTTTAGTTTCACAAAAAAGTTAGTTAAACCTTTATGTTTTAAGAACCACTTTGCCAATTTTGCATTAAAACTATTTGTCATTTCTAGCCAATCATAAAGCGGAGGCATTGCAATTACTTTCGTTATCCGTTTTTCATACGCTGCGGCTCTCATTATCCAATAACCACCCATAGAAACACCCAAGGCAGTTACATTATTCGCATTGAAATAATCTAAAACTGCTTTTGTGGGTTTTTCATAATCGTGATCAAAATATTGATTGTGTAGTCGTCTACTACCACCTTGTCCAGGGCCTTCAAATGCAATAAACTCGTAACGATTCTCCGCAAAATAATTCCAAATAGAATAAAACTCTTCTATAAAAGCATCAAATCCAGGAATGCCAATAATCGTTCCTTTTGTCTCGGTAGTTTTGGAAGGAATTCTTATGGCAGAGAGAAAACTTCCGTTGAATGGGATTTGGTGTCTTTCATAGTTCTCGTCTTTAAATGCGCGGTCAAATAATGCAATGTATTCATTGTAAATAGGCAGTTTTCTCTCATCATCAGGTGAAATTAAAAACTCGCTAGCCCTCAGATAGGCAGCGGCATTTTTCAATCTACTTTCTTCTAATGCAATGTCTGAAGCAAGTCTAAATTCGGTTATGTAGTCGTCAAAAGTTTTTATCTTCTTTGCGATTTGTTTGATGTCTTCAAATCTTGTGAAGCCGAGTGAATACCACCTGTTTAATTGGTAGTTGAGGAATTTATTCTTGTGAAATTTATTGTATCCTATTGGCAATTTCATGGTCTTACATTTAGTTCGGTCGTTGAGATTGTAAGTTAAAGATTGATTAAGCCCAAACGCTAAACTAAAAATAGCGAAATAATTTTATTCTAAGCCATCAAGATTGATGAAATAGCGTGAATTGTTTTGATTTAAGTTACGTTGTCGCATAGAATGATTTTTATTTAGTCATTTATGAATGTAACAATCCCACAACCTTTTCCAAATCAGTTGAATCATCAATCAAATAAAAATAATCCAATTGCCATTTTTGAGATCGTTCGGCTTGCTCACTGTTTGCTATATCCCAGCTTGGATACACGCGAAAAGCTCTTTTACCTTCTTTGTTTTTTGTGGAGAGGATTCCTTTTTTTATCAGCACCGATTTCGGGAAAAGGAATTGTCCAAACTTGTTTTCACTGCGCACGTTTACAGCAAAAAAATCAACTTGGTCGGTTTCATCAAAAGGTTCGATTGGTCCGATTTCGTTTCTTTTCCAAAATGTCACGAACTGTCCTACTTTTTTAGGTGTGATTTTCGCATTTCGGCAAATGATGTGTAGTCCATTTAGCTCAAATCGACAGGCATCATACTCTTTACTTTCTGGTTCGAGTTTGAAATTCGAGATTTCTAATGCGCATTTGTCGTAAATTTCGGTTTTGATTTGGGTTAGGTTGTTGTCCATGTTGTATTGCTTACTTGTTATGCACTATTGGTATATTAGTTATCAGGGACTAAAGTTAGGAATAATAGAATGATTACAGATTGGCAGATCATTTATTGACTGAATCTTTTTGCTTAAGCTTCTATTATTAGTGTCTTTCTAATAGCTTTTTGTGCGGCCATTGATTTTCTCCAAAGAACTTTTCAATTTGTCTATAGCGCCATAAAATGCTTGTTCATGGGTATCTGCCTGATTGGTAACTGCGATTGGTTTCATTCCTGCAATTCGAGCTTCCACCATGCAGCGTTTGTCGTTGAAGCCGTCTTTGCTGCCATCTTCATCTGAAAAATGAACTTCAATTCTTGTTATTTGTTCACTGAACCTGCTTAGTTCTTCTGAGAGTAAAGTTCTGGACGAAGCGATAAGTTCTTCGTTTCCACTCACATTTTTATCTGTGTTAAATTGTATTGTCATTTGTTCTCGATTTAATTAAAAACGAAATATTGCTGCTAACCCTGTTTCTGAAGGCATTTTTTCTTTTGGAAGAACAACTACATTTCCGCCCATCTTCATTACCAATTCGCCCATATCGTCTAGCAGGTCATCTACTCTCGGATTGGTCAAATCCTTTTTTTGTGTATTGCCTGTCACCAAATTTGTAATTCTGACTGGAATTATTCTGTTATCTTCAACAATTAGCGTATCAATTCGTCCTTCAACCGCAGCTACAGCCACTTCTTTGTAGTCATCACTCCCTTTGCCGTTTACCCGTGCTTGTTCAAAATTGGAAACTATGCTGTCAAGTTTCAGATTGTATTCAGGTTCCATAATCTCCCATGCCAAATTTGCGAGTTGATCTACAGAAACTGACGTAGGGTTAATTTCAATACCAGTGGTTAGCAAGAGTGAATTTTTATTGACTTTTTGGAAAAGGTTTTGGTGTTCGGTTAACGCAGCAAGAATTAGAGGTCGACCTGAAGGCTTCGTATAATTTTCGTGAATCGAATTCGCTATTGCGCGAAAAAACCGTTCAGTGTCTTTTTCAGTTTCTTCTTTTCTCCCACCATGTCCGTGGTGCATTGGCGAACTTTCTCCACCAGATCCGCCATACGAAGCTACAGTAGTATGTTTTTCTGTCAATTCATCACCTAGTGCTTCAGCTATGGTTTTTGGAGTATCAGCCGTAAGCTCAACTTCGGTAAGTGAGTGACGGTTGCCTTCAAAAAGTCGAATATCGCGAAGTGTGATACCCAGCACATAGAAATGCTCATGAGATTGCAGATATCTCCGCAGTGGCTTGGTATGGAAACTGTCTGCTACTATTGCCAACTCCTCAAAAGATTGGTGCACGCCGACAACTTTAAATAAATCGGTTGTACTGAATACGGCCAAACCATTTGATGTGTGGTTCCAAGTGTCATGATCTTCCGTAAGCGATTCAAAAGGCTCAAGAAATTTTTGTGTCTCATCGGCGGAATATTTTTGCAATAAGGATTCTTTCATTTGGCGCACAAGATTTTTGAAGAGAATTACATCCTTAAGATTCTCTGGATGATTACGATGCGTTGGCATATATATTGAAAGACAAGGCGTCTGATCTGTTGCCAAAAGTAAGATCATTGATGCATCCAGTGTGTGCATCAGT
>CAYUQU010000062.1:0-20506 GCA_964447015.1 uncultured Flavobacteriales bacterium
CGTGTGGATTGATACGTAATCATCTGCGGGGTTTGGAAATATTTCAAAAACAGGTTGTTTATTGTCAACTTCGTTAATGGAAAGATTTTCAGTGGATAAAAGTGCATGAACTTTAAATAGGAAGTTTTCATATGATG
The DNA here is from genome assembly GCA_964447015.1 of uncultured Flavobacteriales bacterium. GTDB lineage: Bacteria > Bacteroidota > Bacteroidia > Flavobacteriales_D > Crocinitomicaceae > Wandonia. Next base: position 138 of record CAYUQU010000062.1, read on the forward strand.
CGACATTGTATACGTTGAATTGATAAGCTATTACTACATCTAAATCTTCAAAATACCATAATCCTGTTGTACTAAAATAGAGTCCACTATGCCCGATAATAGTGTTGTTAAGAATTGCAAGGGCTAAACCATACGTAAAAGTAGGGTGAGGAGCTAGAGGCATTCTCATTTCATTATAAGAGGCTTCTGAAATAATATTCCCATCCAACAAATGATTGAAATATAAAAGTTGATCATCAAGTGTAGACACTATTTCGCCTGAGCCCAATGCCCACGTTGTAGTGATTTCAGTGTAATCTTCAAGAATGCCATCAAGTGAAAAATCAGCATAGCAACGCATGTGGTCAGTTGGGATTGTATTGGAGATTGGGAAATAAGTGTCGTTTAAACCTAGGGGAGTGAGAATGCTGTCCGTGGCATATTGGTGATAACTGATCCCCGAAGCAGCTTCTATAATGTCTGTTAGAAGTACATATCCGGTATTGTTATAACTATAATTAGTTCCAGGAACAAAGTCAGGTGGGTGAGACAATGAAATATCAATTAAATCATCGAAAGTGAATGAAGTATCAGGATTTGTGAGAAGCGCCAACAGAAAAGATTGGTCTTCAGTATATGAGTACATTCCTGAAGTATGATTTAATAAATGTTTGATGGTAATTTGATCACTATAGGGTATTTGCGAAGTAAGTGAAGGGTCAAGCCACATTTCAATTCCATCGTTTAAAGAAAGTGTGCCGTTATCTACTAGATGCAAAACTGATGTAGCTAAAATGTTTTTTGAAATACTTCCTATTCTGTAATGGAAAGAGGTGTCAGCCATTTGCATCGTATTTATATCTGCAAGACCATTTTGCCCTTTCCAAACCCAATTTTCACCTCGGTGGTGTACTGCTACAATTCCTCCAGGGATCTCATCTAATGCAAGGCAATCGTTCAAAATTTGTTGCAGACTGTCCGAAATAATTGTCGGAGCTGTTTGTGCAAGAGTTGTTTGAGCAGAGAAGAGTAGTAAAACAAGAGAGAAAATAATTTTACGCATGATGTTAAGTTTGAGTAGATGAAGATAGTGAAATTTTGTTTATTGTAAATGTTGTTCTAATTTGTGTTGAATCTGATTTGATAGTTCATTGTAATATATAAAGAGAGTTAAAATTAGCATGATTATGAGTTAAAGGTCAACGTATAACTTATATTTGCTGAGATTTTTTTTGTAGAAAATGACTTTGCTCTTATGATTACACGTGCTAAATTTTTGATATATATACGTGTAATTGGCTTTTTTTTAGTATCTTCGCTACAAAGACAATTAGAATGAATACAAAGTTGACATTAACAATTGATCGATCTGTAATCGAAAAGGCTAAAAAGTACGCACGAAAAAAGGAAAGAAGTCTTTCCGATTTAATCGAAAACTATCTTAAATCTTTGGTTACAAATGAGGGGCCTTCGGATGAGGAAGAACTAACCCCAATTGTCAAATCATTGAAAGGTTCTTTTAAGGCGAGTAAAGACTTTGATTACAAAAAGGAACTTACTGATAGCTTATCTAAAAAGCACTTGTAATGGATAAGGTGTTAATTGATACAGACGTAATTCTCGATTTTTTCTTTGATAGAAAACCATTTTCCGATGATGCAGCCCGGATTTTAAGTTTGTGTGAAAAAGGAGAATTAGACGGGTGTGTAACTCCCATTATGATTAGTAATGTGTACTATTTACTCAGAAAAACGGCTAAACACGAGAAAGTTATAGATCACCTGAAAAGATTTATGGAGATAGTGAATGTGGTGCATATCGACAAAACTACTATCACAGATGCGTTGAATTCTCAATTCAAAGACTTCGAGGATGCTTTGCAAAACTTTTCCGCACAAAATGATAAAGAAGTTAAAGTGATAATCACTCGAAATGTAAAAGATTACAAGACAAGTGATTTATCCATAATGACACCTGATACGTTTTTGAAGGGGAGTTTTTTTGAGTAGATATCTACAAGTAAACATGATAAAAATAAAACAAGGATATTTATTCCCTCCAACCGCAAAAGGAACAGGCTATTTAGCGTTATTCATTTGTGGACTGTTCTATTTCTATTTCGGGTCTAGGATATTCACTATATTTCCGTTATATCTTTTGGTCTTATACTTTTTAATTCTACAATTTACAACGAAATCAATTGTGTTTGATCTCTCGTCTGATAAATTCGAAGTGCATTACAATTTTCTGGGGTTGAAAGTGAGAAAAAAGAGATCTTTTTCCGAATTCAGACATATAGTACTTAAGAAAATAAATGAATCATTTAGGGTGAGACAAGCCATGGGAGTTGGAATGTCATTTCAAGATGGGGTGCATAAAGTATCTTATCATGCTATAGTAGGTTACTCTATTAAAAACAAGGAAAATGAAACGATAGTTAAGGGACAAAAGGAAGAATTGATTGAACTCTTAAAGAAATTGCCTAAATTCCAGATCAAAGTTTATCTAGGTGCTCCAAAAGCAAATTATGAGTTAAATCTATAAAGTGTGAGATAGAATTTACTTAAAACTTCCCAACAATTGCTCCCCAACCAAATTCGTCGTATCTTTGCACCCGCAAATGGAAGAGAACAAAAAACATAGAGCCGGGTTCGTGAATATCGTGGGGAGTCCTAACGTGGGAAAATCGACGTTGATGAACGCTATGGTGGGAGAGAAATTGTCCATCGTTACCTCAAAGGCACAGACTACACGTCACAGAATTCACGGTATTGTGAATGAAGATGATTATCAAATTATCTTTTCAGATACACCTGGAGTTGTTAATGCAGCGTATAAACTGCACGAAGCAATGATGAGTTTTGTAGAATCTTCTCTGAAAGATGCGGATATCCTGTTGTTTATCACAGATATTTTTGAAAATGAGATGAACCACCTGCAGACGCTTGAAACCATCAAAAAGATGAACAAGCCTGTACTTTGTCTTATCAACAAAATTGACCTTGGTGATCAGGATAAGGCTGTGGAAAGAGCGGAGTATTGGAAAGAAAAATTGCCCAACGCACAAGTTCTTCCCGTTTCGGCTTTGCACGGATTTAACTTAGACTTGGTGTGGGAAAGAATATTGGAATTGCTTCCTGAATCGCCACCCTATTTTGATAAAGAAGATATAAGCGATAGACCGATGCGCTTTTTTGTGTCGGAAATTATTCGCGAAAAGATTTTTGTCCACTGTCAAAAGGAAATTCCTTACTCGTGTCAGGTGGAAATTGAAGAATATAAAGAAGACGAGAGAATTGCCCACATTCGCGCAATCGTAATTGTGGAAAGAGACTCGCAAAAAGGAATTATCATTGGGGCAGGTGGTGCGATGCTTAAACGAATCGGTCGCGAGGCACGCCTTGATATGGAGAAATTTATCGGGAAGAAAGTTTTTCTTGAAACGTTTGTGAAAGTCGACAAAGACTGGCGCGCTTCTGAAGGTAAATTGAAAAAATACGGATACAAATCATGAGTAATATTATAGCTATTGTAGGTCGCCCCAATGTAGGGAAGTCGACTTTGTTTAATCGTTTGACAGAGTCTAATCAGGCTATTGTGAAAGAAGTGAGCGGTGTTACGCGTGACCGTATTTACGGAAGAGGAGAATGGAACGGAACCCCGTTTTCAGTTATTGACACAGGTGGTTATGTGAAAGGATCTGAAGATATTTTTGAAGGAGAAATTCGCAAACAAGTAGAGATAGCGATAGACGAAGCAAACGTCATTCTTTTCGTGGTAGATGTCATGACAGGAATTACGGATTTAGATGAAATGGTGGCAGAAATGCTTCGTAAATCCAAAAAACGCGTATTTATTGCCGCAAATAAAGTGGATAATACAGATCGAATCGGGATGTCTTCTGAATTTTATTCTTTCGGATTAGGCGATATTTTTGACATGTCAGCTGTTAGTGGTTCAGGTACTGGTGACCTTTTGGATGAGGTGGTAAAACACTTTGACAAAAATGCACCAATGGACGAGCCAGACATTCCGCGTGTAGCTGTAGTTGGTAAACCGAATGTGGGAAAATCATCCTTGATTAACGCACTTACGGGTCAGGAACGCAATATTGTAACTGAAATTTCAGGTACAACACGTGACGCAATTAACACGCGATTCAATGCTTTTGGTCACGATTTTATTCTGATTGATACCGCTGGAATTCGCAAGAAAAGCAAGGTGCACGAAGACATTGAGTACTACTCAGTTTTACGCTCAGTTCGTGCAATTGAGAATGCAGACGTGTGTGTATTCATGATCGACGCCACTGAAGGTGTGCAAAAACAAGACTTGAGTATTTTCTATATCGCAGAGAAAAATCACAAAGGTGTAGTTGTTCTTGTTAATAAATGGGATTTGATTGAAAAAGATCACAAGACGACAAAGGAATACGAAGATAAAATTCGCGAAGAGTTGGCGCCATTCAACGATGTGCCGATTTTGTTTACGTCAACGATCACCAAGCAAAGGATTTTGAAAACCCTTGAAATGGTGCAGAAGGTGTACGAAAACAGAATTCAAAAAATTCCAACAAGCGACTTGAATGAGGTGATGCAGGAAGTGGTTGCCAACAACCCTCCGCCATCTATAAAAGGAAAGTATATCAAGATTAAATACATCCAACAGTTGCCTACGCACGCTCCGGCATTTGCGTTTTTCTGTAATCTTCCGCAATATATCGGTGAGTCGTACAAACGCTACTTGGAGAACAAAATCCGCGAAAACTGGGATTTTCAAGGTGTGCCTATTCGCATATTTTTCAGGAAGAAATAGGAAAATCAATCCTCTTCAATATAATAAATGGCGTGCATCCTTCTGCTTGCATTTGATTTAAATCTGACGTTAGCTGAAAATTTAATTTCATCTTTTGGATTTAAGTTTTGTAAGAAGAGTAGAGCCTCATCATTTAAATTATCTCCTAATCCATCAGTGATTAATGAGTCACCTAAATGCAAACTCCATGAATTAATTGGGAGTTGGTCATTAAGATATGATTCAATTGGGAACTTAACGAAGAGTTTGTTTTGAACTTTAAAACGTTCTTTGCTATAGCTCTCGCTCGATTTTAGGTCTCCCAAGTACAATTCTGGTAAAGGCAAATTTTTGACAGGTATTTTTAAAACGAGGTGTGAGTCCAGAAGCATTTCATCCACATTAAAGAATTCAACATATTTCCCAGCCCCAGGTTCAATTACATAATAATCAAAATAGACATAACCACTATCGGTGTACAATGAATCTGAACTTTCAGAAATACGAGCGTTGGCTACATAATTTATTCGCTCGTTATACGCGTGAATTTTCACATTGTTTTTATGGCCTCGAAATAAAACAGGAATTTCTTCAATATTTTGAATCTCCTTTGCCTGTCCATTCGCAAAAGAGACATAAAAAATAATCAAAAGAAAAATGGTGATTTTATGTATTTGGTAAAGCATTCAGTTAACTTTTTCCTAAAAATATAAATTTTAAGGGAATAAAATAGTTTAGTAGATAATTTGTGCCGCTGTTCGAAATGCCAAATTCATTTCTACGAACCAAATTCATATTCCTACCCAAAAAATCACCAAAAAATTTAAAGTAAGAAGTAAATATGTTTATATTTGATTTGTAAGTTTCACTATGCAGTTGAATTTCCGCACGCTAAAGTGAAAAGATAAACATAAAGAGCATGAAAAAACTACTATTATTCTCAGGAATTATCGCATTATTAACTTCTTGCGGTAGCGACATGGTTGACTTAGCTATTGACAATCCAACTGATTTTCCAGTTTATTTAAAAGTGGATACACTAGAGGTGGAAGTTCCACCAAAAGAAGTGGTGTGGGTTGAAATGGGCAAAGGTGAACATACAATTACCTTGTCGAACGACAGCATAATAAAGTATAATTATATCCCAGGTGTATATATGATTAACCCAACGTTGAGTCAGTATTTATTGACAGAGACTGTTTACGGTTCTTCGATATACGCAGATATGACTTCGCTCCCTAATAAAATTGTAGATTTTTACGGAATTGAACTTGAGGGACCTTATGAAGTATATAGCGATGTGATTGTAGCTGCAACTTGGGATTACGGCCCAAGAGAACCGCTTCCAGACATGATAGAAATGGATGAGGGAGAAAGCTATGCAATCATGAAAAAACTTGTCGATATCAACGACCTTGTAGAAATGATGGGCTCGTATGATGAGGAATATGAAGACGAGTATAGCGACGAATACATCGATGAGTTAACTGATGAGGAGATTGAAGCTCTTTATGGTGAAGAAAGTGAGATGGTATTGGAGTAATTTTTAGATATTAGACTATTAGAAGTTAGACAAAAGACAAGTCGAGCTTATCTATAATTACTAAAAAAACTCTGTGGAACTCTGTGTAAAATTAATTCACTCAACTCATCCAGCTAATACTTGATTTAATAAGCCAATTTTTTCTCGACATCAGTCACAATATGGCTCATAAACTCGCAGTCGTCGGTTGTGATTTCTGATTCAGAAGGACGCACGTTTATCGCACATGGACCATCTTCCGTGTAAAACACCCCTGTTTGATAGCTGTAATTCTCCCGATCTTTTGGATTCGGATAATATTCCTGATACACATAAGGTTGATGCCCGTAATCTCCTTTACTCTTTTCTGCAACAGCGTTGTTTTTTACTATCGAGATGTTTTCACCCAAACGTCCGCCGATAGGTTTTTTCACGTAATTTTTTCCAGCAAAAGCGTCTTCACGCATGTGAGTTTTACAGAAAAGAAGATCTTCTGGGTATTTTTCTGTGATTTGAGCCAAAAATGATTTGTTCTGCCAAACCGCCGTATACGCAGGGTTCAAGATGGTACACAAATCGTTTTTAATAATCTTGGAGAGAATTTCACCTAATTCAGGCTCGTCATTGAACAACCAATCCCAAGGGAATAATTTGAAGAATACATTGGCTTGTTCATACTGATCAGGACCTGTTTCTAGAAAAATTCCTTCATCATCCGAGAAAATCACATGCTCCAAATCAGATTGAAAAGTGCGAATTCCAGCACGAAAAGCTAAATTCAGAATTACTTCCGTATTTAATCTATCTTCAGGATAACCTAGTGTGCTTCCAATTATAACAGGGTCTTTTGAATTGATGTTTGATTTTATTCGAGTAAACGAATTGTACAACGCATCTTCAAGATGATTGTATTGAGTCGCTTTTTTTGTGACTTGGGCAAACTGAGCTTGCTGCCAATGGATCGTTTCTGGAATGGTGCTACACGTATCTGCATTACATTCAATGATGCGCGGTTCTGAAAGCGAAAAACCTCCATTAAAATCAAAACGCCCGAGGAGAAATGGATTTTTTATTTTATTCTCCCAACTGTAGTAAATGCAATCGTGAAAATACTGTGGAATTCCAACCAACTTGTTCAAAGATCTAGTACGAACTAAATCATCAAGAACTTCCTCGAAAACATGAATTGCACGTGTTGTTTTCTCTTTGTATTCGTCAATTTCCTTTTGATTGAAGCAAATTAATTCATCAGAGAAATAGTCATCATCGTGAAAATGATGTAGAAGATAGTGCAGATTTTTTTTATCTATTGGTGAGACATCGACAAAGCGATTATCCTCCAAAGGATCTAAATGATTTTCCACTGCCATATCCTTTTGAACCTTTTCCAGGTACTTTTGTTCGTTTTGTAGTGGCTGTACTTTGCACGTTACTTGCCAAACCTGCCGATTTTGTATGCGCTGCTGGGTTTTTGTAACTAGCTGGATTTGGCTTAAAACCACTTACGTTATTCATGAAATAAGTAGCAGCCAATGTAGTCATCAAAAATCCTCCAATTGCACTGTGACGTGGTGTGTGAAGACCTTCTTTTTTAAGTGTTGCAAGACTTAAAGTATCAGTTGTTCCATCCAGATTGTGAACGATGGCAACAGATTTTTCTTTGTCGTCAATAATTTCTTCATTGAGAACTAAAAAGCTATCTCCTGGCTCAACTTCTTCTACCTCGCATATTACGCCAGTAGTAGAAAGTTTATGTTCAACCTCCTCCATGTCTTTAAAGCGTGGAGCTCCATCTGAACTGCAGCCAGCAACTGTAAACAACATGATTGTAGGTAAAATAAATGGAACTAAATAGTTTACCCTTTTATTGTGAAATATTTTCTTCATATTTGCTACCATATTTATTTCAACGAAGATTCGTAGTATGTGTGTAGACAAATATAATGAAAATTCTCAATGACCAAATTTAAATTAATTTCATTTAGTGTTTTTGTAGCGGGTTTATGTTCAATCATATACGAACTTCTTATCAGCACGATTGCATCCTACTTCTTGGGGGATAGTGTGAAGCAATTCTCTATTATCATCGGTATTTATTTGTTTTCCATGGGGATAGGGGCATATTTGTCCAAGTTCTTTTCAGATAAACCACTGTCTTTTTTTATCAAAATTGAGTTTGTTTTGGGGATAATCGGAGGGTTTAGTGTGCCCTTGATTTACTTCTCGTTTCTCTATGTTTCTCCATTTCAACTCCAACTTCTTTGCTGGATGTTGATATTTGTGATAGGACTTTTCACAGGAATGGAAGTACCTCTGTTAACTTATGTATTGGATCACCTAAAAGTCAAAGATACATTTGCAAAAATACTTTCATTGGACTATATCGGCGGTTTGATTGCCACTCTACTTTTCCCGTTTATCCTACTTCCATACATCGGATTGTTTTACTCGTCATTGATTTTTGGATTGATAAATATATTGTTGGGCATGATGCTGTTGATCACTGTCACCGACAAAAATAAAAAGAGAACGGTTTTCGTGGGGGCAGGTCTTGTCGCCATTATGCTTGTATCTGTTATGAATGCAGGAAGTATCTTGAAAGTGTGGGAAGAAAAAATATACAAGGCACCAATAATTTACAATGAGCACACTTCTTATCAGCATATTGTGTTGACGAAGAAGAATGACGACATAAGGTTGTTTCTGAATAGAATCATTCAATTTTCTTCAGCAGATGAGCATAGATATCACGAAGCATTAGTGCACCCCGCTTTTTTGATGCACGATAGTCCAAAGAGAGTATTGATTTTAGGTGGCGGAGAAAATTTAGCTACAAGAGAGGTGCTAAAACATCATAATGTAGAATCAATTGAGGTGATAGATATCGATTCGGTGATATTCTACCTAGCAAAATCGCACCCCGAAATAATGAAAATCAATGAGAATGCAGCGCGAGACAAGCGCGTTTCACTCATCAGCCGTGATGCATTTAACTTTCTAACCGAGTACAACGGCCCTTACGACATTATACTGTCTGACTTGCCCGACCCATCAAACGAATCAACCGCAAAATTATACTCGAAACAGTTCTTTTATTTTGTGCGCCACAACTTAGCTGAAGGTGGTATTTTTGTTTCTCAATCAAATGAAATTTACCTGTCACAGAACGTATTCAGTTGTATCGTAAACACGATAGCCGATGTATTTCCAAATGTATATCCTTATCATGTCTACGTCCCTTCCTTCGGCGATTGGGGATTTACCATGGCGTCATTAAAACCGTTGAATTTTGAGAAAATGAACTCAATAAAATTCCCAACTAAATTCTTAACAGACAAAAGCACCGCTCAATTATTCGACATGCCAAAAGACATTACAATCAACAAAACCGAAATCAACTCGATTGACCGTCCCATAATCATCAACTACTTCGTAAGTGATTGGGAAAAATGGAAAACGGATTTAGCGACTACGAATTAGTTGTTGTCATCACATATTTAAGGCGTACTTATTCTCAGTAAATTTAGAGGAACACCATCATGAAAATCTAGATTAAAAATTTCATTCAATTGGATAATGTGTTTGTTGTTATCCGTTTCAAAAATTTTTCCACTTGAGTTTTCGGAATCTATTAAGAGGTTCATCCAAGTGAGTTCATTGTATTTCTTTTGATAGTTTTTTACTTCATTAAGAATACTTGCAACAAACTCATTTTGATTGAAAACAATAAATTCATTAACATCTAAAGAGAAAATTGGCAGGTATTTACCTTTGTGATATTGGGTGTATAACAGTGATTTAATTTCAATCATTAGCTTACCTGATTCATCATTCGTAATGGTATAAATGAAAAACACTTCTGGTTTTTTAAAATCTATCCAATAACTAAACTCTTCATCGGGTATTTGAACAAAATTCCCACTTAAATCCAATGAATCACTACCAAAAACATCAACGAGAGTTATACCAGGATCTTTTTTATAAGTATAACAAGAGTCAATTTCAGATTTAATTTTTTCGTAAGACCAATTGTGGGTAAAAATACTTTTTTCATATTCGATATGATAATCGGAACTATAATCTGAGACTTGATTTAATGTATGTTGATATTCTGCAAAAAAAGGATATGTCCAAAAATATCTATTGATATGGTGAAAAACGATTCCTTTAGCGACAGTACTATCGTTTTCGAAACTTGATGTGCAAACTTGTTTTAGATTCGATATGAATTTTTCGTTTTTTAGTTTTTCACTTAATTCGTTTTTGGGATTATCTATTATTGTTGTGAATTTTGGATTCAAAATTTCAGATCTATCTAAAACTAATGTAACCTCGTATTTTGAAGAGTTGGAATATTTTTTTGCTAATCCGATATACTGAAACTCATTTAAATTGTCAGTTTGTTTCTTGTCGTAGAATAAAATGAGTTTAGAAATGTCTTTTAAGTCATACCCGTATGAATTCCTATGAGGATAGACATAGTTGCCATTGTTGTCTATAGAATCTAAACAAGCTGAGCTTTTGTAATTCATATCACTTTCTGAATCTAAGTAAAAGGATAATGTATTCTGATTTGTAGATTTAATTATTCTATCACAGGTGAAGCTAGAAATAAATTTAGGGTTAAGCAGAATTTTGTTTTGAAGTATACTAACTAAACTAAAAGGGTTGTTCTCATTGAAAAGGGACTCTGTTTTTTTATTTCGGTCAATTATTTTGAATGTTCCATCAAATTTTTCGAGATTAAAATACGTATTGTCATGTCGATATGTTTTTGAGAGAGAGCCGCTTTTACCCTTGTCAGAAGAATAATTTACTTCAATAAATATTTCCTTTGTAAGAGATTTATGAATAAGATTTAAGGCTTCTGAACTTAAGTAAGAACCATGTCCAGAAAGTTGTTCTTCATCAATAGTCACTTTCCACGAATCAACTTTATAACAAATTGGATAGATTAATGATTCATTTTGTAATTGTAGATAATTACCACTACTAGGTACAGCGTTTTCTTTGTGACCAGCCCACAGTAAAGAAGGCTTTGTTAAGTTAAGAACACTGAAATTTAGTACTTGAATTGTATCATTTGATGAAGCATTAATTACAAAAATTTTGCATGTTTCATTTTGTCTAGGAATAATTACCCATTCTAAGTCATTTTTCCTTCTTAACTCAAGTTCGTTAGATTTTAAATCGTATTGAACTTCACTGCTCAATCCTACTCGAAAAGTATTCTCCACATCTCTAAAAAATGTACTGTTTCCAAAAACAGAGACAACACCTTGACCAAGTAACGAATTTACCGCAAATAAAAAACAGAATGATAATAATTTAGCCATTTCTAATCTTCTTTAACGTAAAGGATTGATTGTACTCGTCTTTTAATATTATTCGCACCATATACGGTTGCTACAAATTTAATTTCGCTATTTGGTTGAATATTCTGAAGGAAATCTTGAGCTTGAATGTTTAAACTAGATCCTGTTCCATTAGTAATTAAAGAGTCGTTATAATATAAAGACCAAGATTGAATTCCAAAACCCTCCATTAAATATAATTCTATAGGTAGTCTACAAAACAATCTGGATTGAATTCTAAAATGTTCTTTTTTATAATGATTGTTTGGTTCTAATCCCCCTAATAATAAAATAGGTCTCGGGAAATTTTTAACAGGTAATGTCAGTATGTCAATTGTATCCTGTTTTAGCGTATCTATAAAATAGAAAGTGGCATTTCTTCCTGCTCCTGGTTGAACAATGTAACGATGTTTACATCCATCATAATAAGTATATCTATTGTCATTTGTGTCTCTACTGATATGAGCATTTTTTGTGGTGACAATAAAATCAGATTGACCAGTTGTTGTTGAAAGACAAACCCTGTTCTCATACCCACGGTATAAAATCGAGGTCTCTTGAATTCCAATAAACACATCTTGCCCTTTTAAGTTAAAATGAAAGAAACTAATTAAAATTACTAATCCTTTTACTGAAAATATAGAATCAAACCTAAATGACATAGTTTAAAAGTACTTATTTTATGAAAATTTTCAATGAATAACGAAAAATTCCGTCTTTTGTCTATCTTCTAATAGTCTAATTTCTAGAGACTAAAACTGATAAATCGCATTATACTTCTTCTCATGCCCAATAGTCGTCTCTGGCCCATGTCCCGTATAAACTAACGTATCCTCTGGCAAAGTAAACATCACATTCATCAACGTATTGCGAAGCGTTTCAAAATCACCTCCAGGTAAATCAGTACGTCCAAAGCTGCCTTGAAATAAGATATCTCCGTTGATTACAAATTTTTCTTCTGCAGAATAAAAAGCTACATGTCCAGGAGCATGCCCAGGGCCGAAAAGAACCTTGAATTTAATCTCACCAAACTCAACAATTTGACCTTCCTCAAGAAAATGAGTGGGTTCAGGTGAAGGAACATAACCTTCAAATCCATACAAGTGAGAATATCCTGCAACTGCACGTAAAGTGGGTAAATCGTCAGGGTGTAGATAAAAAGGGATGTCGTATTTTTCAACTACAGCTGCATTGCCCATCACGTGATCAATGTGCCCGTGGGTATTCAAAAGTGCCAAAGGTTTTAGATTGTTATCCGCAATAAAGTCAAACAATGCTTTGCGTTCGTGTGAGTCGTAACATCCTGGGTCAATGATTACACAATTGTTTTGTGCGTCAGTAATCACATAGGTGTTTTCCTGAAAAGCGTTGAATGTAAATTTGTGTACTTGCATGACTTATATTGTTTCTACAAAAGTAAGAGAACCTCATGAAAAAAGACGGTTTCTATGAGAAATTCATTTAGCATTTTTTCACAATTTCATTTGCATACTTTAACATCGAAAACACAACTTTCGAAAAAATAATCCCGTTCTTGTTATAGGTAGCAATGATTATGTCTAATAAAATTTAGCATTATGAAAAAGATAAGGATGTTTCTAGGATTAGCGTTGGCGGTGCTGATGCTGTTCGCTTGTAAAAAAGAAGAGGGGAATGCTTATTATAGGGTCTTTCTAACCGATGCTCCTGGAGATTATGAACATGTTTATATAGATGTTCAAGGAGTTATGGTGCATACAAATAATGGAGGATGGATTACCGCTTCCAATTTCAATGTTGGGGTGTATGATCTTTTAGAGTTTAATAACGGAATGGATTTATTGTTAGGAACAATTGAACTCCCAGCAGGACGAGTTTCTCAGATTAGATTGATTTTGGGTGATGATAATTCTGTAGTGATAGACGGTGAAACTCACCCTCTTTCAACACCTTCTGCGCATACTAGTGGACTAAAACTCAATGTACATCATGAATTAGTTGCAGGTCAGTCGTACTCTATCTGGTTAGATTTTGACGCAGGTCAGTCGATTGTGGAAACTGGAAGTGGTAGCTATATTTTAAAACCCGTAATTAGAGTGTATACAGATTTAACTAACGGTAAAATCAAAGGCATAGTCACTCCAATGGCGGCTTTACCAACGGTATATGCCATTCAAGATGGTGATACAATTTCTGCGATTCCGAATGCAGATGGGTTCTTCATGATTTCAGGACTTTCTGGAATGTATGATGTACATGTAGTGCCGTCGATAAGTGGTTATGGCACGGTGGAATTGAATGATATCTCAGTGACATTTGGAGTTGTAACTGATTTAGGAACAATAGAGCTTTTACCTTAAAACAATATAAATTAAATTGTAGAGTGGGAGGTTCATCAAAATAATGGTGAATCTCCCTCTCTTTTTTTGTCTAAATTGTCGCAAACAGAATAATTTTTCAAGCGAATAAGAACTTTCCTTATCTTTATCTCTCAGATGATGAAAAAGCTAGGGAGTACAATCATGGTTTTATTGTTCAGCGCGATTGCAACTGCACAATTCTACTCAGGTTCTTATCAAGAATTTGGTAAAAACCGTGTGCAGTACAATCAGTTTATGTGGAAAAATCAAAATTTTCAGCGGTTTAAAATTCACTATTATCCAGGAGAAGAAGCTTTGGTAGAGTATTGCGCCAAAACTTTTCATTCCGAGATGATTGAAATTGAAAAGTTTTTTGACTTTAAATTAGATGACCACCTCGATATAATTGTCTTCGGTTCGAAGTCGAAATTTAACCAGAGCAATATTGGAATCACCAAAGAGAACAGCATGTCAGTTGGTGGAATGACACGAATTGTAGGATCTAAACTTTTTGTGTATTACGAAGGTACTCACGCTGAGCTAAATCGTCAAATTCGCGCAACACTGGCAGAGGTGATGCTCAATAAAATGCTTTTTGATGGCGATTGGAAAGATGTGTTAAAGGCAAATGCATTAGCTTCTTTTCCAGAATGGTACATCAATGGTTTTGTGTCTTACATGTCTCGTCCTTGGGATGCGCATATTGAATCACGAGTAAAGGATGGATTCTTATCTGGTCGTTTTGACGATTTCTCACGCCTTGAAGGTGAAGAAGCAGAACTCGCAGGACACGCCATGTGGCACTTTATCGAATTGACTTTTGGTCGTGACGTGATACCAAATACGATTTACTTGACACGTGTTACGCGAAACCCTGACCGTGGATTTGCAGCAGTGATCGGTGGAGGTGTCACCGAAATCACAAAAGCAATGACACAGTATTACAAAGCTAATTATCAAGAAGATCTTCAGAAACAGCAGCAAATTGATTCGACTCGAGTAATATTTAAGCACAAGAAAGAGCGAATTTACTATGAGTTTAAAATGAGTCCAGATGGAAATAAGATAGCTTACGTCGAGAATCATTTGGGACGCTACAAGGTTAAGATTAGAGATTTAAATAGTGGGAAAGTAAAAACGATATACAGAGCCGAGCCAAAACTTTATCGTCAATTGGATAAAACGTACCCTGCGATGGCGTGGCATCCAGAAAATAAAGCGTTGGTTTTTGTAAACGAACGTAAAGGTGAGTTGAGAATGCATATCCACACGTTGGAAGATGGCAAAACATCCAAAAGAGTTTTACATAATTTGGACAAAGTATTAAGTATGGATTATGCGGATGATGGAATGTCTATGGTTTTTTCGGCAACTTCACACGGATACACCAATTTGTATTTGTATTCAATTCCAGGAAATTCGCAAAAAAAGCTTACTGACGACATTTGGGATGACACTCAACCAAAGTTTATCGAGAATTCTTCAAAAATTATTTTTTCGTCAAATAGAATTAGCGATACAATCCGATCAGGGAAAACAACTATTATAGAACCTATTCATCGCAATCGAGATATTTTCATTATGAATGTGAAAGATGCGGACAAACATTATATTCCGCTAACTCGTTTAACAGATACGCCTTTTGCAGATGAACAATATCCTTACGAGTACGAAAAAGGAAAGTACGGTTTTCTCAGTGATGAAAGCGGTTTGTATAACAGAATTTACATCTCTCGGGATTCTGTAGTCAGTTTTATTGATACCGCAATTCACTATAGATATTTACCTAAAATTGAACCGCAAACCAATTGGGAGAATTCAATAATTGAGCAGGATTTTAATAAACAAACTAACACAGTTTTATCACTTGTCTTTCGAAACAATCAATTTAAAGTTGTGCGATCTGATGCCAAACCAATTGAAACGCCGTTGCGTATAGCGCCTGTTATCTATAAGACTAGAGAGGTAAATAGAGAAGTTCGAAAAGTAGAAAGAATTACTTATTTTGAAACCCGTGAGAGAGACACTTCAATAGTTGATACAACTAGCCATAGTTTAGACCATGTCGAGCGTTATGTTATGCAGGTTGACAGCAATTATCAAAAGCAATTTGTCGTTATCGGTGAGACCGATGAGAGTGGATATTCATACAAACCAAATTTAGGGAAAGTTCCTCTTGATCCTTATGCGTACGAACGTCCTCGCGAAGTAGTGTATACAGTTAATTTCGCAAAAGATTTTGTGGTAACACAATTGGATAATCAATTCATGAATCAGACCTATCAACGTTATTCGGGTCCAGGAACAGTTTTTTTTAATCCTGGCTTGAATGCATTGATGAAGATTGGATTTAGCGATGTGTTTGAAGATTATAAGATTGTAGGTGGAATGAGAGTTCCATTTGATTTTAATTCAAGTGAGTTTTTGGGTGAGTTTTTCTTTTTGAAAAAACGTTTAGATCACAGGTTAATTCTCTATCGCCAGTCGATGAATGACAGAGATTTCAATACGGGTAATTTATTCAAGTGGAGAATTCACGAAGCACGTCACTTTATGTCTTACCCATTCTCAGAGACCTTGAGTTTGCGTGGAATTTATGGATATCGGTTTGATCAACATATTATTTTGGCACTTAGTGACCAGTCATTAACCGCTCCAACCACTAATTATCACCAAGCAAGTGGGAAACTTGAATTGGTTTTTGACAATGCGAGAAAACTTCAGTTGAATATTTGGTCAGGGACTAAAATCAAATTTTTTGCAGAATATTTGAATCAATTCGCTCCAAACAAGGGAATGTTGAATTTAGGATTGGACTTTAGACATTACCAGCGAATAGTGAAGAACTTTATTTGGGTGAATCGATTAGCTGCTGCTACATCCTTGGGGAATCAGCGTTTAGTTTATTATATGGGTGGAGTAGACAATTGGATGATTCGCCCTGATCCACACTTTGATAGAACTGTAGAGGTAGATCCAAATCAACCCTACGGGTACCAAACGATAGCGACACCGATGCGTGGCTTTTTGCAAAATGCACGGAACGGAAATTCCTTTTTTGTCTGGAATACCGAATTGCGCCTTCCTGTAGTATCGTTCTTCTCTAAATACCCAGTCAAAAGTGAGTTTTTAAGAAGTTTTCAGCTCGTTGGTTTCATGGATTTAGGCACAGCTTGGACAGGGAGACATCCGTATGCAGAAGACAATTATTTTAATACACAAGTTATCGAACAAAAACCAATTACCATAAAGTTAATGAATGCAAGAAATCCACTTTTAGTAGGTTTTGGTGGTGGAGTGCGAGCGATGCTCTTCGGCTATTTTATGCGTTTAGATTGTGGTTGGGGATTGGATAATGGGGTAGTGGCAAAAAGACCGAGATTACAATTTTCACTTGGATTTGATATTTGATATAATGAACATTATGAAGAAAGAATTAGCACAGCAGGTTGAACAAATATTTGATGAGGTAGTAGAAATCCGTCGTCATATTCATCAACATCCTGAACTGTCATTCGAAGAATACCAAACAAGTGCTTTTGTGAAAAAGAAGCTTGAAGAATTTGGAATAGAGGCAAAAGTAATTGCTAAAACTGGTGTTACAGCTGTCATTTATCCTGAGAATGGACAAAATAACAGTAGTTGTGTAGCTTTGCGAGCTGATTTGGATGCATTACCTATTCACGAACAAACAGGTTTGCCTTATTCTTCAAAAAATGAAGGTGTAATGCATGCCTGTGGTCACGATGTACACACTGCAATATTATTGGGAACGGCAAAAATCATTCAAGCAAATAGAAGTACACTGAAAAGGCCTGTGAAATTAATTTTTCAGCCAGGAGAAGAGAAATTGCCTGGTGGCGCATCAATACTGATAGCCGAAGGTATACTTACGAATCCTGTAGTTGATGAAATCATGGGGTTGCACGTATTTCCTGAGTTAGAAGTGGGTAAAATAGGGTTTAAACCTGGAATGTACATGGCTTCTTGTGATGAGATTTTTATAACAGTAAAAGGCAAAGGTGGACATGGTGCTATGCCCCATCAAGTGATAGACCCTGTGCTTATAGGAAGCCATATTGTTGTTCAATTGCAACAAATTGTAAGCCGCGCATGTGATCCAAAAACCCCATGTGTACTTTCTTTTGGCTTTTTTGAAGCACTTGGCGCAACAAATGTAATTCCAGATTCAGCTCACTTAAAGGGAACTTTTAGAACGATGGATGAAGCGTGGAGAGCAAAAGCGCACGACTTAATTCGAATTCAGGCAAATTATATTGCCAAATCTATGGGTGGAGAAGTAGAAGTGGTGATAGACAGAGGATATCCCTTCCTCGAAAACAACGAAGAACTTACCCTTCGCGTCAAAGAAGGTGCAGAAAAAACGTTGGGAAGTGAAAATGTAATTGATCTACCCATTCGACTCACTGCAGAAGATTTTAGTTACTATTCACAAGAAATTCCAGCTTGTTTTTTTAGATTGGGCACACGGAATGAGAATCTTGATGCAGTGTATGGAGTGCACAACAGCAAGTTCAGTATAGATGAAAATGCGATGAAAACAGGAATGATTACGTTCTTGTCAGCAGTTTTTAATTAATTTTACAGCATGAAGTATTTTTTGATAGTATTTTCAATTAGCGCAATAGTTGTATTGTTCTCTTGTAATAAAGATAAAGCAGCTGCTAAAGATATAGATGGTGATTGGTTAGAAAGTGAATCAAAAATGATGGTGGGAGATAGTGCCATTAGTAATATTTCAAAATTATATGATGGAGGCCAATTTCACTTTTATAGCTGCAATCTTAAAAAAGAAGATTATTGTGACCTTCTTATTCAAGTAAAAGATTCGGAAGATTCAATTCACATCAGCTATCCTTTTGTATATCAAATTAAAGATGATGCGGATTCTTTACTCATTAAAGAAGGACCAGCTGATTCAAGCTATTATATAAACAGATTTAGGCTTGAATCATTAGGTAAGGACTTCTTAGTGTTAGAAAAAGCGTTGGGTGGAGATACTTTTCTCAAAAGAGTATTTGTCCGTATGTAATAGTTTTGTCCCGTTTTTGTCCCTGTACATTTTTGTCCCACACTGTTGAATGTCCGTCTTTTGTGTAAAAATACGTTACTATGTTTCGTTTTTATACTTTATTGATTGTCGGGACATTACTTTGCTGTTACAACAATAGTGCATTTAGCCAATGTATTTGGACAGACATTGATTTTGATTCGTTTGAGTACGATACTACGATTCCTGATTTAATCCCAGGAACTACGTATCAAGATACTCCTCAGACATTTGCTGGTTGTGTTAATACGGGAACTAGAGGCATGTATATGAATATCGTTGATGGCTATTTAGGTGTCTTGTATTCTCGTGCTTACAGCGATTTGTGTGTGGGGCAGGAGTATAGATTCTCATTTTGGACCAGAGATGCTTGGACCAGCACAAATGATTTGACTATCAATATTTTTGATGACAATAATATTCTTTTGACTTCAGTAAACGTAGTTAATAATAGTGTTTGGCAAAATATAATCACCTCTTCGTTTAATGTAACAACTTCAACAATTCGTTTTGAAATAGTAACTAATGTAATAGGTGGGCCAGGAAACGATGTAGGATTTGATGACTTGACTTTACAACAATGTGCGCCTCCTGTTCAAAATGGAAACTTGGCCGTTTGTGCAGGTAGCAATTCAATTGATTTGTTCAATGAAATTCAATCACCAACTTTGTCTCAAACAGGAGTATGGTCAGGTGGAGTCTTAACTAATGGTTATTTGGGTACATTTAATCCGAATGTTTCAGGAGATTTTCAGTTTACATATACAGTTAACAGTGACCCGAATTGTTTTGATTCAGTAGCAATAGTTTCCGTTGACGTATTTGATACCCCGAATATTGACGCTGTTGCAGATATACAATCGTGTGGAGATTATGTGCTCCCAGGAATTTCGGGAACCAATCTATCAGGTCAGGAGGCGTATTTCACTGGTATACTTGGAACAGGGACATCATATCAACCCGGTGATGCAATTTCTTCCTCTCAACTCTTATACATTTACGATGGAACAACAGGTTGTTATGCGGAAGTATCTTTCAATGTAGTGATTGAACAACCTACGGTCACCTCACAGGAAATTGTACTTTCATATTGCTCTGCAGGTAGTTTGATTGATTTGACAAGTTATCTCCCAAATGGAACAAGTCCAAGTGGTAACTGGACAGAGACAACATTAACCCCATCAGGGACATTTGATGAGACAACAGGTGTTTGGAATTCATCGGGTGCATTGCCAGATGAATATACTTTTGAATATAGTATTCCATCATCAGGTATTTGCCCTTCGGAATCAGTTAATTTTTCAATCGGA
>CAYUQU010000063.1:0-20486 GCA_964447015.1 uncultured Flavobacteriales bacterium
GTGTGGTCAATTCTATTCAAATTAACTTGTGGAATTCCTGGATAACCATCTTTCAAAAAGACATAGTAAAATTCGCGCCTCAAAGCCTCTTCTACTTCAACAGTACAATAGATGTCCATTGGAAGCTTTTGCTTGAAATTAAACGCTCTTACATCATCCATACCAGCTAAATGATCTTTATGCTCGTGCGTATATAATATAGCTGATAAAGAATTCACCTTATTATTAAGCATTTGCTGTCTAAAATCAGGACCAGTATCTATACAGTAATTTTGGCCATTATGTTCAATCAATATTGAAGAACGTAACCGATTATCTTTTGAATCAGTTGATTTACATACCTCACATTCACATGCAATAACCGGTATTCCTTGTGATGTTCCAGAACCTAATACTGTAATTTTCATACCTTCTAGTTGTGGATGTGAATGTAGTAATTAGATTAGATTATTCCAAATAAGGATAATTGAGCTCGGCATTCACTTAAATAAACAACTCATTTCACATACTCAATTATTTTATAGTTAATAATTCCTAATTTATCGATTGAATAGGTGTACTTATTTATTTCAATAACCACTTAACTTGAGCCAAAATATAGAAAAACAGGCTAAAACAGGGGTGGTTATCCACATTTTTGCAGAATTATCAACATTTTAACACATTTTTTTCGCAGAATACTTGCGTGGCTTGATAATTCGTATATATTTGCTCACAAGAATTATTATTATTAACAATCTAAAAACCAAAAGGACTATGAACAAAGCGGAATTAATTGACGCTATCGCTGCTAACGCAGGATTGTCTAAGGCTGATGCTAAAAAAGCATTAGATGGATTTATCAGCGCTACTTCAAGTGCGTTGAAAAAAGGAGATCGTATTTCTCTAATCGGATTCGGTTCATTCTCAGTATCTCAGCGTGCAGCTAGAACTGGTCGTAACCCACAAACTGGTAAAGAAATCAAAATTGCTGCTAAAAAAGTAGTTAAGTTCAAAGCAGGTGCTGATTTGAGCAAAACTGTTAGCTAGTTAGTAGTTTAAAAGACTCGAAAAGGAGATTCATAACTGAGTCTCCTTTTTTGTTTATACGCCCCCATGAAGAAAACCGAAGTTCGAAAGGAAGTTCTTGAGCGAATGCTCAACATGATTTCTGAAAATAAAAAAGAATTGGTGAATGAACTTGCCAGTTTAAGAACCAGACATATAACTGTGGTACTGGAAAACATTTACCAATCGCATAATGCCAGCGCGGTTATTCGTTCGTGCGATTGTTTCGGCGTTCAAGATGTACATGTTATTGCCGATCAAAAAAAATATGAAGTTAACCGCGAAGTGGCAATGGGTGCGGGTAATTGGATTACAACTCACCACTACCCCAACCAAAACACAAAATCGTGCTTAGAAATTCTAAAAAAATCAGGCTATAAAATTGTAGCAACTTCTCCTCATGCTACACAAACGCTAGCTGAACTGAACATCAATAAACCCGTTGCCATGGTTTTTGGAACAGAGAAAGATGGACTCAGTCAAGATGCTATTGACATGGCAGATGAAACTGTTCGAATCCCAATGTATGGCTTTACAGAAAGCTTTAATATAAGCGTGTCAGCAGCACTGACACTAAACACTTTACGAGAGAAAATAATGAATTCTGATATCGATTGGAAACTAACAGAAGAAGAACTTGTCGAACTCAAAATTGAGTGGTGTAAAAACATTCTTTACAAAGGAAAGAGTGTCTATTCTCAAGTAGTGAAAGATGTAGAAAGCTTGACAACATAATTCAACATTATACCTTAATGAATTAACTGTTTTTAACTTTTTTTAAAATCTCAATCTAACTTTGACTGATATCTTCACATTCTCAAATAATTAAACTTAATAATGATGTATCTGAAACGACTTTTCTTATTACTAAGTATCATTTCAATTACTAATTATCCATTGTTTTCACAAGAAGAGGATAGTACAAAAACAGTCAACGAACAATTAGATCAACAATATATATACGAAATTCAAGATGAACAGGAACCGGATAAGGTACTTCATGCTGAACCATTATATGTCGATTTAATTCGCGATTTAGGTGCACGTAAAGGTGAAAAGGAGTGGAATGTGGGTATGGGCTTAATTGACAGAAATTCGTACGATGAATATGAAACCCTTATAGAGTACGAATTTGCGCCAATTAATCGATTGGGACTGGAAGTAGAGCTTCCTTTCTCGTTTTATTACGCTCCTAAAAACGACACATCAAACACTGCACCTTCAAGTAAGTTGAATAGTTTAAAACTGGCTGCACAGTACACATTTCTTGTTTCTGAAAAAGCCAAGACCTCTCTAGCTATCGGTTACCTACATGAATTTGAAATCACTGATTTTAAAAGCTACACCAGCTCTAGATTCTTTACTGGAAATGTCTATTATCCTTTCTTTATTGTAGCAAAAAGGTGGGGCAATAATTTCCATACGCTGATTTATACTGGTCCAGCTATACAACAACATTTTCATGATAACTCATGGGAAACGACTTTGGAAATTCATACGAACTTCCATTACATGATTCCAGGAACACGAAATTTCATAGGTATCGAGATAAATAAAGGAATTTATGAAGGTGGAATGGATATCGTACTGCGCCCACAAATGCGCATTGGAATTACTGATAACATTATGATAGGTATCGTGACAGGAATTCCGCTTCAAAAGAAAGATGAACGCTTCAGCAGCTTCCTGCGACTCATTTACGAACCTGGTCACAAAGTTCGCCACAAATAAAATCACTTGATTTTTAGTGTTATTTTTGCACAAAAAATCAAATGAATATCCACTACAGACTTATTGAATCTCGTGATAATCAAAAATTAGCTTCAGTTATTAGAAAAGCGCTTGATGATTACGGTATAAATAGTCCTGGAACTGTGTATACTGACCCTACTACGGATACTTTGTTTGAATTATTTAGAAAAGATAAAAGTATTTATTGGATCGCAGAGTATAATGACGAAATTATCGGTGGATGCGGTATCTACCCTACTCCTGGACTTCCAGAAGGATGCGGTGAGTTGGTGAAACTATACCTCAATAAAGATTTCCGCGGAAAGGGAATCGGAAAAGAACTAATGCAAAAAAGCATATTATCCGCCAAAGAATTAGGATATACATCCCTCTACCTAGAATCACTTCCCCAACTCAACGATGCCATTCACCTTTACAAAAAAGTTGGTTTCAAAGAAATTGATCATCGCTTAGGAGAATCAGGACATTTTGCTTGTAATCTTTGGATGACTATTAAGATTTGAATCGCATATTACAGATTGGCTTGTGTGGTGTTTAGGATTAAATGGGGTATTTATAAACCACTGTAGAGACGCGATTAATCGCGTCTCTACAGTGGTTTATAAAATAATCTGAAATCTGTAATTTGCAATCTGCCCCCCCCTATTTCTTCCCGCTAATCAAATAATCGACACTAAATCGACCTGCTCCAGTAAACATGGTTGTACTAAAAATCAGCAAATACAACAACGCCATTTCTTTTTTCGCAAAAGGGTCTTCAGCGTGAGCCATAAATGCAGCAACAGCCATAGTAATCACAAGCATCAGAGATGATGGTCTTGTCAATAATCCAATGATGAGGAGAGTTGCGCAAATAAATTCAGCAAAAACAGCTAAGCCAAGTGAAAATGTCTCTCCCATTCCAAATGGATCGAAAAATTTAATTTCATCTCCGGAAATCAGTTTATTAAACTTCGGAAGTCCGTGTGTAATCATAAAAGCACCTGAAAAAATGCGTAAAAACAATAACCATAAATCAATAGTTAAGGCATTTTTTGATGTGCTGAATAATCGCTTCATAATTCAATTTTTTACTGGTTTATGGAATCTAATATACATAAATATTCTACCCGTAAAGTAATAATCATTATTTTCGTTTAAAATGAAACAATTTGATATTCCACTTAAGTACAAGTCGTCTTTAATTCAACAACTGAAGAGTCAACCAAAGAAAAAAGATGGTGTGCGCGACTTCAGCCCGACGTGTTGGAGAGTTGGGAATATCACATTTAAAATCGCTCGTCATTTTGGGTTTTGTTATGGCGTGGAGAATGCGGTTGAAATAGCTTATAAGACAATTCAAAACAACCCAGGGAAGCGAATTTTCTTGTTGAGTGAAATGATTCACAACCCTATCGTGAACACAGATTTAAAAGCTCAGGGAATTCAATTTATTCAAAAAACAGACGGCACGCAACTCATTAAGTGGGATGATATAAAAAAGGGAGACATTGTACTTATTCCTGCATTTGGCACTACACTCGAAACAAAGAAAATTCTCTCTGATAAAGAAATAGATTACGAAACTTTTGACACCACTTGTCCTTTTGTGGAATTAGTGTGGAAACGGTCGAAGCAAATGGCTGAAAAAAAAGCCACGACTATCATTCACGGAAAACCAAACCACGAGGAAACTCGAGCTACTTTTTCCAACGCTTCGCAATATGGTCACGCGCTAGTTGTTAAAGACATGAATGAAGCTCAACTTTTGGGTGATTTCATATTAAACACCAAGAACAGCGGTGATTTCGATTCGATTTTCAAAAATCGAAGTTCGGCTAATTTCGACCCAGACATTCACTTAAGTCATATTGGCGTCGTAAATCAAACCACCATGCTCGCCGATGACACGCAAGCGATTGCTGAGTATTTAAGAAATGTCATGGAGCAGAAATATGGAGCAGAAAACATGGCAGAACACTTTGAAGACACGAGAGACACCCTTTGCTATGCCACAAACGACAATCAACAAGCTGTTAAAAGTTTACTGAACGAAGAAGCTGACTTTGCGCTGATTATCGGAGGTCACAACAGCTCCAATACTTCTCATTTGGTTGAACTGGCTCAAGAAGTGTTGCCCACATATTTCATTCAGGACGAAAATGCGATTTCTAAAGAGGGAGATCTCACTCATTTTGATTTGAAAACAAAGCAATTTTCAATAACCAAATCGGTGATCTCACCCATCCAACATCAAACCATACTAATCAGTGCAGGGGCATCATGTCCTGACATCATATTGGAAAAGGTAATTTTGAAAATTGGTGAAATTTGTGGTTTTGATGAAAATGAAATAACTCAATCACTTCCCCAAACTATTGATTTATAGATAATCTAAAGATTAATTTTGAATTCCGTTAAATGCATTATCTTTACAAAATATGGAAAAAGACATTAATTTAGCCGTTCTAATAGACGGTGACAACATACCTTCAAAATACATCGAAGTAATGATGTTGGAAATTGCAAAATATGGCAACCCAACAATCAAAAGAATTTACGGCGATTGGACAAAGCCACAACTTAGTAAATGGAAAAACGTTCTACTCCAAACCGCAATTACACCAATTCAACAATATAGCTACACATCAGGAAAAAATGCAACGGATTCGGCAATGATTATCGATGCAATGGATATTCTCTATACAGATCGTGCGCAAGGATTTTGCTTAGTTTCAAGCGACAGTGACTTTACACGCTTAGCCACACGTTTGCGTGAAGCTGGAATGAAAGTTATCGGTATGGGAGAGAAAAAGACTCCTAACCCCTTTATTGCTGCGTGCGATAAATTCATCTATCTTGAAATTCTGAATGCAGAAGAACCAATTGAGGAAGGAAATAAGCGCACAGTAAGAGGACCTAAGAAAGAAACATTGACTGTAGATAAAATTACTCCACAAGTCATTAATCTTATCTCTCATACAATCTCTGACGCTGCCGACGATGATGGTTGGGCATTTTTGGGAGATGTAGGTACCTTACTTCTTAAAAAACAATCAAACTTTGACTCGCGTAACTACGGTTTTGAGAAATTAACGCCACTAATCGATTCTATCGGAAAATTCGATATCGAAACTAGAGATAGCTTGAAAGGTAGAAATAAGTTGATTTACGTGAGGAATAAGCCTAAAGGGAAGTAGTTTTATTTAGGGATAATCCAAGTATATCAGAGCCCACATAGCTTTATGATTACTTATTTTTCACTATATTTGTTTGGATAGTATCTTTTTAAATGTACTATCAAGAGCAATAAAGGTTATAGTTTTAAATATCCTGTCATGATATACACATTTCATATTAAAGATTCTTCTTCACCTGAAGTCAAAGCATTTATAGAATACATAAAAACACTTGATTTTGTGAGCATTGAAGAAAAAGTTGAGTATCCAAACTTGACAGATAAAGAAATCATAGACAGAGTTGAGGAAACTAATGTTCAGATAAAAAAAGGAAAAACTACATCTCACGACAAACTTCGTAAAGATTCACAAAGTTGGTAGACATGAAAATTGAATGGACATTTGCGGCTCAAAAAGACCTCAAAAAAATATTCAAATTTTATACCAAGCATTTTTCAAAAGAATTAGCACATAAAATTCTAGACGATATTTTTGATTCAGTGAAAAAGTTGGAATTGGGAGATGGAATTGGACAAAAAGAAGAACTTCTCAAACATTTTGATCAGAATCACAGATATTTAATCAGCAACCACAACAAAATTATTTATAAAGTTGAAGTGCAAACAATATACATTACGCACGTTTTTGATACTCGTCAAAATCCAAAGAAATTGAAATAAAAACTTACTTCGCCACTTTCTCCAACATCGGCACAAATGAAAACTCGCCAAACTGTTCCATCTTATAGGTTCCGTCTTCCATTTTAGTTACCTGATGCATAATTTGCTTAGCGCCCTCTCCTACCGGAATGATGAGTTTACCTCCTAGTTTTAGCTGTTCCAATAAAGCTTCTGGAATAAAAGGCGCACCACAAGTCACGATAATTCCATCGTAAGGTGCGTATGATGGCATTCCTTTATAACCATCACCGAAAAAAGTGTTGGGAGAATAGCCTAATTGGTGAAGTATTTTCTTTGATTTTATGTACAATTCCTTTTGACGCTCGATGCTATATACTCGCGCTCCCATTTCACACAACACACTAGTTTGGTAACCTGAACCCGTTCCGATCTCAAGAATTTTCTGTCCTTTCTTTGCGTCAAGCATTTGGGATTGATAAGCCACAGTGCGCGGGTGACTGATCGTCTGCCCAGCGCCAATTTGGAAAGCAATGTTCGAATACGCCTGCTCCACAAAGGCCAAATCGAGAAAGAAATGACGAGGCACTGCCATCATTGCACTCAACACTCGCTCATTTGTAATTCCGATACTGCGCAACTCCTCAATGAGTTTCTTGCGCATTCCTTTGTGTTTAAAATTGTCTTCCATGAGAGGCAAAGTTACAGTAAAAGCAGTAATAAATGAACTTTCTTTATGTATAAAAACAGTGTAAATGCTTTTAATTTGTGCGATGATGTATTAAGACTATAATTCAACTTTATAGGTTATTCCGAAAAGATAAAAGATTTTTAGACGATAGACAAAAGACTAATTTTCAATGTGTAAACACATTGAAAATTACAATCATGAGTCAAAAACATTCTGTTTTATGATGACTCCAAAGGGCCTGTCCCGATGAAGAGTCGGTGGGTCAAATATTTGTAACGGCGGATTATCATCCGCCGTGAAAAGACAACGACGAAACAAGTCTTTTGTCTAGCTTCTAAAAATCTAATTTCTAAAAAATTAATAGCCCACAACCCACATTCCGCGAAGTTCTCCTAAAGTATAATTAATAGCCATGTCATTCGGATATTTATCTGAAATAACTGCATAAGCAGCTTCATCTCTATCCTCACTTGAACCGTGACATTTGAGGCAAAGCGGCATTCCAAGTAGAATTGGCTTATAATATTTGCGATCTGACTCGTTTACTTGCGAATGAATCATTGTCCCGTTTTCTTTACTCGATTGAAAAGCTAGAAATACTTCTTTTTCATAATTATCCAACTCATTAGCAGTATTGCGATTTCGATCTGAAATGCGTCTTACTTTATAGCCTAACACATTTGACATCGAATCTGTAAGTCCCTGCGCTTTTTCAGCGCAAAACAATGCTGCAGATTCAATTCCTTGCTCGTCAATCGCTTTAGTCAAGTTTGAAATCAGTGTTGATTGTACTTCCATTATCACACTGTCCAACAAATCAGTATTAACAGGCTCCTCTTGACTTTCGTCCATGTTCTCTTTAGTCGTTTCCTGAGAATTTGTACACGAAAACAGGATAAATCCAACAAACAAAAAAGAAAAGAAGGTGAATGGTTTCATAGCTTAAAAATATTGAATTACAAGATACAAAAAATCCCCCGGAAACCGGAGGATTTTCAAGATGCGAAAACTATTTTATTCTTCTTCTAGTTCTTCAATTTCTTCTTCATCATTTGTTTGACGAAGTCTTTCTTCAAACTCTTTCGGTAAGCTCTCGAAGAAAGTGTCTCCACGCAAACCAAGGCGTAAACACTCTAGTGGAATCATTTCATTTGGTGCAATATTACCCAAGTTTACATTGGCACCAAAAAGCTTAATGAACCATACTTGTTGGTTTTTCAGAGGAGCTTCCCACAAGATATCATCCGGATTAACAGCTTTAATTATTCGGTTAATCAGTAAGGTATGTGCAGTACCATTTGCTCTAAAAACACCTACATTTCCAGCTTCACGACCTTCAGCAATCACTTTCCACGATCCAGCTTCAAGTTCGGTTTTCATGCTTTTAATCCATTTTCCTGGGCTGATCAAAATTCCTGAGTCTTTCGAACCTACTTCTGAAAGTACTGTTCTATCTTTAGACATTCGCGCAATCAACTCACACTTTTCATCATGAGGAATGATGATAGAACCATCTGAAATTTCAGCCAAATCCAAGTTGTATTTGTCCAAAAGACGGAAATAGTCGTTCTGCATTCCACGTGCATAAAACACTTCAAACAAGGTTCCACCAAAATAAGGTCGAATGTTTGCTTCGCGATACATTTTTAACTTCTCTTCCAAGTTTGGCGTGACCATTGCGGTACCAAAACCAAATTTAACGATGTCAGTCAAATGTCCGTTACCTTCAATAAATAGTTCGGTTTCTTTCAGTCCGAGTCCTTTATCCATCATCATTGTAAGTCCCGTCTTGCGAGGCTTAGCGTCACGTTCAGGAACATAAGGCAAAGTAAAATTCATATTATTTATCTTCTATTAATTCGTATAATTGGATGAACTGCGGGATTAATTCCGCTTCTTCAAAGTGTAAAAATAGCTTTTTTGCTACAGTAGCGTGTAAAAACACCAAGTCTTTGTACAATAATAGTGCATCAGACTGTCTTCCTGAAAGCCAATAAAGCTTTATTAATAACAATCGTGACTCACCGTTTAATTCATGCTCTTCACCATATTCTTCTAATGTAGAAATAGCTAGTTCCATGTCTGTAAGGGCGATTAATTTGGCGTAATCAACAAGGATTTCCTCGCTAGAAGGTAAAAGAGAAAGACCTTTTTTCAAGGCTTCTTCAGCTTCATTAATAAATTCTAATTTCAATGCACACCCTGCCAACACATGCCAGTAATCAGGGTTCATCGATTCCATTTCAGCTGCTTTGCGGATAAAGTGAATTCCTTCTGCAGAACGTCCCATCAAATCAAGCACAATTCCCGTTCCCAACCAAGGGTCTGGTAATTCAGGTGCCAAATCCATGCTGCGTTTATAGTAATGAAGTGCCAATTCATACTCCTCAAGTTGCTCGTGAGCTTCTCCGATATAATCTAGAGTAACTGCATCTTCGCCATCTAATTCAATACATTTTTCGAATGTTTCAATAGCAGAGCGGTATTTACCGAGAGAAATATATGTATTTCCTAAATTGAAATAAGCCGATGAGAACCCGTCATTAATCAAAATGCTATAATCGTAAGCCCAAGCTGCTTTTTCGTAATCATCAGCTTTAGAATAGGCATTTCCGAGGTTATACCACGTCGTGAAAGAATATGGATTTACATCTAGGTATTTTTCATAACATCCTATTGCTTTCTCTACATCACCTAACTGGTCGTAACAAAAAGCCAATTCGTAAACAGCCGTTTCGTTCTCGGGATTTGAATCAAGAGCTTCTTTCAATATGCGAATTGCCGATTTCAAGTCGCTCATCGCTTGATACTCCATCGATAAATCAAGGTAAATTTCGTCCTTCTCCTCCCCCTCGCTTTGTTGTAGTGCACGTTCAAAATAGCGAATGGCACTTTTCGCATCGCGAAGTTGGCTGTGTACTGATGCGCGAGTAAGAATATACTCCTGATCATCAGAAACAAGCTTTTCCACCTCCATCAAAAGGTTCAGCGCTTCATTCAATTTACCTGTAGCTGAAAGAACTTGTGCTTTACGAACTTTAAATGTAGGATTTCCGGGAAAATGGTACAAACCGTGATTTACACATACCAATGCTTTTTTGAAATGATTGTTCATTAAAAAATGATCTAGCATCATTTCTAGACGATCAGAATCAAAAAACACGGACGAACCATGCTGCATCATTGCTTCGAACTTTTCTAAATCGTCCTGAAAAGCTCCGTCTTTATAGTCTTCTTCTTCGTTGTCGAACATATAGTGCCTTTTGCTTTACGCAAGATAACTCTCATTACGCGAAAAAAGAATCTCGTTAGAAATTCTTTTCAACAATTGAATTAACAAATTTTTTGAATAACTCATATTTTGTAAATAAGTGATGAGCACAAACACTCATCACTTATTAAACATCATTTAAGATTTATTTCCAGAACGCTTACGGTCTGTCTCTTTCAATAGAATTTTTCTAAGACGAATTGTTTGAGGTGTAACCTCTACATACTCATCTGATTGAATGTATTCTAAAGCTTCTTCCAAACTGAAACGTTTTGGTGGAGCAAGTTTTACTTTATCGTCAGCTCCTGAAGAACGCATGTTCGACATTTTCTTCGTTTTGGTTACGTTAACAACCAAATCTCCTTGTCGTGAGTTTTCTCCAATTACCTGACCTTCATAAATCTCTTGGTTAGATTCTACAAAGAATCTACCGCGATCCTGCAAGTTATTCAACGAATAAGGAATTGCAGAACCTTGCTCCATCGAGATCAATGAACCGCTCATACGACCTGGAATATCACCTTTATAAGGTTGGAACTCCAAGAAACGGTGTGTCATAATTGCTTCACCAGCAGTTTGAGTCAACAAGTAGTTTCTCAAACCGATAATTCCACGTGAAGGAACCAAGAAGCGAATAATCATACGGTTTCCTTTCGGTTCCATATCTGTCATCTCCCCTTTTCGTTTTGAAACAGCTTCTACCGCAGTTCCTGAATGTTCTTCAGGCAAGTCGATAGTCAATTCCTCAACAGGCTCACATTTAACACCGTCAATCGTTTTTATAATAACTTGTGGTTGTCCAACTTGTAATTCGTAACCTTCACGACGCATCGTTTCAATTAATACTGACAAGTGCATTACACCACGTCCAAAAACCATCCACTTATCAGCTGTTGAACCAGCAGACACTCGTAGTGCAAGATTTTTTTCTAATTCTTTATCTAAACGATCCGAAATATGACGTGAAGTAACAAATTTACCTTCTTTACCAAAGAAAGGTGAATCATTGATACTAAATAACATACTCATTGTTGGTTCGTCAATAGCAATACTTGCCAATGGTTCTGGAGCTTCCACATCACAAATTGAATCTCCGATTTCAAAACCTTCGATACCTGTTACAGCACAAAGATCTCCTGGTTGAACTGAAGTTACCTTCAAACGCTCAATACCATGAAAAACGAACACATCTTTGATGCGGTGTTTTTCTGTAGTACCATCGCGTTTAACCAAAATTATCGGCATATTCTCTTTCATCTCTCCTCTGCTCAAACGACCGATAGCGATACGTCCAACGTAAGAAGAAAAGTCAAGTGAAGTAATCAACATTTGCGTATTTCCTTCTGGAATTACGATAGGTGGGAAAAACTCCAATATTTTATCCAATAAAGGAGTGATATCTGTAGTTTGATTTTTATAATCATCAGACATCCATCCATTTTTTGCAGACCCGTAAACTGTAGCGAAATCCAATTGAGTTTCATTCGCATCCAATTCAAACATCAAGTCAAATACTTTCTCGTGCACCTCTTCAGGTGTACAATTGTCTTTATCCACTTTATTGATCACAACTAGAGGCTTAAGTCCCATTTGAAGTGCTTTT
This sequence comes from uncultured Flavobacteriales bacterium, assembly GCA_964447015.1. GTDB lineage: Bacteria > Bacteroidota > Bacteroidia > Flavobacteriales_D > Crocinitomicaceae > Wandonia. The sequence continues at coordinate 12,161 of CAYUQU010000063.1, forward strand.
TGAAGAACAAAACGCGTCTGAGGCATAGGTCCTTCGAAAGCATCAACCAATAGACAAACTCCGTCTGCCATGTTCAACACTCGCTCTACTTCACCACCAAAGTCGGCGTGGCCTGGAGTGTCGATGATGTTAATTTTTGTGCCTTTGTAAGTTACAGATACGTTTTTAGAAACGATTGTGATACCACGCTCGCGCTCCAAATCGTTGTTATCCATCATCAACTCACCACCACTTGCAGCATCTCTTTTATCAAAAGATTCACCTGCTTCTATGATACGGTCAACCAAGGTAGTCTTGCCGTGGTCAACGTGTGCAATAATTGCAATATTTCTAATTTCCATCGAAAAAATTAATAAGACTTGTTTGAATTTCTTTTGCCTTTAAACCCTTTGTCCGAGTTGCCTTTAGCTCCAAATTTAGAACCTCCACCACTCGATCTTTTGAATCCACCTCCACCAGAGTTGGAACCTGAACCATAAGAGCCACCTGAACCTGATCCACCAGTTCTACGACCTGGACGACCTGATCCACCAGAACCGCCGCTGAATCCTCCTCGCGAAGAACCACCGCCTGATCCACCTGAACCACCTGAATCTTTAGTTAATTCCACATTAAGTGGCTTACCTTCAAACTCAGCTTTTCTTGCAGCACTCAAAACTTGATCAGCTAACTCAGGTTTAGTCTCAAAGAAAGAAAACGCCTCTTTAATATCGATACGACCTATTTCTTTTGCATTCAATCCTGACTCGTCACAGATAACGCGCAACAAACCTCCAGGATTTAAGCCGTCTTTGCGACCTAAATTCACGAAATAACGTTGCATGTTGCCATCTGAATCACGTCTTCTTCTGTCTCCACCTCTTTCGTTTCGACTTCCGTAATCACGGTCTTCAGCTCTACCTGAAGCGGCATTTAAATCTGTTGAATTTTTGTAAAACTCTAAGAAACGACCGAATTCAGCGCTTACAAATTGCTTGATCACATCCTCTTTCGAATGCTCAGCAAACATTTCGTAAATTGGTGCCATATAGTCACTCAATTCTTTTTCGCGAATTGGTGTTTCAACTATTTTACTTACAATCGAATTCAATTGAATTTGAAAAACTTCTTCAGTACTTGGAATTTCTCCAATTCTGAATTCAGTACGCATTTGTTTTTCGATTGCTTTAATCTTGAATTTTTCTTTCGGATTAATCAGTACCATTGACTCACCTTTCTTACCTGCACGAGCTGTACGACCACTACGGTGCGTATAATTCTCGATATCGTCAGGAAGGTTGTAGTTAATTACGTGTGTAATGTTATCTACGTCAATTCCACGAGCAGCCACATCTGTAGCTACAAGCAACTGAATATCATTTCTGCGGAATCTATCCATTACACGGTCACGTTGTGCTTGAGACAACTCACCGTGAAGTGGTTCAGCGCTATATCCTTCTTTTGCCAATTTTTCAGCTACTTCTTGCGTTTCTCTTCGTGTACGACAGAAAACAAGACCGAAAATGTGTGGATTAAGGTCGATAAGACGCTTCAACGCCAAATAACGATCGCGTTCTTTAACTACGTAATATACGTGGTCGATGTTCTCGTTACTCTGGTTTTTATGACCAATGGAAACCTCTAAAGGATTGTCCATATAGTTTTTCGCAATATTTGCTACTTCTTTTGGCATTGTAGCCGAAAACAACCACACATTTTTGTGCGCAGGCGTTTTTTCCAAAATAGCATCGATATCTTCTTTGAATCCCATGTTCAGCATTTCATCTGCTTCATCAAGGATTACTGTACTGATACCGCCCAAATCAATAGCACGTCGGTTAATGAGATCCATTAAACGACCCGGTGTAGCGACAATTACAGATGCACCTTTTTTAATTTGTGTCATCTGACGTCTAATGTCAGCACCACCGTACACAGCAACAACTGCGTCAGGTTTCAAAAACTTTCCAAATGCCGTAATGTCTTTTGTGATTTGAAGACACAATTCACGTGTCGGACAAATAATAATCCCCTGCGGAAGTCTGTTAGACCAGTCGATGAGACTCAAAAGTGGTAACCCAAATGCGGCGGTTTTTCCCGTTCCCGTTTGCGCCAATCCCACAAAATCACTCTCTCCGGACAAAAGGTGGGGTATGGCTTTTTCTTGAATAGGTGTCGGCGTAGTGAAGTTCATCTCTTCTAGAGCTTGTAAAACCTCTGCCTTCAACCCTAATTGATTAAAAGTCATAAATATATTTAAAATTGGGTGCAAAGATACGACATTGTTTTCACAATAAGTGATTTAGTGCATTAATAAGTTGTTAATAACTTTACTTGAGCCCGAATATAAAGGGGTTATGCAAACGAGTTCGGGGTGTTTATTCCTCTTTTTTGACTATTAAGGAGCCGAAAACAGTAAATCAGCTGAAATTATTTTTAAATTCGCAATCATGAATCAAGAGCAAATTTCATTCAATCTGAATTCCGCGTGGAATAATCGCAGAAGTAAATTAAATGAAGCTGCTGAAACGGCTAGGGAAATGCTGGCTCATTCTGAAATCATTGACTTTAAAAAAGGAATAGCAGATTCTAATAAAGTTTTAGGCTATTGTTTTTGGCGATTTTCAGACTTCTCAAATTCTCTCGAACATTCTATGCAAGCGCTCAATGTTTATCGCGAACTGGCAGATTTGCAAGGAGAAGCTGATGCTTTGAACAACCTCGGTGCTGTATACATGTTTCATAAGAATCATGAAAAGCGCCTTGAATGTAATTTGAAATGTCTTGAAATTAGACAAAAAATAGGTGACGCCGATGACATCTCTGGATCTATCAATAATATTGGTGAGACATATTTAGAGATGGGCAATATGAGTGAGGCTGAAAAGTGGTTCAATGATTGCATTAAATACCCTGGTGCCACACAAGATTCTATCGCTTGGGCTTACCATAATTTAGGAAAGGTATACTTTCAGCGCCAAAATTTTGCTGCTGCAATTCAAATGTTTGAGTTAAGTATGGATATTTCCAAGTCAATTGACTACAAAATCCTAACAACTGAAACATTACTTGTCTTATGTGAATTACATAAAACAGCCTTGAATTATGATTTGGCCACAACAATGGGGAATGAAGCATTAAAAATTGCTGAACAAATTGGTGCAAAAGAAGAAAGCAAGAGAGCCTTTCTTAAATTATCACAAATAGCTGAAAAACAAGGCAACACTCCTTCAGCTCTAGAATACTTTAAGAACTATCACGAATTACACACTGAAATCTTTAAAGACTCTAACATTGAGCGAATCAAAGATTTGGAGCATCGATATGAATTAGATGCTATAAAAAAGGAGCATGAAATTGAGCGACTAAAGAATGTGGAGCTTAAAAATGCCTACGACCAAATTGGGACTCAAAAATTGCTTATCGAGAACAGAAATAAAGACATTATTGATAGTATTCGCTACGCAAAACGCATTCAAAAAGCTTTATTGGTAGAGCACGAGTCCATTCCACACAAAGAAATTCAACATTTCGTATACTTTAGTCCGAAAGATATTGTTTCAGGGGATTTTTACTGGATAAATACGACGGAAACAAAAATTTATGTGGCCGTTGCCGATTGCACAGGTCATGGTGTGCCGGGTGGTTTTTTGACTATGCTTGGTGTAGCATACCTCAATGAAATTCTCTCACACAATGCAGACTACTCCCCTGCCCAAATCCTTGACCTATTAAAGGATAAGTTTTCGAAAGAGCTTAAAGGTAAGGAACTAAGCGGTGATGGAATGGACATCTCGCTTTGTGCTATCCATTTAGACGAAACCAAAGATTCGAGAAAAATTGAGTGGGCAGGAGCGAATAACCCTTTATGGTTCTGTTACCCAGAAAAGAACGACAGTTCTCTTGAAATTGTGAACGAATTAGCTCCAGACAAATATCCTATAGGAAGCGGATATGACGACTCCACCTTTAATAACCACCTTATCGAATTGCCAAAAAACTCAACCCTCTATCTCTTTTCTGACGGCTATATGGATCAGTTTGGCGGTAGCAAAGGGAAAAAACTCAAGAAAAGTGGCTTTAAGTCGCTCATTCAGCAAATTCAATCTTCACCTTTATTAGAACAAACAACTCACATCGAACAATTTTTCGCTGACTGGAAAGGCGAGAATGAACAAATTGATGATGTGTGTGTGATGGGAGTACGTATCTAGTCTAGACAAAAGACCCCGACAATATCGGGACGGGCTGTTAGAAGCTAGACAAAAGACAATAAAATTTACTGTGAAAAGTGAGGTAGCTATTCGCAGAATATGGATTGTGTGGTGTTTTTGAAACACATAGTCACAATAGATTTTTAGTATTCTCAACATCATCAAAGAAAGAGCTAAATGTCCTTTGCAGAATAATTAAGTCTAACTTCTTTTGTCTAGCTTCTAACAGTCTAAACAAAAGAACTGTTAACAACTATGTAAAATGGTGAATAAAAAGATGATAAAGCCCTAACAATATTGAATAAAAGCGTTTATTTTTGCGCAGCTGAATTTAACAAAATCATAATATATCGTTAAAGAACAAAAACTAAACAATTTAGAACAAAATGAAAAATTTTAAAGCACTTCTGTTATTAATAGCTATCAGTTTCAGTACAGTTTCAAAGGCTGACGAAGGAATGTGGCTTCCATTCTTGTTGAACAGGAATTTTGATGACATGAAAAAGAACGGGTTGAAATTAACTCCTGAACAAATTTACGACATCAACAATGCTTCTCTAAAAGATGCTATCGTTTCTTTTGGTGGGTTTTGTACTGCTGAAGTAATCTCTGACAAAGGATTGATTCTGACAAATCACCACTGTGGTTATGATGCTATTGCTGGAGCTTCATCTACTGAGAACAATTACCTGAAAAATGGTTTTTGGGCGAAGAAAATGGAAGAAGAAATCGCTGTCCCTGGGTTGACTGCTACTTTCATCATTCGCATGGAGGATGTAACTGAGGCGATAACGAAAGAATTGAATGAGTCAATGTCTGTGCAAGAGCGCGCATTGAAAATTCAAGAAGTCTCTAAATTCTTAATTGATGAAGCTGTTAGTGGAACACAATACGAAGCGTTTGTGCGCGATTTTTACGAAGGAAATGAGTTTTATTTATTCGTAAAAGAAACATACAAAGATGTGAGATTTGTAGGTGCTCCACCTTCAGACATTGGGAAATATGGATATGACACAGACAACTGGGTATGGCCTCGTCATACGGGTGACTTTTCTCTTTTCCGTATCTATGCAGATGGTTCAAACAAGCCAGCTGAATTCTCAAAGGACAACAATCCGATGGTACCTAAGCATTCTCTACCTGTTTCACTTAAAGGTGTGAACGAAGGTGACTTTGCAATGATAATGGGCTTCCCTGGATCTACTGACCGTTTCCTATCTTCTTTTGGTGTGAAGCAAGCTGTGGAGTTGGATCAACCTAAACGTGTTGAATTGCGTGCAGACAAACTTGCTATCATGAAACGTTATATGGATCAGGATGAAAATGTTCACCTAAAATACGCTTCTAAATATGCGCAAGTAGCGAATTACTGGAAGTATTTCATCGGACAAACTGAGCAGTTGAAAAGAAATAATGTACAAGGTAAGAAAGAAGCATTGGAAGCTGAATTTGCTACATTTGCCAAATCAAATCCTGAGTATGCAAACGTATTAAAAGACCTTGAAGAATCGTACAAGGTAATGGACAAATACAATGCATTTTCTGTATTCATTAACGAAGCTATTTTCTCAGTTGATGTGAACTTGTTCGCTTACCGTATGCTTGGACTTGGCGCTGCACTTGAAAAAGGTGACGATGTACTTATCAAAGCAAACGTGGCTAATATGAAAGAAAGAGCAACGGATTTCTTTGATTCATTCAATGCAGACATCGAAGCTGAAATCATCACTAGAATGTATGAGCGTTATTATAAAGAATTACCAAAAGATCAACAAGCAGAATACATTCTCAATCTTGGAAATAAATCGAAAGGTGACTTTACAAAATTCGTAAACGGATTGCGCAAAAAATCTATCTTCTTCAATGAAGACAAATTCAATGCATTTATCGAAAACCCAACTAAGAAAGCATTGGATAAAGAACCTCTTTATCAATTGGTGTCTTCTGTACTAGCGTCAATTCGCACTAACAACGGACGTACTGACCTTGCGGAAGCACGTGAAAAGCAAAATAAAGCTTATCGCCTATTTGTAAAAGGTCTTCGCGAAATGCAACCTAACAAAAAATTCTACCCTAATGCAAACTCAACTATGCGCTTGACTTACGGGAACGTTTTACCATACGAGCCAAAAGACGCTGTGAGCTACGATTACGTAACGACAATTGATGGTATTTTTGAAAAAGAAATTCCAGGTAATTTCGAATTCACTGTTCCTGAACGTCTACGTACATTGTGGAAAAACAAAGATTACGGTCAATACGCTGACAAAGAAGGTCGTTTGATTGTGAATTTCTTGACAAATAACGATATCACAGGAGGAAACTCTGGAAGCCCTGTAATTGATGGTGAAGGAAATCTAATCGGTACTGCATTTGACGGTAACTGGGAAGCGATGAGTGGTGACATTTATTTCGAACCAAATATCCAACGTACTATTGTGTGCGACATCCGTTTTGTCCTTTTCATTATCGACAAATACGCAGGCGCTACAAACCTTATTGATGAAATGAAAATTGTGAAATAATCACGTATTTTTTGTTACTTTGAACCGTCCCCGAACAGGGACGGTTTTTTTTATGCCTGAAAAGATTTCAATAGTAATGTCAGTAAAGAACGAGGGGGAATATCTTCGTCAATGCCTCGACTCTGTCATTCAGCAAAGCTATAAATCATGGGAACTTATTGTCATCGACGATCATTCTCAAGACAATACGCAGGAAATTCTACAAGAATACAGCAAAATTGACTCGAGAATTAGCTGGGAAGTGAATCAAGGCTCAGGTATTATCCCTGCTCTCACACAAGCATACGCAATATCGACAGGAGAATGCGTCACCAGAATGGATGGAGATGACTTGATGCCTGTAGATAAGCTTGAAACGCTTCTCATGCTCCTGTCCACACAACCAGAAAATACTATTGTAACCGGAAAAGTCCAATATTTTTCAGAGCAAGACATTTCTGAAGGATATCAAGCGTATGAAAATTGGCTCAACATACTTTGCGAAGAACAAAATCACGCCGATTGGATTTACCGCGAATGCGTACTAGCTTCTCCAAATTGGCTCTGCCACCGAGAAATCCTGAATAATGTCGGCGGATTCAGCAATTTGAACTACCCTGAAGATTACGACTTGGTATTGAAATGGCACGCAATCGGTTGTCGTTTTATCGCATCACAAAAAGTAACTCACCTTTGGCGTGAACACCCCAAACGCACATCGCGAAACTCCGACATTTACGAACAAAAGTCTTTTTTCAAGCTCAAACTCCCCTACTTCGTCCGCAATTTCCCTAATGAGCAAATCTATATTCTAGGCGAAGGTTCCAAAGCCAAGATGACGCTCAAAATCTTGCGCGAATTAGGCCTTCAACCCACGCAAATCGTCAAAAGTAAATCCGCTGAGCACGAAATTGAACCCAAGGACTTGATTCCGAATATGGGAATTATCTTGGTGGCGGTTTATCCAGATGTAGAAAGTCGTAGGGAGATTGAGGGAAAACTTACATTGAAGGGGTATGTGATTGGTGAGAGTTTGTTTTATGTGTAGAATTGGTGATTAAGATTTCTTTAATAGTTTTGATGTATCTAAATTAAATTTATCAAAACAAAATCAGCATAATTATAAAGTAAGTCTACGGATTATAGACACTCCTAAATTCTAACAATAATTCGGGTAAATTGAAAAACCTCATTAAGTTGAAATACTTGCTGAGTTTAATCAGTATAAGAAAACCAAATATGTGCTTTTTACCTTGATATTATTATTTTCTGTTCAGTAAGTAGTACTTCGTGGTTATATATTTTAATAGTATAAAAACCATCTGAGAAAGGAGTAATATCTAATACATGGTTTGTCAAATAATTTTCAAATATAATTTTCCCGCTATTATCATAGAGAAAAACCAAGTAATGATCTTGCATGCCTTTAAAATAAAGTACATCACTTGATGGATTGGGATAAATATGTATCTCATTACTTAAAAAATAAGGTAAATCAGCAGTTTCACAAAATATTATTTGACTAGTCTGATTTTGAGAACAACCAATTGTGTCGACAGTGTGAATGAAAAGTGTGTTATTGCCATGATTTAAATTTGTGGAGTCCATAATAAATGTTTCGAAATAATC
>CAYUQU010000064.1:0-20232 GCA_964447015.1 uncultured Flavobacteriales bacterium
GAAAAGAAACCCCAAGACAGAAGATGATCGGTATGATGTACCTAGTACTTACCGCACTTCTGGCACTTAATGTATCGAAAGAAATTATAGCTGCGTTCGTAACTATTAATGACAAACTTGACCAAAGTGGTACTGTTATTAATAACTCGAATTTAGGTCTATACGGAGAATTCGATAAAAAGAAAGCTGCATTAATTGCGACTAAAGGTGATATGGCAATATTTAACCTTTGGAGCGGTAAAGCAGAAAAAATGAAAAAAGAAACAGCTAAAATCGTTGGATTTATTCTCGGAGAGAGTAATGAAATGATTAAAATGGCTGAAGGCGTAGACTGGATTGAAGAAAAAGACGATGATGGTAATATTAAATCACTCAAGTCTTTAATGGATATTCAATCTATGGATAACTATGATATACCTACCAATTTGTTTATTGGTGGTAATCCACAGAATCCAATCGCTAAAGGACTTGAGATTCCAAAGCGTATTCACGCATACAGAGACATGGTAGCTGTAATGATGGCTGAATATAATCAAGGAGATAAAAAATGGACGTTTACACCTCCAAAAGATATTTCTGGTTTGAATGATGCTTTGAAAACAGCAAATCCTTTAGACACAACAAAAATTGCTCAGTTCTACAGGAGTATGACTTTAGCAGAAAAGTTAACAGTGAAAGATGGTGGAAAAACAAAAGAAATGCCTTGGGCATCGGTAATGTTTGACCACGCTCCTATTGTGGCTGCAGCTGCAATGTTCACTGCACTAAAAGTGGATGTTCGTAATGGTGAATCTATTGCAGCTGAGTATATGCTTGGTAAAATTGATGCACCATCATTTAACTTCAACAAAATTGAGCCATTGGCATTTGCAAGAACAGGATACATCAACCAAGGGGATTCTCTTAGCTTGAGTGTAATGATTGCTGCTTATGACTCGAATGAAGTTTCGAAAATCAGATTTGGTATCAATTCTGAAGATCCAGGAACTTGGACAGAAACTAATGGTTCGATTGGTCTTAAAGGGTCTACACCTGGAGAGTACAATGTAAATGGTGTAATCGGCGTTAAAGAACGTGGTGAAACAACATGGAAGCCTTGGTCTTTTAAATATACTGTAGGTAAACCAACTGGTGCTGTATCTCTTCCAGAGATGAATGTACTTTACCGTGGATACCAAAACAAAGTTACAGGTGCGGCATCAGGTTTCCCTGATTACAAACTTGCTGGTGGTGGAAACGTAACTCTTTCTAAAGGTGCTGGGGGTGTGTATATAGCAAGTCCAGGTGCTGGTAGAGAAGCTACAATTGTTATCCAAGGAATCTCTGATGATGGATCAACTGCAAAGTTAGGCGACTTCAAGTTTCGTGTAATGAACATGCCTAAACCAAGTATCTACTTGGGTGGTTTGGAAGACGGTACTGAGGCACCTGCAGCAACAGTGAAAGCTCAAACAAGATTGTTTGCTAAATATGGACCAGAAATTCCATTAGAAGCAAACTTTACAATAAAGACTTGGGAGGTTAACGTAACTGGAGCTCCTAGACCAGAAACAGGATCAGGTAGTGGTATTTCACCTAAAGCACTCGCTCTTATTAAGCAAGCGCGTCCAGGTAACACTATTACGTTCATGTGTACGGTAGTCGGACCTGATGGTAAAGCACGTAAATCAGGTGCGAGCTTTAAGGTAAGATAATTTTAAAAATTATGCGTATGAAAAGTTTAATTGCAAGTGTGGTGTCAGTAATGGCGGGAAGTTTGATGTTTGCGCAAGTAGATATCAACGGAGGACCAATTAACAATCCTTCTCCTAACGTAATTGACGGGGTTTATATTCAACAACACATCCCAACTAAAAGAATGATTCCTTACGAACACGTAAGAGAAGCGGATGTGATTTGGTCGAATCGTGTGTGGAGAGCAATTGACATGCGTGAGAAAATTAATCACCCCATTTATTTTCCATTTGATGAGTACGATCCAAATAATAATTGGGTAAGACATGCGACTAGATGGAGTCTATGGACCGTGATAAAAACTCACGTTTTCAACGGTGATTTAACTGTATATTCACCTTATAACCCGATGGATTTTAATATTAAGGACGGGGATTCTTTTAAGTATCCTATGCTTCCTCCTCCGGGTAAAAATTATTACAATGACAGTATCTTCAGAGATCAGTTGTTCTATTATTTAGGAACATTAGGTCCAGAATCTGATATTGCATTGGTTAATGAATATGGTGAAGATTCATTAGATGCAGCTGGAAACTACGTGTATCCTCCACGTGATACAAGTTGGGTGATGTCTAAAGATATCGTTCAGTATCGCATAAAAGAGGACTGGATTTTTGATAAAGAGCGTTCTGTGATGGATGTACGTATTCTCGGACTTTGTCCTGTGGTTTACGATGAAGATCCTAACACTGGTTCAATTTCAGGGATGAAAGAAACGTTTTGGTTGTATTTCCCACAATGTCGTTTTGTGTTCAACAATTATTTTGTATACAACACACACAACGATGCACAGTGGTTCTCTTTTGATGATTTGTTCTGGAAACGTCAGTTTAACAGTACAATTTATAAAGAGAGTAATGTCTACGACAGAAAAATCGAATCGTATAAAGCAGGTTCTGACGCTCTCTATGAGTCTCAACGAATCACTGAAAATATGCGCTTAATTGAACATGATGTATGGGATTTCTAAAAAATCCTCAAAAATATGAAACCCTGGCGATATCGTCAGGGTTTTTTTGTGTGCAAATTTCTAGAAACTAGATGCTGAAAAAAACTAACTGTAACATAATAACTGTTTTCCGTTCTAACATTAGAGTAGAAAAGAGGCTAATCACAATTTAAATGTGAGGTTATGAAAAGAGTAATGGTATGTTTAGTTTCGCTGATTTCTTTAGGACTTCAAGCACAATATGGAGGACCACTCCCTATCCCATCAAACGTACTTAATGGAATAGTAATTCCTCAACACATTCCAACCAAAAGAATGATTCCGTATGAATATGTAAGAGAAGCGGATATGATTTGGTCAAATCGTGTGTGGAGAGCAATAGATATGAGAGAGAAAATAAATCATCCCATATATTTTCCATTTGATGAATATGATGCTAGCAATAACTGGGTCAGGAACTCAACTAGGTGGAGCCTATGGACGGTGATAAAAACACATGTTCTCAACGGGGATTTAACAGTTTACTCACCTTATAATCCACTAGATTATAACATAAAGGATGGAGACTCATTCAAGTATCCGATTATGCCTCCTCCAGGCAAAAATTACTTCAATGACAGTATCTATCGAGATGATTTGTTTTACTATTTAGGGACACTGGGGCCTGAATCTGATATTGCATTAGTAACTGTTTATGGAGAAGACTCAGTAGATGTTAAAGGTGACTATGTTTACCCACCTCGTGATACAAGCTGGATCCTATCAAAAGACATAGTACAATATCGCTTAAAAGAAGACTGGTTCTTCGATAAAGAACGCTCAGTAATGGATGTGCGCATACTTGGGATATGCCCTGTAATCTATGAGAAAGATCCTAACACAGGATCTATATCAGGAATGAAGGAAACCTTTTGGCTCTATTTTCCACAGTGTCGTTTTGTTTTCAATAACTACTTCACATACAACACCCACAACGATGCTCAGTGGTTCTCTTTTGACGATTTGTTCTGGAAACGTCAATTCAATAGCACAATCTATAAAGAGAGTAATGTATATGACAGAAAAATAGAAACATACAAAGCTGGTTCAGATGCCTTATATGAATCACAACGTATCACCGAAAATATGCGCATCATTGAGCATGATGTATGGGATTATTAATCCGATTACACAATCAAATTATAAACCTTGGCGAAATTGTCAGGGTTTTTTCATATGAATTCAATTGTGGCACAAGATAATTCAAAATTGTTACTTTCTTGATTACCCTGCATTGCATAGATATAAACCATAAAACTTTATATCATGGCAGGAGGAAAAGAAACCCCAAGACAGAAGATGATCGGTATGATGTACCTTGTACTTACCGCTCTCTTAGCGCTCAATGTCTCAAAAGAAATTATTGAAGCCTTTGTTGCAATTGACAACAATGTACAAGAAGCAAATGAAGCTGTGCGCAAAAAAGGAACGTATTCATTTGAATCACTCAAAGAAGTTGCTCAAGATAAATCCGATGCCAACAGAGCTGCAACAGCAAAACAGTGGTTCGAAATAGCTGAAAATATCCGACAACTCACTGACGAAAACATCAAATTCATTGATGAGCTAAAAATAGAACTACTCACAGCAGTTGGTGAAGATCTGTCAACGATTATCATCAACGACAAATCTGTTCCTAAGGTTATTGATTTAGCTGAAGTAAAATCAAAAGACAAGTATGATGACCCAATGCGAATATTAATTGGCTCAGAAACTGATTTGAGAAAACCAACTGGTAAAGGAATGGATGTATGGAACAGAAGAGTTGAATTTCGAAATAAGTTGACAGAATATCTCGCAAACTACAAAAGCTCAGATGGCACAAAAACATATAGTTTTAATTCAAAAAGTCCAAATGAATTTTCAAAATGTAGCCCCGAAGACACCACTATCGTAAGGCAATTGTTCGAACAACTGACAAAGCAAGAATTTAGAAAATTGCACGACATGGACAATGTGCATTGGGTAGGTGCTACATTTGACCATGCTCCTGTCGTGGCTGCTATAGCGCAACTTTCATCGGTACAAACGGAATTACTCAATGCCGAAGCAGAAGCATTGGCGCATATCAGAGCAAAAGTTGGTGGTGGCGAATACTCATTCAATAAAATTATGGCACTTGCTTATGGCGACTCATACATTAACCCTGGGGACTCACTAAATATGCAAGTTCTAATGGCTGCATTCGATTCACATAAAACCCCGAAAGTAAGCTATATCCACCCAGAAACAGGAGAGACAATTGAATTAAATGATAGTCAGTATAACGATGGAAAAGGGATATTCTCTTACCTACCAAGGAGAAGTGGAAAGGATACTCTCAAAGGAACCATCAGTATTCAAAACAAAAATGGCCAATGGAAAACAGAAAGTTGGATGATGCCGTACACAGTTGGTGCACCGACAGGAGCGATATCACAACCCAATATGCAAGTTTTGTATCGAGATTATGACAACATCCTGACAGGAGCCGCATCAGGATATCCAGACTACAGGCTAGTAGCACGATCAAATGTAACTTTAACAAAAACATCTGAAGGCTATAAAGCTCACCCTGGAAGTGGCAGAACAGCCGAAATAGCAATTATGGGTGTCGCAGAAGATGGTACTATGACTCAGATTGGGAATTATACATATTCTGTTCGTAAACCCCCAAAACCTACGCTTTATCTAGGCGCAATCGAAAGTGGAGCTAATGCTCCAAAGAGTGTGATTACTGCACAAACGAGATTGTTTTTAAAGTATGATGAGTCTATTCCGCTTACTGCGACATTCACACCATTAAGATATGAAGTCAGTGTCTCACCATTACCTAGGCCAACGAACGGTAGTTCAAATGTGATTAACAATGATTCAAAAAATTTAATCCGACAAGTTCAAAGTGGTGGACAAGTAATAATAACATGCTATTTTCGTGAACCAAGTGGAAGGGAAGCTAAAATTATAGGTGTATTTGGAGTACAATAAACCAAACAAACCAGAATACACCCCAACCCTGACCTATGCGTCAGGGTTTTTTCATTACTTTTGCACTGAATTTCAAATTTATTATGGTAAATCTTCAACAATTAGGCGTTTTTCTTCCTCAAGGATACTTATTCAGAGACATCAGTTTGCAAATCAATCCGAATGACAGAATTGGTCTTGTAGGGAAAAATGGTGCGGGGAAGTCTACCCTAATGAAACTTATTGCGGGTTGGGAACAGCCGTCTGAAGGCGGTGTACACAAACCCAAAGACCTTACCGTAGGTTTTTTGACGCAAGATATCGAAATCGATTCAAATCAATCTGTTTTCGACTTTTTGAAATTCTCAAATGAAGGTCTGAACGAAATTCGAAGTCGCCTAGATGAAATTAACCATCAATTGGTCACTCGAACGGACTACGAGAACACAAGCTACCTCGATATGCTAAATGAGTTGAATGAACTCAATGATCGCTTCAAACACCTTGACGGTTGGCAGTGGGAAGAGAAAATCACTTCTGCACTTCATGGGTTAGGATTTTCAGATGAAGACCTTACGCGTTCATTAAATACATTTTCTGGTGGTTGGAAAATGCGTGCAGAACTTGCGCGAATTCTTGTCAATAACCCAGGCGTTCTTTTACTTGATGAGCCGACAAACCACTTGGACATCGTATCCATTGCTTGGCTTGAGGATTACCTCAAAACTTTTCCCGGTGCGATAATCGTAATTTCTCACGATAGATTATTCCTAGACAACGTTACCAAAAGAACGTTGGAAATTTCAAATGGTGGAGTTCTAGATTTTCCCTTTGCTTATTCTAAATACAAAGAAGTTCGAGCGGAAGAAATCGAACGTATGAAATCGGCACAAAAATCTCAAGTAAAGGAGATTAAACGAACCGAAGAATTAATCGATAAATACCGAGCTAAAGCGAATAAAGCGGCATTTGCACAAAGTTTAATCAAGAAATTGGATAAAACTGAACGAATTGTTGTCGAATCCGATGCTGTAGCAAAAATGCGAATTCGATTTCCTTTAAGCGTACACCCTGGGAAATGGGTTTTGGAACTTGATCAAGTAGGTAAATCTTACGAAGGCAAAACCATTCTTAGAGATATTTCAATCACTGTCGGAAGAGGTGAAAAGATAGCTCTGCTCGGACCTAATGGTGTGGGTAAATCTACGCTGCTTAAGCGAATTATGAGCTCAATTGACGGTGAAGGAACTGTAACCGAAGGTCACAATGTGAAAATCACCTATTTTGCGCAAAATCAAGCTGAAAACTTGGATAAAACCAAGACTATCTTTCAAACTGTAGACGATGTCGCTGTGGGTGATGTACGTAGAGATTTGAGAAGTATTCTCGGTGCATTTCTTTTCAGTGGCGAAGATATTGACAAGCAAGTGGCTGTCCTTTCGGGTGGAGAACGAACGCGTTTGGCTTTATGTCTACTTCTTCTCAGCCCGTCTAACGTATTGATTCTCGATGAGCCCACAAATCACTTGGACATCCAAAGTAAAGAAGTACTCAAAGATGCGCTGAAAAATTACGAAGGAACTTTCATTGTGGTTTCTCACGACCGTGAATTCTTAAATGGTTTAACAAACCGTATTTGGGACATTCAAGACAAAACGCTTAAAATTCACCATTTTGACGTAAAAGAATATCTGAAATACAAAATGGCGAAAGAAGAGGATATCAAACCTGTAAAGGAAGAAGTAAAACCAAAAATTGAAGAAGTAGCCAAGCCCATCAAGTCATTTGAAGAACAAAAAGAATTCAAACGCCAAAAGAACAAGCTTCAAAACCTAATAAGTAAATCCGAACAACGCATTTCTGAATTGGAAAAAGAAATTGCTTCACTCAATGAGAAAATGGCCGAAATGGACTACTCAAATGCTGATGAAACGGCTAAAAGCATAGCTCATTTCGAATCAAAGAAAACTGAACTCGATAAAGTGATGCAGGAGTGGGAAAATGCCATGGAAGAAATTTCTGAAATGGAAGAGTGATAAAATCACAAATAGGTGAAAATCCATTTCGTCCATATTCTGTAATTCATTACTTTTACCTCATCGATGCTTTTTGACGATTTAGACATATGGAAATTTCTCGCGGGACTTGGAATCTTCATGTTCGGGATGTTCCTATTGGAGGAATCCATCAAGCTTTTATCAGGGAAAACATTCAAGCGCTTTATCCGAACCAGTACTAAAGGTCCTGTCCGCTCCATTTTTACCGGTATAACCTCTACTGCAATTCTGCAAAGTAGTTCAGCTGTTTCTTTGATGACTCTTGCTTTTGTAGGTGCAGGAATAATGACCATGAAAAACGCTATCGGCGTAATCATGGGCACAAATCTCGGAACGACCTTCACTGGGTGGATTGTAGCAACCATTGGGTTTAAATTAAATATTGAAGGTGTTGCTCTCCCACTAATTGGTATTGGCGGTTTGGGACTGATTTTCTTTAGTAAATCTCCACGCTATTCTGGTTTTTCAAAACTCTTCGTTGGACTCGGATTCCTTTTCATGGGATTGGATTATATGAAAATTGCACTTGAAGATTTTACCAGTGCGATAGACCTTGCCACCCTACCCCACTATGGTCTTTGGTTTTATATCATTCTAGGGTTTTTACTTACAGCTTTAATGCAATCTAGTTCTGCTACATTAGCTATTGTACTGACAGCATTGAATTCAGGAATTATTTTCTTTGATGAAGGCGCAGCGATGGTAATTGGTGCTAACGTCGGTACTACTATCACTGTATTGTTAGGAGTTATCGGTGGAGTTGCTATAAAGAAACAAGTTGCTTTCAGTCATGTGATTTTTAATGTGGGTACAGGAATTGTCGCCATTCTATTTCTTCCCCTGTTCTTGAAGCTAATTGAGTATTTACACCCTGAAGGAAGCAGTAATGTAATTGATATTGCCATTTTCCACACAATATTTAACCTAATCGGCGTAATTCTGTTCTTCCCTTTCATAGGATATCTGGCAAAATATCTTGTAAAATGGTTCCCCGAGCGCGAAACGGAAGTAACACGCCACATCAATAATGTCTCATTTGACCTTCCTGAAGCTGGAATTAAAGCCTTACATCAGGAAACAGGTTATCTCTTGCACAAAACCATTCGTTTTGGAGAATCTCTGTTGTCGGTAAAAAAGGTTGGTAAAAAACTACCTGAACAGCGCTTGGAAGATTTGCGGATTCTGCAATCTGCTATTTCTGTATACGGTTCAAATATTCGCCATGGAGATTTGGAATCAGAGGAAAAGTCAAAAATTCACCAAACAATTTCTGTGTCATTACAACTCAGCCAAGTGGCAAAAACACTTTGGGCTATCCACAGCGAAATTGACGAATTAACTAACAGCTCTACAATAGGTGCGACTGAACTATTTGAAGAAATTCGCAACAAAAACCTAACCTATTGGGCTACACTCAGCAAACTTTTGGAACAGGAAGAAGTTTACGAATTGTCGATAAGCAACTTGAATAACGAACTTCAAACCAACTACGAACAGTTTATTTCGTTAGTTGCAACAGAACTTGATCAACACAAAATTGCTGATAAACACGCCTCGTGGTTGATGCTTGTGAATGGACTTTTGTACCAAACAAATCGTCAGCTGCTTCATGCGCTAGAGGAATGGCGAAAGCAATTATAATAATTCTTTTATTCAATTTTAAGTGATGTCATTGTCAATGATCCTCCAACAGCCTTGTCATTGAAAAGCTTTATTTGCTCATTCTTATCTTTTAAAGCTAACGTATATAATAAAGGTAAATAGTGTTCCGCAGTAGGAATTGCAAGCTCAAAAGCCTTTCCGTTCTTTTTGTAATTAATCAATGAATCGTGATCTCCATTTAAAATAAAGCTATTCATTTTCTCACGAGCTTCCATAGCCCAATCAAATCCAAAATTATCTGCTTTTAATTTGCTCCACTCCACCAATCGCAAGTTGTGCACCATATTTCCGCTACCAATAATCAATACCCCTTTATGTCTGAGTGAGGCAAGTTCTTTCGCTAATTCATAATGATACTGTGGTGATTGCGTGTAATCCAAACTCAATTGGATAACTGGAACATCTGCATTTGGATATAAATGTTTTATGACACTCCACGCCCCATGATCCAAACCCCACTTGTCATCGAGTTCAACTTCCGTTTTTGTGATAATGTTTTTTGTAGATTGAGCTAATTCAGGACTACCTTTTGCAGGATATTGAACCTCAAAAAGTTCCTTTGGAAATCCGCCAAAATCATGAATCGTTCTCGGCATCTCCATCGCAGTGACATGCGTACCTTTTGTTTCCCAATGAGCAGAAACACAGAGAATCGCATTGGGTTTTGGAATTCCAACAGCAATTTTTCGAAAACCTTCAACAAACTCATTCTCCTCTATCGCGTTCATCGGACTACCATGGCCTAAAAAAAGCACAGGCATTTTCTCTGTATTGTCAAAAGTGGATGATATTTTACTCAATTCACTCAATCTCATTGCTGATCCTGTTAAGGGCATTAACGCCATTAGTTTTAAAAAATGTGTTCTCTTCATTTACTTAAGAAGCTCAAATTGTAAGCTAAAACTACTAAATTCTGATGAGATTTCATAATAAGATTCATTCATAATAAATCAATCTAAACACCTGTTATTCATCACTATATTCATTTTCAAACGAATTTTATTCGAATACAATCGTTTAATAACCGATTCACAAATCAGTATTCCCTCAACTTTGCACCATCAAATTTATTGTCAAACACAAAAACAAATTCGTATGAACAGTTTCGTAAACAAAGTAACCATGACAGGTAACATCAGTACAGAGCCACACATTATTCATTTCGGGGACGGAAAGAAAATTGCACGCTTTCAATTTGCCACACACGAGGTATATCCTTCGAAGAGTGGTTCAAAGCAAACTATTACAAGCTGGCATTCTGTGTTTGCATGGGGAAAAGAGGCAGCGGTAATTGAATTAGCTACGGCAAAAGGAGCAAAATTAGCAATCGAAGGCATGTTGGTCAACCGACCTTTCGAAACGCCTGATGGAGAAAAACGGTACAAAACCGAAATTCGGGCAAATAAGATTGTAGTACTTGGCGTGTAGCGTAGTGAATAGAACACGGATTAGGCGGATGACGCAGATTTGCACGGATTTTTAAACTATTAATCCACTGTAGTATGGAGTGTGAATGTATGCGTAGTTGATAGAACACAGATTCGACGGACGACACTAATTCTTACGGATTTTATTCTTAATACCACAAAAACATATTTGCGAAAATCCGCTTAATCTGTGCCATCTGCCTTCTAGACACTACGCCAAATAAAAAAATAGATTATCATGCTTCATCAGTACTTAACATATAAAATTATTAGAGCGTATTACAAAGTATATAATAAACTTGGGTATGGATTTTTAGAAAAGGTATACGAAAATGCTTTATTCTTAGAATTAATAAACATGGGCATGTTTTGCGAAAAACAAAAGCAAGTAAAAGTATACTACAATGACGAAATTGTTGGAGAATACTTCGCTGATATTATCGTAAATAAATGTGTTATTATAGAATTAAAAGCTGCTGAATCATTATGTGAAGAGCACGAATTACAACTTGTTAACTATCTAAAAGCAACAGACATTGATGTTGGATTACTTCTTAATTTCGGCAAAAAACCACAATTTAAAAGGAAAATATTCACTAATTAATTTCTAAATCATTAGTGTTACATATACTTAAAGTATATCTGCGTAAATCCGCTTAATCAGTGTCATCCGTGTTCTATTCACTACACCAAAAAAAAAGAAAAGCTAAGTATTAACTTATTGATAAATTCTCTTATCGAAATAATAATACTCTTTGTCTAAAAACAGGTTTAAAAAAGATCTTTAGAGAAGATTTTTCAATTTGTTGAAGGTATATTTATCTCCGACAATTACTTATTACTATGAAAAGATACATTCCCTCTCTGTTGATAACAGTTTGCGCATTTTTAGCAATAAACACTGTAAGTGCAAACAATATCGAAGTTTCGAATTGTGGTTTAACAAATCAGAATACTACGGCAGGATTAAATAATCCAGCGAATTTCACACAAGTACGATTCAATGTCAGTTGGGAAAATTCTTGGCGCGTATCATCAGCACCAAACAATTGGGATGCAGCATGGGTTTTTGTGAAATACCGTGTTCAGCCAAGTGAAGTATGGCAGCATGCATACCTCAACCCAACTGGTCACAACACAGGAGCAGGAACTGCAGCATCAATTCAAGTTGGTTTGGTAAATGAATCTCTTCCTCACAACGGCTCGACAAATCCAGCTGTGGGGGCTTTTGTTTTCAGGTCAAATAATGGAAGTGGAACATTTAATACGACAGATATACAATTAAGATGGAATTACGCTGCTCAAGGTGTAAATGATGATGACATTGTAGATATTCAAGTTTTTGCAGTTGAGATGGTTTATGTGCCTCAAGGTAATTTTTTCCTCGGTGACGAAGGTGGTGGAGTAGGGATGCTTTCAGCAGGTGGAACAAGTAATTTACCTTATGAAGTGACTTCTGAAAATGCGATTACAATTTCAAATACGATTGGAAATTTATTTGGGGTAAATGGTGTTAATGCCAATGCAACAAGTACATTAAATACTGTTTGGACATATACCTACAGTACAGGAGCAGGAACGATTCCAGCTGCATTTCCTAAAGGACATCAAGGGTTTTATTCTATGAAATACGAGGTCAGCCAACAACAATATGTGGATTATCTTAATTCACTTAATTCAACTCAACAAGCGGCAAGAGCGTATGTTGGTGGAACGAGTAGAAACGGAAATTCACTAGCAGGAGGTGTGTACACAACTTCAACTCCATTTGTTGCTAATAACTTTATGAGCTGGGCCGATGGTGTGTGTTTTGCAGATTGGACAGGATTGAGACCTATGACGGAACTTGAATTTGAAAAAGCTTCTAGGGGTGTTTCCAATTCCATACCAGACGAATATGCTTGGGGAAACACGGCTATTACACAATCACAAGGCATCAGCAATGCAGGAGCTGCTAACGAAACTGCAGTTAATGCTACAGCAAATTCAACATATGGTCCGCATGTATCTGTTACAGGACCTATTCGAGTGGGTAGCCACGCTCAATCAGGCACGTCAAGAGTTGATGCTGGCGCTTCTTATTACGGAATTATGGAGCTGAGTGGCAACCTTTGGGAACGATGTGTCACAATTGGAAGACCTGAAGGCAAGGCATATACTGGAATACATGGTGATGGTGAAATAACGGCGTTAGGTTCTGCTAACGTAGCGAATTGGCCTTCAGACGATGCTCTGGGTGGTGGATTCAAAGGTGGTGGTTGGGACTCCATTGCAGCCTTGTTGCGCATTTCAGACAGAACTCGAGCAAGATATACGCACAATGCTAGAGATCGTGCATATGGATTTAGAGCAGTACGCACAGCTCCTACTTCTCCAATAAATTAATCTTCTAGAATTTCCTTAATGGGACAATTTCGTTGGTTATATATTCTGTTCTCTGTAATTGCTCTTTTAAATACAGAGTTACTCTCTGCTCAATTTGAAGGTGGTGATGGACGCGGTGATGCCTTATGCTTTTTCGAAACCCCATACTCACCAATGTATTTCGGAGGTTCTGGAAATGGAGATGCGATTTGTTCTTTCTATAACCCTAGTGCACCATATTACTCAGGAGGAAACGGTAGAGGTGACGCAATTTGTCGAAATTTTCAAGCTACTCTTCCTCTTTTTGATGGTGGAGAAGGTCGTGGAGATGCTATTTGTCAAAATGAATTCCCTCCTATGTCAATTTTCTCAGGGGGAATCGGAAGAGGAGATGCCATGTGTTTTGAAGATGAAACGCCTTTACCTATTTCGCTTAATTACTTCCGTGGAACGTGTTGGGGGAATGAAGTCTCTTTAGAATGGGCGACTTTTTCAGAAATTAACAATGACTATTTTGTGATTGAAAAAACCGTTGATGGTCAATCTTGGTCAAGTATTGATACTGTATTTGGAGGTGGCACTACTTCTAATTATATTATTTATAACACTGTAGATCCTCGAGCAGAAGGTATCAACTATTATCGTTTACGACAAGTTGATTACAATGGGGATTCAGAAACATTTGAGATAATTTCGATTTCATGTGAAGAAAAAGAACTGGCAGAGTTGACCGTTTACCCTAACCCAAACAATGGCGTTTTTAAAGTTGAAGGTTTTGGAGAGTCTGCTAAACTTATTGTATATGACGGAATGGGTAAGCTAGTTATGACGCAAGATGTCCAATCAAATGTAGCTGAACTGGATTTGAGTTTGAAAGAGCCTGGCGTTTATCTTCTCAAAGTTTATACAGAATCACATTCGTGGATTGCTAGAGTTGTAATCAGTCCTTCAGATTCTTGGTAACGATTATTTCTCCCTCTTCTTAATTTCACGCTCCAGCATAGCTTCTTTCACACGATCAAGTTCTGCGGCAGTTTCTATACTTGGATTAGTAAAGTAATTCACACTCGCTTCCACATATTCAGGTTGCGACCGATAGCGAATGGAAAACCATGTATAAGTTGGCAAAAGATAAAATATCACACCCAATATTAAGAAAGCAACACCGCGTCGAACAAGACGAAATTTGAGTGTCGGTCGAATATTTTTCATCACAACCACAATCAACAGCGCAAAAGATAATAAACTAAAACCCGTAAGAAAAAAGAGAGCGCTCCCATGCCAAAGCATAATAGCAAAAAGCATTGAATTTATGATTAGTGCAATTCCAGCTCCACCTATTATAGCAACAATAATATCTTTTAACCTTGTCTCTTTGTACGACTCTTTCTTGAACAGCCCTGTCGCTCTAATACCATTTAAATGCGCAAAACCGAAGTAACCAAAAAGCACACTGAGCAAACTCAAGATAAGCATCATAAACAAACTCATCCCTACTCCACCGAGCAAATACAGCGCAAAAATCGCAATGGACATTCCTGATAAAATTAGTTCTGTTCTTTTCATACGTAATTACTTCGTGACATTGTATACATATTCAACCTCATTATCCACAGCATCTCTTGCAATCAGCTTCAATTCAAGCGTACCTGAAGGAAAATCCTTCACTGATACAAACAACTGATTGCGCTTTGGTTCATTTTCTAATAATATGTATTGCCCATTTATAAAAAGGGCGTAATACACTAACCCTGAGAAATCATCAGAAACAGACCAAGTAAGCAATGATTTAGTAGAAATATTTGCGCCATTGACAAAGTTCGTGTTCTTCACCGTTGGTGGGATTGTGTCCATTTTAACCGTAAACGCACCCATTTCACGTACATCAGCCGTAATCCATCCCTCTTTCACTATTCCCCCCAAAGAAGATTTACTTCCTTTGTAATTGGTAACTTCAATAATAGCTTTTTCAGGTTTTGAAATAGATGACGGAAGCTTCATCGACAATTTATAAGAGCCGTCTAAAGGCGCTTTCGCATCACCAAAAATCAACACATAATCAGACCAATTTATGACTTTCTTTAACGGTTCATAAAGCAACTGATCTCTAAACAGAATTTGATAGTTTTCGCCTTTAAACTGATAAACACTATCGGGGTACATATAGCTTGAGTCATACTTATCATAGGGTGTGTCTTCTTTTCTCAGTTCCCCATCACTGATTGTCAACTCAAAACTCAAAGGACTTTTGTTTCCTATTAAATCTGCTGCACTGTAATCTAGTTTGTAGGTATTTCCTGGATAGAATCCCAAAATTCCATTACTGCTATAAGGATAAATCGGCAACTTGTTATGAGGCGTTCTAAAATACTTTTCGTATCCTAATTTTTTAAATTTGAACTCTTCATAGTCCATGTGCGTATTTATCTGTCTATTAACATCAAAATCAAGGCGACTCATTCGTTGAATGTGCGAAGTATCTCCATTTACCTGCAAATGTCCCTCATAAATTCCGCATATATTTTGCGCTGCATCATAGCGATCTATTACGCGAACTGCCAGTCCAATTCCTCCATGTTCCGAACAGAAATGCGCAGGTAAAGTCGTTTTATTTCCTGGAATCACGTAACTGCTTCCCGACTTAGTGGTTGCAATTGTCTTCTCTTTTCCCGGAATGCGGTAACCGTATTGGCTTACTGCATAAAGTTTTATTGCACGTATTTCTGGTGCTCGACTGTCAGCCACATGAAAAGACTTAAACATCAAAGGATTTAGAGGGTGTTCCGTTTTGGTATCTCTAATTTCAAAATGAAGGTGTGGAGCGGTAGAACCTCCAGTATTACCTGATATAGCTACTACATCACCTTTTTTGACGCTTAATTGGTTCTCCGTTGGAAAAAGTTCAACTTCGTAAAATTCAGCCTTCGTTTGCTCACTAAGTGTATAGGTATAAATTTCTCCCGAAAAATTTTGGCAATGTGCATACACACTCGTAATTCCCAACTCGGGATGATCGATATAAATCGCTTTGCCATATCCTGTCGGCGATACTTTGATTCGCGATACATATCCATCTGCAATTGCATAGAGCCTGTACCCTTCCTTTCCTTCTGTTTTTATATCGATTCCAGTGTGAAAATGATTGGAGCGAAGTTCTCCAAAATTAGCCGCTAAAATTATCGGAATCCCTACGGGCGAATGTAAATCTGCCTCATAGAGTGTCTGACCGAACGATTGTGTAAAAATGAATAATGTGATGAAAATACTGCCTATATAGTTCATAGTTCAAAGATAACAGTTCTGACGTGATTGAATTGGAAAAAATTGTTGAGATTCTTTTCTAAAGACAAAAGACTTCTAGACAAAAGAAGTTAGACTTAATACAAGATTAATGCGTCTTGAGTATATAAAAAATCGAAGCAAAGCTCCAGAGGAGCGACATAATAATAGGCGGATGCCAATTCGCCGTAAAAAAATAACGATGATGTTAGTTTTTGGCGTGCGTTTTTGCACCAAAAACCATGACAAAAACGACTTTAAGTGGATAAATCTCTCTGTGTTTCATCCAATATTCTGAGTCGTATTAGCGCATAAGCTCAATAGAAAACCAAACATCCAAAAAAATCACCTCAAAAAATTTGAAAATCACCTGCACAATGTTACTTTTGTGCAAAGGCAAAATTAAATGAAAGAATTAAGTGCTTTAATTCAACAAGTAACTGAAAAATCAAAATTGATGAAAGTCGATTTGATTGAAAAAACCTCTGAAATTGAGCGGTTACAAAAGGAATTAGAGAAACTTCGTTCTGAAAAAGCCGAGTCTGAGCGCAAAGTGGATGAATTGAAGAGAGAGATAGCGAGGGCGACAATGGTACAACATTCAAATCAACCTGATGGTGGTTTAAATGAACGTATCGACGAATTGGTGAGGGAAATTGATGAATGTATTCATCATCTTAAACAATAATAATGGCAAAGTTGTCAATAAAAGTAGTTGTTGCAGGGCGTACTTACCCTCTTATGATTGAAGAATCAGAGAAGGATAACGTGGAAACATCAGCTGCGGATATTAACCGTAGAATTAAACACCTACAAGACAATTATGCTGTTAAAGATATGCAAGACTTGTTGGCAATGACAGCGCTACAATTAGCTTCGAAGCCTTCTGGGAATGCATCATCTTCGAAAATCGATCTTTCGGCTCAAAAAGAAGCGCTGAAAGAACTTTTGATAGAATTAGAAAAGTAGATTTAAACGTTATAATACCACACCAATGTTCGTATGCCTTTGAGGCGTAGGCATTGGTGTTTTTTTTTTAATATATAGTACAAACAAATGGATCTGATAATAGGAATAATAGTCGGAGCAGTTGGAGGGGGTGTATTGGCAGTTGTTGTCCTCAACATACTACTCAAAAAGAAGCGACACCAAATTTTGGAAGAGGCTGAAAAACAAGGAGAGACGCTTAAAAAAGATAAAATTTTACAAGCAAAAGAGAAATTTCTTCAGTTAAAAGAAGAACACGAAACGTCTATGAAAGACCGCGAACGCAAGTTCCAGTCTCTTGAAGATAAAGCTCGTGCAAACGCCAATGCCCTTTCTCAAAAAACGGAACATGTAAACCGAAAAGAAAAAGAACTTGATGCGCTCAAAGCAGACCTTGAAGAACAACTTAACATAATTACGGTTAAGAAAAATGAACTTGAAAAGGTACAAAGCAAACGTGTTGCGGAACTTTCTAAAATCTCTAACCTCTCTCCAGAAGACGCAAAAGGTCAATTGATGGAAGCATTGAAAGACGAAGCGCGCACTGGAGCGATGGAATACATCAAAGACATTACAGACGAAGCGAAATTAAATGCGACGCGCGAAGCGAAGAAAATTGTAATTCAGTCTATTCAACGTGTTGCGACAGAACAAGTTATCGAAAACTCAGTATCTGTTTTCAACATCGACAGTGACGAAGTGAAAGGGCGTATCATCGGTCGTGAAGGTCGTAACATTCGCGCCTTAGAAGCAGCAACAGGAGTTGAAATCATCGTTGATGATACACCTGAAGCAATTATTCTTTCTTGCTTTGACCCTGTGAGAAGAGAGATTGCGCGTTTAGCTCTTCACCAATTGGTATCTGATGGGCGAATTCACCCAGCGCGAATTGAAGAGGTTGTAGCGAAAACGAAAAAATCGCTTGAAGAAGAAATTATTGAAACAGGTCGCAGAACATGTATCGATTTAGGAATTCACGGTTTACACCCTGAGTTGACTCGTGCAGTAGGTCGAATGAAATACCGTTCTTCTTACGGACAGAATTTGCTTCAACACTCGCGTGAAGTAGCAAACTTGTGTGCGATTATGGCAGCAGAATTAGGACTGAATGTGAAAATCGCGAAACGCGCAGGACTTTTACACGATATTGGTAAAGTTCCTGATGATGAGCCAGAATTACCGCATGCTATCCTTGGGATGAAGTGGGCTGAAAAGCATGGTGAAAAAGCAGATGTGTGTAATGCCATCGGAGCTCACCACGACGAGATCGAAATGACTACACTTATTTCACCTATCGTTCAAGTGTGTGATGCCATCTCTGGTGCACGCCCTGGAGCTCGACGTGAAATGGTTGAATCGTATATCAAACGTATTAAGGATCTTGAAAACCTTGCGCTATCGTATGAAGGAGTTTCTAAAGCTTATGCTATCCAAGCAGGTCGAGAACTTCGCGTATTGGTAGAAAGTGAAAAAGTATCCGATCAACGTGCTGATGAATTGTCATTCGCTATTTCTCAACAAATCCAAGAAGAAATGACGTATCCAGGACAAGTGAAAGTCACGCTAATCCGTGAGAAAAGAGCTGTCACATACGCAAAATAAATATGCTGAAATATCAAAAAAGCCGTCTCAAAATTTATGGGGCGGCTTTTTTTTTAGACTACAAGATTCAAGACCTTAAGATTCAAGACTTGTTTAGTTAAAGTCGTACTTTTCTGTAAAAAGGTGATCGAGTGTGTCCCGACAATTTGACAAATTTGTTTTAAAAGAAAATTATAAAAACAATTGTCGGGAGACGTATCGAGATTACCGGCAATTAAAGTGATGAATTCTATTACTGCTACCCTTCCCGACAATTGATAATACTTTCTATCAACGATTATATTATTGTTATTGTCGGGAGGGAGCTTAATCAGCTGCCTATTGAAAAACGATGTGTTACAAATTGTGTTATATAAAAGACGACTGTACTTCCCTAAATAAACATCTAGGGAAAATGATTTTTACAGATAGTTGGAATTCTTGACAACAACTAGTAACTTTCCCTCGGAAATAAAGCACTATGAATCAACTTCAAGATTTTTTTACAGGAAAACACATACTCGTAACTGGTGGCGCGGGTTTCATCGGGTCTAATTTAGTTGGCAAATTACTTGAGCTTGGAGCTAAAGTTACAGTGCTTGACAACTTGGAAACAGGGAAAATCGAAAACTTGAGTGAATTCATGAATAACGAGCAATTCACTTTTTTGGAAGGTGATATTCGCGATTACGAAACCTGCTTGCGCGCCGTAGATGGAGTCGATGGCATTTCACATCAGGCTGCTTTAGGTTCTGTTCCCCGTTCCATTGCTTTTCCACACATGACGCACGCCACTAATGCAACTGGATTTTTAAATATCATACACGCAGCCAAAGAAAAAAACATAAAGCGTTTTGTGTTTGCTAGCTCTTCTTCTGTGTATGGCGACAGCAAAGTATCTCCCAAGAAAATTGGTGTAGAGGGCAATTTATTAAGTCCTTATGCAGTGACTAAACACTTGAACGAGCAGTATGCAGCTGTGTACAATCGCTTGCACTCACTTGAAACTGTCGGTTTGCGCTATTTCAATGTCTTTGGGCCAAAGCAAGACCCACATGGAGTATATGCAGCTGCCATTCCCAAGTTTATCGACGCCATGGTGACAGGTGGCGAAATTACCATTCACGGAGATGGTGAGCAGACACGTGACTTTACTTTTGTTGAAAATGCAGTAAAAGCGAATTTACTAGGATTAAGCACACAAGAC
>CAYUQU010000065.1:0-20154 GCA_964447015.1 uncultured Flavobacteriales bacterium
GTACTCGGTAACTTTAGAAAGCGGAAAGAAAATCACATTCCTTGATACTCCAGGTCACGAAGCGTTTACCGCAATGCGTGCACGTGGTGCTCAAGTAACAGATATTGCAATTATTATCGTCGCAGCGGACGATGACGTTATGCCTCAAACAAAAGAGGCTATTTCTCACGCTCAAGCTGCTGGTGTACCAATGGTTTTTGCAATAAATAAGGTTGATAAACCTACTGCAAACCCTGACAAAATTAGAGAACAACTTTCTCAAATGAACATTCTTGTTGAGGAATGGGGTGGTAAATACCAATGTCAGGAGATTTCTGCAAAGCAAGGAATTAACATTGAAGAACTTTTAGAGAAGGTTTTACTTGAAGCAGAATTGCTTGACTTGAAAGCTAATCCGAATAAAAATGCGGTTGGTACAGTGATAGAATCGTCTCTTGATAAAGGACGTGGATATGTGACCAACATACTTGTTGAAGCAGGTACACTGAAAGTAGGAGATGTAATCCTTGCTGGACGTTACGCAGGTCGTGTTCGTGCGATGCACAATGAACACGGTAAAACAGTTAAGGAAGCAGGGCCAGCAGTTCCTGTATCTATTCTAGGAATCAATGGTGCGCCTAGCGCTGGTGACAAGTTCCATGTGATGGCAGACGAGAAAGAAGCTCGTTCAATTGCTACTAAACGTGAGCAACTTTACCGTGAGCAAGGACTACGTACACAGAAACATATTACACTTGATGAAATTGGTCGTCGTTTGGCGATTGGTGACTTTAAAGAACTTAACCTTATCGTTAAAGGTGACGTGGATGGTTCGATTGAAGCACTTTCAGATTCATTATTGAAACTTTCTACAGATCAAATTCAAGTAAACATCGTACACAAAGGTGTAGGTGCGATTACTGAAAATGATGTGAACTTAGCGTCGGCTTCTGATGCGATTATTGTTGCCTTCCAGGTTCGTCCTTCGATGGCAGCGCGTAAATTGGCAGAGTCTGAGCAAATTGATATCAGAATGTATTCTGTTATCTACAAAGCAATCGACGAAATCAAAGCGGCAATGGAGGGAATGCTTTCTCCAGATATCGAAGAGAAAATCGTTGGTTCTGCAGAGGTTCGCGAAACATTCAAAATTACCAAAGTGGGTACAATTGCTGGATGTTTTGTGGTTGAAGGTATTATCAAACGCAACTCGAAAATTCGTGTTATTCGCGACGGAATTGTTCAGCACACAGGTACGCTTGGTTCATTAAAACGTTTCAAAGACGATGTGAAAGAAGTGAAACATGGTTATGAGTGTGGATTGAATATCGATCGATATAACGACATTCAAGAAGGTGATATAATCGAGGCTTTTGAAGAAACAGAAGTAGCAAGAAAACTATAACTTTCGATAAATATAAGATTGGAGCTATCTCTTTTTAGAGGTAGCTTTTTTTGTTAAATTGGAGTTAAAATCGTTCTAAATTAGCTTCTTGTATTGACCCTAGCCCATTTATTAATTAACTTTGCACCCTAATTTGAATAGTATATGAAGTTGATTTTGTCTTTATCCGTTTTTGCAACAGTATTGATGGTTTCATGTAGCAATGAGCCACAGGTTCAACAAGAGGAAGTTTCTTACGCGGTTTTTGGCGATACAATTACAGCAGATGGAGCTATCTCAGCTGAAGAGATGTATCAGAAATATAAGAAGTTGGGTGAAGGAGATACTATTGAAGTGAAGTTTGCCGCAACAATCTACAATGTGTGTCAAAAGAAAGGCTGTTGGATGAATGTAGATCTGAATGAGGAGGAAGTAGCATTTGTTCGATTTAAAGATTATGGTTTTTTTATGCCGTTTAATGCTGCAGAATCTGAAGCAATCATAAACGGTAAAGCTTTTGTATCTATTACTTCTGTTGACGAACTAAAACATTATGCAGAGGATGAAGGGCTGACTCAAGAAGAAATTGACGAAATCACTGAACCAGATGTGACTTTTGGTTTTCTTGCAGATGGGGTGTTAATTAAAGAATAAAGATGCAAAAATTAATCATACTCGCCACGCTACTAATGACTTTTGCTTCGTGCAGTTCTGAACAGCCTATGGATGTTGAGAAAAAGAAAAAGAAGGAGTTTGAAATGTACAAGTCATCTGAAATGGCATCGCTGATGCGTCAGATGCATCACATTAATACACAGCTGAAAGAACGCATTCAATCTGGAGAAGATCTTGGTGAGTTTCCCGAAAGTTTTGAGCGGATTTTAGAAGCTTCCATGACAGATAATCAAGTAATGGATGAGTTCTTTACAAGTCACGCCCAAACTTTTCTTGAATCACAGCGACGAATTTATGCAAATCCTGAGAACGCAAAAGAAACATTTAACGCAGCTGTCGAATCTTGCTTAGAATGTCACCGTGTGAAGTGCGCTGGACCGATTCCTAAGATCGAAAAGTTGTTGATTGAGTAGAGTACAGTTTTTTATCCAATCACATTTTTACGGTGTTCTAAGCCCCATTCTACCATTACATCCAACACTTCTTTGAATGAATGTCCAGATGGTGTTAGTTCATATTCAATCAAAACAGGAAGGTTGTCGTAAACATTTCTTTTAACTATCCCATTGAGTTCTAAATCCCTTAACTCTTTGGAAAGCATACGGGGTGAGATTTTTGGTATTTCCCTTTCTAATTCCTTAAATCGTTTTTTGCCAAAAAGTAAAGCTCCCATAATTGGCAGTTTCCATTTTCCACTAATCACATTTATTGTGTCGTTAACGGCTAATACGTAGCTTGAAGAACATTTCTTTACCTCATGAAATTGTGCTATTTCACTCATGTTTATACTAGTTTAACGTGTGTTACTATACCAAAGTATAGCACTATACTTTAGTATAGTACTTACAAATGTATAGCAAATGTAAATAGTTTTGTGTTATTAATAACAGTTTAATTTAAAAAATACACAAAATGAGTAAAGTATTAATTACGGGAGCTGCAGGGCAATTAGGCAACGCAACCATAACACATTTGTTGAAAAGTACACCAGCTGATAATATTGTTGCATTGGCAAGAGATACTAGCAAAGCTGAAATTTTAAAGGAAAAAGGTATAGAAGTGCGAATTGGTGATTTTGATGACATAGTCTCTTTGGAGAAAGCCATGCAAGGCATCGAAAAGGTTCTTCTAATCTCAAGTTCAGAGCTGCAAAATCGTTTTCAGCAGCATAAAAACGTAGTGGATGCTGCGAAAAAAGCAGGAGTAAAGCATCTTGTTTACACCAGTGTTGCAATGAAAGACATCAACACTTCCGCGATCAAGTTCTTAATGGGGAGCCATTTTCAAACAGAAGAGTTCATAGAAGAAAGTGAATTGACTTATACTATTTTGCGGAATTCGTTGTATGCGGAGACCATACCGATGTTTGTAGGCGAAAATGTGTTGGAAACAGGGATTTATTTACCTGCAGGAAACGGAGAGGTTTCTTTTGCCTTGAGAGATGAAATGGGAGAAGCAATAGCGAAAGTACTTAACTCAGATGGGCATGAAATGAAAAAGTACAGTCTCACAAATACACAATCATACAGTTACCAAGATGTAGCAAAAATTCTATCCGAAGTTTTGGGAAAAGAGATCAATTATTTTTCGCCAACAGTGGAAGAATACACCAAAACACTAACTGATGCTGGTGTTCCAAATGAATATATAGACATGTTCTCAGGCTTTGCTTCTGCTATTTCGCAAGGTGAATTTAATATAGTAAGCCACGATCTCAATAGTCTTTTGGGTAGAAAACCAGCTTCCTTAAAAGCATACTTAGAAGCAACATATTTAAAGAGTTAATTATGAAAAAATACAAAATCATTTATTGGACATCAACCAGTTTAATGCTTATTACGGGAGCGTTGGTTGCCCTGATGTATTTTTTCAACCCTATTATTATCGAGGCATTTGAGCATCTGGGCTTTCCTCCTTATTTCAGAATAGAACTGGCAATATTTAAAATTATTGGTGCTTTGGTCATCATACTGCCAATGATTTCACTTAGGATTAAAGAATGGGCTTATGCTGGGTTTGGGATTACGTTTATATCAGCTATTGTTGCGCATGGAGCTGTAGAGGGAATGGTAAATGCGATGACTCCACTGATTCCTTTAACGTTACTAATCGTTTCAAATATCTACCTGCATAAAACGAGATTTGAAAAGGATTTTGCAGCTTGATGAAATGCGAATGCGGAGTCGTCACCGTAAATAATTGATGTAAATATCTATCACATAAACATCCAGATTGATATTTTGCATAAAACTTCGATATCTAAGGAAAAAAGTGTACATTTGTCCCCTCTAAAAATTTAGAAACGTGTCAATAGGAGTAAAAATATTTACGGGTAGAGCATCTAAGGAAATAGCTGAACGAATCGCTACTGCTTATGGTGTATCTCTTGGGAATGTGACGGTGACAGACTTCTCTGATGGTGAATTCCAACCATCATTTGAAGAAACGGTAAGAGGTCAGGATGTGTTTATTGTACAGTCTACAATGCCACCTAGCGATAACTTACTCGAACTTTTACTCATGATTGACGGCGCAAAACGAGCGTCTGCAAGAAAGATTATTGCAGTGTTGCCATATTTTGGTTACGCTAGACAAGATAGAAAGGATAAGCCTAGAGTTGCAATTGGAGCCAAATTGGTTGCAAATATGCTTATGGCGGCAGGAGTAGACCGTATCATGACGATGGATTTACACGCAGATCAAATTCAAGGTTTCTTTGAAGTTCCAGTTGACCATTTGTATGCTTCGACTTTATTCTTTGAAGAAATCCAAAAATTGAATAATGGAAACCTTATCATGGCAGCGCCTGATGCTGGTGGAGCAAAACGAGCTAACTCGTATGCTAAGAAACTAGATACAGGACTTGCGTTGTGTCACAAGCAGCGTAAAAAAGCTAATGAGGTTGCCGAAATGACTGTAATTGGTGATGTGGAAGGTAAAGATGTTATCCTAGTAGATGACATGTGTGATACCGCTGGAACATTAACCAAAGCAGCAGATTTATTTATGAGTCGTGGAGCATTAAGTGTGCGTGCATTTTGTACTCACGCCGTTCTTTCAGGACCTGCGTATGACCGCATAAATGAATCAAGCTTAACAGAGTTGATTGTTACGGATACAATTCCTCTAAAACAAAAAAGTGATAAAATCAGAGTATTGTCTACTTCTGACTTATTTGCTGATGTTATTCGCAGATTGGTAAACAACCAATCTATTAGTTCGCATTTTATTATATCATAAATCATAAACAAATGAAAGTAGTATCGTTGAGCGGTTCTCTTCGAGAGAACGTAGGGAAAAAAGATGCTAAGGCAATCCGTGATGCAGGACGTGTTCCTTGTGTATTATACGGATCAGGTGAGCAAACTCACTTTTCAGCTGACGCAGTTCAAGCAAGTAAATTAGTATACACTCCAGATGTGAACATCGTGGAATTGGATATTAATGGTAAGAAAGCTCGTGCAATTGTGCAAGAAGTACAACAAAATCCTTTAACGGATAGAGTTACTCATATGGACTTTTTAGAATTGAGCGATTCTAAACCAGTGAAAGTAAGTCTTCCAGTTCGTATTAAAGGAATTTCTCCAGGAGTTATCTCAGGGGGTAAAATGCAACAAGTTTTCCGTAAATTGAAATTGGTAGGTTTGCCAAAAGATTTGCCAGAAGATATCACATTAGATATTTCTAAATTGAAAATCGGTGATGCTATTCGTGTGAAGCATGTTCAAATTCCAGGTGTGGAAGTATTGGATCCTGCAAACGCAGTAGTAGTTTCAGTTAAAATGGCACGTGGTGCTAAGAAATCTGATGCAGAAATCGCAGCTGACGATGCAGCGGAAGAAGCAGCAGCTGAGGCAGCAGCAGATTCTTCGGAAGCAGAAGCATAGATTCAAAGAATTCTCTATAGTAAAGGTCTCTTCTTTTTTGAAGAGACCTTTTTTTGTGAACAATTTTAGAATAGGTTTGTTAATTGTAAAGGGTTAACTTCACCAAAATGATAGAGTCTTTATCTAGAAATAAATTTAAACTAATAGTCTTATTACTACTTATTACCTATGTAGTAGGGTTGTTGGGAATATTGTCCCCTTATAGAGAATCTTTTCTGAGCCTATCATTTTATCATCTTTTTGTTACATTTATTTTACTGGTTGTATCTTATTACAAATTAACTCGAGATACACTAATTGCAATGACTTTTGCTTTTAGTGTAGGAATTATCGCAGAATGGATAGGTGTACATACCAACATTCTTTTTGGAGATTATTCGTATGGTGACAATTTGGGACCTAAAATTTGGGAGGTTCCACTAATTATAGGAATAAATTGGGCACTTCTTTCAGCTGTTTCGTGTGAAATGAGTCGGATTCTTGTTCGAAAAAACTATTGGCGAGTAATATTGTCTGCTGCAATTATGGTAGGGATGGACTTTTTGATAGAACCAATAGCGCATTTAATGGACTTCTGGCATTGGGAAGGAAACTCAATTCCTATATTTAATTTTATATGCTGGTTTGTGATTGCGTTAGGAGTGAACTTGGTCTATTTTCGCCTGACTAAAGAAACAACGAACTATTTTTCGTTTTGGATCTTCTTTTCACTTTTACTCTTTTTTGCTGTATTGAATATCGCTCTTTAAATAAAAGACTTAAGTCTCAGGGATATATAAAACAAAACCACGTGTTTACGCGTCTTAAAATCTTGAGTCTTTAAGTCTGCTAGTCTAATTATAAAATTCATATTCATCCAATCTTAGAATGGTAATGAAGTTGGTGCTGACCTGTTTAGTTAATATCGCACTAATTAACCCTGTTTTTTCGTTATAGACAACTTGAATTTCAGTGGTGAACTCGTCGTTTCTATAAATTTCTTTAGAGATTAAATTCGCGTGGGAGTCGTATTTGAAGTTGTACTTCACTTTTGATGTGCCCATAATGCTCGAATTTATTTCTAGCTCACTCAACAACCCCTTTTCGTTGTATGAATAAGTAGTCTTCTTTTGCCCCGAAGTCACTTTTAATTTTTCGAGCTCTTCAACTAGATAACCATCTTCATTGTAGTAGGAGAATTTCTCTTGAAAGGGCTTGTCGTAGCTGTTAAAATAAGTTCTTTTTTCTTGTAGAGGATAATTTTCATAAGTTGATACTTCATAAGTAATTAGAAATTCTTTATCCAACAAAAAATCAATTTTGCTGCGCGATTTATTCATATCTCTTCGGAATTCTTCCTTGATCACTCTGCCCGAATTGTCGTATTCATAGACATAAGCATAAAAGCCTGTTTTATCTGTGCGTCGTTTGACTTTTAAAAAGCCATTCAAATCATATTCATATTGAGTTACCACAGTGTCTATTCCACCCGAAACTTGAACTGTCTCGTATTTTTGGGATAACCGCCCGGCTTTATCAAATTCATATACATAAATCAAATCACTGGGTCTGATTTGGTCATTAATTTTCTTATTTGAAAAGTGCCCTTTGATTCGTTTTATTTTATTGGCGCGAATATTTTCAATATTAAAAAAAGGCTCGTCTGTGAAGGCTTCACCCATACTGTTGTTCAGCAGTTGAGTATAAGCCGAGAGATGAAATAAACAAACTAGAAAAATGATTAACCCCCTCATAAATCTTCTCTTGATAATTGTTAACGTCACTTGCATCAAATTATTGACCACTTTTGATTGTTTTGTATGCCTCTTTAAAATCATTTGTTGGAGATTGGCACGTTTTATTTACACATACATACCATAAGTCCTTGTCTGGAAACAGTTTGCCTTTAGTCATTTCCAATAATCCTTCTTTTCCTCCACCAGCAATTATTGACTCTGGAAAATAATTATTCTGCCAAGTTGCAAGGTTCTGTTTCCAATTCTCACCGCTAATCACCGTTTCATAGAATGGAGAAGTGAAATTCATCAGTAACCAAGCCCAATTGCTGTATCCTGATCCATAATTTTCCATACCATCGTATACATTGGCGAGCATTTGCTTCGATTTAGCTATCCATTTTTCTCGCGCAAAATATTTACCTAGTACGAATAAATTATTCGCCATTTGCGAATTTGTAGATGGAATGACATTATCATTGATTTCCATTTTTCGCACAATCAATTCAGAATCTGCTTCAGTGAAAAAGAACATTCCTGACTTAGGATCTTCGAAGCGCAAAATTGTTTGTGCCATCATCTGCTCAGCTTCTATAATCCACTGTTCTTCAAAAGTTGCGGAGTAAAGTGAAATCCAAGCACTAATTACAAAAGCATAATCTTCGAGAAACCCATTAATTGTTGATTTCCCGTTTTTGTATGTGTGCCATAGGCGAAAATCACCTTGTAGTTGATGGTTTTTAATCCACAGGGCACATTCTTTTGCTAAATTCAGGTATTCCTCGTCTAGTGTTGCTCCATACGCATCAATCAAGCCAGAAATCAACATGGCGTTCCATGAGGTCAATGATTTATCATCCAGTCCTGGTGGAATTCGTTTTAAACGTACAGACAAAAGTTTTTCAAACACTTCATCCAGTTTAGTTGAAAATTCATCGGGTGAGAGTGCTTTATTCTTTGCGAAATTGGTGTAGGATTGATGGCGAAGTAAGATGTTTGAATCTTCTTCCCACAAACCGTCTTCATCAATTTCAAACAGTTCGGCAAACCAACTAAAATCTTTTCCTAAAACTTTTTTAAGTTCTTCAGACGTCCACACGTAATATTTTCCTTCAACACCTTCACTATCGGCATCAAGCGCAGAATAAAAAGAACCTGAGTCGCTTCTCATTTCACGTTTTAACCAGTTTATGCTCTGTTTTAAGAGAAAAGCATATTCTTCATTTTTTGTGATTTTATATGCGTCTGCATAAAGAGACAAAAGCTGTGCATTGTCATAAAGCATTTTCTCAAAATGAGGAACTTTCCATATCATATCGACAGAATACCTCGAAAATCCACCACCAAGTTGGTCGAAAATTCCACCATGAGCCATTTTATCTAAGGTCAACAGAGTATGTTGTTTCACTCTTTGGTCATCATATTTCATTGCGTAGCGCAACAAAAAACGGTAGTTGTTAGGCAGAGGAAATTTAGGGGCACGATTTGGTCCACCGTTTTCATCGTCAAATTGGTGTTTCCAGCGAGTGACAAGTTCATGGAGCCGCTCCTCGTCAAATATTTTCTGGTCAGATCTTACTTCGATTAATTCACTTTGCTCTATTCCTTCTTTCAATGTTTGAGCATATTCTTCAACCTTGTTGGGATCATTTTGCATGGTGTACACAAGACTTTTGAGCACATTCATCCATTGGTCAGTCGGGAAATAAGTACCACCATAAATAGGTCGACCGTCCGGAAGGGCAAAGCAATTTAGTGGCCAACCCCCACGCTGAGTCATAAGTTGAACGGCATTCATATAAAGCTGATCAACATCAGGTCGTTCTTCTCGATCTACTTTGATACACACAAAGTGCGCATTCATATATTCAGCCACTTCTTCACTCTCAAACGATTCCTTTTCCATCACATGGCACCAATGGCAAGACGAATATCCTACACTTATGAGTACAAGTTTCTTTTCGCGTTCAGCTAGTTCGAAAGCTTCTTTGGACCATGCAACCCAATTCACAGGGTTGTGAGCATGTTGAAGTAGGTAAGGTGAAGATTCTTTAATGAGTTCGTTTGAATATTTGTGTGAGTGGGACATGAATTATTTTTTCAGTTCTTTTCGCTTTCTTCGTTCTTCTTTACGGTGCTTTTTCCAATCAATTTTCATTCCAAGAGTTCCACCTAGTCGTTTGAAAAAACCTTCTTTTTCTTTTAAGGAAATATGATTTTCTCGATAAGCAATTTGGGCATCTATTTCTGGATGAGGAAGATCATGAAGAGTTCGAAGCGTATCAATTACAACAGGAATCTGATCTATTTTTTGTTTGAAAATGCGTTTCATTTTTCTTCTTACAGGACTTGTCATACCAGATTGAAAAGGATCTGTCGCTAATGCAACTTTGTGTAGACCATGCTCACGAGCCAACAAAAAGGAATAAAAAATATTTTCGGAGCTATGATGGGCAAGTGTATCAATTAAAATGACATTTTCAGGAACACCCATTGCTTTGCCATACAAAGACATATAAATCCCTTCAACGTAAGGAGAGTGTACATCTGCTCCAGAGTAGATGATGTGTTTTGTAATATTTTTATCCAATAAGAATTTTGACCAAATCATTCGCATCTTCACAACATCGTGCCAAGTGGTATCACTATCGGTATGGGGAAAGCCAGGGACAATAATCGCGTCATAAGGCGCTTTTTCGAGGGCTTTTCTATAGTGTTTTTTTGTATTTAAAACATAACAACTGCTTAAAACAGAAACAAGTAAAAACAGCGCTATAAAATGTTTGTATCCCATTGTTTTTAGTTAAACAAGGAGAAGTTTATTTTTCCCAAATCAATAGACCGTGTTTCATCAACTTCCATTTTACGTGTAATGCCATATACACTACCTTTAACAGGTCCGACAATGCGCACATCGGCAGATTTTTTTGTTGCCAGTTCCATCACAGAGCTGAATCCAGCTCCAGCAGCTTGTAGCAATTTGGCGTTAATTACTACGGGATAAGAAGCTTTACTATTTTTCTTAATGACTAATTTTTTATCTAAACGTGCCATTCCAAGTTCATTCTCGCCGAGAAAAACTTGTAAATCTGTGGGTTTAATTTTGATGTTGTAGTTGTTTGGATTTTCCAATTTCACATCAAACCCAAAGTCAATACTTCCCTCTTCAATTTTTCCCATTTTGAAATTCTCCACACCATCAAAATTGAGGTCTTTATAAGAAAAACATCCAGTCAAAATTAAGGGAGTTAAAATCAGAATCAAAAATGATTTAAGATACTTGCACATATTATTTCGTTTAATTATTTCTTCAACTCACTGTAATAATGATAAAAATACGGAATTGTTTCAATTCCTTTAAAATAATTAAATAATCCGTAGTGTTCATTTGGAGAATGAATGGCGTCACTATCTAGACCAAAGCCCATTAGCATTGTTTTTAGTCCGAGTTCTTTTTCGAATAAAGCTACGATAGGAATACTGCCTCCACTTCTAATCGGAATAGGTTTTTTACCAAACCCTTTTTCCATCGCAAGTGATGCCGCTTGATATTCTACGGAATCAATTGGAGTTACTGCTGCTTCACCACCATGATGAGGAGTCACCTTAACTTTTACACTTTTTGGTGCTATAGACTCAAAGTGCTTTTGGAAAAGCTCAGTAATTTCTCCCGATACTTGACTTGGAACCAAGCGCATAGAAATTTTTGCATACGCTTTTGAAGCGATTACTGTTTTAGCACCTTCACCAGTGTATCCTCCCCAAATTCCGTTTACATCTAAGGTAGGGCGAATTGAAGCATGTTCCATAGTTGAATATCCAGCTTCACCGTGCGTATCAGCAATATCTAAAGCTTTGCAATATTTCTCGTGACTGAAAGGAGCTCGAGCCATCTCGTCTCGCTCTGCTTTAGACAATTCATCTACCTTATCGTAGAATCCAGGTATGGTGATGTGATTATTCTCGTCGTGTAAAGACGCAATCATTTGACAAAGAATATTGATTGGATTTGCAACTGCGCCCCCATAAAGACCCGAATGTAAATCGCGGTTAGGACCCGTAACCTCTACTTCAAGGTAACTCAACCCTCTCAATCCTGTTGTAATTGACGGATTTTCATTAGAAAGAATTCCAGTATCCGAAACAAGAATTACATCTGCTTTCAGTTTCGCTTTATTTTCTTTTACAAAAATAGCGAGGTTAGAACTGCCTACTTCTTCTTCACCTTCAATCATGAACTTCACATTACATGGCAATTCTCCTGACGCAACCATCGCCTCAAAAGCTTTAACATGCATGTACATTTGACCTTTATCGTCACAAGCACCTCGAGCAAAAATAGCTCCTTCGGGGTGAATTTCAGTTTTCTTAATTACAGGTTCGAATGGAGGTGAAGTCCATAATTCAATCGGGTCTGCGGGCTGAACGTCATAGTGACCATATACTAAAACAGTAGGTAGAGAGGAATCTATCATTTTCTCTCCATACACAATCGGGTAACCTGCTGTTTGGCAAACTTCAACCGTATCAGCACCTGCTTTTATCAGTGATTCAGCTACTGATTCAGCAGTCTTATTTACGTCATTTGCATAAGCTGGGTCAGCAGAAACGGAAGGGATTTTTAGTAAGTCAATTAGCTCATTTAAAAAACGTTCTTTTTCGTGTTGAATGTATTCGTGTGTTCTATTCATTGTTCCAATATTCAAGTATGTTGCAAAATTAGTCTATAAATACCTATTATGAAAAGAATCGGATGAATTAACTACAATAGAGAATAACAAATGAGTATCAATTTTTTAGGTTTTTACTGTTTGTTCGGAAAACTAAAGTTATGTTAAAATTATAAGCTCTGGCAACTTTTTGTTATTTTAGTGAGTCTAGTAATTAAAGTGTGATATAATTAATTTAATAGATATAGATGAATAGAACTATAATTATTTCAATGTTTTTAATTTTTACAGGCTTTCTAAATGATTGCCATTCACAGCTTGTACTAAATTCACTTACTCCAACTCAAGGAGTTGAGGATGTTTTAGTTGGGAATGGAATAACAGTATCAAACATCAGTTATAATGGGAGCGCGGCAAATGCCAATGTGAATCAAAACAATGTACGAAGATTTGAAGCTGGAACCACTGGATTCCCAATGTCTTCAGGTCTTGTAATGACAACAAATGGTATTGGGGATTTAAATGATCCTGATGTAGACGCGTTATCAGGTGGGACAGCAACAAATGGTGCAATTATTGAGTTTGATTTTGAGGCTACTGGTGATACACTTTCGTTTAACTATATTTTTGCTTCCTCTGAATACGATGGTTATACGTGTGATGTTTTTAACGATTTATTCGCATTTTTCTTATCAGGGCCTGGTATTTCAGGTCCTTATACAAGTCCTCCTGGCTTTCCAGATGGGTCGGTAAATATTGCATTGATTCCAGGGACGAATGTACCAGTAATGATTAACACCGTGAATTCGGGATCACCTACAGGGTTTGGTACGGCAGCGACCTGCGCCGCTGCTGATCCAAATTGGCAGGCAAATTCGGTTTATTTCACTACGGCGTATAATCCAATATTTACGGCAACACCAGCCTTACATCCGGCTCCTGTAATGAATGGAGGGACAGTAATATTGCCAGCTGTATCTGATTTAATTTGTGGTGAAACTTATCATATCAAACTTGTAGTGGCTAATGATGTTGACGGATCTCATCAGTCGGCTGTATTTTTAGAAGCTGAATCCTTCGTGTCAAATGAAATTACAATAAGTGCTGAGTCAAGTTCATTTCAATCTTTTACCGATACATTATTGGCTGAAGACTGTGTGATGTCTAATATTTATATTGTTAGGCCTCCACACTTAACGGACACTTCATTTTGGTTCCAACTAAATTGGGAAGGTACAGTTGATGTTGATGAAGATCTTGAAAGTTGGCAAGACAGCATATTTTTTGACTTTGGTCAAGATACTGTAGTTATTGAATTTAATCCGATTCAAGATGATTTAGATGAAGCCGATGAATGGTTGACTCTATTTGCATATAATATTAATTGTTTAGGAGATACGACAATAAGTAGTATTACCTTGTGGATTACAGACAGGTATGCTTTTGATTACGATCTCTCGTCTGACCCAACAATACAATGCTTAACAGATAGTGTGCAAGTGGGAGTTTCTAATTTTCAAGGGAGTATACCGCCCTATACTTTTGATTGGTCAACAGGTGAAACAACAGATTCCATTTGGTTATATCCGAACGAGAATCCAATAGACTCAATTATGTATATGGTTGATGTGTATGATGGATGTGGTTGGACTAAAAGAGACACCGTTTATTTAATAGTAAACCAAACACTTCAAATAGATACTACGTACTCATTCCCAACTTCATGTGGGCTTCAAGAAGGAGCTGTTGTGGCAATTGTTTCTGGAATCACAGGACCGCTTAACGGTGCAGAATATGAATGGTCTGGTCCTGGTGAGGACAGTCCTAATACGTTTAACGCAACTGTTTGGGAAGATTTGTCCGCAGGTTGGTATTATTTCTCTGTTGAAGATCAAGTTTGCCAAGCTTTTGATTCTGTGTTTGTAGATATTGAGAACCCGCCTGTAGCGAATGTATCGGCAGACCCTACTGCTGGTTATAGCCCATTGACTGTAAACTTTACTAATAGTAGTGAAAACGCCAGTAATTACTATTGGTGGTTTGGAAATGGCAATGATTTATCAATTGATAATATGTCAGGTCAGAGTCAAGTATATGATACTGTTCCAGGAGTCTATACGATTTACTTAGTAGCTTACGAAGGTGGTTGTACAGATACAGCTTATGCATCTTTTACAATTCTTGAATTTATTCCTGGACCTGAAGTGGCAACACCTAATACATTTACTCCAAATGGAGATGGTGTAAATGATTTATGGATTTTTACTATGCTGAATTATGTTGATGAAGTAAATGTTTCAATCACAAATAGATGGGGTAATCTAATCTATGAGACAACATCTGACAACCCAACTTGGGATGGTAGAGATATGAGTGGCAAGGAGATGTTAGAAGGCGTTTACTTCTATAAGTACAGAGCTGTCGGACTCAATGGTGATGTACTAGAAGGGCATGGATTTATTCAGCTTCACAGATAGTATTAATATAAATGCACAAAAATATTTTTTCAAAAGGTCGACATTGTCGACCTTTTGTGTTTTAATGAAGTGTGAATTTATAGGCTGTAGCTGATAGATTTAGTGAAAATGATTAAATGAATTTTTATTGATGCAACGTTTATTATTAAATTCGCGTCAATGATTGGAAACCAGAGTTATATTCTGTGTTTTAATTTTATTACTACTATGTATTCAGCAAAGCTGCTCAGATTCCAGATTATAAACTGTGTTAACATTGGTTGTTTTCAATGTCTTTCAAGTTATGGTAGTTTGAGTGCTCAATATTCTAATTATTGGAATATTGGAAATAAAGTATCAAATCCACAATTATAAAGAATAATTCAAATTTAACGTATTATGAAAGGTTTATTAGTGATTTTCGTTTTTTCAGTCTTTTTATTTCAATCTAAATCTGTTTTCGGGTGCGATGGAATGAGTATTACTGTATTGTCCAATGAATATTTGGGCAATGGTCAATACCAAGTTACTTTGCAATATTGCGAGTCCGTATCAAATGGAGCTAATGCAGCAACTTACGGAATAATTGTACAATTGACAGGAGCTAATGCAACGGGCACTACAACTCCTTCGTTTACAAGTAATGCAACAGGCGCAACAATCAATTACAATCAAGTCAATGGAAATACAGTGCAATGGGGAAATTGGAATAACAACCCAGCTGGACCTGTTTTCTTACCTAATGGTAATGCGGTGGAGTGTTTTACGATGGTTATTCAGACAGACGGGCCTGTTACCTCAGTTTCAGTAGGAGGATCTTCAGCCTCTACAGATGAAGGTGCAGGATTTGTAAGTTGGATGGGGAGATGGACATGTCGTATGACCACAGCTGTACCTCCTGTAATTTGTAGTTCGGCGTGGACAGCACCAACTTTGTGTGCTGGAGACAATACGTTGGTAGACTTGTATGCATTTACATCGTCAAGTGGTGTATTTTCGGGCACAGGAGTTGATTCAGGAACAGGGGTGTTTAATCCTGCCTTGGCAACTTTTCCAGCTTCAATAACTCTTACTGTAGGAGATGGAGGGTTTAACTGTCAAACCACTCACGATATTGATGTGATTGATTTGGTATTTACGAATTTTGCAGACCCCAATGTTTGCGCAGGGCAATCTGTCCAACTTGACGGCTCATTGGTCGGTGGTAATGCAGGTAATGTTTTTTCGTGGACCCCCACTGATGCGGGATTATCAAATGTAAATATTCATAATCCAACAGCTACACCTACCGAAACGACTACATATACAGTTACTGTTACAAACACTGCGTCTGGTTGTCAGGCAACAAATGATATAACGGTTAATTACGATATTCCTGATGTTCCTGTATTCAATTCGCTAGATGAACATTGTCAGTTTGAAACTGCACCTGTTTTACCTACTACATCCCTTAATGGTATTACAGGGTCATGGACTCCTGTAGTTTCAACTAATACAGCAGGGACATTTGACTATACTTTTACTGCGGATGCTGTAGGAACCTGTGTGC
This sequence comes from uncultured Flavobacteriales bacterium, assembly GCA_964447015.1. Taxonomy (GTDB): domain Bacteria; phylum Bacteroidota; class Bacteroidia; order Flavobacteriales_D; family Crocinitomicaceae; genus Wandonia. The sequence goes on from CAYUQU010000065.1 coordinate 16,316, forward strand.
CTGACCCTATTGTACTTTCATTAACAGTGAATCCACTACCGACAGTTGATGCGGGAGAAGATCAGGTAATTTGTATGGGAGAAGATATTACATTAACTGGTTCAGGAACCGCAGTTAATTATACTTGGGATAACGGGGTTACTGACGATGTGTCTTTTACTCCTAATTCTTCAGAAACGTATACTGTGATAGGTGTCGATGCAAATGGTTGCGAAAACACAGATGTTGTGACGATTAATGTTGAAAACCTGCCTGTAATTGAAGCGGGAGAAAATCAAGTGATTTGTATTGGTGAGAGTGTAGTGCTTTCAGCTTCTGGGGGGAATAATTACGTATGGTCAAACAGTGTTATAGATGGCGTTGCCTTTTCACCTAATCAAACAGTAACTTATACAGTAACTTATACTTCACCAAATGGATGTGTCGGTTCTGACCAAGTTACTGTAACAGTAAATCCGCTTCCAAATATAACAGCTAACAATATTGTTGGATGTGATGGAGATGCAATAGTATTGAACGGAAATGGGGGAGTAACCTATCAATGGGATAATGGGGTGATTAATGGTCAACCATTTGTGCCAGGATTAGGTGTTACTAATTATAATGTGATAGGAACAGATGCTAATGGGTGTGAAAATTTTGCAACAGCAACTGTAGTAATTCACTCTTACCCAAATGCAGCGTTTAGCGTAACACCAATCACTGGAGCGCCTCCTTTAGAAGTGACCGTAACAAATGAGTCGAGCGGGACAATCACTGATTACTGGTGGTCTTTTGATAATGGGAATACATCAACTGAAAATTTTAATCAATATACTACTTCATATCACGAGCAAGGAAATCCAACGATAACACTTACAGTGTCAAACGAAGGTTGCGATGACACTTTTTCAGTGACATTAGATGTGAAATTTTTGCCAATTGAGTATTTGATTCCAAATGTATTTACACCTAATAATGATGGAAATAATGACTCTTTTCATCTTAGCTTGCTTAATGTAGCGGATATTGAGTTGATTATTTTCAACAGATGGGGAAATGTGATGGCTGAAATTACGGATGTAAATCATCCGGGTTGGGATGGTAGAACTCCTTCTGGTTCAGAGGCAAGCGAAGGGGTGTATTTTCACAAATACCGAATTAAAGGATTAAATGGTGAAGAGGTCGAAGGACATGGGTTTTTACACCTTCAACGGTAATATAAAACATACACGTTGAGACTTTTGTGTTAATTAATAATGATAACTAAAACTGAGATTTATTTTTTTGTAAATTTACTACAGATTCTGAGACCTTAAAATAGTCTGAGTATCTAACAATACTATTATTACTACTATTATGAAAAGAAATAAAGGTTTAATCACTTTAGTTTTTACTGCTTTTTTATTCGGTGCGTTCGCACAACAAGCAAGTGTTATTCACACAAACCATGATGGTCATAATCATGATTCAGAAATTATTGAATGCAGAAAAATTGCATTAAAACAAATTAAGGAGCTCGCTGAAACACCTTCTTTTAAAAATGAGTTTGAAGAAGAATTTTCAATATCAACAGAGCAATTTGTAGAACTGAATCCCGTTGACTTAGAATTTTTAAGTAATAAATTAAGTAGGGATGTGTGTGAAAAGGGGTTTAATCCAATAACGGTTAAAAATGATATTTTTGATTTCATTTCAACTAATAAAGTAAACTTACTTTTCAAGCCTGTTACGAATTTAGAGCCAGGAACTAAAATGTTAGGAAAGTACTATAGAACAACAAACTCAAACCCTTTCCCAACACTTAGGGCTGCCGATGAGCCGTGTAATAATGCAGATTTTGAGACATGTGATTTTACAGGTTGGGAGACATACTGTGGTGCAGTAAATGCAAATCCATTTGAAGTTGTTGGGTTGTCACAATATGATCCTGCAGTTAATACCTGTGGTTCGGGAACCAGTCCACATTTGATTGTAAGTGGGGGTAATGATCCTGTGATCCCTTCAATTCCAATGGTGAATCCAAATGGTGGCGGTTGTTCAGTTCGATTAGGCGATGGGACTAATAGTGACTGGGGAGGCGCGGTTTTACGTCAAACTTTTTTAGTAGATGCTTCATCTACTATTTTTTCATACAGCTATGCTGCTGTGCTCCAAACTCCAGGTGCTCATTCAACAGGAGAAATGCCCTTTTTTGGAGTTAGAGTATTTGATGAAAATGATGTTGAAATTGACTGTGGAGCCTATGAGGCCTATGCAGGAGATGGTCAGCCGGGATGGCAGACTTCAGGCGATATCAGCTATTTACCATGGACAACAGTGTTTGCCAGTTTAGGTGCTTATGTTGGGCAAAATGTAACAATTGAATTTTCAACGGGTGATTGTGGTCAAGGAGCACATTATGGCTATGCGTACGTTGAAGCTAGCTGTGGTGGTTTAGAGTTGACATCTTCGGCAGGAGCAATTTGTGCTGGAGACCCAGTAACACTTACTGCTCCAGCAGGAGCGACTACCTATACGTGGAATACGACTGAAAATACACAGTCTATCATTGTAGACCAACCAGGTACGTATACCGTTGATGTTGTTCCTACTCAAGGTGCTGCATGCGCGATTCAATTATCAATTGATATAGAACAGACTCCCTATCCAACAGCTACTTTCAGCGGAGATCCACTTACTGTTTGTGCTTTAGAGGAAATTGAATTTACAGATAACTCTGATGCTGGACTGGGCGAAACGATCAGTACATGGCAATGGGATTTTGGTAATGGAGAAAGTACGTCTCCAGGGTCAGGAGATGCGTCTAGTGAGAATTTTACTACAGGAACTTATGATGTTCCAACACATAGTTTCCAAAATAGTGGAGACTTTACTGTTACATTGACAGTTGTCAATTCAGGTGGATGTTCGAATTCAACTACGCTTGATGTGACTGTAAATCCTCTTCCAACTATTTCTGCAGGTTCAGATATTGATATTTGTGAGAATGTTCCAGTTGTTCTAGAAGGTACAGGTGGAGTTGATTATGTGTGGGACAATGCTGTCGTAGATGGGGTTGAGTTTAATCCTCCTGTTGGAGCGAGCACCTATACAGTCACTGGTGTTGATGCGAATGGTTGTGAAAACACGGACAATGTAACAATTACAGTAGAGGCAGCGCCCATAATTGATGCAGGTGAAGATCAGGTTCTTTGTTTTGGAGAAAGTGTAGTGCTTTCTGCATCAGGTGGGTCAAATTATGTTTGGTCAGATGGGGTGCTGGACGGAATTCAATTCTCTCCTGACGAAACGACTACATACACAGTTACTTATACTTCAGCCATAGGTTGTGAGGGCACAGATGAGGTTACTGTGACAGTGAATCCGTTGCCTACGATAACTGCAGAAAACGTTATTTCTTGCGCTAACTCGCCAATTACCCTCAGTGGATCTGGTGGTGTTTCATATTCGTGGAATGGTGGTGTTGTGGACGGTGTGGAGTTTACTCCAGGAGTGGGAGTTACTAATTATACTGTTGTGGGAACAGACGCAAATGGCTGTGAAAACTCAACCGCAGTTTCGGTAACTGTCAATGATTATCCAAATGCTAATTTTAGTGCTTCACCAACTAGTGGAGTGCCTCCGTTAGAAGTTACAATTACAAATCTGTCTACAGGTTTTATCACGGATTATTCATGGACTTTTGGTAACGGTAATACTTCGTCAAATAATTTTGATCAATACGTTGAAGTTTACAATGATCAAGGCAATCCTATAATTACATTAATTGTTTCCAATGAGGGATGTAATGATACGATGTCTATTATGTTGGATATCCAATTTACTCCAGTTGAGTACCACATTCCCAATGTTTTTAC
>CAYUQU010000066.1:0-19895 GCA_964447015.1 uncultured Flavobacteriales bacterium
TATTAATCCTTAAAGTGACATTCATCTCTTTTTATGGGGCGTTGAAAAATTTTAATAAAATCCGCCTAATCCGCCGTATCTGTGTTCTATTAACTACGCAAAAACAGTAAGTGTTATATGAAAGTTTTAGTTGAATTCAAGGATAATATTTAATTTAGTGGCATTTGAAACACAAAATGAAAGTTAATATCCCAGGTCTTCATAATTCAGACGAGCATCATTGGCAAACTCATTTTGAACGATTAATGCCAGAGGAATTCTTAAGAATAAATCAGGAAAACTGGGATGAACCAGATTGTGAAACTTGGATTGACACAATTGAGCAAGCGCTTTCAGGTTTTAATCATTCCGAATTAGTCCTTATTGGTCATTCTATCGGATGTATAGCTATTGTAAAGTGGTTTGAGAAATACAATCACAAAATAAAAGGAGCGCTTTTAGTTGCACCAAGTGATTCAGAAAAGATTAATTACCCATCTTACATCAATGGTTTTGTGCCAATTCCTACCGACAAATTACCTTTCCCAACGATAGTAGTTGCAAGTATGAATGACCATGTGACGGACATAAGAAGATCAAAGGAATTTGCCAGTAATTGGGGGAGTAAAATTGTAATTCTAGACGATGCAGGGCATATTGAGTCCAATAGTGGATATGGAGAATGGCCAGGGGGAATTGAATTAGTGAATGAACTGGCCCTAAAACGATAACGATGTAGAGACGCGATTAATCGCGTCTCTACATCGTTATCGTTTTGGAATGATTTGCGTGTTATCATTTTGGGAAATCTGTAATCAGACCTATCGAACCATCCTCACATAAACCACCTTCTTCGTTTCAAAAAACGCTTCATCAAAGATTTTAGCGAGGTCAATGATTTCCATGTCTTGTTTGATGTCTTTCAGTTCTTCTGTCAGATCACCGCCTTTGAGGTAGAGAATTCCGTTGGGATAGGGATTTTTTTGTTCGCTTAAGAATTTGTTATTCGTCCACGGTAAAAAGTTGGGCATAGCGGTTACGGCTCGACTCACCACAAAATCGTATTTATCTTTCACATCTTCCGCTCGAGCGTGTGTAGCTTTTACATTTGTGAGTCCAAGTTCGCTTGCGACTTCTTTTACGACTTTAATTTTCTTTCCGATAGAATCCACAAGGTGGAATTGCACTTGAGGAAATAGAATAGCGAGTGGAATTCCTGGAAAACCACCTCCTGTACCTATGTCCAATATTTTCGTTCCCGGTTGAAAAGTAATCACTTTTGCAATAGCTAAGGAATGTAACACATGACGCTCGTAGAACGAATCAATATCCTTACGGCTAATGACGTTGATTTGGTTGTTCCATTCTTCGTACAGCGGACGCAAACGCTCTAATTGAGCTGTCTGCATTGCAGTGAGATTGGGAAAATACTTTAGAATAATGTCCATTGGGCAAAATTAGTTTGTTGTAACTTATTTTGCGGGTAACAATTTCGAAGCAACTTCACCAAAACCGATTCGCACATTATTTGCTTTACAGTGACCGCGCATAATAACAGTATCACCGTCATTGATGAATTTACGTTCAGTTCCGTCATTCATTTTAAGTGGCTTTGTGCCTTTCCAAGCTAATTCGAGCATAGAACCGAAAGAGTCGGGAGTAGAACCCGAAATCGTTCCAGACCCCATCATATCTCCACGACGCACATTACAACCATTCACCGTGTGGTGAGCCAATTGTTGCGCCATCGTCCAGTACATATATTTGAAGTTTGAATTACAAACAACCGTTTCTTCCGTGTTTTCAGGTTTTATAGCCACTTGTAGTGCAATATCGTATGATTTTTGACCTTTATATTTCAAATAATCCAACACTTCAGGCTCTTGAGTTGGGCCATCCACTTTAAAAGGCTCTAAGGCGTCCATTGACACAATCCATGGTGAGATAGACGATGCGAAATTTTTAGCTAAGAAAGGTCCTAATGGCACATATTCCCACTGCTGAATGTCGCGTGCTGACCAGTCGTTGAATAAGCACATGCCGAAGATAAATTCTTCCGCTTCTTCAGTTGAAATTGAGTCTCCCAATGGTTTTCCATCATACGTGATAAATGCCATTTCCAATTCAAAATCCACACGTTGTGATGGGCCGAAAACTGGTGGTTTTTCTGGATCAGGTTTCGTTTGTCCTTTTGGGCGATATACATCCACACCCGAAGTAATAATCGAAGACGAACGACCGTGATAACCGACAGGTAACCACAACCAGTTTGGCAATAAAGCATTATCTGGGTCGCGGAACATAGTTCCTACATTGGTAGCGTGTTCACGACTTGAATAAAAGTCGGTATAATCACCCACTTCAATTGGAAGAAGCATTTGGACTCTGTCGAGTTCGATTAACACTTGTGAGACGTGATGCTCATTATTTTTTAAATCGTCGTGCTCTGAATCAAATAATTTAGAAAGTCTGTTGCGCAAATCACGAGTTCCAGTTTTTCCGTGACGCATAATATTATTCAACGAAGTAGTATCAAAATCCTCACCAGAGAAAGGAAGATTTTCGAAATAACCCAACACGTATAAACTCTTCAAATCAATCACGAAGTCACCAATTCTAGTTCCCACACGAGGTGAAAGGTTTTGCGTGCGAAACACGCCAAATGGAATATTCTGAATTGGGAAATCTGAATTTTCGGGTATTTCTATCCAAGATTTTAACTGTGGGTCATTTGCGCGTATCATATTCTGTTCCTTGTTATCTTAGTGAGTTATTGTGTTTATTGCAAATATACGCATCATTCGCAAAATACCTCACTCAAGAATCAGTTAAATCATTCCTCAGCAATTCCCCGATAGTCAAGTAAAGTTACATGACCACGTCGAGTAATTTCGTTGCCATTACCATCTTTCAGTCGAATAACATAAAGATATACACCTTCTTTGGCTACGCTATTTTCTATCGTTAGACCATTCCACCCCTCATTTCCATCATTCGTTCTAAACAACGTTTGTCCCCAACGATCGAAAACAGTAAATTCATAGTTCGTGTAATCATATAAGTTTACCACAGGTTTGAAAATTGGATTTCGCCCTCCTACAGTAAATGCATTTGGTATGTAAATCAAAGGTTCTATTACTGCACACGAAGTATTTGAACGACTAAATTCATTGAACCCTAAAGCATTTGTTCCCTCTCTAGCGATAACATAGTAACAGAACCTACCTTTTGAATATAAAAAGTCTTCCACATTATCTTCATATGTTCTTCGATTAGCTGGAACTGTAGCAATTGGATTTTGGTCGATAACACCATCAATGCCCCTGTGAATTTGGTATTGAACAATAGGTGCCATCCAATCTTCATACTTAGTCCATTGCAAGTATACCTTCATATTATTGTCATCGGTAAACGTTTCTAGGAAAATCGTTTTTCCGATGTTCGATTCAAGACTTGGGCGCCCACAGCTATCGATTGCCACAACACGATAGGTATAACTTTTTTTGTTGGGGTCACTGTCAAAATCTTCAAAAATCTCTTCAGTTTGAGTTACTGTTCTTGTTTCGATTTCTTCATATTCTTCAAGATTATCATCCCATCGTTCGAGAATCAAACCACCTTCGCCTGGAGTGATAGTTGTTCTGTGTTTGATTTGAATACTCAAATCTTCAACCGATGCAGTAGAAAGATAATGAATATCAGGAGGCGTAGGACTAACTATATTGATACAAACGATATTTGAAAATGCTTTTCGATCTTCATTTGAAACTGCTTCAACAGCAAAACAATACGTTGTTGCAGTTTCGACATCTATTGTTGCAGTTGTACCATTAGCTGTTTCTAACAATTCCCAGTTATCATCTGATTTATAGGCGAATATTTGATAATTCAATACACCTTCATCCCAGCCTTGATATGCTGTCCAATTAAGTATAACTTGTTGTGTACAAATATCCAATATACCTGACAAGAAATGTGTGGTGTGCACATCTGCTTTTGCCGATGTTTGATATGTAGGAGGTACTTGAGGAGTATAGCAACTATCAAATGCCGCAACTGAGTATGAGAGAGGGCCATCTTCAGTATTAGTGGTTGTAATATAAGTCGTAGAATTTATTCCCCACAAAGTATCTAAATCGGTATAAAAACCATTTTCATCTTGAGAATATACAATGTATCCGTAGGTGTCTGGAGCTTGATTCACATCCCAAGTAATGATGACTTGACCTGTAATGGTATCAATAGAAACAGATTGAATTTCTGGAATAAATGGGCCGATTTGATCTTCAAAAACATCACCTTCAATATTGGATAAAAACGAACAAGTTTCCGTTGGCAGCTCGATTCGATAGTTTAGAAATGCAGAACATACGTCAATAGTATCAATATGACTTCCAAGTCCAAATGCAACTGAGTCTACCACTGTCCAGTTTCCTGCTGGATATTCTCGTAGGATATAATAATAATCATTCCATTCAGGGTTTTGTGTTGCAGAAGGTGCTGTCCATTGCAGTACAGCAGTTCCATTTCCAGGGTTGTTCAAAGTAAGGTGAATAGAAGAAATAGTGTCAGAATGAGCAGCTACAACTCCGTTGCACCCGCTATTTGTGACAACAAAATAATCAATAGGACCTGCATCTGCGCCAGCACCGGGGTGTGTGAGATTGGTGATATTGATGTCGAAGACGGTTCCTACTAAACCGTGTTGAAGACTGTGAATTTCGTATGATTCGAATCCATTTTCAGGGTCAACTGCGCGCTCCCATTGAATGAAAACATCGCCATTGTTTTGAACGCGAATACATTCAACTTGAGATGCAGGGAGAACACCTCTATTTAGCACATTCACTGTAACGGTAGCGTATCTAACTGCTGGAATTTGACATACGTCATCAGTAACTCTAAATACAAAATTATAAGGTACTTCATTTTGAATTGTTCCTGTGCATCCCACAAGATGGTTGCAATCTGTTTGCCAGTTGAAGTCAAGTTGAGCGTTGGGTGAACCAGATACAGGAGGCGCAGTATTCAATACAGCACACGGAGGATCAGGACAGCCAGCAGCGGGGTTAATGAAACCCGTTCCAAATTGAGCACCACTTGCTTGAATAGTTGTTGTTTGTGGTGTACCATCTTGTAGTAAACCAAGGTCTTCCGCAAAAAGCGAAAAATTCACTAAATCACCAGCAAATACATCAATTTCAAATGAGTTTCCAGGGAAAGGAGCTGTAATGTCAGGAGTATTATTTGCAAAAGCACAATTTTCAACAATAACTTGAATTTCACGTTGAACTTCAGACATTAATACACCATTCCTGTACGAGTGAACAATAATTTTGATTGCGAAATTCCCTGTAGTAAACGAAGTAAATGATAATTCTCCATTTTGAGCATTTAGATTTGCTGGTACATTTGCACCGTTCATCGCTACTGATGGAGTAGGTGATGTTGCACTAAAGCCTGCTTCAAATACTACTGCCGCAGGGTCTGTCGGTGGATTGTAACTTGTGTTTATCTCATTCAAAGGCGTGCCCCAGCTAAAAACCATAGAATCTAAATCAGCGTCATACGCATTTTGATTGTAGATAAATGGTTGTCCAGCACATGATACTACAAAAGGGTCTTCCAAAAAGCGGGGAGATGAATCGTAACAACCACTTGCTGCCCCCGTATTAAACATTTTAGCCACAATAGTGATTCCAACTGTCAGTGGATTTTGAATATTTGTAAGGTTGCCGTTTCTCGAAAAGCTATCGTAAGTGAATACCCATCCTGCTGCGGGTGGAGTACCTGCAATATTTACTAGAGCTGAGCGATAGACCACTTTTTCAATTGCACCACTACCATTACCTCCGCCCGTTCCTGCTCCACACAAATACGCGACAGGACCGCCACCAACTTCAGTACAGGGTGGAGATAGATCCACTCGTTCCACAAAGTTTACATTTATATTGTTCAACGTAGGATGATTCCACACTTGAATAGTTTCAATTCCTGTAGAAACATCAAAACCATTACAGTCACGATATACAACTAATTCAAAAATGTAAGAACCGCCACCTTGGCTTACCCATGTGATTTCCCCACCAATAATATGTGTGGCAGAAAGTTTACCGGTAAAAGAGGTGATTACCAGAAGGAAAAATAGATAATGAATAATAGCTTTTCTCATTGTTACAATAACGTATAAAACAGTTCTTTCGTATGAATAACGCTTAATTTTTTCTAACGTTGCTTATCCAACAGTTATAATGCTAAAAGTGTTCCAATTGAGGTGTTTTTTAGCGAGTTCTCGAATTCGCTCTGGAGTTATGGCTTGTATGGTTTGGATATATCGATCGAAGTAATCGTTTGGCAAGTCATAATTATTCAGAAACAAAAACTGATTCATCATGGCAAAAGGACCATCCGTACTTTTAAGTAATTGGCCAATCATATAATTTCGAACCAAATCTAATTCACTTTCATCCACCAATTCGTGTTGAAGTTTTTCAATTTCAAATTGAACCTCTTTTAGTGTATTTTCTTTTACATCTACACCTACTTCGGTACTGATATAAAAATACCCCAGAGATTTCATCGATACTACTCCCGAGCCAATTCCGTATGTATACCCTTTGTCTTCGCGAATGTTTGACATCAATCTACTACCAAAATAACCACCGAGAATAGTATTCAATACATCAAACTCAATGTATTCATCATGTTGTGGTGTGAATAATATTTTCCCGATTCGAATCGCAGTTTGCAAAGCTTCTGCTTTCTTCTCTTCAAACAAATCGGTCTTTGGATTCAATTCACATGCTAGACTTGTGTCGTGAACATTTTTCCAGTTTTCAAAATCTGTTAGCATCTTGCTTTTAAGTTCCACGGGCAAATTCCCCACTACATTCACATCGATTAGTCCATTCAGAAAATGTTTTTGATGGAAAGTGACACATTGTTCTTGCGTAACTTTGTCGAAATCCTCAATTGTAGCACTGCTGTCAAACGGAGTGCCACCCAAAAGACTGTTAATAAAATGTTTCCGTGCGCGCGAAGCATTCTTCTCCATGCTCACTAAATACTTTTGACGCTCAATAGTACGGTGTTGTTCAAACTCTTTTTCAGGATAAATAGGATTTGACATTGCATCAAAAATGATTTCATAGATCGCTGAAATGTTTTTATTTAAACCGTAAATAGTAACTGTAGAATTCTCCATTCCCAATTCACACTGTACATACCCGCCATAAAAGTCGATAGCTTCCTGAATTTCCTGTTGTGATTTTGAAGCAGTTCCTGATAATAATAAATCTGTTGTAAAAGATGCTTCCAGAATTTGTGTTTGATGCATTTTTCCTGCCGCAAAATTAAGTGTGATTTTTGCTACATCTTCAGGGATTTCTTCAATAAAATAAAACGGAATTCCAGATTTAGTTTTCAGAACAACTGGATTAGCAATTTCTATTTGCGTAACCTGAGAAGTATACGGTGCAAGTGTGCGATTTATCATTGTGGAGTCTTTTTCGTGCGGTTAACTTTTAGGAGAGAGCAGTTTTTCTTTACAAAAGTCTGCTGGCAGAATTGTTGAATATCGTCAACCGTTACTTTGTTGTATAAGTCTGATTCACTATTTATAAGCTCAATATCACCTAAAAGTTCGAAGAGAGAGAGGTTCATCGCTCGAGGTAACAAGCCCATGTCCGAGAATGATTTTCCCGTTTCCCATTTATTTCTAACCTTAGTGAGCGTATCATTCGTTACTTTTTCTTTAGCTACATTTTCAAGAACTGACCACAAGGTTTTATCCAATTCATCAAATGATACTCCATCTTTTAATTTTCCTGAAATTAGAATAAGACCGTCGTCGTGTGAACCTGTGATGTAACATTGCGCTTCCGTTGCCAATTGATTTTGAGCAATTAAAGCTTGATACAAAATTGATGATTGGCCGCGACCGAGAATATCGGAAACCAAATCTGCGGTGTAGTAATTTGCGTTCATTCTATCACTCATCTTAAAAGCGTAATAAAATGCATTTGCAGGAACGTCACGGTCTAGAGTGAGCTCACGAAATTCAGTTTGCTTTGGTTCTTTTGGTAAATCCCTAGTGTATTTGGGCTGAGCTGGAATCTCACCGTACCACTTTTCCACTAAACTTTTGACTTCGTCCAATTCGAAATTACCGGCAATCGTTAAAATAGCATTTGCGGGATGATAAAATTTCTTGAAAAAGGCACGTACATCATCCATTTTTGCATTTTCGATGTGGCTTATTTCTTTTCCAATCGTTGCCCATCGGTATGGGTGAATTTTATATGCCAATGGACGTAACTCTAACCACACATCGCCATAAGGCTGGTTGAGATAACGCTGTTTAAATTCTTCAATGACAACACTTCGTTGCACTTCAAGACTTTTGTCTGTAAATGCTAAACTGAGCATTCTGTCTGACTCAAGCCACAAAGCCGTTTCAATATTTTGTTTCGGAACGACATCATAGTAATTTGTGATATCATTTGAGGTAAATGCATTACTCTCTCCACCTGCACGTTGAAGCGGGGCATCAAAATCGGGCACATTAATTGAACCGCCAAACATAAGGTGTTCAAATAAATGAGCGAATCCAGTTTGTGCTTCATTTTCATCTCGTGCGCCAACATCATAGAGCGTATTGACCACAGCCATTGGTGAAGTATCGTCTTTATGAAAAATGACGCGAAGGCCATTTTTGAGTTTAAATTTGTGATAGCTGATCATTAAATATCAAATTTTGGAGAAAGGAGTTCTTGGCGAGCGTGTCTGAATTCGGCAAGCATTTCATTTACAATCTCTGCTGCTGGTTTTATATTGTCAATCAATCCTGAAATTTGACCAATTTCAAGTTCGCCTTCTTCCATATCACCTTCAAACATTCCTTTCTTAGCTCTTCCACGACCTAAAAGTTCTTTCATGTCTTCCACAGAAGCACAGTCGCGATAAGCTTCTTCTACTTTGCTGTAGAATGGATTTTTAATCATTCTTACAGGTGTTATTTCTTTAAGCGTAAGCATCGTGTCGCCTTCTTTTGCTCGTACTACAGTTTGTTTAAACGATTCATGTGCACTAGATTCAATTGAAGTAACAAAACGACTCCCGATTTGTACCGCATCTGCCCCCAAAACCATAGCTGCTAACATTCCTCTTCCTGTTGCAATTCCACCAGCTGCGATAAGTGGAATTTCAAGTGCTTTTTTTACCATTGGGATTAAACAAAGCGTAGTTGTTTCGTCGCGTCCGTTGTGCCCACCCGCTTCGAACCCTTCTGCAACAACAGCGTCTACTCCAGCTTCTTGAGCTTTTAGGGCAAATTTCACAGAAGAAACTACATGAACAACTTTAATTCCATTCTCTTTCAATTTTGCCGTCCACGTTTTTGGGTTTCCGGCAGAAGTAAAGACGATAGGTACTTTGTATTTTATAATGGTTTCGATATGTTTTTCAATATCTGGGTAGAGCATAGGTAAGTTTACAGCAAACGGTTTATCAGTAGCTGCTTTACATTTTCTAATATGTTCGTCAAGAATATCAGGGTACATAGAACCCGAACCAATTATTCCAAGTCCACCGGCATTTGATACTGCTGAAGCTAGCTCCCATCCTGAGCACCATATCATTCCAGCTTGAATAATTGGGTATTGTATTTGAAATAAATCAGTGATTCTGTTTGACATAAATTACATGTTTTTGAAGTCACGAAATTAATAAAATAAGCCTCATAAACTTGTTTATTGGAGTATAATTATTTGTGTCATGTTAAGTCTGTTAGAACGAATATGACCCTTTAGTTTAAAGTAAATCACTATTTTTACGTACTTATTATTGTTTTGACGAACAAATATTTATATTTGTCGTACATTGAAACTTACTCGACTTGAAGTCATTGGAGAATATTTATGATTTGTATAAGACTATGGAACGTGATAACATCATGTTGTCCTTCAAGGGAGTGGTTACTTCTGAGCTCTTAACTTCGGTACTTCAGATTATGGAATCTAAGATGGAACATATTGAAGAATCTCCGAAAGTTAGAAAGAAAGTATACAATGTTTTGGTGGAATGTTTGCAGAATTTGTACCATCACATCGATCCTGATGATTTAAAATCAGGCAATTTTTTAGAATCTGATTCGGCTTTGTTTATGATTGCTCGAAATACAGATAGCTATGAAATTAAGACTGGAAATTATATTCCTGCAAACCAAGTGACATCTTTGAGAACCAAGTTGGAGTTAATCAATTCAATGTCAAAAGAAGAATTAAAAGAATATTACAAGAAAGTGTTAAGTGGCGGTGAAGTTTCAGAAAAAGGGACGGCAGGTTTGGGAATGATAGATATTGCGCGCAAATCTGGAAATAAGCTTGATTATGAATTTTTGCCGATTAATGAGCGAGACAGTTTCTTTTGTTTAAATGTGAAAATTGCTTAATAGATATAAAATAGAACAGAATGGAAAATTTAATTATTGAGGGCACGGCTAAGACACCAACAGTTAATTTTGATAAGGACAATGGAGTACTAGTTTTGCGAGGGAGATCTATTCCAGAAAATTCCATTGATTTTTTCAAACCATTAAATGATTGGATTGAAAGTTATAGCAATACGCCAAAGTCAGCAACAACTGTTGATGTAAGACTTGAGTATTTTAATACTTCTTCGTCGAAATGTATTCTTGATTTTTTCAAGAAATTGGAAACAATCAATGGAAACGGAACTTCAGTGCATGTAAATTGGTACTTTGAGGAGGATGATGAAGACATGGAGGAGGCAGGGGAAGATTACCAAGCTATCATCTCACTTCCGTTCAAAATGATTGAGGTAGAAGAAATTTAGGTATATGATATTTCCGTTAAAAGTCGGGATAACCGGTGGGATAGGGTCTGGAAAAACTATTGTTTGCAAGATTCTTGAGACCATGGGTTATCCCGTTTTTTATTCTGACCGCGTAGCAAAAGAGTTAATGAATTCTGACAGCCAACTTAAAAGTGAATTGATTGAACTTATTGGAGCGGATGCATATATTGACGGTGAATTAAACCGTCCTTTCATTGCTCAAATGGCTTTTTCTCAACCTGATTTACTTGTTAAAATTAATTCACTTGTTCATCCTAGAGTACGCGAAGCTTTTTCTCAGTTTGTTATTGCAAATAAAGATGCCAAATTTGTTTTCAATGAAGCTGCGATATTATTTGAAACGGGTGCTTATAAATCATTTGATGCGATAATTCTGGTTACGGCAGGAGAAGATTTGCGGATTCAGCGCGTTATGGATCGAGATCAAATTACAGCGGAACAAGTAAAGGAAAGAATGAAAAATCAGTGGACTGATCAGAAAAAAGAAAAGTTGACTGAGTTCATTATTTCCAATAATACAAATAATTTGTTAGCTCCGCAAATAGAAAAAATTTTAGTTGACATGGCGCAAAAAAAATAGGCGTTCCTTTTTCGAAACGCCTATTTAAGAATTATAAAGTTTTAATTATTCCTTGATAAACTTCAATACTTCAGTACCGTTATTGTGTGTGATATTCACAAAGTACATTCCGTTTTGAAGTGCAGATGTAGCAACTTCAACACTTGTTTGGTTATCGTTATCCACAGCTTGGATTAATTTTCCTTCCATATTGTAGATAGCAATGGTTGTTACTCCAAAGTCAGAAGAAAGTCCTGTTAAAGTAAATTTATTGCTTACAGGATTTGGATGCAACGTAATCTGGTCCAATTCATTTTCTAACAAACTTACAGCTCCGTCTTCGTTTACATAGATTCTGTATCCAGTAAATGTTTCATCAACATCTTGGGTACCAATGAAAGGTATTGTAATATTAGCCGTAATATAAATTATAATTTCATAAACACCTTCCACATCACAAGTTCCAGTAATTGAAGCACATCCTGCTGAACCACCTGGGTATTGGCAGTTTGAAACATTGCAAGTATAACTCATTCCTGAAGGAAGACCATCTACGTTAGTTACAGTAAAATAATTAATTGTAGCTCCTGTAAATAAAGGGTCAATTTCACCTGCATCAGATGGTGCCTTGAAATTTAGCTCCGTGTAATATGCAGCACTAAGTACAGCTCCTGGGAAATTGATTATTGTATCTGGATAGACACCAAATGAATCGTCAATTAAGCTTGGTTGTGGTGTACATTGTCCAAACGAACTAGAAGCTAAAAGCGCAGTTAAAGCAAAAGAAAGTAATAGTTTTTTCATGATTAGCATGTTTAATTTGTGCTAATTTATGCTTTTTTCTTTTTGAAATGGATTTCTTTATTTTTTTTATCCATAAAAAGAAGATTAGTTTATTGTTAAGACATTGTTATTTAGTTTGTTGTGATGATTAACGTGTGTTTGTATTTTCAATAAGGCGAAAAACGTGTTAATTTTTCTTAATATTTATTACTTTCGGTATGCTCACACTTTATGTGGAAAAACCAATGTTATTAAAAATCAAATAATTGAGGCAAACGAGCTTCACTATTACTGATATTAAAAACCATGAATACTAAAAGCTTATGTTTTGTTGTGTTTTTTGTTCCAACTATGCTATTTGGACAAATAATTACAGGTAGAATTTCAGATAAATCTGCTGGAGATATAATTGTAGGTGCTAGAGTAGAAAGCTCTGATGGTCAGAAAATTATTTCAAATTTTGACGGTGAATTTGTACTTAAAATTTCGTCATTTCCGGTTACTTTGATAACGACATCTGTTGGATATGAGAATGACACGACAGTTGTAGAAAAAGAAGGTAGCGTGGCCATTAAAATGACTTCCTCGGATAATATTCTCAAAACAGTTGTTGTTTCTGCTGGAAGAAGAAAACAGGAGATTGAAGAGGTTCCGATTTCAATGGAAATATTAAAGCCTGATTTAATAGATAGTAAAGGTTTTGCTGATTTAGAACAAGCTGTAGATCAAAGCCCTGGCGTGTATGCGATGGACGGACAAGTAAGTATTCGAGGTGGTAGTGGGTTTGCATATGGAGTTGGAAGTCGCGTAATGCTACTTTGGAATAATATGCCACTTTTAACAGGGGATATCGGTGATATTAAATTTAATTCCATTCCGATGGAAAATGCATCGCAAATAGAGGTCATTAAAGGAGCGTCTTCTGTTTTGTATGGAAGTGGAGCTTTGAATGGAGTGATAGCCCTAACTGAGCGCGAACCGACTCCTGATGGCGAGTTGCGCGTGAAGCTACAAGCAGGAATTTATGATAATCCCAAAAGATCAAGTTTGAGATGGTGGAATTCAAACCCCGTTTTTGGATTTACAGATGTGTATTATGGTAAAATGTATAAGCGATTTGGTTTCACACTTGCGGCAAATGGATATACAAATCAAGGTTTTCGTCAGGGAGAAACAGAGTCTAGAGGAAGAATTGGAGGGACAGTATTCTTTAGACCACAAAAAATAAGCAATTTAAAAGCGGGAATTGGCTACAATTTTCAATGGCAAAAAACAGGACTTTATTTAATTTGGGAGAGTGACTCTTTAGCGTATACGCCGAGTGGAGGAGCTGACACGTCAAATGCAGAATCAACCTTGATTATGAATAGGGGGTATAGGTTTAATGTAGATCCCTATTTGAAATTTGTCGATAAAAAAGGGAATGTACATAATTTGCGCACCCGAGTATATTTTGTAGACAACTTCACGTATAATAACCCTGATCAAGCAAACAGTTCGACAACCTATTTTGGTGATTATCAGTTTCAGAATAAAAACAGATTTGGCGGAATTCTCACTACAGGTTTATCAACGGCATATGTAACAGTGAATGCAAATCTATATGGCAATCACAATTCACTGAATCCAGCTTTATACCTTCAATATGAACATAAACTATTCAATAGACTTACCCTGACGGGAGGTGTACGAGCTGAATATTTTGAGCAGAACGGTCGTTCAGGTGATTCGGATTTCTATATGGGAAAGGACTCCTTGAAAATACCTTTATACCCAATTTTTAGAGCTGCGGCTAACTATAAACTGTTCAAAGCTACTTTTTTAAGAGCTTCATTTGGGCAGGGGGTGCGTTATCCGTCTGTAGCTGAACGATATACCTTTACTAATGTAGGGGCGTTAAATATTTTTCCTAATGAAAACTTACAAAGAGAAACAGGGTGGGCAGCAGAATTAGGAGTAAGACAAGTTTTTAGAATAGGTACTTGGAAAGGAATATTTGATTTAGCGGGATTTATTAATCAGTATAGTAATATGGTTGAATTTGCATTTGGCGCATACAATCCTGATGATATTCCGTTGAATTTTTTCGACCCTGATGACCCAGGGTATGTTATGAAGTGGGTTGGTTTTCGTGCAGAAAATGCAGAAGAAGCACGTATTTCTGGTATTGAAGTCTCATTTAACAGTGAAGGTAAAATAGGTGATGTGGAATTGAGAACACTATTGGGTTATACATATATGAATCCAATTAGTTTGAATGCGGACTCTACTTATAGATCAACATTTTCTGATACAACTTCTAATGTGTTGAAGTATAGATTTAACCATCTTGTTAAGGGAGATGTGGAGGCTGTTTATAAAGGGTTTAGTTTGGGAGTTTCGTGTCGATACAACAGCTTTATGAAAAATATTGATAAAGTGTTTGAAGAAACTTTACCAGGTGGAACTGAGATATTACCAGGTTTGAAAGGTTATCGAGAAGAAAACAACAAGGGAAACATCATTTTCGATGCTCGTGTAGGTTACAATTTCAACAAAAAATATAGAGTTAATTTTATGGTTAATAATTTTCTAAACGAAGAATATATGACTCGACCAGGTGATATTCAGGCACCTCGTCATTATATGTTACAATTTATGCTGACTTTATAGTGAAAGCGAAAACGAGAATTAGATTAATAACCCTAGTATTTGATTTTTTCTTCACATTTTTTTGCAAATAACAAATAATGTCGTACATTAGCCATTACGAAATCATAAAAAAGAGACGCTTATAGAACACATTTACACTTAAAATTACTTACTAATTAAGTTAAAACGGTGCAAGCTATGTGTAAAACTGAAATAAGCGACAAGTCTCTTGTCAGCGCATATATTAGTGGAAGTGAAGAAGCGTTTGAGCAATTGCTAAAGCGTCATAAATCAAATGTATTCCATTATATTTTGTCTAAAGTAAAAGACAGAGAGTTAGCTGACGATATTTTCCAAGATGCCTTTATTAAGGTGATTAAAACGTTAAAAGCAGGAAACTACAATGAAGAAGGTAAATTTTTGCCTTGGGTATTGCGTATTGCGCACAATTTGGTTGTAGATCACTTTCGTAGAACGAACAAAGTACGTATGATTTCTGAATCATCTTCATTTTCTGAAGAGTTCAATATCTTCAGTGTGCTTGCTCAAGAAGACAGGAATGTAGAACAGGCGATTTCAAAAGAAGAACTAGAATTGCAGATTGTTAATGTGATGCAGAGTTTACCTGAAACACAAAAAGAAATACTTTACATGCGTATATTTCAAGATATGTCCTTTAAAGATATTTCTGAAGCAAAAGATATCTCAATCAATACTGCCCTAGGTAGAATGCGTTATGCTTTGATTAATATGCGCAAGTTGATTGAAAAACATGGAGTGGTAGTAGACTTATAATTCGAAAAATAAATCTAGACTTTAAAAGAAACTTTATTTTTAAAGGATATTCAAAAAAAAACGGCATCATTTGATGCCGTTTTTTTTAATCTGGTAATTTCTATTTTAAAACTTCAGTCACTGCAAAATGAAATTCGCTTTCAATTTCTGCATTTTCATCTGAATCTGAACCGTGAACTGCATTTCTACCTTTCGATTCAGCATAGTATTTTCTGATCGTTCCTTCAGCTGCTTCAGCAGGGTCAGTAGCACCGATAAGTGCACGGAAATCAGCAACTGCATTGTCTTTTTCAAGAATTGCTGCAATAATAGGACCTGAAGTCATATATTCTACAAGCTCCCCGTAAAACGGACGCTCTGAATGTACTTCGTAAAATTTCTTTGCTTGATCCTCGCTAAGACGCGTTAATTTCATCGCCTTAATTTCAAATCCTGCATTGATAATCATATCAATGATTTTCCCCATGTGCCCGTTTTCGATTGCATCGGGCTTAAGCATTGTGAATGTTCTGTTTCCTGACATTTGATATTGATTTTGTACGTTTAAAAAATCGGCGCAAAGGTAGGTATAATTTTCTCTAATGCATAGAAATAACGAAGTATAATTCAATCCTCTTCTTAAAAATAAGTAGCTTTACAACCGATGAACAGAGAAGAATTAGACAAAATATACAGCGATAGAGAAAATCAATACGAACTTGAACGAAAGAGCATCGCTCAAAATAAAGTTCTTTTAGGTTGGCTGCGCCTTTTTACTTTTTTATGTATTCCATTGATAGGTTACATTTTATACCCCGATTGGAAACTGATTATTCTTGTTTCAGTTCCCCTTTTCGCACTGTTTTTATTTTTAGTAGCTCGTTTTACGGATTTGCAGAATAAACAAAAGTTTGTCGAACGCATAATTCAGATGAATCAGTCAGAACGAAAAGCACTTTTTAAAGACTATACAGATTTCAACTCGGGAAGCGAGTTTGCCGACCCGATGCATCCGTATGCAATTGATATGGATTTGTTTCACGCTAACGGTCTCTTTGCGTTTATGAATCGAACTGTGACAGTGAGTGGAAAGAAGATGTTGGGAAAGTATTTATTATTCGGTTCACACCGTTCTAACGACTTGAATGAAACTATTGAAGACTTGAAGGAACGATTAGATTGGCGACACCGATATCTTGCAGGAGCAGCAATAGATGGAACTGAATCCGAAGAAGCCGCATCAAACTGGTTGAAATTTCCGATTGAGAAAGATACTATGATGCGTTTGCTCCGCTGGATTTTGCCTGTATTCTCAATCACTTCTTTAGTTTTATGGCAAATGGATAAGGTGACGGATTTCCAATTTATTCTCCTTTTACTTGTTCCCCTTGGAATAATTGGTTCTCAATTAAAGAACATTAACAAGGCGTTATTTACCGCATCAAAAGCGGGAGATAAGTGGAAGTCCATGCGCAATCGATTGAGAGATATCGAATCGGAAGAATTTAAGGCGTTAGGATTAAAAGAATTGCAAGCAAAATTAACCGAAAGCGACAAATCTACTAAAGTAGCTCTGAATCGCATAATTCAACTCAATGATTTATCTGATTATAGGTTGAATATGCTAATGGGAATTGTGCTTAATGTCTTCCTTGCATGGGATTTTTGGATGCGTACTTTGATGATGAGTTGGTTGCGAGATTACGCCGATAAATTTGACCAGTGGGAAGATGACCTTGCTGAATTAGAAGTGTGGATCTGTGCAGCTAATTACGCCTATAACAGAGAGGATTTGTCGTATGCACATTTGGGGGGAGAGCAAATTTCAATCAAAGAACTAGGACACCCATTGTTACCAGTTTCGGAAGGTGTGAAAAATGATTTTACAAGTAACGAAGAATGTGCTTTTACAATCATTACAGGACCTAATATGGCTGGTAAAAGTACTTTTTTGCGTGCAGTTGGCGTGAACTTGATTTTGGCTCGCTGTGGCTTTCCTGTTGTGGCATCTCAATTTCAAATGCCCGACCTAAAACTTTATTCGAGCATGCGTACATCTGACGATTTAGCTAGCTCTTCTTCTTATTTCTTTGCTGAACTTTCGCGTTTGCGCTTTATTGTGGATGCGATTGAGAAAGGGGAGAAGGTATTCATTATTTTGGATGAAATTCTTAAAGGCACAAATTCTGTTGATAAAGAAAAAGGTTCAGCTGCATTTTTGTTGAAATTGAATGATTTAAGTGCAAAAGGAATTATAGCTACACATGATTTGTCTTTATGTCAACTGGCAAAAGACAATACTGCTTTCCAAAATTTGTATTTTGATTCCATCATTGAGAATGACGAATTGACATTTGATTACCACATCCGAAGTGGAGTTTGCCAAAATATGAACGCTTCGTTCTTATTGAAGAAAATGGGATTGACATAATGATGTCATTATGTCACAAAAAAATATGTGGCAAATAATTTGAACACCAAAATCAATCGTTATATTTAACGAGCGAAAAAAATAATAAATAAAAATAAAGTTATGGCATTAGAAATCACAGATGCAAACTTCGAGGAAGTTGTAATGAAATCAGATAAACCCGTTGTAGTAGATTTTTGGGCAGAATGGTGTGGACCTTGTCGCATGATTGGACCAGTAATCGAAGAAATGTCTGGAGAATACGAAGGTCGTGCGCTAATTGGTAAAGTAGATGTAGATCAAAACCCAGGAGTATCTGCGAAATTTGGTGTGCGTAACATTCCTACAGTACTTTTCATCAAAGGTGGTGAGGTTGTAGATAAATCAGTTGGGGCAGTTCCAAAAGGACAGTTGACTGATAAGTTAGATGCAATTTTGTAAAATATTAGCATAGATAAAGCAAAAAGACCCGAAGATTCGGGTCTTTTTTGTTATAAATCATTGTTGTCCGATAAGGATAGAGACCTCTCCCTATGGTCGAGGTGACAGAAGTTGTGATTTTGTCGTTATTGAATAGTAGAGGCGCGATTAATCGCGCCTCTACTATTCAATAACGCAACACTTAAGGGGTTAATAGTCACCTCGAATGAAATGAGAGGTCTCTATCTTTATCGGACAATTCAGAATTTCAGCTATTGCAGAGTGTTTTTTTCTACCCCTCTCCCCAGTCAATCTTTCGAGAGAAATACATCACGGCGCCTAGAATTAAGAACAATCCGATACTTCCCGCAAGGAGAGAGTAGCTTTCCATTTGAATGATAATGTAAATGAATGAATAGATGCTCAGAAGCGATCCCCCAATGAATAGGGCAAATTTTCGCGCTTTGAGAACTGAAAAAGAATACAGCGAAATCATACCAATGACACTTGTTGTGGCAATGATATATGCGAATTTGAAGCTGCTGTGTTCAGTGATGGAGAGCAGAAGTGTATAAAACAATACTAAAGCTATTCCAATCATGACATACTGAAATAAGTGAACCTTTAATCGATTGATGGCTTGAATCATGAAGAAAACTAAGAAAGTTAAACTGATTACCAAAAGACCATATTTCGATGTACGCTCATTTTGCTGGTATTCGTCATTGGGAATAACAAAATCGATACCGTATGCAAACTCGTTCAAGTAAGGCAATTCATTAAATGATTCTTGTGCAAATGGGCGATTGATATGCAAGATTTTCCAATCTGCTGAAAAGCCATTTTTGTCTATTTTTTTTGTTTCATCTGAAGGTAAGAAATTCCCGTTAAAGCTAGGGGAGTGCCAGTTTGAATTGACATGCGTTTGTGTAGTTTTACCTATCGGGATAATACTGAGTTCTTTGCTGCCATTATAGTGTAAGCCAAAAGAAAAATCTCTGTTTGCATTGTCTTCGAAAATTTGAGCATTTATGTATCCAGTGGATAGAGTTTGCATTCCGGAATTATCCGAACTGTAAATTGGTTCAAAAGTATATGACTTGTTACCGAATTTCATCACCACTTCATCTTTGATGCTCTTCAAATTTGTGGTGCGAACTAGCATAGTCGCTTTTCCCCATACGATGTCTTCTTTAGGGATGTCTTTCTTTTTGAAATCTGGGATAATGAATCGCCCAGTAAAGTCGACATCACTTGTGAAAACTACACTTTCGTAGTTCCCTCGTTTTAGTGTCTTCGTTTCTATTTCAGCGTTTGCATTCAACTCTTCGGGGAAAAAGTAAGCGTAGTTTGTTTCTGATTTTTTCTCTTTAATGACTTCCCCAATGGTATTGATTGTGGTTGTTTCGGAGTAAGTAAGATAGGGAACCTTAAGAATTGGACCATAAATCATGACTTCTTCAC
>CAYUQU010000067.1:0-19817 GCA_964447015.1 uncultured Flavobacteriales bacterium
GCGACCCTCAGCTTGGAAGGCTGACGCTCTACCAACTGAGCTACTCCCGCTTATTTAAAAACAATACTTGGTTGTGGGGAGAGCAGGATTCGAACCTGCGAAGGTGTAAACCAACAGATTTACAGTCTGTCCTCGTTGGCCGCTTGAGTATCTCCCCAACACAAAAAAAGAGCCGATAGAGGGATTCGAACCCACGACCTGCTGATTACAAATCAGCTGCTCTGGCCAACTGAGCTATATCGGCATACTTATAAAGAACGTTGTTTCCCTTTTGGGTTTGCAAATGTAGGAAAAAAAAGTAAACTACAAACTGAAACCAAAAAAAATATTTTAAACAAAAAAAAATAGGAGGCAAATATAGCCTCCTATTCCAAATAATCAATTGATATACAGATTATTTTAATTCTTGTTTTCCTTTATATTTTTTTACTTGTTTTCTTAGTGCTTCCACTGCTAAGTCGGCAGCTTCTTCAAAACTCTTCGATTGCTTTTTTGCAAACAACTCCTTACCTGGTAATAATATCCTTATTTCTGCCACTTTGTTTCCTTTGTCAGTTGACTTGTCTATCCTTAAAAAGACTTCACTTGAAACAATGTGGTCAAAAAACTGCCTCAACTTGTCCACCTTTGTATTTACAAAATTAACCAACTTAACATCTGCTGTAAAATGAACTGAATGCACTTTTGTGTTCATACTCATTTGGTTTTGTGCCCACGTGGATGGGCGGATTTGTATATCTCGTTAATCTTCGCAAACGAGTTGTGCGTGTAAACCTGTGTTGCAGCCAAACTCGCATGACCTAAAATCTCTTTTAACACTTCAATATCTACACCGCCATTGAGAAGGTGAGTAGCGAAAGTATGTCGTAGTACATGCGGACTTTGCTTTTTCAAACTGGTTACACTTGAAAGGTAGTAATTAATTTTTCTATACACAAATTTCGGATACATTTTTTCGCCCTTATCTGTCACAAAAAGATAGGGTGAAACAAATCCCATTTCCTCTTTATATTTCACAAGTTTATTCAAGTTGATTTGCAAGTCAGGAGAGATACTGATGATGCGCTCTTTATTACGCTTACCAAGTACTTTTATACTGTTATTTCCAAAATCACTTTCTTTTAGTCCAATACACTCCGACAAACGAATTCCAGTTTGATACAAAATCTCAAAGAGCATTCTATCCCGATAACCTGAGAAGTCATCAGTAAAAAGATTTTCTAACTTGTCATAAGAGATGTCTGCCTCTTGCACAAACTCAGGCAAACGTTTAGACATTTTTGGCCCTTTTATCTTCGCCATAGGGTTAACTTCAATAACCCCATTAGCTTCAAGCCATTTAAAAAAAGATCTGAGAGTTGAAAGTTTCCTGTTGACAGACCTGTTCACCAGCCCACTATCAATAAGTGAAACCATCCATGCGCGCACAAGCTGATAGCTCACTTCTTTCCACGAGTCGTTAGACTGTGGGTCAATCTCTGAAAACTCGCAAAAATTATGAATATCATTTAAGTAAGCTGTTACGGTGTGATCCGAGGAACGCTTTTCTTTCAATAAATAATTTTCGAATTTTTCAACCATAAAAAAAGGAGACTTAATATAAGTCTCCTAACGTATTTTATTAGAAATTGTTACTTTCTAACTATATTTCTTCAGAAAGCAAACGTTGCTTATAAGCAGCGCGGATTTTCCCTTGACGCTTCTCAATAGAAGGTTTTGTGAATTGCTGACGGTCTCTAAGTTGACGCATAGTGTTCGTCTTCTCAAACTTCTTCTTATATCTCTTGAGAGCTCTCTCGATGTTCTCTCCTTCTTTTACAGGAATAATTAACATATCTATAATTTCAATTAATTTCTTAAAATTTGGAGTGCAAATATAAGAATAGTTTTTTTATCAACAATAGTTATTTCAAAATTTCTCGTGAAATTACTAATTTTTGTATTTCAGAGGTTCCTTCTCCTATTGTACATAGCTTTGCGTCACGATAGAATTTCTCAACTGGGAAATCTTTTGTGTAACCGTATCCACCAAATATCTGAACCGCTTCATTCGCTACACGACAGCAAACTTCAGATGCGTAATACTTTGCAATTGCAGACTCTTTAGTCATTTTTTGCTTGTTATTTTTCATCTCTGCCGCTTTGTGTAACAACAATTCAGCTGCATCAATTTCCGTAATCATGTCAGCTAATTTAAAGCCTATAGCCTGAAACTTGCCAATTGGTTGCCCAAACTGTTCGCGCTCTTTAGCATATTTAATTGATGCTTCATAAGCTCCTTTGGCAATACCTAAAGCTAAGGCACCAATTGAGATTCTTCCACCATCGAGTACTTGCATGGCCTGAATAAATCCTTCACCTTCTTTTCCGATAAGATTTTCAGCTGGAATTCTACAGTTATCAAAAATCAACTCTGTTGTTTCTGATGCACGCATACCTAATTTATTCTCTTTTTTACCTGCTGAAAAACCTGGAGTTCCACGTTCCACAATAAATGCAGACATCCCGCGAGAATCGCCTTTTTCACCAGTTCGAACAATAACAACCGCTACATCTCCAGATTTACCGTGAGTAATAAAATTCTTAGCGCCATTTAACACCCATTCATTTCCATCACGAACAGCAGTAGTATTCATTCCACCTGCATCAGAACCTGTACCTGTTTCAGTTAAGCCCCAAGCACCAATCCACTCAGCCGAAGCAAGTTTTGGAAGGTATTTTCGCTTTTGCTCTTCGTTAGCATGATAGTAAATGTGTCCTGTACACAGTGAATTGTGAGCAGCTACAGATAATCCAATAGAACCACAAACTTTGGCTATCTCTGAGATTACAGTGATATATTCGTGATAACCAAAACCTGAACCTCCGTATTCTTCAGGAATAAAAACTCCCATTAAACCTAATTCACCTAATTTTTTAAAAACAGGAACTGGGAATTCTTGAGTTTCATCCCACTCCATAAAATGTGGGCGTATTTCTTTTTCAGCAAAATTTTTCACCATTTCGGCTATCATTCGCTGATTTTCATTCGATAAAAAATCCATTTATGATCGTTTCAAGATATATAAATAATTAAAAGCGCACTAATGTAAGGATATTTTCGCTGAACTTGGTTAATTTTTGCTCACCGTTTAAAAAATCCAAAATCACAAGGAAAGAAAAACCAGCCACATCAGCACCATTACCAACAATTAACTCTCCTGCTGCTGAGGCAGAACCGCCCGTTGCAAGTAAGTCATCATGAATTAATACTTTATCTCCTTTTTCAACTGCATCAACATGCATTTCTATTTCAGCAGTGCCATATTCCAATTCATAAGCATGGCTTACCTTATGATAAGGTAACTTTCCTTTTTTTCGAATTAATACAAATGGTAAACCTAATTCCATAGCAAGAGGGTATCCAAACAGAAATCCCCTACTCTCCACACCAGCGATTTTTGTAATCCCAAGTTGTTTTACTTGCATCTTTAACTCCTGCAACACTTCTTTTGAAAGTATTGGGTTCATCATAATAGGTGTGATATCTTTAAACACAATTCCCTTGATAGGAAAATCGTGGACATCTCTTATTTCATTTATCAGTTTCTGTTCGATATTCATTCTTCAAAATTAAGATAAGGATTTATTTTTTCAATAAAATCTTGGTCAAAAGCTTGTATTTTTTTCAAGTCATCTATTTGTTTGAATGAACCATGTTGTTCTCTGTAGTTGATTAGAACTTTTGCTGTTTTAAAGTTGAAGTAAGGATGACTAGCTAACTCTTCGATTGTTAACTGATTTACTTTCAGCTTTACATGTGAATTTTGACTTACTCTACAAAGTGGAATAATTGTATCCAATGTTTCAGTAGGAATACCAAACACCTCTCTCAACTGTTCTCGAGAATGGAAACCACCAAGCTTGTCTCTAAACTTTATTATTCGCTCTGCATAAGCTGGACCTATGCCTTTCAGCTTTGTAAGCTCTTCTAGATCCGCAGAATTTAGCTCTATTTTTTCAACTTTTTTGGGTTTAGCGTTAAAAACAAGGTAGGGTTTCCATTTATTAACCTTGATTGAGTCTAAAACAAATGCTTCGTAGAGATTTTCGATTTTAACAAACCCTCCTATTCGCTCTCTATATGTCAGCATAACTTCACTTTGCTTTGGGGATAATCCCAATTTTTGCCATCCTTCAAGCGATAATGTATCTGGATCAAAAGGCTCAAGTTGATATTCTTTACTCAAGTATTTGTTGTTGAAATTCGACTGAGAATACTGTTTTTTCTTTTCAAAATCTGCTTTCCTTTTATTAGAAAAATCTGTAATTATCGAATCTTCAAAGGCTGTCAACTCAATAACAGGTCCTTTTTTATACTTATAGAAAAAACCAGGGACAACTATAACGGAAACAAGAATCACTAACACTAAAATTCCACCTCGCTTTTCTTTGGTAGAAAACTTAAGTCGTTTATTGAACTCCTGCTTCAATCGTTTTATTTAAATTTTTGAATTACACCTGACTTAACGCGAGCTAGATAATCGACCAAATCACGACGCACTTCTCCAGAAAGAAGAACAAGACCTAGTACGTTAGGGAATGCCATGCCTAGGATCATCATGTCGGAGAAATCGAGTACACTTCCCAAACCAATTGAGCTTCCTATAACTACAAAAACAAGGAAGATGAATTTATATAAATTCTCCATTTGTCTGTTATTTCCAAACAAATAAGTCCATGCTTTAAGACCGTAATACGACCATGAAATCATTGTCGAGAATGCAAAAAGTACTGCGGCAAAGGCCAATACATAAATTGACCATCCTCCTAGTCCTGCTGCAAATGCATTGGTAGTCAATTCTGCTCCTTCAAACCCCTGCGGGTCTCTTGCAAAACCAGTAAAGATGAGAACCAAAGCTGTCATTGTACACACCACAACAGTGTCAATAAATGGCTCAAGCAAAGCGACTATACCTTCGCTAACAGGCTCATCTGTTTTAGCAGCTGAGTGAGCAATAGACGCAGAACCCACACCTGCTTCATTCGAAAATGCTGCACGCTGAAAACCTACTATGAGTACACCAATAACACCACCTCGAATTGAAGCCGCGTTAAATGCTCCGTCAATGATTTGACCGAAAGCATCACCAACCAAGTGGATATTGATTAAAATAATTGCCAATGCACTCAACACATAAACTCCAACCATAACAGGCACAACTTTATCCGTAACTCGAGCGATTGATTTAATACCACCGATTATCACAACACCTACCAAGATAGCCATGATTATACCGAAAACGAAACCATACTCTTTAATTCCTTCCAATCCAGGCACTCCACTAGCTTGCGCAAATGCTTGGTTTGCTTGGAACATATTTCCACCACCAAAAGAAGCTCCAATACATAGAACAGCAAAAAGAAAGGCTAGAATTTTACCTAGAACCTTCATATTCTTTTTCTCAAGTCCCTTTGAAAGGTAATACATCGGCCCACCAGACACAACACCATTCTCGTCAATTGTTCTGTATTTTACACCCAGCGTACATTCCACAAACTTTGAAGCCATTCCAAGAAGTCCCGCTACAATCATCCAGAAAGTAGCTCCTGCACCACCAAGACTAATTGCAACTGCTACCCCAGCAATATTCCCTAGTCCAACAGTTCCACTCAATGCTGTTACCAATGCTTGAAAGTGTGAAACTTCTCCTTTATCATTTGGGTTATCAAAACGACCTCTAATCAACTCCAGGGCATGACGAACCCCACGGAAATTGATTAACCTCATTTTAATTGTAAAGAATATTGCACCAATGACAAGCCATACCACAATTAAAGGTACTCCTGTTGTTTTGTTAGTATGATTTGGATTGTAAAACAATGTTTCTTTGTCGTAGTTAATAACTGCTAATTTTGTGGGTAACTTGTTACCAAGTCTTCCCACCACAAAAAGGTCTTCACCTGGTTGAATATGCTGAGTCAACACACCATTTCCTACTGCATATAAAAAAATTGTTTTACCATCTCTATTAAGCTCTGCTATTGGTTGTTCGTGAACGACCTTCTCACCATCATTTACAAGCCAACGCTCAAATGAGTATGCGATTGAAGGATCAAATACTGGTGTCTTAATAACAGTCGAATCAACTAAAATATCTTTTGTGTATATCGATTTGAAAAATAATTCTGCCGCAACAAAATCAACAATGGGTTTCATTGTTGACTCCATGCTTTCCATAAAACTGTTGACAGGAATATCTGCAGCTAGTTTCAATGAATCACTATTCGCGTCTACGACTAAAACAGATACGTTGCTGCCTTCCATCACACCTGTTAGTTCATCTTGATAAATCGAAGCATCAGCCAAACTCCAATAATAGCGATACGGAGCTTGTCCACTAATAATTTTCACTTGTATATGGGCGTTGTTAATTGCCCCTGACGAGTCTGATACAACTAATTCGCCCTTTAATTGAGAGAAAGAAACAAACGACACAAAAAACAACAATATTAATAACAGTAGAGACTTCATTCCGATATTTTATTTTTTTGAATTCTTAAAGAACGGGTAAATATAT
Source organism: uncultured Flavobacteriales bacterium (assembly GCA_964447015.1). Lineage (GTDB taxonomy): Bacteria > Bacteroidota > Bacteroidia > Flavobacteriales_D > Crocinitomicaceae > Wandonia. The sequence goes on from CAYUQU010000067.1 coordinate 6,561, forward strand.
AAAAATATGTAGAAATAGTGGAAAAATGGAATTCAGTCTTAACGAATTAACGAAGTTCTTCCTCCAGCATATCAAGTGTAGTTTCGAAAGGCAAAGGCGTATAACCTATTTCACTTATTGAATGTGTTAAATCAAAACCAGTAATAGGTGGGCGTTTGGCTATTTGGTTCAGAGTATGCGATGAAATGGCGTGTACATTATCTGTAGACCAACCAAAATGTGCTGCTATAGAAATTACCCAATCATAAATGGAACGTGTTTCCGGTCCCGAAATATGAAAAATCCCTATTTTAGACTTGGCGATAATAAGCCAGCATCCTCTGGCTAAATCATCTGCCCAAGTTGGTGCACGAAATTGATCGTCGACAATATTCATCTCACCACCTTTTGGAAGAGTTTCCATTGCCCATAGGACTAAGTTTGACCGCGACAAATTGCTACCTGTTCCGTAGACAATAATCGTTCTTACAATACTCCAATTGGAGTTTGAATCACTAGTCAATATCTGTTCAGCTAAATACTTTGAGTTGCCGTAATAACTTAACGGCGCAGGTTTATCTTCTTCTGAGTAATTGCCCTTTTTACCATCAAACACGAAATCGGTTGATAGTAGTTGAAAATGACACCCTAATTCTTTTGCAACAGTCCAGAGATTTTTAACTGAATCTACATTCAACTTATCACAACCTTTATGGTCTTTTTCACACTGATCTACGTTAGTCATTGCGGCGGTGTGAATAATTGAAGTCGGTTTATATGTTCTTATAACACTTTCTATATCGTCTACATTTGTCACATCCATTGGACTGTAACGTTCATTTGGACAGTCCACATTTCTGTTGAGACCAAAACTTGTCGCCAAAAATTCGATTTCTTCACTTAAAAACAATTTAACTAACTTTTGACCTAATAGACCGTTTGAACCTGTAATAAGAATTCTGTGTGACATAAGTAAAAAACTTCTAAGAGTATTATTTGTTGATTATATAATTAGCTACTAACTGTTCATTGAATAGAAAATCTCTCAATTGTATCATTCCGATATAATTTCCGTTCTCTTCAATCGGTGCAATGCTGAATCCTACGTTACTCAAAAGTCGAGGAATGTATCTTACGTTAAGTGTTGCAGGAATTGAAACTACTGGCTTAGTCATTATTTCATACACACTCACTTCAGAAAGTTTCAAGTCAGGAACAATCACTTTTCTAACGATATCAGATGCAGTAACAATACCATTTGCATCTTTTTCATCGCGCTTTTGAATGATTAGTGCATCCACATTATTCGTTTTCATCATGTCAACAGCTTCCTGAGCTGTAGACAACCCATCGATATAGTAGATTTGTTTCATACTGACATCTTTCGCTCTTAGATAATCACTCATGATTTTTCTATTTTAAAGTTGTTCGTTTCTCAATTTACCCTTAATCGCTTCGATTTGTTTATCCAAGCCAATGACCTTGTCAATGCTCAATACAATGGCAACACCATTACCTGGCTCTTCCAAACTACAATCCAATTTTATCGCCTCCAACACATTCTTAACAATATGTTCTTCAACAATAAAGAGAATAATTTCTGTTGTATCTTCCAAAGATACACCAAAAAACTTCGTTTCTGTGCTTCCTGAACCTCTAGCTGGAATTATAACATCTCCTGTAGCTCCAGCGCGTCGCGCTGCGTCAATTACCTGATTTGTTATATCAGGATTGACTAACGTCATTATTAATTTAAACCTCATCTTTTACTCGTTTATTATATTTTTTTAATAATTCCATTACTTGAATATAAATTAAAACTGTCACAATTGGAAATAAAGATGCAAATGCAATCAATCCGAAACCATCTAATGCAGGATTTCGTCCAGGTACATTTACCGCCAATCCAATTCCAATAGCCGCTACCACGGGCACTGTCACCGTTGAAGTTGTCACTCCCCCCAAATCATAAGCTAAGGGAATTAGACTTTTGGGTGTAACAATAGTCAGTAAGACGACAATGACATAGCCAATCAAAATATAGATATACAAAGGGGCGCCAATCACAATTCGGATAGTACCAAGAACCAATGCTATCGCGACACCTAAAGCAACAACTAACCTTAAGCCTCGTTTACTCACCGTACCCCCTGAAACTTCATGTGCTTTTATTGCAACAGCGATTAGAGAAGGTTCTGCAATAGTTGTAGAGAAGCCGATAAGAGAAGCGAAAATATAAATCCAATAATATGACCTCCATGATATTTCACCATCAGAAGCCCCTTTTATAAATTCAATATCAGACAATTGTGATGCCATAATATTTCCTAACGGAAAGAGTGCTTTTTCAAGACCTATTAAAAATAAAGTTAGTCCAATAATTACAAAAACCACTCCCAATAAAACTTTCTTAAAATTCGGAATCTTATTTCGCAGAACAACTATTTGAAAAAATGCAATAAGCACAACGATAGGAGCTACATCCTTTAAAGTAGCCCAGAAAATCTCTCCAAATTCTAAGAAATATTCTTCCATATCGTTTAAAATACAATCATTCCATAAAGCATCACAAAAATCATCGGCATAAGCGATGCAAATGCAATTAATCCAAATCCATCTGTCAGTGGACTTCTTCCTTTAATTACTGTCGCTAATCCCACTCCCAAAGCAGTGACCAATGGTACTGTTATTGTCGAAGTGGTAACTCCACCTGCATCATAAGCTATTCCAATAATTTCTTCGGGTGCAAAAACGGTCAAAATCATTACAATTAAATATCCTCCGATAATGAAATAGTAAATCGGCCAACCTTTTATAATTCGAATTACACCAAGCACAATAGCTAAACCTACAGAAATAGCGACGGAAAGGCGCAATCCAAATGCATAGGACGCTTCATTTTCTGTAGGAATCATCCACCGTTAACTGAAATAGAAGCTGCTTCTTTCGCCACAGCAATCAGTGCGGGTTCGGCTATAGTTGTAGAAAATCCTAAGAAAAAGGAGAACGTCATTAGCCAAAAAACACTTCCCTTTTTTGCTAATGCATAAGACAGATTCTCGCCAATAGGAAAAAGACCGATTTCTAAACCTTCAATAAAGAACATCAGTCCAAAAACAACTAAAACCATCCCGAAAATTACACCACCGAGATTGGGAAAAGGTTGTTGCAAGACCACCAATTGAAAGAAAGTTACAACTAGTATAATTGGCAACAAGTCTAAAAATGCACTCTTAAGCTTGTTTACAGATTTTAATACAATCTTCTTCATGCATTCTTTTTGATAGAATTAGATTACAATTCCCAGATGGATGTTTTCTTTTTACGAAATTTAAACAGATGCTTGTGTTCAAGAATGAATGCCATTGGCAAGTACAGTAATAGAGTCGATCCTAAAGTAGCAAATGTACTGTAGATAAAAAACAACCTGACCTTGTGCGTTTTGATGCCAAATTTACGTGCCCACCAAGTGGAAACCCCAAAGGATCTCATCTCGAAAAAAAACAGTATTTTCTGAATCATCTTCATGCGCGCATCAACTTGTTTCCGACGCTGCAAGATACGCATTTTTTTGTTGTGCAATAATATCTGTGTAATTCTAAAATTGCTTGAGAATCTGACGCAGTGATAGGTTTAATACCTTTATCTCTGAATTTCAAAATGATTGCATTGCGTTCAGGTTTCCATTGTTCAAGATGCTCAAAAGCAAAATCTATCCAATCGAAATCTGCGGTTTTAACTCCTTGATAAAAGGCGTATGGAATTACAGTATTCAATGCAATATTCTCAATTAAAAAATCCGAAAAAAGGAGATCTTGTTTCATCCGTTGTGCTTCCTCTGCCCAAAGTAAACTAAAATCAGTTGGATTATCTGAGGATGGTAAATGCATCAATATCCCTTCGGTCAATAACTGAATGAGCTGTCGAATTCTTGCTTTTGGTTGATTTGCAGGGCGAATTCCACGCGTATTCCAATTTTGTTTTGTCATCGGGTTTTGCACATAAGCGTCAATCTGTTTTTCCGCCAAATCTCCTGTTAATTCTTCTTCAAACAAACCAGAAATCTTAAAGATATATGCAGTAATCCATTCTGGACGATTAGCCCAACGCTCAAGTTGAGCCCAATTGACAGATTTCCCCAAGTGCTGAAAAGACTCTTTATTTTTACGCCCACCAAATGCCTCAAGGAGCAGTTGACGGAAAACATGAGGGTCGGAGAAATTGGATTGAAGAAAAACATTCACTTTTCGACTCAAGCGTTCAGCCAAAAGACGATCTCGCATCCAGCTGAAATGCTCTTGAAAATCTGTCAGTTCATATTTGAAACAAGGAATATCAGTGTGTGATTGCTGTAGTGAAAGATAATTCCGAATCAAGTCTGGATTAATATAATTCTTCAGTTCTACACATGGAATTACTCCTCCTTTATTCGACACTTCTTTGTCGTGTTCATACACCACATGCAACACCACATTGTCATAACGCTCATCATGTTGATGTCCATGGGCATACCAATCTGAGGATTTTAGGTGCATTTCGACATTTCCCGCCCACAAAAATCCGTTAATACGAACGCGAGACATCAAAAAATCAGGTCCATTGTCATGATTTAGCGTTCCTGTATTCAGGATATCAACTATTCGATTGTCTGTGGTTTTTAAATCGTGCTTAGGCACTAAATGCGACTTCCAAATGAAGTGCAAAAGGTCTTCTTTTATCATTGTACGTTAGGTTAAGGTTTGAGGTACAAAGATATAAAAAAAGAATGATAATGATAGTCGTGAATGAGAAATTGGAGGATTTGGAGGATTTAACGCTAGTTAGTGGAACAGTGTGAGAGTTGGAATACTTATTGTTGTTTATGTTTTATTTCCAGAATACAGACTTAATGAAGCTTAACACTTCTAAATATCTTAATGTTAAAATCAAGTATTAACGCTTCGGATATTTTGAACCATTTAGCAAATTAAGATTGAAAGTGCATTAAGACAGAAGCGGTGGAACAGAGTGAAAGCGAAAATGATAATAAAAAATTGAATTCCTAAAACTCTCTAACTTCAAAGGAATGCAAATCCAGCGGTATGGGTTACCAATATTTATCAAATAGTCTTGGACAAAGCTTTTTCATGCTTTCGGGATTGTCTTCATCCCATGTGAATTCAAATTCTGGGTAGCTACCTTGCTCAAGATGAAATGTATCAAGATCGACATAATCGTATAAATTTTTACCCGTTCTTTTTTTGAAAGCCTCAATAGCTATATACATAAAACCTTCAAACTCAAGACTAGCCTTTTTTGGAATAAATTCAATTAAATTATCTGGTTTTTCAACTACCCTATAATATACATCTTTACCTCTTGAAATTAGCCAACTCCTGAAATATTCATATCCATCATCTGAACAACCACCATTAACAATGTAAATAGCACACCATAGTTCCGAAGTATATGAGTCCGCCATAAGTTTGCTATTCCTAAGGTAAAACCCCACTATATCTTTTGGGATCAATTTACTTAATGTATCAATCAGATAATGCTCTTGTTCATTTTGATTTAAAGTTTCGCTAAGCGAATTTTCAATTATTTTCCAAAACAAGTCTTCATCAAGCATTTCTGCAGTTAAAATCAATTGTGTTGTGTCAAATTCAGTTATATCATCTGTTTGATTTGAATTTAATATGCCAATAGATTCTACAGAATTAACATCTGTATTGGAACAACTTAGTAGCAATAAAAAAACCGTTATAAAAAACCCTGTTTTCATCAATTTGAAAAATTTCTACCATCCAACTCTTTAGCCATCATCTCCTGCATTTCTTTTGCTTTTTGTCCAGCAGCTTCGGCGAAGTCACGATCGTTTGATGCGTAGATTATTCCCCGAGAAGAGTTAACGAGCAGTCCGCAGTCGCCGTTCCACCCATATCGAGTTACGTCTTCGAGGGAGCCTCCTTGTGCGCCTACTCCAGGAACTAAGAAAAAGTGGTTGGGAACGAGTTTGCGTACTTCGCCAATTCCTTCAGCTCGCGTGGCACCTACTACAAACATTGTATTTTCGGGTGAGCCCCATTTTGCTGTGCGTTCCAATACTTTCTCAAATAAGCGTTTGCCTTTTTCATCCGAAATCATTTGAAAGTCCAAAGCTCCAGCATTAGATGTCAACGCTAAGACAATTGCCCATTTACCGGGAAACTGAAGAAAGGGTTTGACAGAATCTTCGCCCATGTACGGGGCGATAGTCACCGAATCACAGTCTAAGTATTCAAAAAAAGTTTTAGCGTAATAAGTTGATGTATTTCCTATATCTCCGCGCTTGGCATCAGCTATTGTGAAAATGTTTTTCGGAATGTAATCCAGTGTTTTTTTGAGCGACTCCCATCCTTTTGGTCCAAGACATTCGTAAAATGCCAAATTGGGTTTGTATGCTACACAATAATCCTTTGTAGCGTCTATAATGCGTTTGTTGAACTCAAAAATGGGGTCTTCAAAATCGAGCAGGAAAGAAGGAATTTTTTCCATGTCTGTATCCAGTCCCACACAAAGGAAAGACCGTTTCAACTTAATCTGTTCTACTAACTCTGCTCTTGTCATAATTATACAGCTTCTCCTTTCATGCGTTCGGCATTTTCGGCCATTTTCAGAGAATCTATCATTTCCTGAATATCACCATTCATGAACGCTGCAAGATTATATATCGTTTTCCCGATTCTGTGGTCGGTAATTCTTCCTTGTGGGTAATTGTACGTGCGAATTTTCGCCGAGCGGTCACCAGTTGAAACTAGTGATTTTCGGTGAGCTGCACGCTCTTCGTTTTTCTTATCCAATTCTTGTTGATACAAGCGTGAACGCAGTACAGAAATTGCTTTCTCCAGGTTTTTGTGTTGAGAACGTCCATCTTGACATTCCACCACAATCCCTGACGGAAGGTGGGTAAGACGAATTGCCGATTCTGTTTTGTTAACGTGTTGTCCCCCTGCTCCACTGGCGCGGAAAGTATCACGCTTTACATCGGTCATGTTCAAGTCGATATCTACTTCTTCTGCTTCCGGCATGATTGCCACAGTAATTGCAGAAGTGTGCACACGACCTTGAGATTCGGTTTCTGGCACACGTTGTACACGGTGTACACCTGATTCAAATTTCAGCGTTCCGTAAACTCCGTCACCTTCTATGTTAATTGAAATCTCTTTGTATCCTTTGGTTCCGCCTTCATTGGAGTTAATCACCTCGTACGACCAACCGCGTTCTTTGATATACATGGTGTACATACGGAAAATGTCTTCCACGAAAATACAAGCTTCATCCCCACCCGTCCCAGCGCGTAACTCCATAATGACGTTTTTATCGTCCTCAGGGTCTTTTGGGATAAGTAAAAACTTGATTTTCTCGTCCAGTTCTTCTCTCTTTGGTTCTAGTTCCTCTAGTTCCATTCGCGCCATTTCCTTAAATTCAGGATCGTTCTCTGTCGCCAATACTTCTTTAGAACTGCGAATGTTGTCTATAATCGTTTTGTACTCTTTGTAAACCGTCACAATTTCTTCAAGGTCTTTATATTCCTTGCTCAACTTCACATAACGCGCCATATCGGATACGATATCCGGGTCGGTAATCAACGTTCCTACCTCTTGAAAGCGAACTTGAATCAGTTCTAGTTTTTTGAGTAACTCTTGCATAAATTAATCGTAAATAAATTCGCCAAATTCTGAGCGAATAGTCAATTTTTTTCCTGAGAATTCTTCGCAGCGTCCAACTACTTTTGCACGCACATTGAATGATGCTGCAATTTGCGTAATTGAATCAACGAGAGATTCGTCCACATAGATTTCCATACGGTGTCCCATATTGAACACTTTGTACATTTCTTTCCACTCCGTCCCCGATTGTTCTTGAATTGTCTTAAACAAAGGTGGAACTTCAAACAAATTGTCTTTGATGATATGCACATCATTCACGAAATGTAATACTTTCGTTTGCGCACCACCTGAGCAGTGAACCATTCCGTGAATATCCGAACGGTGTTTATCTAAAATTTGTTTGATAATCGGCGCATATGTTCTTGTTGGAGAAAGGACTAGTTTTCCTGCATCAATTGGTGAACCTTCTACTTTGTCTGTCAATTTCAATTTCCCTGAATACACCAATTCGTTTGGCACTTGCGGGTCGAAACTTTCAGGATATTTTGTTGCCAGTTCTTTCGCAAACACATCATGACGTGCAGAGGTTAAGCCATTGCTTCCCATTCCACCATTGTATTCCTTTTCGTATGTTGCCTGACCGAATGATTCCAAACCGATAATTACATCTCCTGGTTTGATTGTATGATTTGAAATCACGTCTGAACGTTTCATTCGAGCAATAACAGTTGAGTCAACAATAATGGTACGCACTAAATCTCCTACATCGGCAGTTTCGCCACCTGTAGAATAGATTCCGATTCCCATTTCGCGCAATTCAGCCAGTAGTTCTTCAGTTCCATTGATGATAGCGGCAATTACCTCGCCTGTAATCAAGTTTTTGTTGCGACCGATAGTCGATGAGAGTAAAATGTTATCTGTTGCACCTACGCAAAGTAAATCATCAATATTCATGATAAGAGCATCCTGTGCGATTCCTTTCCATACAGACACATCGCCAGTTTCTTTCCAGTACATATAGGCAAGTGAAGACTTCGTTCCTGCCCCATCAGCATGCATCACCACACAGTGTTCTTCAGAACCCGTCAGCATGTCTGGTATGATTTTACAGAATGCCTGTGGGAAAAGTCCTTTATCTACATTTTTGATAGCGTTGTGAACTTCTTCCTTACCTGCGGAAACTCCGCGCAAATTATATCTTGTATCGGCCATAATCTAAATGAAAGTGCAAAAATAAAAAAAGCACCCCACAAAGGGATGCTTTTTATTAAGTATTCGATATACTAATCTTCTTTTTCTTCAGTTTCTTCCTTTATCTCTTCTGGTTCACCTTCTGGTTTCTCAGGTTCAGGAACGTAAGTAAAACTAACCACTTCACCCTCTGTACGACGGTTGTATTGGTGTAATTTCTCAAACATTGTTTTATCTGAACGTTGGTATTTATTGATATAACTTTCAACCAACTTGATCACTTCTGCTTCAGAACCTTCAGCAGGCTCGTCTACAGTATATTCACCATTTACTTTCCATATTGTACGAGGATCATCTTCTCCACGACCTTCAGCTACAAGGCGTTTTGGATCGACACCCTTTTCTTCCACTAGGTATTTCACACAAGACTCCGCACGTTTTTGAGCTAGAATTCGGTTAGAATTAGCTGAACCACGTGAATCCGTATGAGAAGTCAACTTAATTATCAGACTTGGGTATTCTTGTAACAAGTCATACACAAAGTTCAATGAATCTTTTGAGTTAATTGTTTCATCAACTAACAGATCCCATTTCCCCAATGCGTAACGAACCTCAGGAAGACGAATAGGACGTTTTGAAAGAAGAGCAATTTCTTTTACAAAATCCTGGTCGTGATCAAAACCAACAGTAGACATACTACCATCATTTGGGTAATAACCTTTATCTCCTTCACCGAATAGACTTGCTTCAATTACGTATTCAGTTTCTTCATTAATATAACGAGAATCATCTGGTTTTTTCTCAAAGTAAACTTCTCCAAGGTCGTTAGTAATTCCTTCCCAAGAAGAACCGTCAGAACCAGTAATTTTCACATTTGCATTTTGAATTCTTTTACCTCTTCCTTTAGAATCAGATTCAGCAACAATAACTTTAAGAGTAAATAAGTTTGGAGGTAAGTTATACGACCAAATGTCATCAGTATACTCACCTTGAGAATCAGTTGATTTTCTGTTAGAAGTAAAGTAACCGTTTCTTGGGTCAATTTCAACTAAACCAAAATCATTAGATACTGAATTTATTGGAAACCCTACATTTTCAGGCTTAATCCACTTATTTTCTTCACCAACTTTTTGTGCTCTAAAGATATCTAGCCCACCCATTCCAATGTGACCATCTGAAGCAAAGTAAAGAGCTCCATCTAAACCAAAAGTCGGAAACAATTCATTCCCTGGCGTATTGATTTCTGGCCCCATATTTACAGGTGTTGCCCATGAATCAGATCGTCTATCATAAGTTGTATACCACAAATCGCGACCACCTTGGCCACCTGGCATGTCTGAAGCAAAAATTAAAAATTTACCATCTTCAGAAACACATGGATGACCTACAGAAATAGTATCACCGTCTTTTCCTTCAGGCTTCAACATTAATTTTTTCGGTGCACCCCAACCTTTAGCATTTGATTCAGACATCCAAATATCGCAACCAAGATTTTCCTTTTTCACATTTGGACAACGGGTAAAGAACATTGTTTTATATCTACCGTCAAAACAAATTGCACCTTCGTGATCAACAGTATTAATTGCTTCTCCTGAAATCAATTGAGGCTGACCAAAATTACCTTTCTTATCAATCTTTGTCACCCACAAATCCATATAACTCTCGCAAGATCTAGGGTCTTTATCAGAACCCGTTGATCCTGGACGCGAAGAAGAGAAGTACAATTCAGTACCTTTTCTATCCCCAATCATTGGAGACATATCACCCTCAGGCTTATTTAATTTAACTTCATTTTTAACTGTAAATCGCGTACGGTTTGCTTGATATCTTTTAGCAAGTTGAACAGCTTCCATTCCGTTCTTAGCTGATTTATCTCCTGGAACTAGCTTCAAATACTCTTTGTAATTTTCCTCAGCAGGATTAAAATCTCCCATTGCACGGTACATCTCAGCATTGTAAAAGAATACCAATGGCTCTATTTCCTCGTACTTAAGCATAATTGCTTTGTCGTACCAGTCTGTAGCATTTGAAAACTTCTCAGTCAATCTAAAACATTCTGCTGTCATAAAGGCTAGTTCGCCTTTAATCTTCTTTGCTTTGTTGGACTTTGGATTTACTTTTTTGTATGCTATTTCACACTTTTCAGCACCTTCGCAATAATTTTCACTTCGGAAAAAAAGCTTTGCTTCATCTATGTATTTTTGTTGCGCCAAAGAGATGGTAGCAAATACACTAGCGAATACACTTAATAATAAATATTTTTTCATTGACATAGACAGTATAATTAACACTAAACAAAACCGATACGAAAAAACGTATAATTTCGATATTTTACAAACTTAATACTATTTTTTTTGTTTACAACATTTTTATTTTTTCATGGAACTATAGCCTTCCCATTTTTCAAGTACTTTTAAAAACCCTTCAGGAAGCCCTGAATCAAAGGACATCCACTCTTTTGTAACTGGATGAGAGAAGCCTAAAGTTTTCGCATGTAAAGCTTGTCCAGGCAATAATGCAAAACAATTTTCAACAAATTGCTTGTATTTTGTGAAAGTTGTACCCTTAAGAATCTTGTTTCCGCCATATTCTCCATCGTTAAATAACGGATGTCCGATAAATTTGAAATGTGCTCGAATTTGGTGAGTTCGACCTGTTTCCAACTTACATTCGACCAAAGTCACATAACCGTATCTCCTTAACACCGTAAAATGGGTCACTGCATGTTTCCCAAAATCACCATCAGGAAAGACATCCATCATTTTGCGGTTCTTAAGTGACCTTCCTATATTGCCTGTAATAGTTCCTGTATCTTCAGCTATATCTCCCCAAACCAACGCATGGTAGCGACGCTCAGTTGTACGATCGTAAAATTGTTTAGCCAAATCAGTCAATGCCTGTTCAGTCTTTGCCACTATCATAACTCCTGTCGTGTGCTTATCTAATCGATGTACAAGTCCAGGTCGGCCGTAAAAATCGTCCTTCTTACTCGGAAGATTTTCAAAGTGATACACCAACGCATTGACCATTGTCCCGGTATAGTTTCCATAACCAGGATGTACAACCATATCAGCTGGTTTATTCACAAGAATAACCTCATCATCTTCGTAAACGATTTCAAGGGGAATATCCTGTGGGATTAATTCAATCTCTCTTACAGGATAAGGAAGCACGATAGACACTACATCCTTCGGCTTAACTTTATAATTTGGCTTAACAGCTTTTTCATTTACAAGGACATTCCCATTCTTCGCTGCAACTTGAATTTTATTTCTGGAGGTATTCGGCATCCGATCCATGAGGTATTTATCGACTCTAACTACCTCCTGACCGTTATCTGATGTAAAACTATAATGTTCGTATAACTCTTCCGACTCGTTTTCTTGTAATTCTATATCTTCATCCATCATTCTTTGGTGATTTTAAACGTGTTCACCAGTTCACCCAAATTATTTTTCACTGCTAATATAAACATTCCCGACTTCAATGAAGACACATCTACCGTATTTGCCCACTCGTTTTGCAAAACTAGTCTACCATCAAGTGAATAAAATTCGAGCTGGCCATCATCAAAATAAGAAAAATTAAGGGTGTTTAAAAATGGGTTGGGGTACACGACTAATTCTTCTCTTATTTCAGAACCAATCTCTTCAACACTAAGTTGATAATCCATTTTTGAAGACACGACAGGACGAATCATAAGTGCACCTGCGAACGAAGAGTTGTGCCAGTTCAATTCACCGTCAATAGAATAAAAAATCTTATTCTGCACATTAGTATTCATATCAAAACCTACATTCAATCTTTCACCTTCAATTTGTCTCCAACCCACATAGAATGTTCCTGATACAGGGATTTTCATATCATCTCGGAAATAGTAATTCCAAAACAAATTTCTGTCGTGAAGATATTCAGGCATGCTTGGGAAGAAAAAATCATCTTGATAAAGCACCGCTCCTGGTTCTCCACCACTATCTCCCCAAACTGTCAATAAAAAAATCTTATCCGAATGGTCGTACACTGTAGGTACAAAATGCATTTGTACTGCCACCAAAGAATCAGGTTCCATTGAAGTAAACTTGTACGCTAATCTGGCTTGTTCTCCATTAACCCCATAAGCCTGTTCAGCTGAGCCGTCATCGTATGCGTAATAATTTGCAAAGTGTTGTTGTCCTCTAGTCGTGTCATTTTCATTTGTCAATTGCGCAAAAGGCGCTGATGCAGCTACTTCAAAGTCAAATGTTACAGTTGTGTCGTTGGACATAGATGTGGTAAAATCATAATCAGTTCCCAAATCATGGTAAGAATAATAAGTAGTTCTCGCTTCATAATTCAGCTCCCCTGCGGATAAACTTTGACCTGGGAACGTATATGTGTGCTCTAAAGCACCTTCATAGTAAATCTTCAAGTCTCCAGGTTGATTATTTTCAGGTAAATTAGACCCATTGCGCAACAC
>CAYUQU010000068.1:0-19722 GCA_964447015.1 uncultured Flavobacteriales bacterium
AAAATCGTACTACAAGTCCTGTTGAGTTGGGTGAGATGGTAATTCGCACCACCACTTCAGGGGAAACGGTTTATTTGAAAGATGTGGCTGATGTAAAATACGGCTTTACTGAGGACTCTGAATTAGCTAAATTTAACGGCCAACCTGCAATTGTTTTTGAAATAGAAAAAACGACAGATCAGGATTTAAGTCTTATTGCTGAAGCAGTTAAGAAATACCAAAAAACATTCAACGAAAACAATCCCGATTATCACTTCCATATTTTTTACGAGTTTAGTGAAATGCTGGCTCAACGAATAGATTTGCTCAATAAAAATGGAATCTTTGGGTTGATTTTAGTGCTGATTTGTTTGGGATTATTTTTGAATTTGAAACTATCTGCATGGGTGGCTTTCGGAATTCCATTTTCATTCTTAGGAATGTTTATAATTGGATATTGGTATGGAATGACAATCAATATGATTTCGCTTTTCGGGATGATTTTGGTGGTTGGTATTTTGGTTGATGATGGAATTGTAATCGCTGAAAACATATATTCACATTTTGAAAAAGGAAAAAGTGCCCCAAAAGCAGCTATTGATGGAACAATGGAGGTACTTCCTTCTGTATTTACATCGGTAGTTACTACGATGGTAGCCTTTTCTATGCTCTTGTTCATTGAGGGAATGGAAATGATGAGGGAAATGGCTCTCGTCGTTATTGCCTGTCTAGGATTCTCCCTATTTGAAGCATTTTTCATATTACCCTCTCACCTTGCGAGTAAGAAAATCCTTGCATTGGAGAAAGTATACAAATTAAATACATGGCAAGGGATTGTATTCAGTTTAGGCGGTGTAGCTTTAATTTACTGGGCATCAGGATTGCTTGCAGAGTCTTCGTCATCGTTTATGGCGCTGTTATTTCCATTTTCGTTAATAATTATTGGTGGAGCTTTAATCTTTAATGGATTTTCTGCCTCACCAGTCGAACAATATGTGCGTAAAGGAGCAGACGGGTTTATTGGCTACATTCGAGATAAGGTTTTAGAAGATATTTTGCGCTTTGTGAACTTTAAATGGGTGTATAGAATCTTTGTGTTTTTCCCATTACTTTTCATCATTTATTGTGTAGTAAGTTTGGGATCAGGAAAAATTGGATTCACATTCTTTCCCAACATCCAACCAGATATGTTCTTTGTTGAAGTAGCTTATAAACCAGGTGAGAATAAAAAATCAGCTGAGCAGTTTATACAAGTTGCTACTCAGATTATAAAAGAAGAAAACCAACGCTTAATTGACGAAACAGGAGATACATTACTTTCATACTATTCAAGTAATGTGGGTGGAGCAAGGATGTTGAGTCAATCAGGAATGCACGCAGGTTCTATTACCGTTTTTTGTGATGCAGAGGGCAAGAATGCTTCTGTTGACGACTTTATGAATCGGATTTCGGATCGCATGAATGAAACGACAGAAGCTCGTTTGGCAAGCGATTTTGTCGTTGTAGGAATGAATCGTTGGGGAAAACCTGTTGAATTTGGGTTGTCTTCTGCAGATAACACTTCGTTGGATCAGGCTCGGGAATATTTTAAGAAAGAAGTTTCTGAAATGCAGGGAACGAAGAACGTAGTGGACAATATGCCTCCTGGAAAGAACGAAATTTATTTGAAACTCAGACCGCAGGCAGAGATATACAATATCGGGCAGGCAGAAATTCTGCGTCAAATTCGACAAGGATTCTTCGGACAAGAAGCACAACGCGTCATTATAGGTACTGACGAAGTCAAGATTTGGGTTCGTTATCCTATCGCAGATCGTGAGTCCATTGCGAATTTGGAGGATATGAAGATAAAAACAGCCGCTGGAATTGAAGTGCCACTGAGCGAATTGTGTGATTATACCATTGGAAGTGGTTACGAAAGCTTGAAGCGGAGAGATGGAAAACGCCAAGTGAAAGTTGAAGCCGATGTAATCGATCCAGACAAAACAGCTGATGTAAATGATGAAATCAGAAAAGTATTGATTCCAAAATTGGCAAGTATGTTCCCAGATGTGGAAGTATTTAGTTTAGGTCAAGCTGAACGAAGTTCAAAGACCAGTAATTCGATGCAGTATATGACGTTAATTGTGCTTATCGTGATGATAATCATCATTACATTGCATTTTACGTCGCTTTATCAAGCACTCTTAATCATGCTCGTTTTACCTGCTGGTATTGCTGGAGCAATTTTAGGTCACGGTATAGTTGGAATTCCTGTCTCCTTGTTGAGTGTGTTTGGTATGATAGCACTCATTGGTGTATTGGTGAATGACGCAGTAGTATTTTTAGACAAATACAATGACCTGATACTTGAAGGTTATTCTTCAAAAGAAGCGGGTATAGAAGCCTCTCGCTCGCGTTTCAGACCAATCCTCTTGACAACAATTACAACTGTTGCAGGGCTTCTCCCTTTAATTGCAGAAACTTCAATGCAGGCTCAGTTCTTAATTCCGATGGCCGTTTCAATTGCATTTGGCGTGTTGTTTGGAACGGTAATGATATTGCTTTTCTTCCCTTCTGTTTTGTTTTTCGGAAATGACTTCAAACGTACTTTTGTGCTATTGTGGACAGGTAAGAAACCAAGTCATGCAGATGTAGAAAGTGTTACTCAAATTCATAAAAAAATTGATGAAATTGAAAATGATAAATAAACTTCTGTTGTGTGTAGTTTTCATTCTTACGAGTGTTACGCTAAGTGCACAACAGCAAATTACAGCTAAAGAAGCTTTAGAGATAGCATTGGAGCGCAATTTTCAGATTAGAATTGCGCAAAAAAACTATGATATAGCTGAGAAAAACAACAGTTGGTCTGAGGCTGGGGCTTTTCCCACGGTTGACTTAAGTTTGATATCTTCAAATTCTCTTCAAGATAACACGAAGAACCCATTTACCTTTACTCCAGGAATAATTTTGGCGCAAAGTATTCAACCGAGTATCAATTTAAACTGGAATATATTTTCGGGAATGGCTGTAACGATTTCCAAACGTAGATTGGAGCAACTAGAAGCACAATCCAAAGGCAATGCGACAGTTATTATTGAAACAACTATCTCGGATGTAATCAAAGCTTATTATAGTGCGATAATGCACAAAGAACGCTTCGAACTCCTTAAAGAATTGGCCGCATTCTCAAGAGAACAAGTTAAGTATTATGAATTGAAAGAGGAGTATGCTGGAGCAAGTTCATTGGAATTAATGCAGTTCAAGAATCAATATCTATCTGATTCAACCAATTTGTTGATGCAAGAAATTTCATACAATAATGCGCGTAGAAATTTAAATTTATTGCTCAATGTTCCACTAGATAGTCTTTATGACCCTATCGATAAGTTGGATTTCATTCTCCCCGAAATTAATTCTATTGAAGCAAAAAAGCAATTGGTTGAGAACAATAATAATTTGAAAAACCAAATGATTAATGTGCAGCTTTCGGAGTTGCAAACGAAGTATCAGCGCTCATTTTTGTTTCCAACTTTATCGTTTCAAGCGGGAGTTCAACCTAGCTATTCATGGATAAGAGAGGTGAAAAATGACTTATTTGAGGCAGAAACACAAACCTTAGTTTATTCAGGAAATATCGTATTGCGCTATAATCTGTTCAACAACTGGAAATCAAAACGAGCGGTTGAAGTGGCTAAAATTCAAGCAGAAATTGCAGAATTGAATTATGAAGAAATGAAGGGATCGCTGTTAAATAGTATCAGTGGATTATTGGAAATGTATCAAGCTCGAAATCAATTGGTATCGTTGTCATATCAAAATATCGAATACGCAAATCGCGTATGGGAAATCGGACAGGATCGATTTAAGATGGGAACTTTAAACTCGATTGATTTAATGACTTTGAGGAATAGTTATGTCAACGCACGCTTGACTCACTTGGACAATTTATACAATCGAATAGAGGTTTTCTTTGAGATTTTTAGATTGACTGGAAATATCGGTCTTTATCACGCAAATCAGGAATAGAACAACCTTTTTACCGAGTTTAATCCAAAAAACTGATAAATCACACTTTTTATTCTTGCAAGAACCCGCATCTTTGTAGTAAAATAAAGAACTATGTGGAAGAAATTGACCTCGGACGAGATTAAAGCACGAGTATTCAATGCGCTGGAAGATACAGTGAACTATTACGAACAATCCGTATTGGGGGTTCCTGCATCTCACTTAGACAGCAAAGTTTTTTATCAAGGAGTTTCCTTTCTTAAAGAAGCACCTTTTATCTCCACTTTAGTTCGAAATCCGAATCACATCGGTTGTCATACCTTGGGTAAATCCGAAAGCTTTTTTCGTGGAACTCAAGAAATAGAAAAAGAGCTGATTGAAATCTGCGCCGTAGATATTTTAGGAGCACAGCCAAATTCAATCGATGGATATGTAGCGTCTGGCGGTACAGAAGCAAACATGCAAGCGATCTGGATTTTCCGTAATTATTTTCAGCAAGAATTTGGCGCATCAAGCGATGAAATTGGAATTTTGTGCAGTTCGGACAGTCATTATTCGATGGACAAGGCAGCTAATATTTTGTCCATTCAAATCGAAAAAGCATCTGTCAATTTTGACGACAGAAGCATCTCGGAAGAATCAATCAAAGAGGCTGTACAGCAACTTCAAAGCAGAGGAGTGAGGTATTTTGCCGTTGTGGCAAATATGATGACGACTATGTTTGGAAGTGTTGATTCAATTGACTTGTATACAGAAACATTGGATGCAATGGGAGTGAAATACAAACTTCATGTGGACGGTGCTTATGGCGGGTTTTATTATCCTTTCACAAGAAAAGGTACTCAACTTTCATTTCTAAATCCCAAAGTTTCCTCAATAACATTGGATGCCCATAAAATGCTCCAAGCTCCATACGGCACAGGATTATTTCTTTGCCGAAAAGGATTGATTCACTACGCAAACACCAAACAGGCAAGTTATGTTGAAGGAGAAGACTTCACATTGATAGGAAGTCGTTCAGGAGCCAATGCCATTGCCATTTGGATGATTTTAATGACTTACGGACCATTTGGTTGGGATGAAAAAATACTCGTTCTTCAAAATCGAACAGACTGGATGTGTAATGAGTTAGATAGGCTTGGAGTGCAGTATTTCAGAAACCCAAATTGCAATATTATCACCATCAAAGCAGATTTTGTAAGTGAGGAAATAGCGCACAAATACGGATTAGTGCCTGATAATCATCATGAACCTAAGTGGTATAAAATTGTGATTATGGAGCATGTGACGACAGAGAGGTTAATGCCATTGGTGGAAGAATTGACAAGTGAGAAAAAAGATTTTTAGAAATTAGACAAAAGACTGTTTTACTTCTAGTTTCGCTAGATTTGCAATCCTTCGGGCTCAATACGTTCACAATTATTTGTGCAGATAATTCCCCCCCCCGCTCTCGCTCTCATTCTCGCTCTGACCCCCGCCTCTGTCTTAATGCACTTTCAATCTTAACTTTCTAAATGGTTCAAAAATATCCGAAGCATTAATGCTCAATTTTAACATTAAGTTGATTTAGAAATGTTAAGGTTCATTAAGTTGCATTGTTGTGGTCAACAGCTATCGAACTAAGGTCACAAACCCAGAAAACTCAAACTCCTCATTCTCCGCTTTCACTCTCATTCTGTAAAAGTATACCCCTTCCGTAGCCTTTTCACTCCCAAACAACATCCCATCCCAAAAAGCTTCAAACACATGGGGCTGAGTAGTAAAATCCTTTTCCATGATCAAGTTCCCCCAACGATTTAGGATAACCACTGTGCCACTTGTCGGCACATTGGTAGTGATGCCAAAGAAATCATTGCTTTGGTCATTATTTGGAGTAAAAATATTGGGAATACTGATTTGCAGGGAATCATACACCAAAACCTGCACGAAAAAGGTATCGGCACACTCTGGGAAATTGTTGTACGAAATGAGCGTAACCGTATACGTACCCGATGTGTCCAAATAAAACCCGGGATGAGTGTCTGTGGAAGTTTCATCTGCCCATGTCCAAACGTAGTTGTTAGCATTGGTTGAGGTGTTGTTGCTTTGTACCCACAAAGGTGCTGATCCCGAGGGTGGTTCAAGCACAAACGAGGCATTGACCAAAATTTCTTCGTCAATAAATACTACACTGTCTGCACTGCATCCATTGAGATCTGTTACCGTAAGTGTATAATTTGACGAAGCTAAACCATTAAATTGTCCATTTCCTACATTTCCCCCGCCATCCAATTGATATTGATACGGAGCCGAACCATTGGAAGCAGTTGCGACAATGGTACCATTCTCCTCCCCACACGCGGATGGTGTAAGGTTGATGGAACTAAACTCAGGTTGGGGCAACACTTTAACTTTTACTGGCAACACTTTAGAACAACTGTCCGTACTCCAAATTCTAACCGTATAAACCATACTACTATCGCCAACAAACTCAGGATTTGGGCAATCATAGCAACTTAACCCTGTTTGAGGAAGCCAATCGTAGTTTATGCCTCCTGATGCGCCGAGTTGCAGAGGTTCTCCGGGGCAGATGGTGGTGTCTTCTGTTACCAAGTCTGTTTGAAAGATATCGCAGGGGGTGGAGTAAGTGAGGAAATAGGCGAGGTTGAGATTTGCTGCACTGGGACTATGATTAGGATAATTGATGTGTGTTAATCGAAACTGAGTAGAAGTTGTATTGTTGGGCAAGTATGAAGCTACATCAGCTAGACCGTCGGTTCCACTCATTGTTGAATTTGGGGTGTCATCGTCTAACCCAAAAAGTTCATTATTTTGAAAATAAAAATGGCCTTTAACACCAGCGAAATTCCATGAATTATTCACGTTATCACTACCACCAATTAAACCTAAAAAATTGGTATTAAAATATATTTCATTGGTTTCAACTAATCCACTCCCTGTTCTGTCCGTGTACAATGAAAATCCAACGGGATTACTATTATCAATAGAATTCAAATTACTTAGATTATAAATCTCGTCACCAACATAATTCTGTTGATTAATAATAATGTTATAACAAGTATTTGTCAACAAAGGGTTTTCATAAACAACAAACAAAAAAACTGTCCAATAACCAGCATTTAATGGTAAACCAAATTGGCCTGGTATAGTAACATTGTAAACTGTTGTTGAAGGATTAATGTCTTGAGTAATATCCATGTAAAATAGTTGTACCGGATTTACAGCTGGGTGATTGTTAATATTACAATTCATTAGTATATTGGTGGTATCAAAGCTGTAATTAATACTATTTACGGTAAATGTTGCTGGTGGTGGAAAACGTTGCCTATAAGTAAATAAATAAGCTTTTTTTACAGTACTTCCTGGTTCAATGAATATCTCAAAAGTACCTGAACCACTTCCTTGTCCAGTTGAAAAACCTGCGCCAGTTACACCACCTTGGACTACTCCTTGCTCAAAAATTAGTTGTGAGTATATCAACAAAGGCATTGATACAATCAAGGTTGTCAATAATAGATGTAATCTGAAAATGTATTTGTAAATATGGCGTATCACTTGGTCAAAATTAGCAAATAAAGATAATACCAATGAATTGTATTTCATAGTAGTACGATATTCTACACTATAAGACGTTTAATTCGAGGGGAAGGTGAGGGCAAGTGGTATTAATCTAAAGAATTGAACAATTTATCAGAAGGTATGTACCTCGTAATTGTAACCGTTGATGGAGCTGAACTTTCAAGACAGAAGGTTGCTGTGAAATAGGTTTGTTTCGATTTAAGATTTAGTAATGACCGTCCTCAACATTTGTTGGGGGCGGTTTTTTGTTTTGTTATACTGAATGTTATTCATCATCTGGTTATTGCTCCTATTATACTAAGCCAAATCTACCTCTGCCCCATATAACCAGGTTCACCCTCAGGAATATCGAGAATCCACGTATAAAACCCAATGAAATGCGAGTCGAAAAAGCCGTGGCGACGATAATGTTTTTCGGGGATGAAGACACGTTGCGTTTCGTTTAAGCCTTTTGCTTTCGATTGCGGAGCGACACCATCTAACATACAGGGTGCTTCTTTGCGATGTTTTTCGTGATCGCAGCCGTATTGCCATACTTTTTGCCATTCAGCTGATTTTACCTCGCCACTTTCCGCATTTTCAGGTGAGATAATATAAAATTCTCCGAAATTTATTTGGCCGCGCATTTCTTCAATCATGCCTAATGCATAAGCGTATCCCATAGAATGTGCTACAATATAAAGCGTGTCATTCTCAGAACGATTTGGAATTTCGTTCAGCAATTGGAGTAAGTTTTTTCCCGCTATTTTTCCATTTTCCTTGCGCATGTAAAAGCCCGACTTATTTGCCTTTTCGGGAAGGAGTGAAGCAGATTTTTTCTGAGAAGAACCAAACCATCTTGACCCACCGGTATTTGTATATTCACAAGTATGGTTCTCGGGGTCGGCACATCTTTCGGGATATTTGCTTGAGAGAGTGGTGAAATTCAACAGACTTCTATAATTTGAAGTGGAAACAGAAAAATGTCCGTCAGCATAAAAACTTTCACTTGGGTTGATGCGTTTTTGAATCAATAAATCTATTTTTTGCCAAGGTCTCCAGTAATCATATCGGTCAAAGTTGTAAATCAGATTGGTGGAATTCGGAAATTCAAGTCCATATTTTTGAATATCCTTAAAGTTGTCTTCAAAAGTGTGTCCGATTGAAGTAGGTCGGTAACCATTCACAAAAACTAAAATCCGTTTTGCAGGATCTTCTTCAATATACAGCCGCTCCGTAATATTTGTCCCCGCATGATTGAACACATATTGATGGTCATAATTCCCCTCATCATCTATGTAGTTAAACACAAAATAATGATTGGTAGCCAATTTTCTATACATACTTGTCACCACAATTAAGGTGTCACTATCCGATTTAAACTTACAAAGAGTCCATTGGTCTGTCGAATCTTTTTTAATTTCGAAATAGAGCACTTTTTTGCGTCTTTTCATGTACCAATTGTCGCCTTTTTTTAGAAGGATTTCGGTACTCATCTCTTCTTCAAAAGTGCGTTTTAAGTTTTTGTTATAGAGGATGTTTCTACTTGCTTCTTTATATGTCTGTCCATGTAAGTCAGACAGATATCCTGATGTGACCTCGTGTTTTTCAAGTTCATTGTTGATAACGAAGAAAATTACAAGCGTCAAGCCGATTGTGACACTGAAAATTCCTGAATTGGCGACTACCATCCAGATTTTAGAGAATTTTAAATTGGCTCTGAATTTTAGACGAATTTTACGCTGAAAATACCACATAAATAGGAAAAGAACAGAAACCAATATAATGTGCCACCAGCATACAAAGTATTTTCCAATGGCAAAAAGGGGTTTAAAGAACACGTCCTGAATATTAAGGTGATAAGACAGATAATTCTTTTTGTAGGGTCTCTTAATACTCTTCATGAGGTTTCCCGCCTCAAACTCGATGTACCCGTCTTCATTTTCCTCCCAAAAATAGTACGCAATCATCCCGTTATTGGTGCGCACATCTTCATCTGCATCATAGAACGAGTAACTTTTTGAACTGTGTCTCAATTGCTCCCATTGAAAATGTGTCAAATGTGTACCCCCACTTACATCCATTAAATTATCGGTGCTTCCACGCTCTGGACCGTTGTCGAGCCATGTGTTTTGAAGAATTCCAATTCCGCGAGCAAGGTTTTTTGCAGTGTGAAGAAAAAGAGTAGAATCAGCTGAATATTTAACAAAACCAAGTGCTTTATTCTGAGCCATAAATCCATGAAGGTCTTCATTTACAAATCCAGGAACGATGAAAATATAGTATGCCTTTTTGTTTGTATTAGGATTGGCATCAAAGTAAGCATCACGTAACGAGCGCATTTGGTGGGTATAGTGATCGTAGTTTGCACCAGGATTATCAAAAATTGTTTCAGCATTGTACTCGTCATTTGAGAATTGTTTTTCGAGTTTCAGGTCAAAGCGAAAATTTACTGGCGAGAAAACGGTGCCAATATAATTGCGCATCAAATCAATGTTGAACGTTGAATCTACAAGAGGCACCAAAATAATTTCTTCCACATCTTCGGGATATACTAAGACTCGCAAACGCCCCACTGTCGTATTTCCATAATTAGCCTTAAGCACATAGTTTTCGGTCATTGGGGGCAGCGTCAATACAACAACACTATCATTTTTGTAACGGTAGCGAAGTCTAGCATTTGTAACAGAATTGATGAAATGTAAGCTATCGCGTTTGAATGTATTTCTGTTCACAACGAGTGCCTCAACTTCATCCGTTTGATTTTCTCCGACAGACTTATAAGGAATGTAATATTCTTCAGAAATAGGTAAATTCCAGATGTCGTAAAATCCTTCCCATTCCTTGTGCTGAAATTCATCAAATCCAAATTTTTGATTTTCTGCTGCATGAAATTGCACAAAAGGTAAATTGGCAGATTCTCTGTATACGCTAATTATTTCCTGCTGTGCAAACAGAAATGAGTTCGTGAAATAGAACAAAAACAATGATGCGAATGGCAAGTATCGTTTCATAACTCAAAGTTAAGCATCCTTTAATGGAATTGGTAATAATGGTTAGCAAATTCTATGCTGATTTTGATTGTAAGACAAAAGACTGGCAAAAGCCTTTAATAATATTCAAAAACAGCTTTGTCAAAAAGACGGAGGGAACAAAGTCTTGCTATCTTTGTTTCTTTAACAAGTTAGTATATGGTAGAAGTATTGTTATATCGTTTTCCAAGAAAGGCTATAGAAGCGTTTGAAGGCAAATGGATTAATACTACATTGACTGACTTGTCAACAGAAACGGATGTGTTTTTTATTTCAAATGCAGATGGAAATACACTTCAAGCGTTTCTTCCTTCGAAATCTATTGAACCGAATTCTATCAATATTACTTTTCCCCAACAAGAACAACAACATACCCTGTCTAAGGAATCATATCTTGATCGATTGGAGAAATTACTTTCTGAAATGAAAGGCAATGATGTGGATAAAGTGGTGTTTTCAAGGATTGAACGCATAAACTGGGACAGCTCTCAAGCTTTGTCAATATTCAATGAACTTGAACAATCCTATCCAAACGCGATGGTTTATCTGTTTGTATCAGAAGAAAATGGTTGTTGGATTGGTGCTACTCCCGAAACATTGATAGCATCAGAAAATAAAAACACTTTTCGAACAATGGCGCTTGCAGGAACGCTAGCTGTTGATGAAAATTCGGATAAATGGGGAGCTAAAGAACGTGAAGAACAAGCTTACGTTTCAGATTTTATTAAGTCTGCAATTGAAGAGCATGGTGAGTTGGTGAATGAAACAACAGTCAACGAACGAATTGCAGGACCAGTCAAGCACTTGTGTACTGAGTTTACATTCCAACTGTCAGAAGAAAATATTAGACCTTTTATTCAGGCTATTCACCCCACACCAGCTGTTTGCGGGATTCCTGTTAAAAAAGCAGCACAACTTTACAAGTCTTTGGAGGCTCATGACAGAAGACTGTACACAGGCATGATAGGTTTATTGAGTAAAGACAATCTTAATATTTTCGTAAACTTACGATGCATGCAGTGTAGCGATAAATATGTAGATTTGTTTGTGGGTGGGGGAATTACAAAAGACTCCAACCCAGAATCGGAATGGAAAGAAACAATTCGAAAATCAACGACTTTGAGTCATTATTTGTGATATAAATGAGCGAGACGACAGCCAAAATAGGCGTTCAGATATTGATAGAAGCATTTCTTCAACACGGCGTTACCGATGTGGTATTTTCTCCTGGTTCGCGCAATGCACCTTTGGTGGTTGGAATTGTAGGGAGTGGAAAATTCAACACCATTTCGTTGCCTGATGAACGCAGTGCGGCCTTTTTCGCATTGGGAATTGCTCAGCAAATAAAACGACCAGTTCCTGTGATGTGCACAAGTGGAAGCGCTTTGTTAAATTACGCTCCAGCAGTTGCCGAGGCATACTATCAAAGAGTTCCTTTTTTAGTCGTGTCTGCTGACAGGCCTTTAGAATGGATTGATCAAGGAGACGGTCAAACTATTAATCAAAAAGACGTTTTTTCGAATTTTGTTGATTACCAAATCAGTTTGCCTGTTGAGCCTGATACGGAAGCGCAGGAGTGGTATTATAGACGCGAAATCAACAGCGCTTTAAATGTGGCCAAATCGGGTGTAGCACACATCAATATTCCATTTGAAGAACCATTGTATAATACTGCCAAACAAAAGCAGTTTTCCACACAGCCACTCGAATTAGTTGAATTGAGTAAGCGAATTTCAGATGCGGACACCTCTGCATTGAGAAAAGAGTGGTACGCTTCTAAGAAACGAATGATTCTTATCGGGCAACAAGTTACAGACCCTCGATTTATTCAAGCTTTAGATCCCTTGTTAAATGATCCCGATACGGTTGTGTTGGTGGAGAATACATCAAATATCGTTCATGTAAATGGAGTACATTGTATCGATAGAACTTTAGCAAAAATTGAAGGGAAAGAAGAAGAATTTACACCAGACTTATTGTTGACTTTTGGAGGCGCAATAGTGTCAAAGAAAATCAAAGCATTTTTGCGATCAGTTTCTGTTAAATCTCACTGGAAGATTGGCGAGGAATTTCCATTTATGGATACTTATCAGCACTTGACAAAGTCCTTTTCGATGACAGGGACGGATTTTCTGGAGCAATTTACCTCAGGACTTACTGTTTTGGGTGAAACAGACTATAGTTCAAAATGGAAGAATGCCGATTTTGCAGCTAAAGATACGCATGAGCAGTTTCTTGAATCCGCACCATTTTCTGATTTAAAGGTGATGGAAATAATTCACGACACCATTCCCGAAAAAAGTCATTTTCACATGGGGAATAGTTCTGTGGTACGCTATGCACAGTTGTTTGATCCGCTTCGTTTTGTGAACTATTGGAGCAACAGAGGTACAAGTGGAATTGACGGAAGCATGAGTACTGCTGCGGGAGCGGCTTATGCCAATCCAAATCAAACTCACACACTTGTGGTGGGTGACATTTCGTTTTTCTATGATTCTAACGCATTGTGGAATCAATTTTTGACGCCAAATCTGAAAATCATTGTGATTCACAATGGGGGTGGTGGAATTTTTAAAATTATCCCAGGACCAGATACAACAGCACAACTTGAGGATTACTTCGTTACTTCACATCCGTATTCTGCAGAATATATCTGTAAAGCATTTAATGTTGAATACCTAAGTGCAAATTCAATTGAGACACTAGAAACGGAGCTTGTGAACTTGTATCAGCCAACATCAAATGATAGACCCGCTTTGTTGGAGGTGTTTACGCCAACAGAGTTGAATGATAAAGAATTGAAACGTTATTTTAATGCCATTCGCAATGCAAATAAGTAGACTTTTAGTCGTATTTTTTTCAGTTTGTTCACTGATTTCATTTGCTCAAAAAGACAAACCTAAATTGATTGTTGGAATTGTCGTAGATCAAATGCGAGCAGATTATTTGTATCGTTTTGCAAATCATTATGGGGACGATGGGGTCTTGAGATTGATGAACGAGGGAACAAACTATCAGAATTGTCACTACGATTATGTACCGACATTTACTGGGCCAGGTCACGCTTCAATTTATACTGGGACTACACCATCAAATCATGGAATTGTAGGAAATGCGTGGTGGAGCAAGGCAGAGAATAAGCGTGTGAATTGTGTGGAGGATGTGAATAGCTTACCAATCGGAAGTTCAAAAGAAACAAAAGGAAATTTTTCTCCGATGCGTTTAAAATCAAATACGATAACTGACCAAGTTAAGTTGATGGATCAACGCGCGAAAGTCGTTTCGATTTCAATTAAAAATCGAGGAGCCATTCTACCTGGAGGACACACTCCCGATGGAGCATATTGGTTTGATTATTCCAATGGAGGATTTATGACAGGAAGTTATTATACAGATAAATTGCCTGAGTGGGTGAGGAGTTTTAATGAGCGTAATCATGCAGGAACGTATTTGCCTGCAAAATGGGAGACTTTAAAGCCTATTGAAACCTATCTCGAAAGTCGCCATGATAATTACGCTTATGAAGCTTCAATAACAGAAGATTTACCTGTTTTTCCTTATGATTTAAAGAAAGCGGTGAAGAATGGAAAGGATCAGAATGAGTTATTTGTAGAAACACCTTTTGCAAATACTTTTCTCACAGATTTTGCTATTGAAGCACTTAAGAAAGAAGGTTTAGGTGAAGATGAGGTAACAGATATCCTTGCTATTAGTTATTCTTCACCTGACATTATCGGACATTCATACGGTCCTTATTCAAAAGAAATGCAAGATGTGATGATTCGCCTTGATCGCGACATTGCTAGGCTTTTAAAAGAACTAGATGAAAGATATGGTAAAGACAACTATTTTCTTTTCTTGACAGCCGACCACGCTGTAGAGCCTATTCCTCAATATTTGATTGATCATAAAATGGCTGCAGGGTATTTCTTTTGGAGTCCGTTTAGAGCGCATGTTAAAGAAACTGCCAAAGCCAAATTTGGAGGAGATGTGATTGCGGATTTATATAATTTTTCGATTTACTTGGATGATAAAATCATTGCTGAATTGGGTCATTCTAAAACAGAGGTTATAAATTTCGTTAAAGAATTAGTAACAAATTATCCTCATATCAAGCAGGTATATACAGCGGATGAATTGTTGAACAATACATTTTTACACGATTGGTCAAGAAAAATTGCACTGGGCTTTCATCCAGCCGAAGCAGGGGATGTGTTATTTACTTTAGAACCAGGTTATCTTTCTGTAAAGGAAGACACAATGAAAAGTAAGCAAGGCACAAGTCACGGTTCTGCCTTTACTTATGACACGCAAGTACCATTAGTGTTTTTCGGTAAAGGAGTATCTGCTCAGAATGTGTACCGCGAAGTTGATATTACGGACATTACACCCACATTGTCTTTATTACTTGGTTTAACTAAACCTAGTGGTTCTACAGGAAAAGTATTAGTCGAGATAGTGGAAGGTAAGAAATAGTTTTTTAGAATAAGAAGCTTAACAAGAAGGGGCATATACGTTGTACATGCCCCTTTTCATTCTTTTAAATTCAAATTAAAAATATTATTGTCCTTTTTTCAAGCGCATAAGAACTGAAAAAGTCAAATCGATATCATTTGTATCTACGATGATAGAAAACTCATTTGCAGTAGAAACAATTTCTACAATGTTAATACCTTCCCAAGCTAGATGTTTCAAGATATAATAATATACACCTGAGATGTCTTTATTCGTGGTTGGCAATTTGATTGTTACTGATGCGAGATTTGGGATGTGTGCGCGAAGACTCTCGCCTTGAAAAATATCTTTAAACAATGGTGCAGCTACACGAGAAGTAATGTAAGTTGTTTCTGTAACACCGTGACAAACTGTGAAAAATGCATCTTGTTCTTCAGACAATTTTCGCATTAAGTCAATTTGTTTGTTTTTAAGATTATCAGAATTCTGATAAGTGTAGTCTTCCAAATCGCTTCTTACCAAGAAATCACCTAAGTCAGCCATCATGTGGCGAATCTTCATATTGATTTTGTGATATGACCCTGGTGACATACGTTTGATGGCCATAACGATGGCTCCTTCTTTGACTTCTTTTTTCATCAACTCTTCAATCTCAGGTTTTAGTTTTCTAGCAAGAGCGGAAATATTGATTAAGTCTTCAGTTATCGCTTCACGTAAGAAAGGTGAACGATTAATAATATCTTCAGTTATTTTACCTATGGTCAGCATGTTGTGTGATTATGTGTCATTTGATGCGAAATTAGTGATTAATTTGAATTATTTGTTAAAATATTCAAAAAATTGAGTTGAAAACAAAAAAACGAGGGGGCAGCCCCTCGTTTTCTATCTGAGAATGAATTGTTATTTAGTTTTCAACTTCTTGATATCCTGGGAAGTTACGTTTGTCATACACAAACTTACTTGCAGGGATTTCGATGTTTCCATCAAACTTAGACATCTCATAAGTCATTTTAGTCCCATCTTTCATTTTAACTTCAACAGACTTCAGGTCTTTTGCAGTACTTACTTTCAGGATGATAGTGTGGTATTCACTATTACCTGGGTCTTTAGGGAACAAATGAATAATGTGGTTTCCAGCTTCTTCTTTAATGTATTTACTTTTGAAACCAGTTTCCCAAATACTCATCAATTTTTTAGGATTTAACGACTCATCATCGTCATCACCAACAGATGAAATATAGACAGCTGCATCTTCTTTAGAAACCACCCATATTTTTATACCATTTGAAATAATGGTATTGTCACCGTAGATTGTGTGAAACTTATCACCTTGCACCCAACCTTTTCCAGAAGCATTTTCGTTGATGCCTGTGTCTACATTTTTAATTGTAGCCTTAAATTCGATGTAAAAAGTTTTGTACGACTTTATCTTTTTGCTTAAATCGTCCAAGATAGCTTGCGACTTATCTTGAGCAAAGACTGGCGCTATTGCCATGAAGAAGAAAAATACTAAAAATCTCATAATGTTTATTTTTTAATGCAAGATTGCATATACTGTGCCAAAATTACAAAAGTCCTTTTGATTTCAGCAACTCTTCCAATTGTATTTCATCCGAAATTAAAACTTCACGTGCTTTAGAGCCTTTAAACGGGCCAATAATTCCATGAGCCTCAAGTTGGTCTACAATTCTTCCAGCGCGATTATACCCAAGTTTTAATTTACGCTGTAGCAAACTTGCAGAACCTTGTTGATGGATAACAATAATTCGAGCACCATCAACAAACATACTGTCTATGTCATCTAAGTCTACATCACCACCGTCAGCACCTTCTCCTACATATTCTGGAAGTAAATAGGCGTCAGGATAAGCACGTTGATTGCCGATGAAATCACAAATTTCGTCAACTTCGGGAGTGTCTACAAAACCACATTGAAGTCGAGTTAAATCGTTTCCATTTGAAATAAGCATATCACCTCGACCGATTAGTTGATCTGCACCCGAAGCGTCCAAAATGGTACGTGAGTCAATTTTAGACAATACGCGGAATGCAATACGAGCTGGGAAATTAGCTTTTATCATCCCGGTAATTACATTCACCGAAGGACGTTGTGTGGCTACGATTAGGTGAATTCCAATTGCACGAGCAAGTTGAGCCAATCGCGCAATAGGGTGCTCAACTTCTTTACCCGCTGTCATAATTAAATCGGCGAACTCATCAATCAGGACTACAATATAAGGCATGTATTTGTGTCCCTTTTCAGGATTTAACTTACGGTTAATGAACTTTTGGTTGTACTCTTTAATGTTGCGCACATGAGCTTCTTTGAGTAGTTCATAACGGTCATCCATTTCGATACAAAGTGAATTTAAAGTTGCCACAACTTTACTCGTATCAGTTATAATCGGTTCTCCTTCTCCCGGAAGTTTTGCAAGGAAGTGGCGTTCTATTTTATTGTATAAAGTCAATTCGACTTTTTTTGGATCGACAAGTACGAATTTGACTTGTGCTGGATGTTTTTTGTACAGAATTGAAATCATTATGGCATTTAAACCAACCGACTTACCTTGACCTGTAGCCCCTGCAACCAAAAGGTGAGGCATTTTTGTAAGGTCAAAAACTAAGGTTTCATTTGTGATAGTTTTACCCATCACAATAGGCAATTCCATATCCGCATTTTGGAATTTCTCTGAGGAAATCAATGAGCGCATGGAAACCATTTCTGGTTTTGAATTTGGAACTTCGATACCAATAGTTCCTTTCCCCGGAATTGGCGCAATAATCCGAATTCCCAATGCGGCTAAACTCAACGCGATGTCGTCCTCAAGATTTTTGATTTTTGAGATCCGAACTCCAGGTGCGGGAATGATTTCGTATAACGTAACAGTTGGACCTACAGTAGCTTTGATTTTGGCTATTTCAATATTGTAATTTGCCAGTGTTTCAACAATTTTATTCTTGTTGTTTTCGAGCTCTGTTTTATCGATGTTGATTTGCTTACTGCCGTATTCATTTAGTAAATCAATAGGAGGTAACTTGTAGCTTGAAAGCTCTAGAGTAGGGTCATATTCTCCAAACTCTTCAACTTTCTTATTAATTTCTTTGTCGGTTAATTCTTCTTCAGTTTGGGCAATTTCTACCGAAAAATCATCATCACCCAAGTTCAATTCTTCTTCGGGTTCGCCTTTAGATATAATCTCGATAGCTTCAAATTCTTCTTCCTCTTCATCAGTCAATTCTTCCTCTATTTCTTCATCCTCTTCTGTCAAATCAATTGTTTCAGAAGGATTTTCGGTAAGAATATCATCTTCTGTTAATGTATTCACTGCTTCGTATTCATTGGCACTGAGATGCTCATCACTTTCGTCATCGTTTAATTGACCTTTGAACTTTGCGAGAATTGTCTGTAAATTAGGATTGAAAAGCACGATGATAGAAATGAAACCAGTGATGATTACGAATAAAAATGCACCAAAACTCCCCAAACTAATTTTGAGCCAATCGTTTATTTCATAACCAAACGCTCCGCCAAGAATTGAGGTTTTAGCGGAAAAGAATCCAAGAAAAATACTGAACCACAAAATTCCGATTGAAGTAAGTGCAAACATTTTCCCAATCTTCATAATTTGAAGGCGAAGCAATAATTTAGAACCGATTACCAACGCCATAAAAGAGAATGCAATCGAGGAGATCCCAAACCATCGGTAAATAAATAGATGTGAAATCCATGCACCAAACTTACCTAGCCAATTTTCAACTGGTTCTGGGTTTTCATCGAACATAAATTCCCACAGACCTTTACCCAACACACGATCCTGATCTGTTTGCCAAGTGAAAAAGTAAGACATGCACGCAAGAAGAAAGTAGATAGCAAAAAGTAAAAACACTGCGCCCGTAATGTTTCGAGCACGACCGTTATCAAGTTTGCCTTTGAAAAAATCAGCTCCTTTAAACACAGGTGATTTACGACCTGTTTTTTTCTTTTTACTTGTGTTTTCTTCCTGATCGTCCTCTTTAACTATGAGCCTGTTCGTTTTTGCCATGAATCGTTCGTTCTTAATCTTACGAAGTTAACGGACTTTAGGGTTGAAAAGAGGTTGTTTATACCTCATGTTTCCACAATGACATGTTAATGGCTTGTATGATCCAGTTTTCAGGATACTTATTTGTGCAATTTATAGGTCGAATTACTCGATTAATTCACCTTCATTATACTTTTCAGTAACGATTGCGTTGCCAGTTTTATCATACACAGTAAGGATTCCGTGATTTAAACCCTCTCTATATTCAGCTTTTAATGCTAAAGTAGAGTCTTCGTAAAAATTCTCGCAAGTGCCAGTGAAAAATTGGTTTTTATGGAGTTTGAATTTTGTGTTAGTCAAGGTATCTGTATAGTCCGTTAATTCTTTGCACGAACATGTAATAGCATTTTTGCCTCTAGCGGAAAGTAAAATTCCATCTTTGTAGAGTGTTTTTGTCATCAAATTGCCTTCCATGTCGTAAATACTTACGTATCCGTACAATTTTCCGTTTAGAATCTGGCGTTCTTCCATCACAAGTTCCGTTTCAGGATAGTTGCGAGAGCAAGTTCCTGTATAAGCTTCTTGTTTTTGTGTTATTAAAATTCCAGCATCATTGGTTGACAAATCACCACAATCACAAAAAGTCAATTCTGAATAGATGTCATAGTCTCCCGACACGATTCGCGATT
>CAYUQU010000069.1:0-2789 GCA_964447015.1 uncultured Flavobacteriales bacterium
TTAACATTAGATTATCAAAATTCACAGTTAGAACATAATCTACATAGTCTTCTTTTATTAATTGTGCTAAATAAATATGAGTAACATTAATTTTTGCCTCATCAACATATTTCTTCAAGAGTTCATCTCTTTGATCTGGCAAAAGACAATTCATTAAATTAGAATAAGTTCTATCTTTTTCTGGTAAATCTTTGATGAAGGGGCTTGTTGAATAATCCTCTAAGATTTTATCAATTATTTCACCAGCCAAAGGAATATTACCAGAACGCGACGCCCCGGCTCCCAAAAAAAATATCGGTTGTGGTTGCTCACTATCTTTAGCTTGTTTGAGCAGGTATGCTAAGTGTTCAATTTTAATTTCTTTCATTTTCTAACTTAATATTGTTTGTAAAAGGGATTTTTGAAAGTTGTTTCATATAATTAAGGCTACAAATTGGGGCATGTTTTATTTAATTTCATTAATCAAGTCTTGAATTATTTGTTGTTTATATTCCAATCCTATTTTTGTACTATCCAAGGGCACAATTACTAAATCAGCCCATGAGTCAGGCTCTGAATTTTTAGAAAATGGAGATTCTTCAATTATAAACCATGAATCTTTTCCATCCCAAATCAATCTTATAGCACAAAATGTCTCAAAATTTTTCCATATAGTATATCTGGATCCAAACGACTCAGGATAAATTTCATACTCTGTCTTTCGAAAATTGTCAGAATAAATCTTTTCAGTTAATTCATTTTCAATTGACACGTATGTTTCATCTATAAAATCTAATTCATCCATTGCCATCTATCAGTATTAGGTAATTCCATAACTTCATCATCTACAACTATCCAACCTCCAAAATTGTTATAAAACAAAAAGTCATGATTTTCAGTCTCAATTTTTACACCCGCATATTTATCTTGTTTTATAACGAAATCTTCACCTTTTATCTCAGGATGTATGAATTCTGCAATTTTCACATCCTTAATTATCTCATTTATAAATAAACTAAGATCGTCTTCTTTTCTTAAGTCATTGAGACACTGTTCCGTAAAATCAAATTCATTTTCGATATCTGTTTCAGGCATTACTTTAATATCACAAGAAATTCCATCATTTACAATCGAAATCACAAGTTTGTTGTCTGAATCGCTCAATGTTAATACTATTACATTTGGACTATCTAACTCATAATCACTCCGTGTATCAAGTCTTTGAATCTTAATAATTTTTCTATTTAATATGTCTTGTAATATTAACACCTTATACTTTTAACAAAATCCTCAACTTGCTTACACCTTTAAACCAAAAAGAAATTTATCAAACTCTAAAAAATATATTTTTTATGCATCTAGATAAATCTTCTCCCCCAAATATATCACAATTTCACAAATCATTTCTCCTCAACCCAAAACAACACCCCACCCCTCACTCTCCCATCAATCTTTTTTACTAAATTTCACCCCGAAATAGAGTTTTATGGCAAAAATTAAGTCGTTTAGAGCAGTTCGTCCCACGCGTGACAAAGTTCATTTGGTGGCTACACGCCCGTACTACACGTATAAGAAGCATATAATGGATGCGAAACTGGAGGAGAATCCCTTCACGTTTATGCACATCATTAATCCCGAACACGGCTTAAACGATAAAACAGCTCCCAATTCTGAAGAACGGTTTTCTAAAGTGCGTGAGCGCTACGTGGAGTTTTTGGAAGAAGGAATTTTATTTCAAGACGAAGAACCTGCGCTGTATATCTACCGTCAATCTAAAAACGGGCACGTTTACACTGGCGTTGTAGGTGGCGCTTCGGTGCGTGAATACGAGCAAGATTTGATTAAGAAGCATGAAGCTACGATTACGTCTCGAGAAGAAGTGTTTGTGAATTATCTCGACATTACGCAGTTCAATGCCGAGCCAGTGCTTTTATCGCACGCACCGCACAAAAAGTTGAATGAGACTATAGAGACAATATGCAGCGAGCGTCCAGAGTATGAATTTTCGACTACGGATAGAATTACACACGAGCTTTGGGTTGTCCGAGGTACGCACGAAGAAACAATTAAAGCGTGTTTTGACGAACTGAACGAGATTTATATCGCAGACGGACATCATCGTTCGGCTTCTTCAGCAATTTTGGCGCAACGCTATTTGGATAAAGGCGCATCAGAAGATGATTTGTCGCAATATTTCCTCGCATTCTTTATGGATGAAACGAAATTGGACATCCTCCCCTTTCACCGCGTTGCAAAAGACCTCAACGGTTTATCCGCAGACGTTTTCATCGAAGCCCTCACCGAGAATTTCGAGATCGAGCATACACTGTCGCACGTTCCTTCGAAGCAACACGAAATCGTCATGTTTTTGGAAGACAAATGGTACAAATTGACGTGCAAAGACGAAATCATCGACAATTCGAACCCTGTTAAAGAATTAGACGCTCAAATTCTCACCGATTACGTCCTAGACCCTCTACTCAACATCAAAGACCTCAAAACTGATAGCCGAATTCAATTCATCAGCGGTGAAGAAGGCGTTGAAACCATGGTTCGAAAAGTGGAGAAATACCCACAAGGCGTTGGTTTCGTCCTCTATCCTATCCAAATGGAGCAAGTAAAACAAGTTGCCGATGCGCAGTTGATCATGCCTCCGAAATCAACTTGGGTGGAACCGAAGTTACGGAGTGGATTGACGATTTATCCAATACAATAGAGAAATTAGACTGTTAGAAGTTAGACAAAAGACTTGATTGTGCTGAAGTGATGGACTTTTAGAAAAAAGGAGACCGAGTGCATCACAACAATTC
>CAYUQU010000069.1:2889-19668 GCA_964447015.1 uncultured Flavobacteriales bacterium
CAACAATATTAATGTATGGTACAAATACGATTAATTGTTGGGAGGTGTATCGAGGGAAGCTTTTTTTTGAGACATTAGACTGTTAGACGTTAGACAAAAGACTTTGTGACTGCTAGAGTGATGAGCTTTCTGAAAAAAAAGGAGACCGAGTGCGTCACGACAATTCCAACAATATTAATGTATGGTACAAATACGA
Source organism: uncultured Flavobacteriales bacterium (assembly GCA_964447015.1). Lineage (GTDB taxonomy): Bacteria > Bacteroidota > Bacteroidia > Flavobacteriales_D > Crocinitomicaceae > Wandonia. The sequence goes on from CAYUQU010000069.1 coordinate 3,086, forward strand.
TTAATTGTTGGGAGGTGTATCGAGGTCTCCGGCAATCGAAGTGATAAATCCTATTGCCGCTCCTCTCGATACTTCTCCCTAACAATTGTACACGTTTCTTCCATCGATACAGATTTTTCTAATTGTTATGAAGAAACTCGAGGAGCTTAATTTGGGGCAAACAATGAAATTAATTCGCGTAAATCTGCGTCATTCGCCAAATCTGTGTTCTATTCACTACGAGTCCAAGTCAAGTAAAGCCTAAATAAGATTCAGACGTAGATTTAATTTTGAACTTTTATAAATTAGTCGTACTTTCATTTCTCAATACTAAAAACAAGTCATTATGAACAAACTCAAGATATACCTTCCAATTGCATTATGTTCACTCATTATGTTCTCCACTTCCTGTAAAAAAGACAAACCCGAAGGCACTGACTTGGAGTTGTATGAAATGTCAAACACCACAGCTGGCTTTACTTGGTACAAGAACAGTAATGCTGCGTTAGCTAAAAGTGATGGAAGCGGTCACACACAGCCATTTTTGCGCACACGTTACAATTCTACAGCCGCTGCAATGCTGGACAGTGTGGGTAAAGTAAAATCAGACGCTGCATTTCCAAATGGTTCATTAATCGTTAAAGAACTTTTAGACGATCAAAGTAAGCTGAGCAGATACGCCATACTATTTAAAAGCACAGGTCATGAAGACGCTGACGCAAACGGCTGGGTTTGGGGTTACATGGAAGCTGATGGAAAAGTTGTCAATTCGGCAGTAGATAAAGGAGCTGCGTGCATCAGTTGTCACAGCCAAGGTGGAAACATCGACTATATGTTGATGAATCTATTTTTTCCTTAGAAGATTTTAGGTATTCGTATCTTTGTGGGGTAAATTAATATCCTTAACATTGCGTGTCTTTTATTTTTTGAATCAAAAACAGTTTAGAGTAAATGATTAAGAAGCGCCTTGACACAATTCGAGAATCCATTCCTGCACACGTAGAGTTAATCGCCGTTTCCAAAACAAAACCCAATGCGGACATTATGGAAGCTTATGATGCGGGACAGCGTCATTTTGGCGAAAACAAAGTCCAGGAAATGGTGGACAAGCATGAAGCACTTCCTAAAGACATCAAATGGCACTTAATTGGACATTTACAAACGAACAAAGTTAAATACATCGCTAGCTTTGTGCACCTCATTCACGCTGTAGACAGTTTAAAGCTTTTAAAAGAAATCAATAAGCAAGCTTTAAAGCACGATAGAGTTATTCCGTGCTTATTACAATTCTATATCGCAGAAGAAGAAACCAAATTTGGACTTGACCTAAATGAAGCGATTGAGCTTCTAGAGTCTGACGAATTCAAAAAATTGCAAAACATTCAACTCAACGGAGTGATGGGTATGGCTACATTTACTGACGATAATGGGCAAATCAGAGCTGAATTCAAGAATCTAAAAAGAATATTTAATCGCCTACAAGCTGATTATTTCAAATCACATCCCAACTTCAATATTATCTCGATGGGGATGAGTAGTGATTATAAAATTGCAATTGAAGAAGACAGCACCATGATTCGCGTGGGAGGCACTATTTTCGGGCAAAGAAGTTAAATGCAGTTATTAACTTCTTTCAGTTAATAAAATCTAAAATGTAACCTTATTTCATTCTATCCGTCTAAGTAAATTAGTATAACCAAAATTTATATTAATTATGAAAAAATTAATCTTATCAATTGCCGTTCTTGCAACAGCTGGAACAATGTTCGCACAACGTCCTATGGAAGGTGCAAACCCGTTTTCATTAGAAGGTCAAGTGAGTTTGAATTCTGCTGCAGGTAATACATTTGCTGCTCCAACAATTCGTTTACGTTATTTTGTTATGGACAACTTAGCTATTCGACTTGGTGGTTCTTTCAACTCAATGACTGAGAAAGAGAATTTCTACGGATCCGTAGCATCACCTCAAGATTATTCTGATTCTGTTGGTGTACTTACTACAAAATCTGGATCTTACACTTTCTCTTTAGGTGCTTCTTACCATTTCTCTCAACTTGAGAAACTTTCTCCTTATGTAGGTATCGACTTCTTAATGGGTGGTGGATCTTCTAGAGCTATGGGTGAAGACACAGATGGAACTATGTGGGTAGATGATTTCACAATGGAATCAAAAACTCCAATGATGACAATCGGTGGTAACTTAGTTGCTGGTGTTGATTGGTACTTCGCTCAGAATGTATTCTTAGGTGCTGAGTTTGGTTGGGGTGTTACATCTACAACTTACAAAGACACTTTTACATCTGTATCAACAGGTGGTGTAACAGTTGAAACAGAAACTCCTGTTATGGGAAGTGCTGCTACATCTTTAGGTCTAGGACACAATTTTATTGGTGGTCTTCGTATTGGATGGAGATTCTAATCAGAATTTAATATTCTTTTTGAAAGAGGTTAGCTACGGTTAACCTCTTTTTTTTTATCTTAGATACCTAATAACATGGAGAATTATGCCACTTGATAAATGTCAACTTTACACCTTTAACGATTCAACATACTCTGTGAAAACAGAGAAAATTGAATTTGAACACATAAAAAATGAAATCAACGTAGACCAAGTGTCCTGGATAAACTTTCACCGCATTCCAACAGAAGGAGAATTGGTGGAACTATCTAAAATTTTCAACATTCATCGCACCACAAAAGAAGATATCCTGGATACCACTCAGCGCCCAAAAGTAGAAGAGTTTGAGGATTACCTTTATTTTTCTTTAGCATCGTTTATTCCATCTAAAAAAGGTGTTCCCAATACCGAACAAATCTCATTTGTTTTAGGTGAAAATTTTTTAATCTCTATTCAAGAACGCAAATCAGACCATTTCCCTTCAGTCCGAGAACGAATAAAAAGCAATACTGGTATTCTCCGCACGAAAAAAGCAGACTACTTGCTCTATCGACTTCTAGATTGCATTTTGGATAGTTATTTTAATGTATTGGAAAAAATCAGTGAAGAAATTGAAACGCTTGATTTTGAAGCAACTTCTTCTCCAACTCCCGAAGTACTCAATAAAATCGAAAACGACAAACGAATTTTGATTCACTTGAGAAAATTGATTTTCCCGATTAAAGAAATCGTTTCCCGATTAGATATCGGTTTCCCTAAATTTATTGATAAAAATAATGAACCTTACTTCAGGGATCTTAAAGACACAGCCCAAAATCTTTTAGATGAGATAGACACGAACAAGCAAATTCTTGAAAGCTTAACACAATTATACTACGCCACGCTAAGTCATAGAATGAACGAGATTATGAAAGTATTGACTATGGTCGGTGCTATCTTTATTCCACTCACCTTTATCGCAGGAATTTATGGAATGAACTTCCACTATATACCTGAACTTGAGTGGAAATACAGCTATTTTGTCGCTTGGGGAGTGATGATTACATTGGCCGTTGTACTTATGATTTATTTTAAGCGGAAGAAATGGTTCTAATGTAGACAATAGACTGTTAGATAAAAGACAAAAGACTTGATTATGCCGAAACGAAGACTTTCTGAAAAAAGGTGACCGAGTGTGTCCCGACATTTAGATGAAGTTGATTCAAAGGGAAAACATAAATCAATTGTCGGGAGACGTATCGAGGTCACCGGCAATCGAAGTGATGAATTCTATTACCGCTCCCCTCGATACTTCTCCTTAACAATTGTACACGTTTCTTCCATCAATACAGGCTTTTCTAATTGTTATGGAGAAACTCGGGCAGCTAACGTTATTAACCTCTAAAAAAAGAACCTGTTACAAGTTGTGTTATATGAAAGATAAAATTGCTGGGAAGGGAAGTACAAATGTCTTTTGTCTTAAATAACTTTCAGCGTAAAAACAGAAATCTCAGGGCGCATTCCCACTCTACCCGGAAAGCCTAAAAAGCCAAAGCCTCTGTTTACATAGAGATACTTATTTTCTTCTTTGTACAGTCCCAACCATCTTTTGTAGCGGTATTTGACTGGACTCCACTTCCACCCTGGGATATCGACACCGAATTGAGCGCCGTGGGTATGTCCACTTAAAGTAAGATGTACTTTCTCTTTCAAATGACGCACCTCATGTTCCCAGTGATCTGGGTCGTGCGAAAGAAGCACATTGAAACTTCCTTCAGGAACGTCAGTAAGCGCTTGAGCAAAGTTGCCATACTGCGGAAAAGGAGGCTTTCCCCAATTCTCCACACCAACGAGAATTAACTTTTCTCCATCCTTTTCGATAACTTGATGCGTATTGCAAAGTAAGTTGAAACCGCTTTTCTCGTGGTAGTTTTTAAGCAAATTCAAGTTAATATCACGTTCATCATCACTCTTCCACGGCATATAGTCGCCATAGTCGTGGTTTCCGAGAATTGAGAATTTTCCGTGTGGAGCGCTAAGTCTTTTTAACATTGAAACAAAAGGTCGAGCTTCTTCTGCTCGATTATTCACCAAGTCACCAGTAAAAACAATCAAATCTCCACCCTCATCCTGAAGCATCTCCAAGCCACGCGCAACTTCAGAAGGATGATCAAAACTTCCAGCATGGAAATCAGAAAACTGGACAATTTTAAATCCATCAAAGGCAGCAGGTAAATCGGGAAACCTCAGTTCGAACCTGTTAATCAGAAAATGGTACTTTCCTTTTGTAATTCCCCAAAGCGTAGCAGCGAGTGGAATTGATGCCACAGTAAGCGAGATGTTACGCACAAAGTCGCGGCGACCAGAAATTTCCTTGGGCTTTTTTGAAAAAGTACGTTCTACCAGATAAGTTAAAATTCGTACCACATCTTCAGTAAAAAAGATGGTAATCATCAATAGTTTCGCAACCAAAGTGGCAAACGAAATTCCCACCAAAAAGTTCAATGAATAGATAGCGTTGTGCTCCCCAAGACCTGCTCGTCTAAACGCAAAATAAAAAGAAGCTATAAAAAGTAGCGTAGAAAGTGGAATCAACCACTTCGCCCATTTGATTTTAAGCGTTTTTCTTAGAGACCACCAAAGGTATACGTCGATGAGTATAAAAATTGTAAAAAGTATGATGAAAAACACTACTAAACGCATTCGAAATATATTAAAAGTCGTGGTTTATTTGCTCGCAGTCAAATTTAGCTTATTTTTGAGAGATTATAAGCATATCCATGAAGTACACATTGTCTTTTCTCGCTACCCTTTGGTTTTCAAGCATTATCTGTCAACCTTTTCTATCAAACTCACTAGAAAATCATCTCCTAAACACAAATTCAAACGAATTTGTTCAGGTGCGAATTGAAATGGACCAACAATTTGATGCATTTGCTTATAACCGACAAATGAATTCAATTTCAGCGACGCAAAAAGAACGGGTACCTGTGCTTTTGGGAGAACTAAGTTCTGTTGCACAAAGCACACAAGCGAATGTATTACTTTACACCCAAAATAGCCCACACAAATTTCGAAATATTCGTGCGTTTTGGATAGTGAATGTAGTGATAATGGAAGTTCGCGCCAATGCCATTCCTGAACTGTTGCAGTTTAGCGAAATTAAGCTTATTACGTTGGAGAATAACAGATTCTTGGCACACGAAGATTATAAAATCGAGTCTATCGACACAGGTGAGAATAAAGAAGTTGATGGAGTTGAACCGGGAGTGTTAGCGTGTAATGTCCGCCCACTTTGGGACTTGGGCTATACAGGCCGTGGGAGGCGCGTGTACATTTATGACACAGGAGTTTGGCCCACTCACCCCGCTTATACAGATCGATTTATGGGTAATTTTGCGCCAATTAATCAAGCTTGGCTCGGACATTTCAACGAAAACCCAAACGGACAGCGTAGCAGTCACGGTTCACACGTCCTTGGCTCTGTCGGTGGATTGGTTCATGAAACGAATGATACCTTAGGTATTGCTTTCAATACATACTGGATAGCAAATGATTTGGTTGGACCTACTGTGGCGAGTTTACCTGAGCTGGCTGATATGATGGCAGCTTTTGAATGGGCGCTGAATCCTGATGGAAATATTTCTACCATTCACGACATGCCAGACGTAATCAACAACAGTTGGAGATGGTACGACGGTGCGGATATGGAACAATGCGAGGGAATTGTAGTTGATTTAATGAATGTAATCGAAGCGGCAGGAATTGCAAATTTATTTGCTGCAGGTAATTTTGGTCCCAACAACACTACTGTTTCTGCTCCACAACGCATCAATACATCTGAGGTCAATACATTCTCAGTAGGTTCGGTAAACGGCAACATGGCTTTCCCTCACCCAATCTCTGATTTTTCAAGCAGAGGTCCTAAACAATGTCCTGGTAGCGGTTCGCTTGAAATTCATCCAGAAGTTGTCGCTCCAGGTCAAAATGTGCGTTCCGCGTGGAATCAAAATGAATATTCAACTATCTCAGGTACATCAATGGCAACGCCACATGTATCAGGAGTCGTTTTGTTGTTGAAAGAAGCATTTCCTGAAATAACAGGAGAAGAAATACTTTGGGCAATTTATCTTACAGCAATCGACTTGGGAGATCCGGGAGAAGATAACACTTATGGCATGGGATTGATTGACGCTTATGCAGCTTTCCAGTACTTAGCCATGACACACACTCCGTTTGACCCAAGTACAATAACTTACGACTTGGCAATAACCGATATTCAAAATCCTGATGAAGCAGGAGTTTATTGTAGCACAAGCTTTTCTCCCATCGTCACGCTTCAAAACAAAGGGAATGAAGACATCACTGACATTACGCTTACTTATAGTCTGAATGACGGTAGTTCTATCATCCAAAATTGGACTGGAAACTTGATTCCTGGTGAAACAGTTGACATTCTTCTAACCGATTTAGTAAGCACACAGTCAGGAAATAATGAACTGAAAATAAATGCAACGGTAAACAATGCTGTAGAAACGTATGATTTGTATAACAACACACGTTACAGTAGATTTAACATCCGACCTACGAAAACAATTCCATACTACGAAGGATTTGAAAATGGAATGAATGACGGCGACTGGGTGGTAAACAATCCTGACGGCAGTGTGACGTGGGAAATCAATGATGTAGTTAATAAAGAATGGGGAGATAAAGTGGCGGTGATGAAATGCTTTAATTATTCACCAAATCAAAATCAGCGCGATGAATTAATTTCACCTTTCTTTGAGCTCCCAGAAGTTGAAGACATTACACTTGAGTTTGATGTTTCTTATTTACGTCGTTCTACATCTTCGACCATTCAGGACACTTTACGCGTATTGATCAAACAAGATTGCGAAAACGGTTTTACAGATACAATTGCCGAATTGTTTGCACTTGACTTGGCCTTCAGTTCTTCTTTGTACTGGGGCTTCACTCCTACAGATCAAGACGAATGGCGCAACTTTAGTTACGATTTAACTCACTTGCAAGGAGAACATATCGCTTTAGTATTTGAAAGCACCAATAAAACAGGGAATAACATTCACTTAGATAACGTGAAAATGTATGTGGGAGACAATGCTCCTTTATCAATTTCTGAACATAGCGTATCGGATATTGAAGTGTACCCAAACCCTAATAATGGCGTTTTTACAATAAATCTAAATGGTGTGCCGTTTGATAAAGAGTCTATGATTGACATCACAAATAGTATAGGTCAACATGTCTATTCACAACACATTGTGAATAATACACTGATTGTCAACTTAGAATATTTGCCAAAAGGTGTGTATCTTGCACGTATAAACACAGTAGAAGGCACAAAACATTGTAGAATAATCATTCAATAGCCAACTGTTTTTGCGATAATACGTTTTAAATAGAAATACAAGCAAAATGAGTACAAAGACATATTTAGTTCCACATGATTTTTCAGCAGTAGCTAATGCCGCTTTGAATCATGCGCTAGTATTGGCAAAATCTGCTAATGCTGAAGTTATTATTTTGCATTTAGTAGCTGAAAAATCGAAAATTTTATCAGGTCAAAAGAAAATTACTCAATATATCGAGTCTTTAAATCTACCTGATACAGTTAAGGTAACCCCTTTAGTTATCAAAGGTTCTATATTTGAAGATATTGGGCGAATAGCTCAAAAACATAACTGTGGTAAAATTGTTATGGGCACTCATGGAGCCTCAGGTCTCCAAAAACTCTTTGGAAGTAATGCGATAAAAGTTGTGCGCAGTACATCTCTTCCTTTCTATATTGTACAAGATTCAACGCCAAGTCAAAAAATTGAGAACATTATTGTTCCCATCGACGTAACAAAAGAAAGTATTCAGATTATTTCCCATGCTGCCGATATTGCATTCTTATTTAATGCTAAAATTCACGTAATTGCAGAAAACCAACGTGACCAGATTTTGTCGCGCCAAATGAAAAATAGAATTAAATTAGTTGAAGATAAGTTTAAAGAATTAGGGATAGATGCTATCGTTGAAATGTTTGATACCTCGGGATCTTATTCTGCTAAAATATTGAAATACGCTGACAAAGTAAATGCGGATTTAATTGCTGTGGCTTACCACACAGAAAGTCTCATTCCAGCATTTGATACTTTTCACCAAGGTTTATTGACAAACAAACTGAAAATTCCTGTATTGATTATTCAATCTAAGGATGTGACGTCGATGTATTTTTAAGAAACAGCTCCTTTGGCAGCCAAAAATGCGGTTGTCCACGCTGCTTGAAAATTAAAACCACCGGTTATCCCGTCGATATCCATGATTTCTCCTGCGAAATATAGGTTGGGAACAGTTTTACTTTCCATCGTCTTAAAATTCACGTGAGCTAAGTCTACACCCCCAGCTGTGACAAACTCTTCTTTAAATGTTGTTTTGCCTGACACGGGATATTCATCATTGAGCAAAATATTCACCAATCTGTTGAATTCCTTTTTACTCAATTCTTTCCACGTTTTTTCTAAATTCAACTCACATTTTTCGAGTAAAAACTCCCAAAGCCTGAGTGAAAGACCGAAATGACCATTTTTAGTCAGTTTTTTGTTCGCGTTTTCTTGTTGCTTATCAGCTAATTGCTTGCGAATGATTTCCTCGTTGGTTTCACCTGTCCAGTTTACACTACATGTAAAGTTATACTCCTTTTCAGCCAAGATTCTAGCGCCCCATGCCGAGAGAATTAACACTGCAGGTCCGCTCATTCCCCAATGCGTAATTAGCAATGGTCCTTTTGCCGTTAATTTAGTTCCTGGAATTCGAGCAATGGCATTCTCTACCACAATTCCCATCAGCTTACAAATTGCGTTTCCTGGCATATTAAAGGTGAAAAGCGACGGAAATGGACTTACGACAGGCTGTCCCAAATCCTCAAGCCATTGCATTCCTGAAAGCTTTGGTGATCCACCAGTGCACACTATCAATTTATCAAAATGCTGCCTCTCACCATTTATGACAAGATTAAATCCATTATCACCAAGTGGTTTAATCGACTCAATCTTTTGATTAAGGTGGATTTTAACACCTAACTTATTACATTCATTCATGAAGCAATCTATAATCGACTGAGAATTTTGACTTTTAGGGAAAATACAACCATCATCTTGAACAACCAATGGTACTCCCCTTTCCTCAAAAAAGTTTCGAATATCAGTAGTATTAAAATCCCTGAATGCTTTTTTTAATAGACGTTCACCCCTTGGGTAGTTTGAAGCTAATTTAGTTGGATCACTTTCTACATTAGTCACGTTGCATCGTCCGCCGCCTGAGACTTTAACTTTAGATAATAACTTTGTCGTTTTCTCTAAAATGACCACTTCATTATCAGGTGCGTGAAGCTTACACTGAATTGCTGCAAAGAACCCTGCAGCACCACCTCCTATTACTCCAATTTTTCGCATAAAAAAAACCCCGTCATTTGACGGGGGGTAAATCTACAAAATATGTTTGTTACAATAACGGAATCTCGATTGTGATATCCACAACAGATTCATCTCTGCTTTTCTTTTTCATGATACCGTAATCAGCAGAGTTAATCGACGATGCGAATTTTATTGTTCCTTTTGAAGTTGTTAGCTTAAAACGCTCTTCACGAGTTACATCTTTAATCGTCAACTTTCCTGTTACAATATAGTCTTCTCCAACTTTCTTTACAGAAGAAGCATTAAAAGTCATTTTAGGATATTTCTCAGCTTCAAAAAAATCAGCTGATTTTAAGTGACTATCGCGGTTTTTATTCTTTGTGTCTATAGTCGATGCATCTACACTTCCCGAAATGGATGCAGATTGTGGGTTATTAGGATCAAATTTGATTTTACCACTAAATCCTGATAATGTACCATCAACTTTATCACCGTGGAAGTAAAACTTAACTGTAGCGTTTGAAACATCAATTTTAAGCTCTTGACTAAATCCAAAGAGACTGCTTACTAGAAGCGCTAAAACAAACAAAATACTTTTCATAATTTTTATTTTTTAAATGAACTTATGCAAATATTAAACCAAAAAAAAAGCGGATTCTGTTAAAGAATCCGCTTCACTATTTATTGTTTTATTGCATCCATTCTTTTCTTGTACTCCAATGCTTTTGCACTGTCACCAATTTTTCTGTAAAGTTGGAACAACGTGTTCATTACCTCTACATTTTGGTCATTTAATTCAAGCGAACGCTCAAGATAAGGAATAGCTTTTTTGTAGTTATCCTCAGAAGTTTGCTTTAAACTTTCGTAATCAGGATCACCTAATTTCATTTTTGAAGCTTCTTCAAATTGAGCAGCTGCCAAGTTCACATAATGTGCACCTAGAGAGTATACCGCATCTTCATAAGCAGGATCAATTGCGATTGCTTTTTCAAATGCAGCAACTGCCTCTTCACTTTTCCCTAATTTGTCGTAGATTGTTCCAATAGCAAAGTGAAGTTGCTTATTATTTGGGTCTTTAGCAATTGCATCATTCAAACTTTTCTCAGCTACTTCGTTGTCTCCTGAGCTCAAAGCAATGTTAACCATTTGGATAATCAAATCTTGGTCATTTGGGAATTTTTCACGTGCTTTTTTTACATAGACTGCAGCTTCATCATTCTTACCTTGCTCACGCAACGCATTTGAAGCCAGTGTATACGAAGCAGGAACATTGTAGCCAACTTGAGCCGATTTGTCATAATATTCAAAAGCTTTTTCGTAATTCTTGCTTCTGTCTGCTGCCAAAGCCAAGTTATAGATTGCCAACGAATCCGTTTGACCAATCACATCAAACATCACTACAGATGTTTCAAACATATCCATTGCTTGTGCGTAATCTTCCTCTTGGAATTTCTTTACACCTTCGCGAATAGACTGCTCACGTACCATAATAGCCATCATCTTGATTTCGTCACGGTAGCGCGATTTAGTATCAAGTTCATATGATTTTTTAAGTGCGTTAATTCCATCTTCGACCATTTCTTCTGTAGCCAAAGCTTTCAACTCTTCGTCTTCAGCCATCATACCGAGCATTGGAATACCGATATAAATTTTCCCTTTATAATAAAGTGTCTTAACACTCTCTTTTGTTTCAGGATTCTCCGCAGCTAAATCTATCCACGTTTTCGCAGATAAAAGTGATTTTTTAGCGCTTTCCATATCTTGAGACATCATCGCTTTTTCATACGATTGGTAATCCATCGCTGCGTTTGTCTCATTTTTCTTTTGAGCTATAGCTCCTGTTGCGAAAAGCATTGCCGTTAATAATACGGCACTGTATTTTACAATTTTCATAATTCTATTTTTTGTTTCTATTCTTCAACATCACCATCATTATCAATAACAGTGCCATTGTCTTCTGTTCCTTCGATGTTTTCGTCTCCCTCGATAATCTCACCTTCCTCTTCTTCAGAGTGTGGAACTTTAGCTACAGCAGCAATTGCTTCTTTACCTTTTAGGTTAATTAAACGAACTCCTTGAGCTGTACGTCCCATTACACGAATATCGGCAACGTGCATACGAATTGTCATTCCAGATTGTGTGATAATCATTAAATCATCATCATCTGTAATTGTTTTAATCGCTGCTAAAGGACCTGTTTTATCAGTAACGTTAATCGTTTTAACACCTTTACCTCCACGGTTTGTTACACGGTAAACTGGTTCACCATCTTCAGGATCATTCAGGAATGAACGTTTTCCGTATCCTTTTTCAGAAACCACAAGTATTGTTTCACTGTTGTTCTCAATACAAATCATTCCGATCACTTCATCTGTCGCAGCGATGTTAACTCCACGAACTCCTGATGCCGTTCTACCCATTGGTCGAACTGTTGACTCGTTGAAACGAATAGCTCTACCCGACTTCACTGCAAGAATGATTTCGTTCGAACCGTTAGTCAATTTTGCTTCTAATAGTTCATCGTCTTCGCGAATGTTAATGGCGTTAATACCATTTGTACGTGGACGTGAATAAGCTTCAAGTGAAGTTTTCTTAATCACACCTTTTTTCGTACACATGATAATAAAGTTGTTTTGCACATATTCTAGATCCTTAAGATCCTTCACATTGATATATGCTTTTACTTTATCATCTTGCTCAATATTCATCAAATTCTGAATAGCACGACCTTTCGAAAGCTTGTTTCCTTCTGGCACTTCGAAGACACGCATCCAGAAACAACGACCTTTTTCTGTGAAAATCAACAAATAATTGTGGTTAGTCGCTACAAAAAGATGCTCTAAGAAATCTTTATCTCGTGTTGTCGTACCTTTTGATCCAACTCCACCTCTATTCTGAACTTTGTATTCAGCCAAGTTTGTACGCTTGATATAACCAGCATGCGAAATAGTAACTACTACTTCTTCATCAGGAATTAAATCTTCAATACGCATTTCACTTGCCGAGTACTCAATAATCGAACGACGCTCATCACCATACTTCTCTTTCACATATGCCAATTCGTCTTTAATAATCTGCATACGACGCTCTTCGCGAGCTAAAATATCTTTTAAGTCAGTGATTAGTTCCATCAACTCGTTATACTCAGTACGCAATTTATCTTGCTCTAGTCCTGTCAACTGACGTAGACGCATCTCTACAATTGCACGAGATTGCAAGTCTGAAAGCTCAAAACGTTTAATTAAATTGTCGCGAGCTTCCTCAGGAGAGTTTGATGCGCGAATGATTTTAATTACTTCGTCGATATTATCAGAAGCGATAATAAGACCTTCAAGTATGTGTGCTCTATCTTCTGCTTTCTTTAAATCAAAACGCGTTCTGCGAATTACAACTTCATGTCTAAAATCCACAAAGTGGCGAATCATATCCTTCAGATTCAACATCTGAGGACGACCGTCAACAAGAGCAATGTTATTTATTGAGAATGAAGTTTGTAACTGAGTAAACTTAAATAATTTATTCAATACTACATTCGGAATTGCATCACGCTTTAATTCGTAAACGATCCGCATCCCGTTTCTATCCGACTCATCGCGAATATCAGAAATACCGTCAATTTTCTTATCATTAATAAGGTCAGCAGTTTTCTTAATCATGTCTGCCTTATTCACCATATAAGGAATCTCGTTGACAATGATTTGTTCTTTACCGTTATCGCCTTCTTCGATAATTGCTTTAGCGCGAATTACCACACGTCCGCGACCTGTTTCAAATGCATCACGCACACCTTCGTATCCGTAGATTGTACCACCAGTTGGGAAATCAGGAGCTTTTACATGCTGCATCAACTCTTCAATCTCGATTTCGCGGTTATCTATATATGCTATAGTCGCATCAACAACTTCAGATAAATTGTGAGGAGCCATGTTCGTAGCCATACCTACAGCAATTCCTGAAGCACCGTTAATTAAAAGGTTTGGTATTTTTGTTGGAAGAACCGAAGGCTCAGTCAACGATTCATCAAAGTTAGGACGGAAGTCAACCGTGTCTTTCTCAAGATCAGCCAACATCTCTTCCGCAATCTTTCTCAATCTCGCCTCAGTATAACGCATTGCAGCAGGGCTGTCACCATCGACAGAACCGAAGTTACCTTGTCCATCTACTAAAGGGTATCTCAACGACCAATGTTGAGCCATACGCACCATCGTGTCGTACACGGATGAATCACCGTGTGGGTGATACTTACCCAATACCTCTCCCACGATTCTCGCAGACTTTTTATGCGGTCTGTTTGAATAAACTCCTAAATCCTGCATTCCATAAAGCACTCTACGGTGCACAGGTTTGAAACCATCACGTACGTCAGGCAAAGCCCTTGATACGATTACCGACATCGAATAATCGATGTAGGCTGATTTCATTTCATCTTCAATGTTAATCTGTATTATTCTTTCACCATCTGCCATTTTGACACCATTTTAGATTTGTACGGAAATTGATATGTATTCCATAAAGTTTCGAAAATACACATAACTTAGCTACGAAAAAGAAAAGTTTGAGGTTTTTATAAACAAAATTCTGTTGAAAATTGTAGCGATTTTTTATGGTTATTGAAAAAGTTAATTATATTTTTGGTAAATGGGCGTATTGATCTAAAATTGGTACGTAAAAACAAGACAAAAAATTATGGAAGCGAAGTTTTCACCACGTGTTAAAGACGTCATATCGTTCAGCCGAGAGGAAGCTCTTCGCATCGGCAATGACTTTATTGGCGTGGAGCATTTGCTCTTGGGAATGATTAGAGAAGGAGAAGGTTTAGGAATCCGACTTTTAAAGGAATTTAATGTGGACTTGAATCACCTTCGAAAAGAAATTGAACAAACGCTTCTTAAGAATGTAAAAGCAAACGTGGCTAGCCTTGCCAATATTCCTTTGGTGAAACAGGCTGAGCGCGTTTTGAAGATAACTTATCTAGAAGCAAAACTTTTTAAAAGTCCTGTTATTGGAACAGAACATTTATTATTATCTGTCTTAAAAGACGAAAACAACCTTGCTTGTCGTTTATTAAACAAATACGGCATTCTTTACGAAAGCATTAAAGACGAATTAGAACTTATGTTAGAAGACGGAAAATTACCAAAATCAGAACTGCCTGGTGCAGCAGATGATGAACCTCAAGAAGGTTATGGCGCTTCGGGGCAGCGAAAAGGTGCTGAACCTAAATCAAAAACTCCTGTGTTAGACAATTTTGGTCGCGACTTGACTAAAATGGCTGAATTGGGGAAATTAGACCCTATTGTTGGTCGTGAAAAAGAAATTGAACGTGTGAGTCAGATTCTTTCACGAAGAAAAAAGAATAACCCTATATTAATAGGTGAACCTGGTGTGGGTAAAAGTGCCATCGCCGAAGGTTTAGCTCTTCGAATTGTGCAAAGAAAGGTTTCACGTGTCCTATTTAATAAGCGCGTTGTTTCTCTTGATCTTGCTTCGCTGGTTGCAGGTACTAAATACCGTGGTCAATTTGAAGAGAGAATGAAAGCAGTGATGAACGAGATTGAGAAGTCTCCAGACATCATTTTGTTTATTGATGAAATTCACACTATTATCGGTGCTGGTGGCGCAAGTGGCTCACTTGATGCTTCAAATATGTTCAAACCAGCATTGGCGCGTGGAGAACTGCAAGCAATTGGTGCTACAACATTGGATGAGTATCGTCAGTATATTGAAAAAGACGGAGCGCTTGAACGCCGTTTTCAGAAGGTGATTATCGAACCGACAACAATTGAGGAAACTATCCTTATTCTAAACAATATTAAAGAACGCTACGAAGATCACCACAACGTGGTATATTCTCCAGAAGCGATTGAAATGTGTGTAAAACTCACAGATAGATACGTTTCTGACCGCCACCTTCCAGACAAGGCAATTGACGCATTGGATGAAGTTGGATCGCGTGTACACATTACAAATATCAACGTTCCAAAGGAAATCATTGATATTGAAGCGGACATTGAAGCGATAAAAGACGAGAAAAACAACGTAATTAAGAGCCAACAATACGAAAAGGCTGCTGAATTACGTGATACTGAACGTCAACTGCAAGAAAAGCTTGAAGCAGCGAAAACAAGATGGGAAGAAGAATCTAAATCTCATCGAATTGAGGTAACTGAAGACCATGTAGCTGAAGTTGTATCGATGATGACTGGAATTCCACTTCAACGTGTAGCTCAGTCTGAAAGCGGTAAATTGGTGACTATGGCTGAAGAACTTCACGGAAAAGTGATAGGTCAGCCTGAAGCTGTTCAAAAAGTAGTTCGTGCAATTCAACGTAATCGTGCAGGTCTGAAAGATCCAAACAAGCCTATCGGTTCGTTCTTTTTCTTAGGACCTACAGGAGTTGGTAAAACGCAACTTGCAAAAGAATTGGCAAAATATTTATTCGATACAGAGGAGGCATTAGTTCGAATTGACATGTCTGAGTATATGGAGAAATTCTCGATCTCTAGACTTGTGGGAGCACCTCCGGGATACGTTGGATATGAAGAAGGTGGACAGTTGACTGAAAAAGTACGACGCAAACCCTACTCTATCATTTTGTTGGATGAGATTGAAAAAGCTCACCCTGATGTATTCAACTTATTGCTCCAAGTTCTGGATGACGGTCACATGACAGACGGTTTAGGACGCAAAGTAGACTTTAAGAACACGATTCTTATCATGACATCAAATATTGGAGCTTGACAGTTGCAATACTTGGGTAGAGGTGTAGGATTTGGTCCAAACGCAATATCGGATCAGGAAGAGGA
>CAYUQU010000070.1:0-19603 GCA_964447015.1 uncultured Flavobacteriales bacterium
GCTTCTTTCTCCGCAGTTTCAGTTCACCCAATGGGAACGTTGACTCAGGATATGCATGGCGAAAATTTGGCTGAATTGTACGACATGTACTTGAGTGGTGCGCGGTTCTTTACTGACGACATCTGTCACGTGAGTTCAGGAATTTTATACCGCGGCTTGTTGTATGTGCAGAACTTTGGTGGTAAAGTCATCAGTTTTGCCAATGACAGCAGCTTGTCCAAAGGTGGAATGGTAAACGAAGGTACAGCAAGTACCATGACAGGACTAAAACCCATTCCAACCATTGCAGAAATCATTCAAATAGAACGCGATTTAAGACTTGTAGAATACACCAATGGTGAGATTCACTTTACAGGAGTTTCTACAGCTGAAGGAGTTCGCCTCATTACAGAAGCAAAGAAACATGGTCTGAAAGTCACTGCGGATGTGCATGCCAACCACCTTATTTTCAATGAGAATAGTGTGTTAGGTTTTGATAGCAACTATAAAGTGATGCCTCCATATCGCCGCGAGTCAGATCGCCAAGCGCTTTGGGCGGGATTGAAATCTGGTGCGCTTGATGCCATCGTTTCTGACCATAGACCTCACGATAAGGAAGAAAAAGATTTAGAATTTGATTTTGCCAATTTTGGAAACATTTCTCTCCAAACAGTGTTTGCAGCGCTGTCTCAAGCACCTGAATTTGACTTGGATTTAGTAATTGAAAAACTTTCAAATGGTCCGAGAGAGATTTATGGCATTCAAACAGATGGAATTGGTGAAGGACAGAAAGCCGATCTCACTTTATTTAGCCCTTCTCACCAGTGGACACTTGAAAAAAGTGATATTTTATCAAAATGCTACAATACGCCTTTCTTATACCAAAATTTGAAAGGTAAAGCATTGGCAATAGCCAACAAAGGACAATTTGTACAATTCAGCGAAGTAGAAAGTCATGAGTAGTAAGAGAGATTTTTTTAAAGCATTCTTTACGTCACGAAAAATGACAGGTTCTGTGTTACCCAGTTCTCGTTTTCTTACTAAAAAAATGCTTCATTCTGTTGATTTCAAAGATGCGAAATGCATTATTGAATTAGGTCCTGGAACTGGAGTGATAACAAAACAAATTGTCGCTCAAATGCAGAGTGATGCTCAACTTGTGGTGCTTGAACTCAATGAGGATTTCATTCAAAATTTACAAAAAGAAATCAACGACCCGCGTGTTCATATCATCCACGACTCTGCCGAGCATATGAAAGCTCATCTTAAAAAACACGGTTGTGATACTGCCGATTACATTATCTCAAGTCTCCCGCTAACCACCATTCCCGCTGAAATTAGAGAAAACATCCTCTCTACAGCTCACTCAACTTTGAAAGACGATGGAGAATTCATCCAATTTCAATACTCCCTCCACCAAAGAAAAAACCTGAAATCGTTGTTCAAAAAAGTGGATATAAGCTATACGCCTCTGAATTTTCCTCCTGCATTTGTGTATCGCTGTACGAAATAAGCTTTTTTGAAGAAATTAGACCCGTCAATAGACGGACAGGCTTTTAGATATTAGACAATAGACTTTGTTTAGAAGCCTAATTCGATAGTCTGCCATCTTATCGCTGACCTCGATACTCCCCGACAATTAAGCGTATTTTGGTCCTGTATTAATATTTTTGGAATTGTCGTGGCACTCGGTCGGCTACGTTACTTCCATCTAAACTTCGAAATAAAGCACCCCGAGTGTCTTCGCAACAATTAAAACAAGCCTAAATCGAAGGGAAAAATACAAACAATTGTTGTGGAGATGTATCGAGGGGAGCGCCCTTTACTCCACCACCAACTTCTCCGAATACACCCCATCATTCACATACATTACCACAGTATACACCCCGCTGCTCAAATGCCCTGTTGAAAGTGAAATTTGCTGCTCGCCTTCAAGGAGTTTGGTTTCTTTAATACGATAAACTACCTTTCCTGATGCATCAACTACATCTATAGACACTGTGGATTGCTCTGTTAAGGTAAAACTTGCCGTTGTTGTTTCCGAACTTGGATTGGGGTAAATGTGGATTTTATTGGTGGCGAGTTCGTTTTCGTCGATTGAACCTGTTGTTGTTGTCTTTAGTCGAATAACTGGAGCCATTGTCATGTTTTGATAATATTCATCAGATTCTAAATAAAACCAATCCCAACCAATTCTTCCGATGACATTCCTATATGGCACTAATCCCGAAAATTGAATAGGAACAGGAGCGCCTTCGTAACATAACGCTGCAACGAGAATTCTATCACCAGGTTGAACAGTTATATAACCATCAAAGGAGTGTGTTATAATGGAACCAAATAAACTGGTGTTATAAACCTCAAAACCATTTGATATTGCCAAAAAGGTGAGCGTCTCATCATTTTCCAATTTACAAATTATAGTCATTATCTCGTTACCAAGATAAACCGAAGGATTTGGCACTTTCGCAATCCCAATTTGAACTCTCCCAATTAAGGCTGTATTTAAAATTTCATACACTACTCCTATCATTACATCACCATACTCTTCCTCAAACCTATCAATCTCAAAAAAACTTCCTGTCCGGCTTTCGGGATGTCCGTTATTAAAATCTCTTGCATTATAATTTACATGAGACCATAAATTAGGTACTTCAAACGATACATTCAAAGTATCATCCCATGTATTTTCAAGTAATTCTGTAGTTTCTAATTCGAAATGGAAGTTATATTGCGATATGGGAAATGAGTAGGTTTCCATTCCATTTTCCCCTGATATTTCGATAGTGTCTTGTTCGTTTGGTTGCAATAAAACACTTTCCTGACTAACTCGCTCAATACCGTTGGACGAGGTAACTTTTAAATTCACTTCCATCGGTAATGAACCTTCGTTTTTTACTATTGCCCCGAAGTTAACGTAGTTATTTCCATTACCAATTTGATCCATTGTCAATTTTGTGTAGGTAATTCGATTATCCCCCACACTAGTAAAAGCCTGCACCAATTTCAAATCATACTCAAACCCTTCACGAATTTTCACATCGTCGATAAACCATCCGTAGGATTTGCCAAATACGGTTGCATCGTCGTTGTAGTCTACGGTAAATCGGAACATGACTTGTGAAGGGTTGCCCTCAATGGCTGTGGTTATGTTATACTGTCTCAGCATAGATGATGGATAAGGAACACCGCCGTCGTACGTGAGTCGGAAAATGTCATCGTTTGTACCCACCACTTGCCAAGTAGTCCCCAAATCGGTTGATACTTCTACAAGTTGCTTGTCGTAATATCGCGCGCCGTATTGTTCAAATTCAATGATTGCGTTACTCAATGCAGACAAATCAAAAATCGAATCATACATCAGGTGAAATGTACCGTTTACATGAGTTTCATTCGTCGGGTCACCGTTTGTGAACAGGGCGTAATTCCCACCACTTGTGGAAGAGGTCCACTCGTCAAAGTACCATGTTCCTTCACCTGTCGTGATTTTAAATGTATTATCAGGATTCATTTCCGCAGGTCCAGTAGCCACCCAGTTGTTTGTCGATTCAAAATCACTTGTCCACACGATATTTCCTGTGGGTTCTGACACGCCGTTTTGTATAGGGAATGTCATCTCGCGTCTGTTTCCTTCATCCATGGGTTGGGGGATGATAGCTCGAGGGGTGTCATCAAATTGTGAATATGCCGATAATATGCTTAACGAAAAAATTAAAGCTAGTATGTTGATGTGCTTCATGTCATTGGGTGTTAATGATTGTGCATATGCAAGATATGAAAAAAAGTAAAATAAATTACGTTTAGTATATTTAATTTACATAAATGTAAAATTAAAAAGGATAGGTTTTACTTCATGAAAGTTGGATATTGCTATTCATACTTGGTATTTTTTTAACCACAAAGCAACACCGAGTTTTACACAAAGTTCATGGATTTTTTTCTTAGTAGTTAAAATAAGCATCACTCGGAAAAGAATTCAATAAAACATGTGCTAATCCACCACCAACTTCCTAACCTGCACCACTTCATCCCCCACATACAACCCCACATGATACACGCCCGATGCCAATGTCGGATTAATCATGTACGCACCCTGTTGGTTAGAGAGGCGGTAATCTGTTACGTGCTGTCCACTGTTGTTGTGGAACCTGAGTTTGACTTCTTTGCCGTTGTGGGTTGATATTCCGTTCAGGTACACATAAAACGGATTGCCCGAAACCACAGGATTAGGAAAAAACGTAAAATACCCCTCGCCTTCGGTTACAGGGTCGGGATTGGCGTGGAGTTTGGGCGAAACAAGAAACTCCAATGTATCTGTCTCTCCGTTGCAACCGTGCGCGATGAGTTGAACCATGTATGTGCCAAAACCGTTGTAATGATGCACCACTGTATCTGCATTTTCTCCTGTTTCAAGCACAGTTCCGTCTCCGAAATTCCATGTATAGCTGCCCCCTTGCGTGCTTATGTTGACAAACTGCACGGCAAAATTGTCCTGAATCGCATAATTTGCTGCTGCTTCGGGTGCCCCCATGAAACCAAGACAGTTGAGTTTGACTACCCAGCCGTAGTCTGGAACACCTGCGATTTCAGATGACACGGCTGTTCCTGCCATGATATAGCCTCCGTCTGAAGTGAGTGCAATATCGTTGATTCCATGCATTGCCCAATGGTTTGGGTAATCGTGAGCAAAATAAAAAAAATCTCGTTGCCAGATTTTAGCCCCATTGAGTGTAAACTGTACCAACCTACCTCCATGTTGATACATATCATTGCTATCAAAAGTTCCACCTGCCGTTACAAAAAGCGTATCATTGATTGATTCTATATCGGAAAAGACACTTGTACTAGAGTTGCCTGTAGTGACACCTCCTAAAGCTATACTCCATTCTTCTACCTGAGTTTGAGGATGCAATTTTATTTTCCTCACTGTAGGTATATAACTCCAGCCATTTGAAATGAAGAACCCTTTTAAATACGTATATAAAAAACCACCATCATCGGTTAACGTTAAACCTCTCTGACCAATATCACTTTGATTATCCATAGACTCCCAACTCCACAATTCATCGCCCTGAGCATTGACTTTTTTGATGATAGTATGCCAAGTACGTTGTGATGGTGTACCAGACTCTAAATATTTAACCATTAACAATATAAACTCGTTTTCTGAAACTTGTATTATTTCCTTTGCGCCGATTCCCCAACCTGCTATGTTGACAAAGTATCTTTTTATATTGAGGATTTGGAAATTAGATGATAGATGAATTAAATTACATCCTGCCCAACCAGGTTCACCTATTGTGTAACTTGTATCAACTGTTGTAATAAACATTAAGTAAGTACTATCAAATTTATTTTGAATTATCATAGAACCATCAAATACACGAAGATTCAGATGTTCAGCCAGTGTATCTAAAAGTACATCCGAAACTAATGTGAGATCAGTGAAATTGACTTCCTGAATACGTTGCCGCCATAATTCACCTGAAAAAGCATTGCGAAAGCCTACGACTATATTCCCACTGTGATTAAAAAAAAGTTCATTGCGCGCAAACCCCAACAGGTAACTCCTTCCTAATTGAGCTACTTGTAACGAATCAATTAGATTCCCCTCTTGGTCTAACTTAAAGTAAAGCGAACCCAATCGGTCATTTTCCTGATTCAAATAATGCCCACATATGAAATAACTACTGTCGGGAAGTTCTTCTACAGCTGATAGTACAACTAATCTGTGGTTGAAGATAAAGGCATTGTTAAACCCTTGACTAAAAGTTGTCAAGTAGTAAAAACTAAACAGTATGGTGATAAAAATTAACCTCATATACAAAAAAAGGTCTCGTTATATTAATATAACGAGACCTAAATTTACAACTATTTTATCTACTTTACAATCAAACGTAAGGTTTCATTTTTGTTGTTATTCACTCGTACACGAATCAGGTACAGTCCCGGCTGCCAATCGGCAGTAGATATTATGTGGGACGATTTCTTCATCAAATAATGGGCTACTTTTCATGAAATTATAAGGCTACTTTATGTATTTTGTCAAGCATACGAAATTCACCTAAAATAATAACTTACCTCTACTCCTTAAACACAACCCTCCTAAACGCTTCATTCCCATTTTGATCAACTACGGTGATGAGGTGTTCGCCGGCTTTGGGACTGATGGACATTTCGTGGAAAACTGTTGTTGAGCCTAAGTAATCATCATTTAGATACCAAAATAGTTCCGCGCTGGATTGAGAATGGGCAACTTTTATTGTGATGGGCTGGATCTCTCCATTAAAATCCTTGGTGAGGTAAATGGAGCTGTTGTTTGCGGGGTAAATAAACTCAATGGTTTTACCTGCAAACGTTTGGCAATCGGGGCGAAATGGCGGGAGAGTGCGGTAATTGGGGTTCTTTCCTCTGTAATAATATTCCATCACTGGAGGTAGTGCAAACCATGATGTACTCACCATATTTTGCGTTTGTTCGCAATTGCTATTTACGCGAAATGCTCCTGTTTGATCAAGTTGAATCAGTTTGTGATAAGGGCATGCGTCTGTTTCTTCTCCGCGAGATGAAATCCATTTTTGCTCTTTTTCGCAATAAGGTCCTGCGAGGTGACCGCTTTGAATACATAAATCACTCAACATCATTCCGCGCTCAGGGCGTTTAAACCAGTCGCTTTTGGGGAGGAGGTTGAAGACATCAAATAGAATTGGCGAGGCATACCCCACTCCTGTCAGTTCAGGTCGCCCCTCTCCATTTGCATTTCCTACCCACACTCCAATCACATATTTACTGCTCATTCCTATTGCCCACGCATCTCTGTTACCAAAACTGGTTCCTGTTTTCCACGCGATTTTATTTGAAGAGCTGTAATACCTCCACGCTTCATCTTCAGAAGGTCGATTTACTTCTTGCAGCGCCTGAAAAGTCAGAAAAATGGACGATGCATCCACTTTTGTCGGATTGTGACTTAATTTTCCAAAATCTGTTTCGAAAGAAGCTGATAGGTTTAGTGGTGCAAACTCATGCTTACGGTAACGCTCATGTTCATTCAAAAAATGGTTCAATGTGCCTACGTAACCTGCGTAAGCCGCGCATAAATCCCACAGCGAACTCTCCGCTCCACCAAGAATCAACGACAAGCCGTAGTTTGATGGGTGCCTGTTGATTTGCTTGAGTCCATAGTACTTCAAATCCTCATAAAAATTATTCACTCCGTATTTTTGAAGCATCAACACCGCAGGAATGTTGAGTGAACGTGCCAATGCTTTCCACGCAGGAACTGCACCATCGTAGGTTGAATTGAAATTTTGCGGTGTATAACCCGAGAATTGCACCGGAATATCTTCAACCAACATCGAAGGTAAGAGCATCCCATTACTCAGCATTTCGGCATAGAGAAAAGGTTTTAAAATACTTCCCGTGCTCCTTGGCGCGACAATAATATCGACATCTTTTCCGTGGTGCTCATCTGTGGGTGAATTTGCCACGTAACTCAAGACATTTCTCGTTTCCACATCAATTACAATTATCGCCAAATTATGCACTTCATTTTGCTTATAGGAGTTGTAATAATTTGTCGCTATCTCATTCACACGTTCTTGTAAATTCATTTTAATTGTAGAATGGAATCGAGGAGTATTATTCTCCTTAGCAATCCTTTCCACCAAATGTGGAGCGAGTTGTGGCAATGCATACGGTTTTTCAGGTAAAGGTTCGCTAAGGGCCAACTCATAAGTGATTTTGTCAATTGTCGCATTTTCGTAAAGGTATTTCAGCACCTTATTTCGCTTTTTAAGCAACTTCTCCTGATTTTTACCAGGATAAATCAGCGAGGGAGCGTTTGGCAGCACCGCTAACGTAGTAGCTTCAGCCCAAGACAATTGATCGGGTCGCACACCAAAATAGCGCCATGCAGCCATTTCTATTCCTACCACATTTCCACCAAATGGCGCGTGCGAAGCGTAAAGTGAAAGAATTTCATCTTTAGATGATCGAAATTCAAGTCGCGTGGCCCACACCATTTCCACAAATTTCTCAAAATAGTTTCGCTTTTTTCCTTTTCGGGCCAGTCGAATCACTTGTTGGGTGAGTGTACTCCCTCCTCTTACAATCTTACCTGACGACACATTATCCACAAACGCATTCCAGATCGAAACGGGATTTATTCCAGGATGTTCGTAAAAATGTCTGTCCTCAAAAGCCAATAAAGCTGTTTTAAACTTGTAAGGGACTGAGTCTTGAGGTGGAAAGCGCCACTGTCCGTCATCTGCAATTTTGGCACCCAACAAATAACCATCCTCGCTTAAAACAACCACCGAATAAGGGTCATCAAACAACTCGTCGGGCAAAACGAAATAAAAAGCAACGGATAAAAACACGCACACAAAGGATTTCTTCGGGTTCTTTTTAACCCACAAGAAAATCCATTTGAAGAAAAGCGTGAATTCTTCGCGCAAAAAATCAATTCCCCTATTTACCGCACTTTTTCCTTTCCTCGTCACGAACTATTTGCTTATTTCAATCCATTTACCTGAAGTTCGAACACCGTAAGAATTGTCGTACATCGCTTCTGCCTGCATTCCTGGGAGATAATACCTACCGATGTAGGATGCATTCAAGAGCACGCGGAAAGTTTTGCGTTCACCTGCCTTCAAACTGAAGTAGAAATTCGTTCTGTCATCTCGAATATCAATGTGGTCTGCTTTGTTGTTTCCAAAATCACCAAAATCGGTAAATCGCGTGTTTACTATTTCAAACCCGGAAGGAATCACATGCGATAACGCCACATTCTCAATAAATTCTGTAGAAGAATTTCGAATATCGATATCTGCATAGAATTCAGTTCCTTGAGCCAAGTTACTTATATCAATAGGTGAATTGTCTCGACTGCGATAAACCACATCTGCAAACAAATTTCGTTGATACGTTTTCTCTTCGCCAATTGGTAGAATTCCACTTGTAATCACGCGCACAAACAAGGTGTTTCCTTGCGTGTTTTTAAGTTGCACAGAATTTTGTCCCTTCTTAATTTCTATCTTCTCACGCGCAATAGATTTTGACGTTTTCAATTGAGACGATTTACCCGAAATAGTGTAATTCGCCATCACGCCTTTAGAGCCATTCTGTTTTGCAAAGAGCGCCATTGTATACAAGCTATAAGCCGTTGATTGCGTACTCATCCAAGAATTGGAAGAAAGAGATTTAGCCACAATTTCAGCCAACTTGAAGGATTTTTGTTTGTCACCAAGAATAATCATCGTTTCAAGTACCATCGCTCTATTTCTTTCGACTGAACCGTAGTATGAATAGCCTTTAGGAGACAGTTCAGATGTATTACTCGAGTTCAATAAGCTCAGTGCTGCACTCTTCTGACCCGCAATTGCGTAAGCAGCAGCGAGTCTCAGCTTAGAATTGGACGAAATTCCAGGAGTAGAACGCAATCTATTCATTGAAGAAAGATCGGGCTTACCTGCTAAAGCCAATGTGTACAAACGGTATGCTTGAGCGAAATCATTGCCATAATTAGGACTAAATCGCCAATCCTTCGCTTCTTTCTCTTGGTACGAAATCCACTTCGATTTAAAACTAATCGGCAATACATAACCGCGCTTCTCTGCTTCCAACAAGAAATGTCCAGCGTAAGACGTCGCCCAATCATTCGCAAATCGTTGACCTGACCAGTATGAGAATCCACCATTTGACAATTGGAATTGCCCCAGCTTTTTGATTCCCGATGTCAAGTTGTGTTGAATTCTAGACTTTTCACTTGCACTCAAATCCAAAATTTCCTCTAAAAACAACTGAGGGAAAACAGCAGAAGTTGTTTGCTCTAAACAACCGTGTGGGTAGCGAATCAGATACTCCAATCTTCGACCCAAATCAATTGCCGGCATGGATGAAACCTCTAACCACGCTTCGTTGCTGCCTTGCACACCAAATGCTTCAAAATCTATTGTCGCTGTAGAATTAGCATCCAACACAGCGTCATCCACCTCAAATGTCACTGGATTCGGGTTTGCGATATCAAGTTCAACTTCGTAATATGCTTTTTCATTCCCTGAACTGGCTAAAACTTGAACTTTGCCTATTCCCTCTATATTACCAGCTTCCAACTCAAAATAAACCATTCTCTCATCAGGCGACTTGAAGTTTATTGTTTGTGAAGAATTTCCGATGACCTTCAACCCATTGTTGGTCTTCACTTGAATCGATACATTTTTCACATGCTTCTCCATCGCAAAAACAGTAACAGGTAAAGTGATTTTCTCCGTCGGAGAGAGTTGTCTAGGCATTGAGGCCAAGACCATCAACGGTTTTCTTACAGGAGTAGCTTTTTCTGCCATTCCGTAAGCCTCTGCCTTCAAATCTCCCGCCACTACCATTGTGCGAACTGATCCGACGTAGTAAGGCATTTTAATTTTATGCGTTTTGGTTTCGCCTTTATCCAAGGTAAACGGCCCCAAATAAATCACCACAGGTTTAAAGCGATTGGCTTTTTTCGCTTTCGCTCCACTCAAATCTTCGTCACCACCAATGCTGAAAATCTGATTTATTTTTCCACCAAAAGCGCCAATTACATCGTTGTAGATGTCCCAAGTTCTCACGCCGAGTGCTTCACGTGCATAAAACTCATTCCACGCATTAGGTGTTTTGAAACGCGTCAAGTCGAGTAAACCTTCATCTACAATTGCAATTGTATAGGTCATTGCTTTGCCTGTCTTTTCATTCACTTTAAGCGTAAAACTCTCCTCAGGCTCTAGCACACTAGGCATACTGATAACTGGTTCTAAGACAGTTTCTTTATCTATCACTTCAATTGGTGCAATTCCATACATTCTAATCGGCGAATCATTTAGAGTCGTGTTGTGCGGTTGAAGTAAAGTAATGTGCACAAACACATTAGGCGCCATTTCTTTTGTAAGTGGAATTTCAACTTTCGTTTCGCCTTTCTCCGTCTTCACCCACATTGTTTGTACTATTCCAGAGCCATTTTCAAGAGAAACCAATGCGCGACCTCCAGCACTAGAAGGGAAAGAGACTTTGGCAGTCTCTCCCGAGTTATATTTTGTTTTATCAGTTGAGAAAACCAACATTGACGCAAAATCACCTGAAGTATTTTTGGTTTTCCCTGACCAATACGGCCAATCAATAAGCACAGTTGTTCCTGCTGCATGCCCACCCACAGGGTCGTGAACGCGAATGAGGTATCTGCCCCACTCGTCATCCGTTGCTTTAAAGTCAAAAGTGGCTTTTCCACTACTGTTTGTGCTGATTTTATACGATTTTACCAGCGAATTACTGTACGATGATGTGTATTGAGAAAGGTTGTCATAACTAGCATCCCACCACCATCTCCATGAAACTTTGTAGATGCTTACTTCAAGATTTTTAGTGCTTTTTGGAACTCCTTTTTCGTCCAACGAAACGACCTCAAATCGATTGTTTTTACCCGTTTCCAACATACCGTATTTGTTTGGTTCAGGAATGTTGAGTCCGACATAAGTTCGATAAGGAGAATATGTTGTTGTCAATACATCTGTACTGAAATCACCCCCATTTTCGTACGCCTTAGTCATAATAACGGCGCGAAGCATTCCTGGTGCCTCATCATCAATCTTAGGTTGAATAGTATATGTAGCTTTCCCCTCATCATCTACTCTACCTGAGAATATAGAGGTCTCCTCAGTGTCATAACTGCGCACTGGATCGTCAAAAATATATTGACCATAATTTTTGAACACCGTTTTTTGCTGAATGAACTTTGCCAGCATTTCTACTTTCAAATTCTTCGCAACGGCACCGTGAAGCCAGTTCACCTGAAGATTACCTACGTTTGGTTTAGCCGATGTCAATACTTCAGACTGAAACTTATTGTTGATTTTCAACCTATTCGGCTTGATGGTTTCAATTTTTATAGACTTGTAGAAATGTGCACCACCCACACTTACAACCGCCTCCCAGTTCCCTGTAGTATATTCAGGAAGTGTAGGAACCACAAATTTGTAGTGATTGGCTTTGTTGTATTTTTGAACAGTATTGAACATTTCCTTTCCATTAGGATCGCGCAATTTCAATTTCACTGGATGGTTGGTACTAATGGGATTTTCCGAATCATTGAGCATAAACCCAATAAAGAGGGTATCTCCAGGTCGCCAAACTCCACGTTCTCCGTACACATAACCTTTTAAACCATCTTTCAACTTATTCCCAGACACATCAAAATTACTCACCGAATTTGAATGGCCTTCATCCAGTTTTATATACGTGGTGTGCTTGTCTTTTTTGACAATGGCAAAATAAGCGTATTTACTCGCTTTCGCTTCAGCTAATCCCTCGCCATTTGTGGTGACACTTGTAATAAGCTGTTGCTGATATGTATACAATTCAACAGTAGCACCTGAAACAGGATCAGTAGATAAAATGTTGTTTACTGCAAAAAGGTATTTTCCATTCTCACCCCTTTTTGCAATCACACCTAAATCCGATGCCAAAATATTCATACCGAGTGGACTTCTTCTATAATATGAGTTTTCACACGGATTTTTTTCATCGTAGTAGTCATAATCGTCATACCAATAATAGTCGTAGTACTCGTAATCATCAACTGAGCGAACGTCAAACTTGTCAGCAGTATTGGATTCATCATCTGAGGACGAATTGTCTGTATAGTCACATGCGTATAGCGAATATGATTTTTTGAAACTCAGCTCCAATCGATAGATAGCTCCTGGATCAGGTTTTATTAATTCAGACAAATCAACGGCGTAATTAGTCCATTTCTTACTTGAACTTAGTCCACTTGAAACTAGACTAATTTTCTTTTCCGCCACAGGTGACGCCACTCTACGTAAGTTGCGTTTACCATCTAACTCATTCTCTTGTAAAAATTGTAAAACGTTATTTGTATATATTTTAAATACTTTGACATCAACATGACTGAGATTTACGGCTTGAAAATTCACTTTCAAATTACTCGAACTCGGCAAAATACTTCCATTTTTCACGTAACGAATTCCAGGCTTTAACTGGCTAAACGAAACTTTTTCAGAAAAATCAGCTTTCATCTTATAGCCGTCCTCACTTGTGATACCTCTAAACACCTCAACCAACAATTCCCCATCCAAGGCATCTTGAAAGAATACTTTCAACACATTTCCCTCAATTGCAAAACGAAGTTGACCTGCCTCTTCAACTTGAACTAAACCTTTGAGGTTCTGACCTGTTTTTATCGGATCAGTAAAATTGATGAGGAGCACTTGCTCATCTCCATCTTCCACTTCCGCCTGGATAATTTTAAAGTTGCTTTTTCCTGGTATATCAAATGTTTGAGCGCCTTTTTGGTCAATATCATGTGGGGTTCCATCCCATTTAATTTCGATGGAACTGTCATCCACTTTTCGCTGAATACTGTCAATCATGAAATGAAACTCACGCGGTGAACTCATGTGTTTATCAAATTTTACAGCGAGTTTTTTATCACCCTGAGTCGCTTCGATAAGTTTTACAGCTGTTTCATAATCAAGGTCGTCACTTGTTTGAATTGAGCCATTTAGATATTGCCAATCTTTCGAATAAGACTGTAGATCGTGTGTGTTGACAATAAAATCTTGCTTCAGTGTTTTAAATGAAAAGTTGAATTTGCGCAGTTCTTTTGGCACATCGGTAAGGTCGCCCAAGTTTAATGTCACTCTATACTCTGTGTCTTGTTCAAGTCGCTCTTCTGGAATAAAAGCGATGGCATTTGAAGACAGTGCCACCAACTTACCTTCAACTTTAGGTGAGATTTCCATCAAATCTAAATCAAGTTCTTCCTCTCGTGTCCAGTCACTATTATCAAACATAAATTCGACACGGATATCAGACTTTGTCGAAACCAGTCCTGAGGTAAAACCAGAGATATAACCACTATACAGCGAATAATCTGAATTGAAGTCTTCCGTTGAGACCTCGCTGCCACATGAGAACATAAAAAGGGACAGGAACAAAGCTTGAGCAAATCTTTTCATCAAAAAATGTATTTAGAGTTTACACAGAAAATTCCCGCTAGAATTAAATTCGTTTGTAAAAATCAGTTATAAAATCTCGAAAACTTATCTGTGTTCTAAATGTACAGTTTTCTGCTGTTCAAAACGATTCTGATTTGATAAAATGTTAAAAACTTTTTGATTTGGGCATGAAAAAAATAAAAAGAGTCCGCAATTCTGCAGACTCTTCAAAATTAGATTTACTCGGAACTCATTACGAAATTTCGATTTGCTTAAAATTTTTAGGTTTCGATTTTTCGTTTTTCGGGAGTTCAATTTTAAGAATTCCGTTATCGTATCGGGCTTTGATGTTCTCTTCTTCTACAGAATCTACCAAATTAAAGCTTCGGGAGAATGAACCATAATTAAACTCTTTGCGCACAAAACTCTTGTCTTTTTCTTCATTTTCTGTTTTGTAAGCGCCTGAGATAGTTAACACTCCATCCTCTACGCGTACATTGAAGTCTTTTTTCTCGAAACCAGGAGCAGAGACGTCAATGTGATAAGATTGATCATCCTCTGTAATATTGACAGATGGAATGTGACCAGCATATTCCCTCGACATCATATTACTATTGAAGAAATCATTAAAGAAATTTTCCATTGATGGCATCGTTCTATTTCGCCTTTCTAACCCTTTTAAAGGGTCTTTCCATTTTACAAGTGTCATGGTTACCTCCTTTTTTATATGGTTAATAATTAATTAGTTTGCTATTAATATTACAAACTAAATGCCATCACAACTAAACTGACATCATGACATTTATAATATGATTATTCCGAAAAAATGTCAAGAATGACTAATATGAAAAATGAAATTTTGACAGTTATAATCTTCACTTAAAATTTCAAAAACATCTGGTGATTCGGATTTGAATGGATTTTACTGATAGGAAAATCATGACTTCCAACAATAGTAAAACCTAATTTAGTATAAAAATTAATCGCCCTGTCGTTTTCCGTCCACACAAACAGCCACATTCCTGATTGTTTATTTTTTTTAGACAAGTCAAGGTTAAATTCAAACAGCTTCTCTCCTATCCCAAATCCGTGATAATCACTGAGTATGTAAATTCGCTCCAACTTAGTAATATTGGTTCCTTGAACGTTTAGAAAAGAAGAATTCAATACGATTTTAGAATAACCAACTGGAAGTCCATCACAATAAATAAGATGGTAGATGTTGTTGGGTTCTTGTAACTCTAATTTGCAGGCCTCAAGAGAGAATTTTTCATTTACATAATCCTCAATATCCGATTCTGAAGCGCTATATCCATGAGATTCAACAAATGTTTTACTCCCAAGATCTGCTACAATTTGAGCATCTTTAATTGTGGCTAGAGTTATAGTGACAATACATTTCATAAATGCTTACTACTTCACTTCCGTACCTTCAAACTCAATTCGCATGTCGTTAATATTTACGAGTTCATCCAATTCGTATATGTTCTTATATCCATATCCGTATAGATTGATGTACGTCGGAATATTCAACGCTAACATAATAGGCTTTTGATTGGATAAAATTTGAACTTCTCCTCTATCGTCATCAGAAGGTGATATTGGCATCACAGATTTTGTGGCAAAATCAATTGGATCACCTTCAAAATTGTTGTTGCAGTAAATTAAAATACGCGTGTTGGGATCTGTCACAACATCAGAAAGATTTTCTTGCGTGAAATCGGTAAAAGACAAATGAATTGCACCTTTTATGTGCTTTCTTTTGTATCTAAAATCTGAACGGGCATCTAAAATAATAGTGTTCGGTTCTTTGCTCATCGCAAGGAAAGTCTCCAAATCAACTAAACGTTCACCCCTATGTTTTTCAACCTCGTCCACAAGGGTTTTGAAATCATCATAATCTACAAGTGCCTTGGGATATTCTTCCTCTATCTTATCATTATTTAAAGGAGCATTTGTATACGAAAACACAAGGTAAGAAACCGCAGCACAAGCTGTTATAAGCACTAAATTTTTCATTTCTATTTTAATTTACAAACGTTATTCTTTCAACTACTTGACCGTATTGGTTACAAATATCACGCCTTATTTTTTCATCTGCTCCATAAATAACTTTGAGATTTCAATTCGGGCATCAATAAGCGAATTTTTAATCA
The DNA here is from genome assembly GCA_964447015.1 of uncultured Flavobacteriales bacterium. Lineage (GTDB taxonomy): Bacteria > Bacteroidota > Bacteroidia > Flavobacteriales_D > Crocinitomicaceae > Wandonia. The sequence continues at coordinate 16,121 of CAYUQU010000070.1, forward strand.
TCCAATTCGGAAAACTATCTCCAGGATTAAAGGACGCTATATATTCCACTTCAAGCAAGTTTGGATATACTTGAGTAATTTTCCATACTGCGAAATACTCCTTTACTCTTACTTTTCCTGATTGCAAAGGGTAAACTTCTGGTTTACCTTCAAGTATTACGCTGTAACTTGACATACTGTTTCTTTTTTTCGATACTTTAAATGCGGCATCACGTGTACTCGCAGGTTTTGGAGCCGATGTAACGGTATAAGCGTAAAAAGTACTATCAGTCAGCTTCTTTACTACTTTTGAATCCAATGTATTCGGCATCCAGTTTTTGAAGTTGGCCACATCATAGATTATTTCCACGGCTTTTTCAAGCTCTCCTGTTGTTCTAAAAACCGCTCTGAACTCATAATACTTTTTTCCTGATTTAATGCGCGAGTAAGTCTTTATATTACCTTCAGACTTTTCTTCTTCCCACTTACCCTGTGCTGTAAGTCCAGTTGAAAAACTAAATAGAAATATGTATAAGATGAACTTCATTTGTGTTATTATTTCTACTAAAGTTTAAACGTGTTTTGTTTTAAAGATAGTAAATAACATTGAATACTAAGCGGCAAGATTCTATAGAATCAATATCTTAATCACTATACGCTACCCCTGTAATCCAATTCACTATCATTTCATCCGAAAATAATTTGCCAATTACTCTATAAGATGAATCATTCAACGGGTTTTTGCCTGTTATTTCTTCTGACATCACACCTTTGTCAGCTTGATAGTAATTTGAATGAACAAAAGTAGGTCTCCCTCTTCTCACCAAAATAAAACCGACATGACTGTCAAGTCCGACCAGATACAATCCGTCTCCACTTATTTTTAAATAACTTTCCACTTCTGACATAGGTCTGCTAGAAAATCGCTTGATGTGGTTAGGTGCTAGTTTTTTGATAAACACTTCTGAGGCAGACTGCGCCCACTTGACACGAGGAATATTGAACCCTACATCCGTTAACACATTCGTGACAAAATAACCACAAGCTATTTTGCCATTTCCCGGAGTTCTAGTAGTGCCATTAAAATCCCACTTAGTGCCGTACCACTGAGGAAAAACATCGGTTGAAATGACATCTAAAAGATAAGTTCGAGCTTCTTCTATAAGCGCTGACTTGCCTTCGCCAGTTGAGTTGGAATATGTTTTTTTAAATTCATCTCGCTTCAGCAAAATTTCGCTGACTAAAGTAGAATAATCCTTCTTTGGAGGTTCTGCACAGGAAATGAATGAAAATGCAGCGAATGATAAGATAGGAAGAAACTTCATACACTTTTTAATTATTCGATTGACCTTCATAATGCTAAAATTATGAAAAGTAACGGATTAGAGGTGAAATTTATTATTTTTTAAGTACAAGCGTAGCAAATACAATTGGTTTCCTTTTTTGTCATGGCTCTTTTTTTAAACTCAAGACTACAAGATTAAGCACCATTAAATCTTTTGTCCCCGACATTATCATCGGGACATGCTTGAATCTTGTAGTCTTGAGTCTAATATGTCCTCTATTTCCCTTTATTCTTCTTTTGAATCATATGCAAATACAGCATTTCCACTTTGTCTCTAGCCCAGGGAGTTCGACGCAAAAAAGTCAAACTCGATTTTATTGATGGATCATAATTAAAACAGCGAATATCGATAATTGAACCGAGTTCTTCCCATCCATATTTTTCAACTAGGGCTTCAAGCATGTCAACTAGCTTCACACCGTGAAGCGGATTATTTTGTTGAGGATTCTCGTTCATTTTTCAGTCATAAACATTAGTAAATACTGTTAAGCCGAAGGAATCTCCTCCAATGTAGTCAACAAAAAGCTCCAGAATTTTTGAACGGAAGAAATTTGTACACACTCATCAGGTGAATGGGCGTGACGGATATTTGGTCCAAACGAAATCATGTCTGTATCTGGAAGGTGTTTACCTAAAATGCCGCACTCCAGACCTGCGTGACAAGCTTTCACTTGAGGCTCACCTTTAAAAATATCTCGGTATAAATTTGTCATGATTTGCAGAATTGGCGAATTTGGATCTGGTTTCCACCCTGGGTAATCACCTTCTTGTACTACATCAGTTCCTGCATTCTCAAAAGTCGCGCGAATAGTGTTCGCTATATCCATTTTTGAAGATTCAACGCTGCTTCGTTGCAAGGATTGTGTCGTGATTTTTCCATCCTTCACTACAATTCGAGCCAAAGAAGAAGATGTTTCAACAAGCCCTGCAATCTCTGGACTCATGCGGTAAACTCCGTTCGGAATACTGTATATTGCATTCACAAAACGACGTTGAGTCTCCTTATTCATTGCCATTGCTGGAGTCGCAGTGAGTTCAAACGAAATATGTAAATCTGGTTCGATAGCTCTGTATTCGGCTAAAATTTCGTTAGCTTTTAGTTTCAAATACACTTCAAAAGCGTCTGAATTGTACGATGGTATTACCACAACTGCAGTTGATTCACGTGGAATAGCATTCCGCAAACTTCCACCATCAACTGATGCGATTTGCATATTGAAACGGTCGTCCATGTCATAAAAAAGGCGATTCATCAATTTATTAGCGTTGCCTCTGCCCTTGTCTATGTCCATTCCACTGTGCCCGCCTTTCAAACCTCGAATTTTAATCACATAACCCGAACTATCTGCTGCGACTTGAGATTCTGTATAAAGTTGAGTCGTATTGGTGTCAATTCCACCCGCACAACCAATCGAAAGTTCGTCGTCGTCTTCTGTATCTAAATTCAATAATATCGTTCCTGAAAGGTTCTCTGGATCTAACTCCATGGCTCCTGTCATTCCAGTTTCTTCGTCAATAGTGAAAAGTGCCTCAATAGCAGGATGTTTTACATCTTCGCCTTTAGCAGAAAGTAAAGCCATGATTGAAGCAACTCCAAGTCCGTTGTCTGCACCTAAAGTAGTGCCATTTGCACGAACCCAGTCACCATCCACTATCATTTCAATTCCTTGTGTATCGAAATCAAAAACTGTATCACCATTTTTTTGGTGTACCATGTCCAAATGAGACTGTAGAATCACCGTTTGTCTATTCTCCATTCCCGAAGTAGCTGGTTTTTTGATAATCACATTACCAACTCTATCGACAACAGTTTCCAAACCAAGCTTCTTACCAAAACCTACCATAAACTCGATTACACGTTCTTCTTTCTTACTAGGACGCGGAACGGCATTCAAATCTGCAAAATGATTCCATAATGCATGTGGTTCTAAGCTTCTTACCTCTTTACTCATTTGACATTTATTTGGTGCTGCAAAGTTAATGATTCTTAGGGGAAATGATGCTTGTTTTTTTAGACAAAAGACTTTTAGAAGTTAGAAATTAGACTCAAAACTTGTGTGTTATCAAATTATCCAGTACAGGCGAGTCGTGACTTGCCTGTACTCGACTCACCAGTCTTTTGTCTTTCGTCTAATAGTCTTTTATCCAAAAACTATTTA
>CAYUQU010000071.1:0-18825 GCA_964447015.1 uncultured Flavobacteriales bacterium
AGTTCCATTTAAAGATATTTCGACAATATCAAAATTCTCTTCATTAACAACAAGCTCAATTTCTTCTTCACAAGACAATTGGTACTGGTTTAAAACATCAATAGATATCGGGTCAAAAACATTAATTATTATAGAAGTGTCAAAAGAACAGCTATTTTGTATAGTGAAATTCAAATCAATAATTTTTTCACCTGAAGAATCGAAAATAGAATTAAGTGTATTAGATGATACACCATAGCTAGTCCAATTATATTCATGTTGAATTGGTTCAGCAATAATTTGGAATGAGTCATTTACACAAATAGTATTGTCATATGATAAACTAATTTCATCATATCCATTAATAACATGAATAACTATTGTATCATTCTGAACCACAACATATCTAGCAATAGATACATCAATATTATCTAGTAGATTGAGTATTGTATTATTCTCGTTAACAAATCCAATCCCTTCACTAACAAAATTTGTATCCTCATCAAGAATTTGATAATCAATAGATGTAACATTATATATTGTGTTGATAGGTATTTGAATACTATCTACATAAGATTGATTTGAGCAAAACAACAAGGAATCTTTCAAAGTAATATATTTACATTCAAAATTAGAGCAATTATTTTTTGAAAATTTAAATATTAATGAAGAATCAACTGTAATCGGATTGTTATCAAACAAAAAACTATTAGACACAGTAGAAGAATAATTAATGGTGGATATAAATTCACCACATGGATTCATTGCAGATTTAAATTGCCACCCTGTAGCAGGAATATAATTCATACCCAAACTAGAAGCAAAGCTTTTTCCTTCCATAATCTCTCCTTTATTGTCGACTAACAATAAAAAAGGTCTATTCACCCCTTGTGCTTTTAACCTATTGTTATAGACATATTGGTGAGGTTGAGCGTACATATCTTGAACTAAAATATTGTCTTGAACATCTATACCTGTCATAAACATGTTATCAAAATCATCCATAAATGAAGCATTAAAATAACCACCTCCAGTAATTAGAATATTTCCACTAACCTTATCTACGTCAATATCGGACACAAAAGAATTGGGTGAAATAATTTTCCAATTCACATCTAAATCCTTATTTAATTGAAAAATCAATGTACCAGCTCCAATGCCAATTTCCTCATTATCGATATAATTTTCTCCACTTAAATTAACTGCTTTTGTAAATGGAGTAGCTATTGTCAAGTTTCCCTCATAATCTACATCAACACTAGTATATGAATATGTGTCAAATTGAAAGTACATGTCTAATACATCAATAGGAGCTTTAAAAACAGAAAAGCCATCTATATAATTATATTTTGATACATAAATTGTATTGTTTTGAATATTAATATCATCAGGATTATAACCATGGTTTTTTGTGTGCCCCACAACATAAATATTGTTGTCCGGAGACTTAAGTAATCGAGGTGTTTGATAAACTCTTTTATTGTTATTAGGTGTGCTACCTGCATGTAAAACAGGTGTTAATGTAGTAGGTAGAAAATTACTACTGTGAAAACTAATAAAGTTTCCATCAAGAGTGATGTTTGATATTATTAATCCACTACTATTTTTTGATGAAAAGTGAACAATTGTATCATTGACTAATATGCTTGTTAACCTAGAACTATGGTCATGATTATAGGGATTACTCCAATAATTAGGAATTGTTAGCGCAAGCGCATTTTTTGCCCAAATCATATTACCTGTTTCCCCATCTAATTTGATTATATAATGCTTAATATAAGAAGATCCTGATGTAGAATATACCAAACTGTCATATGTAAACCCCGATTCACTAGCAACAAAGGCTGTACAATACACATCACCATAACTGTCAAAATCAATATCGGTTATCATTAATGAGTTTCTATACGAGCCAAGCATCATAGATTTTCTTGTCCAAATAGTATTACCTTCACTATCTCTTTTAGAAATGACATAACCAGGCTTTGGGGTTCCAAATGTTTGGGCATGATAAACCCCAAGTTCGTAGATATTATTGTTGCCATCATATTTAATATTTATCAGATTATTAAGTTTGGTTCCAGCAACTGTCCAACAGGTGTCATAGGTTAATGCTGGAAGTGAATCACAATACAATACTTTTTTTGAAGTAGTAGATGAACAAGAAGAATCTAAGACTGAGTTTTCGACTGATATTTCTAACAAAGAAGATTCATTTCCGTATATAATAGGAATTGAATCATGAATATTTTCTATACTAAAGTCTTGATTGCTTATACTCCACGTTTTATTAATATTAGGATAACTGTTTACGATTGATACCGTATCACCAATGTAATATGAATTTGAAATGGTACTAAAGTAAGTTATTGGATTTACAACAGTAATTGTATCTAGTGGAATTGTTAACTCACATCCTGACGTATGATTTAAATTTATTTCAAAAAAGCTTAAGAAGGATGAATTACCACTAGTCGGTAATTGAATGTGAGTCAAATTTGATGTCGCATTAATTATTTGAGTTGGTGAACCTGTAGTGCTAAAAAATAATGATTTAGGAAACCCCGTTGGACTTACATATTGATAAATTTCATAATTCATATCTAATCGAGTGCTATCCAAATAAAAAGTATGTAAATCATTTAAGCAAATTGAATCATTAACGTCAATAAGGGAAAAAGTTCTACTTAAATCAATATTTGGTTCAATAGTTATTTCAATGGTATCGGACGACAATCCACATAAGTATGGTCTTTCACTTATTACATAAGCAGTAATTGTGTCCGTTATTTGGCCAAATGATGCATAAACGGTATTTGTAGAGCTTGGTATTGAATTTATAATTGTGTCCATACCTCTTAAAACAGTTAAATAATTACCATTAATTATACCACTGTCATAATATATACTAACGCCTGAACTTGTATTAAAACATGGATTTGTGCTTGAGTAGTATGTGTAGCTGACAGGGACTGGAGGGGTTGGGATATAGTAAGAATATTCTTTCTCTGTAGAATTACTTCCAACCCATGTTTTAAGTTTTAAATAATGAGTACCGCTAGCTATATTTGAGTCAAAATATTTTAAAGTATCCTCTGAAGAGATGTACACGTTATTGTGATACCATGCGATAGAATCAGCGTGTGGAAATAAAGGGTAAGCAACAAGAGTGTCTGAAGGGCAAATACCTCCTAAAACATTAAAAAACGAAGGAAGGTAATAATCATTAATTAATGAAGTTTTATCAAACCTGCTAATTGCTCCTTCAGCACCTACTACTAAACCGTAACTATCGCCCATACTAACATTGTTTATTTCAACTGTATCATCGAAACTATTAGTCAAGACATGGTTATAATAATAGAATTGATTTGAAATAGTGTCTAAGGACGTTAAATAATAATTACCATGATTCAATAATTTCGAATTTGTAATTTGAAAAGCCCCTTTAATCAAGTCAATTAAACTATCATTGGAAATTAAATGATTGTATAAAATGCCTCCTGTTTCATCAATATATATTAATTCAGAATTTGAAGCTGTTGTTTTTGAAACTAAATAATTTGAATTCACATCAGTTATGCTCTGCCAGTTTGTGTTGTTTAATTCGACATCTAAAACTCCCCAATAATCGAGAGTTGGGGTACTTGTTATAAAATGGTCGGAACTTCTTGTGTACCATTTGTTAATATTAGAATTGTAATTTAATAAATCAAAGTGACTGTTTGCTTGAGGCGTATTATGAGGTTGTACTTCGTTCCAAGTATTTCCCAAATCTTGACTATATATAAGTTTCGATTTTGTAGAAATAATTATCTCTGTGCTAGATTTAGCAATTGAGTTAAAAAATGTATTGCTATTATTAGGGGTTTCAATCAACGATTGCCATGATGCCCCACCGTCAATTGTCTTAAGTGCTATTGATTTATTATTGTAATTATCTTGTCCTATTATTATGTACGTATTTGCATCAATTATTATTCCATCTACAAAAAAATACAAAGTAAAAGGCATGTTGTATGGCACTGGAGCTATCTCTTGCCACGTATATCCTTGGTCAACAGATTTTGCAATTGTAATTCCTCCTACAATGGCTACTCCAGCCGATTCATCTATTTCAGAAAAATAATATGTGTTCTGCAACGAAGTCTCAATTTTTTGAAATTGAGAAATTGCGTTTATATTTAGCAAAATAAAAGAGCAAATTGCTATTGTTTTAATAAAACTTAATTTCATGTATAAATATGTTATTTAGTAGAATAAGTTAACCAAATTTATGTTTTTCTTTTAAAAATACTGTAGTAAAAAGAAAAAAATAGTGGATTTTTCGATTTATACCCTTGGTAATTAGCGCTCCTGTATATTCAACTGTATTTTAATCTTATCGCAAATTTGTAATCATTTTAAAATCTTCTACAATTTTTTAACGCAAAGGTCATGCACGAGTCGGCTTCTATTTTATTACCTTTTTGATATTTATAATGAGCGGTGTTTACTAAATTATAATATTCTTCGAAATTACACGAAAGCTCAGGAGAACACGGTTTAACAATAAAAGGTACTATTGCGAGAATAAAGAGTATGAATTGAGCTTTCATAGTCTAATTTAACACCTTACTCAAAACAAAACTACTACGATCCCTTATGAGCAACTCATAAGGATAATAACTTTCTTCTGATGGTATCGGCTCTAAAATCATCTCTTCTTTAATGCCTTTAACAAAAACTTTTAGGTTTTCTGGTTTATCGGAACCAAACAAAAGCATGACGTTCGTTCTATTCGGAGTTTTATTGTCAATTTTTGTGATTCTAAGATTCTTGATTCCAAGCGTTTCGTTAATTGGTTGTTGTTTAATAATGACTTCGATTTTATTGCTCTTCGTTTGAAAACTGTTGATTCCGTATCGGAAAAGTGTTTTATTTATTGCAACATCTGAACGCTTTATTTGTAGAGACAATTCCTCTAAACATTGTTCAAAAGGTACTATCTCGTTGCCAACAATGTAATTTCTAACAACCGGTTCTAGCACAGGGAATTCCTTTATAATTGTTGAAAAGAGAATGTCATCATCAAATACTCCGTTGGAATCTGTATTTTGAGAAATGAATTCGATAAAATCGATAATTCCGACTGTGCCATTTGATGATTTTGCCAATAAAAAGTCAATATAAAAACCCATTAATGCGCCTCGAGAATAGACAAGGTCATATTGAGATTGAAATGGTTCAGATAGAATGTTTTCGCTCAAGTCAACCATCGAAATATTCAATATACTTTTTTGACTCTCATGCTTGGATTCAAGTTCCTTAAAAAATTCTAAGGTGTCAATTATTCCTGCTGAAAGATTAATTTTAAGCGAATTATACTCCGTTATCCCCTCATAAAGCCACAGGTGTTTTGAAAAAATTGGATTGTTATAATTGAATGTATCAACTAAATTGCTTTTAAAGTGTAATGGTGTAAAAACATGAAGAAGTTCGTGTGTCAACGTGTTTTTCAGATAATCGTACATTCGAGCGATGCCATTAAAGACATAAACCGATGATTTATTGTGCTCCAAAGCGCCGACATAGGGTGAATATCCGTTCGTAAAGCACAGAATGAAGTGATAATCATCTTTGAAAAAAGAGGAAAAGAATTTATGGTTTTCTAACGTGCTAACTATAGGTAGCAAAACGTCATTAATCCGCTGAGCAGTCAGTCCATGTTCGTTTGGTTCAACATGAACTACTATTTTTGATTTGTTTATTCTCAAAGAATCGCTGTAAGAATCGCTATCAAAGAAATAATACAACATAGGGGAATCAATTAACTCTCCATAATTCTGAGCCAATAAAGTATCACATTGTTCTGATTCATACACTTTCTTAAGAGCTCCTCCACCAAATAAACCAGCCTTGTTACTTATCGCAATTTTCATTGGTTTGTTTAACTCCTCAAACGCGTATCCAATAATTGCATGAAAATTTAATAAGGCAGAAGGTCTGTTGTAAAAAGTCTAGTGTTCGGGTACAAAAATAAATGGCAATGAAAACAGGAAAAATAATGAACGTAAGTTTAGAGAGAACTAAATCTCCTGTAATCAAATAAGTTACAATGAAACCAACAATAAATGAAAGTGATAGGCTTGAAAGTAAAAATTTCGTGTTGAAAATTCTGTCTTCTTGTATATTCAACTCCTTCACCAAATAATAAAAATAATATGTAGCAAGAGCTATTCCACTTCCATACGCCAACACATTTTGAGTCAACACATCAATGGGATATTGCGGATCAGGAAATAAACCACTACACAAATTATATATGATAAAAAGTGTAATCAGTTTTAAAAACCTAGTTCTACTCAATCCTTTGGCCGTGTCAGACAAGCTGCCATAAGAATCGCAAGGAAAATCAATTCCACTACGATATAAAGAAAAGTAACAAAATGTAAATCCGTTCCAAACATACATCAACCTATTTACTAAACACTTTAAGTCCATACCCTAACTCGTCCAGTTCAGCTATGCGCTGAAAGCCAAGACGCTCATAAAATGTGTAGTTTCGTTCGGTTGATGTTTCTAAACAAATCGGTTTGCCCCGTGCATTCTGAATAATTTCCTTCATTAATTTCGTTCCTGCACCTTGGCCTTGTTGATTCGGATTTACTCCGATATACCAAAGATGAATGAACGATTCTTTCGGATGATACTGTTTGATAATTGCCTCTCGCTTGAGTACTTTCTTCACATTAAACAAACCAATACAGCCGAAAATAAGTTTCAAATCCCAAAGAACGCTTTTAACTGTTGTTCTTTTTTTTGTTGGGTCAATTGTAATCGCACACGCCTCTTTGTCCTCTGATAAATATACTTCTCCGAAGTTTTTACCCAGAAAATACGAATATTCCATCAACAACCTCAGGCGCTTGTCCTTTTTTTGATCCTGTTTCACGAAAAATGTGACGGATTGGTTGTCTTTGAAAGACTCAAAAAGAATCTTTGTGCAAATTTCTTTTTCGCTTTTCATCAACATTGGTTTAGCCATTAAGGCCTTTACATTAAACTCTATTTTGCTTAATGAAGCCAAATGTAACTTTTTATCTCAAAAAAAGAAACGTTTAAAGCGATAAAATATTTAATACTGTCGATAAAAATCTATTTGAGGAGGCTTAAGCCAATCGATAGGTTTCCCTGATTGGAATGTTAAAAGGATGTAGGGAGTTTACTTGTCTAGTTTTTCAAGTCTATATTTGGCTAGCACAGCCTCTAATGACTTGTAATACTCATTTAAATCGTGGTAGGAGACTTTGCTTTGTTTATTGTTTGGCATGGTGTCAGGCATTTCATCAAGAAACTTTGACAATTCAGGGAATTTTGCTTTGATTATCAGTGTAATTCTAATGATTTTTTTGTTTAAATCCTCGGCTACTTTCTTGTTGAAATTTTCCATTTTTAGTTTTTTTCTATGTGTGGATTATCAACTTGTTTAACAACACTTTGATAGACCACACATGTTAGTTTCGCAGCACAATGAGGTTGGAAATTTCGAATAGAGAAAAGAAAAAGAAGTGAAGGCTTACCTTCACTTCTCAATAATTTAAAATCTAAATCCAAATGTAAATTGTCCCCATACATTTTTGTATCGAGGTGTACTTGATGAACCATCACCTTTGTTATCCATAAGATCTACTCCGGTTCTAACTCCTACAACAAAATGTCCAATATTTACGTCAATACCTCCAACAAAACATAACATGTTTTTTCGAATGTTATCATTTTCAAATTCATCTTCGATTTCATATTGAAATAACGAGTTATCGAAAGAATCTCTTTGGTTAAATAGATAGGAGAACTGTGGTCCTGCAAGTATTGTAATATATGGAGCTGGTCTAAAAGCAAACAATAATGGCACATCTAGATAAGTTGAAGTACGTTTCATGTCATAAGGCATTCCAAAAACTCTTCCAGTAGCTTTAAATCCTCTTTGGGATAACAATACCTCAGGTTGGAATCCAATAAATCTTCCGATTGGAATGGATACGAATACTCCTGCTGCTAAACCAGCTTTAGGATCTGCAGCGAAGTCTTCGCCTTCAGAATCATATACATTTGAAATGTTAAATCCAGCTTTCAAGCCAATTCTAACCTTCAACTCTTTCTCTTCCTCATTCATTTGAGCATTACCATACGAACCAATGGCTGTGCAGGCAATCATAACTACGGCTAATTTCTTAATTGTTTTCATATTTGTTTTTTTTAGTAGGAAAAATTCCTTTGACAAAGGTCGTCACATTGACAACCGAAAGTATTACATAAATGAGGGAAGATGTTACAAAAATCACTTATCAAGCCAAAAAACCGTGTGATTTAATCTTTGAATTTTTCGGATTTAATCAACTCTTATCCTATTTCTCCTAATGAAATGAAAAAAAACAGTATTGCCTGATAAAGAATGAGACCTCTCCCTCCGTTCGAGGTGACAAATCCATTAAAAGATTAGCAATTTTACTTTAAAAAGCTATATCCAAAAAGTACTTCCCGAAAACTACATTCTATCCATATACTAATTTAGTGCTTTTTTCCATTTTTTTATATTGATTACTTATCCGGTTTGTCTTTTTCTGTAAACAAGTCTGCAAACCCAACAATTATATTTCCTGCATTGGCCTGAATAAAAGTTGACGAAAGTTTTTCTAATACTGTTACACTTAAAAAACCTTTGACACTGTCTTTATTGAATATGGTATTGATAAGATAATTTGCACCTAAACTCATACCACCTTTTACTAAATCGAATTGCACTTCTTTATCATTGACAAGTCTGTCAAGAGATGACTTGACTACTTCAACCGGACTTAATGCATTAGCAAAATTCTTAAAAGATTCCTTCAAGTCCATTTCCTGCCTATCTTTTGACTCTCTTGCGAGCAAAATCAGACTCATCAAGTCTGCATGTGTCGAAATTTCTCTTTTTTCCATCCCGTAGTTTTGATTTAATATCGAATCATTGCTTTTTTAGAATTATTCTGATAATTCTATCGCGTATTGGTCTTTCGATAAACTTTTTACGACAAATAATAAGTATGAATGTGAGTAAAAAATAAAAACCAGCAACCAGAATAAAGCCAGTATAGTTGTCATCAAAATAATCTCCAAGAAAAAAACCAGCACTTATACTTATAAATAATACAAACAAAAACAATGAGAACCCAACCAACAAGATACTGATCAAACTTGAACCAAATACAGAAATTCGTTCTGTTGCTTCCAATTTGACCAATTCGATGTTTGTTTGAACATACACCTTTAAACTCTTAGTTAGTTCCTCTATTTTTCCATTTTCAGACATATTCTCATTTTTAAAACTTAAACTAAAAAATAGTCCACTGATTAATCTGCTCCAAAAGTTATTTTTGTCAGCAGACCATTTCTTTTTAAGCTAACTCACTACTACTCAAACTAGCTACTAATATAGATTCAAGCTTGAAGATTGAGACTTGAAACTTAAAGATTTGTGATTTTATTCCGTAATTTCCTTTTTGGTTTTTTGCTTAATATCTTCTGCAAGATCCTTAGCTCCATCCACCAACTTTTTACGTGTATTACTTCCTTTGTCTGGTGCAAATAACACTCCTAATGCTGCTCCTACTATCGCCCCAAGCACGAATGCTCCAGCTATTTTACCATTTGAATTTTCCATAAGTTTTTTAATTAAAATTAATGTTGACACTTCAATTTACATTCTTTCTTTCAGCTATCCAAAGTATTTAACAATGTTTAAATATTTTAAGTTTTATTGTGAGACTTCTATCAAATAAAAACATTTAATCAAATTATCAGAACTAATTTCAGCATTGGGAACGAGGTATAGGTAAAAAAGTCTAGATCCTACACAAATTAATTGATTATACGAATTAATCGCATTTGATTTTTTGAGCTATTACAAATAGCTCAAAATGAAAAAACACATTGAAAGGACAGCTATTTTTACGTTAAAAAACTGTATCCAAAAAGTACTTACAAAAATTACATTCTATCCATGTACCACTTAAGTGCTTTTTCCATTTTTTTATATTGGAAAGCACCTTTACTTATTTTTTGTAGTCTTAAAAATGCCGTTTCACTTTTCACCACATAATCAGTTGCATGGTGATGCATACATTTTATCGCTACATCAATTTTATCTTGAGAAGATAACATGATTACAGGAATATCAAAATCGTATTTCTTGACTAAATCAAGTGTTTCAATTCCGTTCATTGCGTTTTTGTCAATACCATCTAAGTGATAATCTAGAATAATCACATCAGGGTTATGCGAAAGACTTGCCACACAGAGTTCACCTGTAGCGAATGTTTCAACTTCAAATTCATCAAGTGCCAGAAATTCTAATTCCAGTGCTTTTAAAAAAACGGCGTCATCATCTACTAAAAAGAGATGTATTTTTTCTTTTTTCATTTAATTCGATAATCCTTTAATTTCAATTTCCAATTCTTTACAGGCTTGTGTGCAAATAGTTTCCAATGCTGAAATTAGTCCTGATAATTCCTCATCCTCTTGATTTGTTCCAGCTTTTTCATGAATCGTCCTCGCCAATTTTTCAACTTCCTCATTAATTCCAAAAATGGAAAAGGAAGGTATCATTTTATGGACGCTAGATTGAAGCTGTAGCCAATCTTTTTGTGTATGACTTTTATTCATTTCAGAAATCAACTCTGGCGTTTGAGACAGGTAGAGTGCAATCATATCCGTCATCAAAATAGGGTTTGATTTTGTAAGTTTATTCAGATAAGACAAATCTGTGACCTTAGTAGCCACATTCACATCCTCACATTCATTATTACTCTCGCTCTCATTCGTATTTTCTCTTCTTTCTCTCGCTTTCCTTATCAACCCTTTAATCTTTGAATACAATAGTTTTTCATCAATCGGTTTAGCAAGACAATCATTCATTCCAACTATTTGACACTTTTCCATATCAATAGTCGTTACATCAGCTGTTAATGCCATAATCGGAATTTCTGATTTCAATTCTTTTCGAATGAATTCAGTTGCTTCAAACCCATTCATCTCGGGCATTTGTAAATCCATCAATACAATATCATACTCATTTGACTTGAGTTTTTCAATTGCTACTTTTCCATTTGAAGCTACATCTGACTCAAAACCAAAGTCATCCAACAATGTTTTCATCAGAAGCTGATTGAGTACTATATCTTCAACCACAAGAACGTTAATATCATCAGTTTCATTACCTATTTCGATTGTTTCCTCAAATAGCTGAACATTATCATCTGTTTTTAAGAAGTTTAATATAAAACTAAAAGTTGACCCCTTTCCAATTTCACTCACTACCGAAACTTTTCCGTCCTGTGCTTCGACAAGTTGTTTTACAATAGCGAGTCCTAATCCAGTACCTCCGTATTTACGTGTAGTACCATTTGATGCTTGTTGAAAATTTTCAAATATTTCATCAATCTTATCATCGGGAATTCCAATCCCTGTATCCTCCACAGAAAATAATATAGCTACTTTTTCTTCGTCTTCATTTTCTAAAGATACTGCTACTTTAATATCACCTCTTTCGGTAAATTTCACGGCATTACTTAACAGGTTGAGAATAATCTGGTGTAAACGCATGGGGTCACCTACTAAGACATTAGGAATTTTACTGTCGAATGCTTTACTCAGCAACAAATTTTTCTCCTGAATTTTGAGTTCAAATACTTGAAGCATTGCAGCTAACGAATCTTCCATTTTGAATGGAACTTGCTCAAAAACAAGTTTTCCTGAATCCACTTTTGCTAGGTCGAGAATATCATTAATTAGAACGACCATTGCATTTCCACTTACTTTGATAGCTCTTAAATATTCTTTTTGTTTATCGTTGAGTTCTGTTTTTAAAAGCACCTTTGTGAATCCAATAATCGCAGTCATAGGTGTTCTGATTTCATGACTCATATTAGATAAAAACTGTTGTTTAACTTTCACTGCTTCTTCTGCAATTATAGTGGCACATTCTGCTTTGCGTTTTGCTTCTTCTGCAATTACAGTGGTGAGTTCTGCCAATACCTTGGCGTTAGTTAATTCTTGTTCAATTTTTTTCTGTTCTGTGACATCTCTTGCAACAATAACGATTCCTACAATTTGATGAAGTTTATCCCTATACACAGACCCGTTGAATAACACATCGGTTAACTTCCCGTCTTTATGTCGAAGTGTAAGAGGTGAATCGACTACAGAACCCTTAGCAAAGACCTCCAAATATGCTTCGCGAGCTTTTTCTGTGTCTGTAAAATAGTTAAAGAAATCAGATCCGCTTAGCAACTTTCGAGAAAGACCTGTCAGTCGAATTGTTGCAGCATTCATATCGGTTATTTTTCCTTCAGGGTTAATTGTTATGAGTGGGTCACGACTTGCTTCAATAAGACTTCTCGTGTATTCAGAAGTTAATTCTACAGAACAACTAAACGCTTCTAATTCCTTGTTTGCGTTTTCCTGCTTCTTATTTTCCTGCATTTGGAACTGCAGTTCTTTGTTTGAAATAAGGAGTTCCGTTTCTCTTTTTTGCTTTTCCTCTATTTGAAAGACCAGTGATTCATTTGAGATGATAAGCTCAGCCTCTCTTTTCTCTTTCTCAGCAATTTGAAAAAGAAGCTCTTTATTCGCAATAATCAATTGTGCGGCTTTTTTTTCCTTCTCTTCAGTCTGATACAAAAGTTCTTTATTGGCGGCACGTAGTTCAATTGCCCATTTTTGATTGGTCACATCTCTAGCTGCGGCAAAAACGCCTAGCACATTTCCTTCACTATCTTTATATACCGACGCATTATATAACACATCAGTAAGAAAACCGCTTTTATGCTTGATAGTCAATGAAAAATCTGACACAAAACCTTTTTCAAAAGCCTGGAGATATCCAACTTGTGCTTTATCGGGATCTGTAAAATAGAGTGAAAAATTAGTGCCAATAATTTCTTTGCGCGACAGTCCCGTTACCTGTACATACGCTTCATTAACATCCAAAATTTTGCCCTCAGCATTAATCGTTACTAGCGGATCTATGCTTGCCTCGATTAAACTTCGAGCGTATTGCGGGTCATTTGTTACTCTATTCATTTGGATCGCTTTACCTTAACTCTTTTGATTCCCGATATTTTCAATTGAACTTCTTTTATTGTCTTTGAGCTGTTTATAAGCTGATGGAGTAAGTCCAGTCACTTTTTTAAATTGGTTCGATAAATGAGCTACGCTACTGTAATGAAGTTTGTATGAAATCTCTGTCAGATTCAACTCATCATAGTGTAAATATTCTTTTACTCGCTCAATTTTATTGATGATAATGAATTGTTGAATTGTGATCCCCTTTACCTCCGAAAAGACATTTGACATGTAGGTATAATCATACCCTAATTTTTCACTGAGAAAATCGGAATAATTGACCTTTGGTGGCTCATCTGTATGATGAATCAAATCAGTAATTACATTGACTACTTTTTCGATTAGAATGGCACGCTTATCATCCATCAACTCAAGTCCTGATTCTAATAAACCATTATTGAGTCTCACTTTTTGGTCACTTGTTAAATTTTCCATCACTTCAACTTCGCCCAAATCCACTACAACAAAATGAAGTCCGAGTTTTTGAAGCTCTTCTTTCACTGCGATTTTGCAGCGGTTACTCACCATATACTTAATATATATTTTCAAAATACTTATTTTCGTTATTAATAGCTAAAGGCTATCTCATTCGGAATGTGGTATTTTACACACCCGCTATGAACTTGTTTTTAGATTGATGGTGTACTGCACATGCAGCAAAAAAGAGAACAGATCTTCTGTTATCAGCCACTTTTTGAGGCTAGAGGCTGTTAAACATTTCAACAGTTGAGTTAAAGATACTACAAAAATTCAACTCCACCTAAGCAATTAACTTAGGTGGAGATAAAAAGTATCATCTGTCATTTGATCTGTCCTATTTTTTGATCACAATAAACTCTGTACGTCTATTCATTTGATGCTCTTGTTCTGAACATGTTGAAACAACATCTCCCTCACACTCACAATCATTTACCATTTTAGACTCACCAGCTCCTTTTCTAGAAATTCGTGCTGAAGTGGTGATTCTACTTTGAATATATTCTGCAGATGATTTAGCTCGAGCTTGAGATAACGTATTGTTATAGGCATGTGACCCTCTACAATCGGTATATGAAGTCAATTCCACTTCCATATTTGGGAACTGATTCATCACTTTTATCATTTTATCCAATTCTTTTGCTGCTTTAGGTGTAATGTCTGATTTGTCATAATCAAAATATATTGGTTTGATTTTAATCACTGCACCAATATCTTCATTCACCACCACATTCTCATCAGCTATCTCAACTTCTTCCTCATCATCATCACTGTCATCATTGTCATCGCCTCCTTCTGTCAAAAGGATCAAATTAGCAGTAACAACTTCTTCATTTCCGAAAGTGTTAGCCGTGTTTTTACCTTCTAAGAAGTCTTCTCGATTACCTGTCAACTTATAATTCTTATTTGCAGTTGCTGGAAAACTAAATGTTCCACTTGCATCTGATGTTATCTCGCTGATCTCGTTATCATCTTCATCGAATAATTTAACTGTTGTTCCTGGAAGTGAATTGCTGTCTGGATCCATTGCAACACCTTCAATCTTTATAGGGTTTGTCTCAGTATCTAGAATGTCCACACCGTAGATATCATCACTTCCGTCGCCATCAGATCTATTTGATGAAAAATACCCTTTTGTTGATTCACCGTCTACAATTAATGCGAAATCATCATAACGTGTATTCAGTGGAGCTCCAGCATTTGTAACTTCACCCCAAGACTCGCCCATTCCTGGACTTGAAAAAATATCATATCCACCAAGACCATAGTGACCATCTGAAGCAAAATGCAACCTATTTTTCTTTTCATCAAAGAACGGGAACAGTTCATTACCTTCCGTATTAATCATGTTACCCAAATTTACAGGTGCACTCCATGAGTTATCGGAATTTCTAGTTGAACGATACAAATCCGTTCCACCAAAACCACCTGGCATATCACTTACAAAATACATTGTCTTTCCGTCTGACGACAAACTTGGAAGACCAACAGAATAAGCAGGACTGTTATGATTAAACGCTAAAGGTTCTGACCATTCTTCGTTCTCAAACATTCGTGTATAAATTCGAAGTTCAACAACTTTATCTTTCGACTTATCTTCTGTAACATTCTTCGTGAAAGCCATGAAGTTACCGTCTTTACTGAAGCTTGCAGGACCATCGTGCATTTTTCCATTATCTTCCTTATCAAAGAACTCACGGTTTTTCATTTGACCATCTTCTACATCAGCTACATACAAATTCAAAAAAGGCTCGTTGTTCCAGTTGTACAAGCGTTTAATCATCTTAGGCGACGCATTACTAGAAGCATACACAATTTGATCTTTGTAATATGACGTTCCAAAATCCTGAGATGGTGTATTAATTGACATCGTTCGAATAGTGAATTTTCCATTATTCTTTTCAATCACACTAAACTGACCTTTGTTTTTTTGAAAGCTCTTAGCTCTTAGGTCATTTGGCTTTTGTTCAGCAAACTTGGTCATCCATACATCTGATTCAGGATATTTTCCGCTAGCTTTTAGAACCATTGCATAGTTGTAATAATCTTCCGAAACAAGTCCTTCTTCATTATTAAACATCTTTGCATACGTCTCTTCTGAATCTTCATTTTGTTTCATTAAACGATAACTTGAAGCCAAGTTCCGCTGTCCTTGAACTGTTAGATCTTTTACTCTAGAGTACTTATCAATTGCATTATCGTATGCATAGATAAAGTAAAACTTGTCACCTTTAATTTCTCGCGAAGATTTTTCTTGAGCGAAGGCACCTAGACTGATTCCAGTCAGCACAAGTAAGGATAGTATTATTTTTTTCATCGTATTATTTTTATCAATTAAAAGTATCTTGGAGATTGGATCTGATTTTTGCTGTTAAAGATGAAGTCATATCTCAACATGACTTCATGACTTCCATAGTTGTATGACCCTGTTCTAAGTCCATAAGACCAATCGAATGAATACCCCACATGAAACTGTGGCGTAATATCAAATCCGGCCAAGATTCCAAATGAATCTCCAGTTCTATACATAGCTCCCAATAAAAACTTCTTCATCATGATAAATGAAGCCGTAAAATCAGCCTGAATTGGTGAACCTGTCGTCACTTTTATAAGTGTTGTGGGTTTAAATGCTAAATTGTTTGTCAAATTAAACACAGCACCAGCAATAAAGAAGTAGTGTCTTTGTGCCCTACTTTCCGAAACCGTTCCATCCGCCTGCGATGTTTCGTAATGTTTACTTTCCAAAATATTTGGAGTAGAAACTCCAGCATAAAAACGCTCACGAGAATAATAAATACCAAAACCCACATTTGGCGTAACCTTGTTTCTGATGTTGTTTTGGAATGATGGATCATTTTGATTATCCAATTGCAGCGAATTTAAATCTGCTTGAAGAATGTTCATCCCTCCACTCACACCAAAAGACAGTTTAGATTTCTTGGTGAGATTTATTCTGTATGCAAAACTCCCTGAAATAGCCGTATTATTAATCGGTCCTATCTTATCGTTTGATGCGGACAAACCTAAACCAATATGTTCATTGCCTATTGGTGAATGCAAGGTTAAAGTTTGCGTCATTGGTGCTCCTTTAAAATTTGCCCATTGAGAGCGGTGAAGAGCAGAGATAGTTAGCGCATCTCGACTTCCTGCATACGCAGGATTTATAATAAGCGTATTGTACATGTAATGTGTGTACATGGGGTCTTGTTGAGCTTGTGCGCCGAAGCACACTAAGCTGAAGAACAAGACTGATACTATTTTATTTGTTTTCATGTTTTTTATTTTATTTTAAATTTCTACACTCTTAATTATTCAAATAGATGGTTCCTTTATGTATTTTTGAACCATCACCTAGGTCAAGAACATAGAAGTAAGTTCCAACAGGCAATACATCTCCACCAATATTAAAATCAGATCCAGATTTCCCATCCCATGTATTCTGGTAAGGTTGTGCTGAAAAGACGATATTTCCCCAACGGTTAAACACTTTAAGTTCGTTCGAAGGGTGAGCCAATATTCCTCGGATAACGAACACATCGTTTATCATATCTCCGTTTGGTGAGAATCCTTCTGGAATGAAGAAATCAGAAGGCACTGGCAAGATCGTAGATACATTGTTTGTAACATCTGACTCAAACTCGTTGATTGTAATCTCTGCGGTATTTGAATAATCACCCGTTTGATTAACAGTAGCAACGATTGTAAGGGTTTCTGAATCACCAGCGTTTAAATCACCTATGTCCCAAATACCTGTCATTGCATCATAAGTTCCGTTTGTCGCATTTGACGCAACGTACGTATACCCGTTTTGCAATATTTCTTCTACTTGCACACCTGTTACATTACTCTCTCCAAGATTATTTGCGGTGATTGTAAACTCTACATTCTCACCTACAATTGGAGTCATACTAGATGCCGTTTTCACTACACTCACATCTACTGAGCATACATTAGTAGCTAAAGTAACATCATCAGAAATTACATCTGGCGTACACGATCCTGAAATAACTACATTGTAATTAGTTGCTTCATCCGCCAAAGTTGTTGGGTCTATCGAGATTGTTGCCGTTGTTGCTCCTGAAATCGAAACACCGTCAACTAAATTAACCAATCCTCTTCTCCATTGGTAAGTAAGACCTGATCCACTGGCAACTACTGTGAAGCTTGCTGATCCTCCAAGACAAACTGTTGTATCAGATGGCGCTGTCGTGATTACTGGTGCTTCCTCTATTGTTAAAGAAACATCTACTGAAATTGCATCTGGTGAACATGATCCTGAAACAACTACATTATAATCAGTTGCTCCATCTGCCAACGTTGTTGGGTCTATTGTGAGTGTTGCAGTTGTTGCTCCTGAAATAGAAGCTCCATCAACTAAATCAACTGATCCTTTTCTCCATTGATAAGTAAGACCTGATCCATTGGCAACTACTGTGAAACTTGCTGACTCACCTAGACAAACTGTTGCATCAATTGGTTGATTGGTAATTACTGGTGCTTCTTCAATTATTAAAGAAACATAATCAGAAATTTCACCTAACAAGCATGCTCCTGAAACAACCACGTTGTAATTATTGGAAGCATCCGCTAACACTGTTGGGTCTATCGTGAGTGTTGCGGTTGTTGCTCCTGAAATAGAAGCACCGTCAACTAAATCAACTAATCCTCTTCTCCATTGGTAAGTAAGACCTACTCCACTCGCTACAACTGTGAAAGTTGCAGGTTCACCTAGACAAACTGTTTCATCCGTTGGTTGCGTCGTAATTACTGGTGCTTCTTCAATTGTCAAGGAAACATCAATCGAAATTACATTTGGCAAACATGATCCTGAAACAACTACATTGTAGTCTGTGGCAACATCAAGTAACGTTGCTGGATCTATTGTGAGGGTTGCCGTTGTTGCTCCTGAAATGGTAACACCGTCAACTAAATTAACTAATCCTCTTCTCCATTGGTAAGTAAGACCTGATCCACTCGCAACTACGGTAAAACTTGCAGGTTCGCCTAGACAAACTACTTCATCCGTTGGTTGAGTTGTAATTACTGGTGCTTCTTCAATTGTTAAAGAAACATCTACTGAAATTGCGTCTGGTGTACATGATCCTGAAACAACTACATTATAATCAGTTGCTCCATCTGCCAACGTTGTGGGGTCTATAGTGATCGTTACAGTTGTTGCTCCTGAAATAGAAGCACCGTCAACTAAATCAACTAATCCTCTTCTCC
>CAYUQU010000072.1:0-18307 GCA_964447015.1 uncultured Flavobacteriales bacterium
GTTTTTGATTATTGCTTTTTCAGCATATACTTTAATCACATCATTTATCGTTAATTCTATTCAGGTTTTTCAATCTCAACTTTCTGTTTCGATTTTCTTTACTCTCACAGGAATCCTATACCTATTTATTTCTTCAGACTATATTAGTAATATTCTATTATTACTAATGATGTTATTTGTAATTAAATTACCTTTTGCATTTAGTGTTCGGTGGTACATGAGAAAATCATAATATATATTTTAATACTAGCATTCAATGAATAAGTTAAATAAAAAAGTGGTCCTAATTACAGGAAGTAGTAGAGGGATTGGAGCTGCAACAGCAATACTTGCTGCCCAATCTGGATTTGCAGTTGTAGTTAATTACGCACGAAACAAAAGAGCTGCGGAAGAAATTGTTTCCAAAATTAAAGAAGCTGGAGGTGATGCAATCGCGATAAAAGCAGACATTTCAAATGAGAAAGA
Organism: uncultured Flavobacteriales bacterium; assembly: GCA_964447015.1. Lineage (GTDB taxonomy): Bacteria > Bacteroidota > Bacteroidia > Flavobacteriales_D > Crocinitomicaceae > Wandonia. The sequence continues at coordinate 466 of CAYUQU010000072.1, forward strand.
AATCACCAATCTCTTTAATGAAATTGACAATATTTATGGCTCAATAGATGCTCTTGTCAATAATGCAGGTATTCTTGAAAAACAAATGAGTTTCGAAGAAATGGATACCGAACGATTAAATCGTGTTTTCACAATAAATATTATTGGTCAAATGATTTGTTCTCGAGAGGCAATCAAAAGAATGGCATTTAAAAATGGTGGAACTGGTGGAGTAATAGTTAATGTATCTTCAATTGCCTCAAAAACAGGTTCTCCTGGTGAATATGTTGATTATGCTGCATCAAAAGGAGCAATAGATACATTTACAATCGGACTATCCAAAGAAGTTGCTAGTGAAGGTATACGAGTGAATGGCGTTCGCCCTGCTTTTATTCATACTGAAATTCATGCTACCGGTGGAGAACCAGATCGGATTAATCGGATTAAATCAAAAATCCCATTGCAACGAGGTGGATTAGATGAAGAAGTTGCTGAAGCAATATTATGGCTAATATCAGATAAATCTTCCTATTCAACTGGCACCTTTATTAATGTAACTGGCGGGGTATAATACCTTGATATATTTACTGTACCTTTAAAATTATTCAACAAAAAATAATACCAATGAACCCATTTATAAAAGAACTATTCGAGTACAATCATCACTGCAATCAAAGGTTAATAATTGTTTTCAGAGAAAATGAAAGCAGACTGAGTGAAAAGGCAATAAAATTACTTGGTCACGTGTTGAACGCTCATGAAATCTGGAATTCACGCATTAATAGTAGTATTTCTTCAGTGGGTGTCTGGGAAAAAATTGAAATTCAGGAAATGGAAAAAATAGACATGAAAAATTACAGCGAAACCATACATATACTTGATTATAAAGATCTCAGTGAACAAATTCTATACAAAAACTCCAGAGATCAAAAATTTAGTAATTCAATAAGAGATGTTTTATTTCATATCATTAATCACTCCACATATCACAGAGGACAAATTGCGTCAGAATTAAAACATTGTGGCATTGAACCTTTAAACACTGATTACATTTTTTATAAAAGAGATAATTTATCAAATGAGTGATAACTGATACAACAGTCTTTTAAATTTGAATGAATTCCCTAGCAAAACTACTACAAGAAGCACTCTTTAAACTCGAAAACGATCTGAAAAATATTGATATTGAAGAGGATGACATTCTGAATAAATCAGAACAATCCATCAATATTTGCTTAGATTCAATTAAAGTTTTTAAGGAAACGGTATCTTCATATAAATTCAAAAATGAGGCAGAACAAATACTAATATTCAAAGAAATTAAACCATGCTTCGTTTCATTACTCATTTATCATCTAAACGTATACAACATCGAAACCAACCGCCCCAACGGATTAGTGAAAATCAAGCGAAAATACCTACAATCGGAACTAAACAAACTCAAAAACTACTTTGATGACAACCTTGACTTCTATCGGTATTACCGAACTGGTAGCACATATCTCGACCACAAATATTTTGTTCGAGGCAAAACAGACATCCGATTAAATTTAGACTGCCATATTTTTGAATCCGACCCTTTGTTTTGTACCAGCCATGATTTCAAAGTGTCCAACATCCTTGCAAATGATTTGCTCCAGGTATATTTAGAAAACGAACTCACAAAGCTCGATTACCAAACAACATCAAAAGACAATTTGATACCCAAAAACATGCTCCACTGGACGGGTAGCAAGGTTGCACTTATAGAACTCCTTTACGGTCTATATACCACAGGGAACTTCAACAATGGAAATACCGATATTAAATCCATCGCAGCATACTTCGAAAAAGTGTTCGATGTAGATTTAGGTGATTATTACCGAGCTTACTTAGAATTACGCTTGAGACAATCACCGACAAAATTCATAGACTCTATGAAAGACGCACTTTTGCGGAAGATGGAAGAGGATGATGAAAAATAATTCCCTGTTTTACTTTACTTTTGGCAACTTACATGTTACAGTTAGTTATAAAACAGTAATTTAAAATTATGACGCAAGATACAAAACAAGATTGGTTTGAAATGCTAGATCTGAGAAAACGAAAATTGGATAAGTCTGTTTGGGTTCCTCTTCGTGCAGAAAAATCAGTTCCTAACGATATAAAACATGGTAAAGTTGGTTATACAGAAGAGTTTATTGGCCATGGCTCTATAATGATTCCAGTAGATAAAAAGCATGAAACAGTAAATTTAACTTGGAATGATATTGGAATAAGTCATGCCCATTGTTTCAACTATTTACATGGTGAATATTCGGAATCAGATAAGCTTGAAAGTGATAATTTCACAGGTGTTCACTTAGTATTAAACCAAAATTTTGATAATAATTTTGACAACAACGAATGGCATCTAAATCAAGATTTAGTACTTAATCTTGGATTAAAAAGAGAAGGTGATATTTGGGTTTGTCCAAGACTTGGATATATTGAAGTAGCAAAATTGGAACGAGATAATGAAGGAAGTCCAATATTACTTCAAATTAAAAATCAGTATCTCAAAGATTATTTATGTGCGCGTGAATGCGGTCTGTACATTACTTCCTATTTCAATAGAAATGAAATATTTGACGATTGGTACATTTTCCCTTGGGAAGGTGATTCGAAAAACTACGAAGAAGATAAAGATTTTTGGGAATGCAGAGTTTTAGAAATTCACGAAGGGGGCTTTCCCTATGGTCAAACAATAGCTGTTTCTCACGCCAATCGTACAGATATTGATGTAGACGAAGATATTCCAGATATGACTTCTTTTCCAACAGATGCCAATGTAAAATCTGATTTTTACGAGAAAAATTTTAAAGGAAAGAAGCTTTATAGAGTAATGGCTGAACTTTGGAAGTACGAATGGATTAATCCAGCTAAAAACAGTCCAGTTGTCTTAGGCGATGAACAACAAATAGACATTTACTACATTGTTGATGAAGAAGGTAAGAAAGAAAGTGGAAATAATCTAAAAAAAGGTGGCAAGTGGCTTTGGTTTGAACCAAGAGTAGTTTTGTCACTTCTAACAAAAAGAGGGAGTTCTTTATCCTGGTATACAAGTGATACGGGTAGCATTTCCTGTTCACCTTCTTGGGAAATTCATTTTGGAGTTAATGACATAGGAGTAATTACAGTCTACGCAAAAGACATTGGTCATTTACCCATTTGGCAACAACAGATTTGGGTCGGTCATAACATTTCCCCTGAAGGAGGAATTTCCAAAGAATTATATGATTCACAGGTTAAAGCAGAACCAGCCTCAACTGTCGCCCCCGAAGCTTTCATTAAACAAGTTATCAATGATATAAATAAAGCTGCACAAGAAAATCTCAATACACAGTTTTTTAGAGGTCATCATTCAATTAGTGCTATTATAAACTCGATACATAGATTTAGAGCAATTGACGATAATGGGTTATTTTCCCTCGCAAAAGACATTGCAAGAATAATTGTTGATGATATTGATATTGAAGCCCTTCAGAAAATTGCTATCCCTCCCAAAAATACAAAATGGGGTTCATTGAAAACTGTTGAGAACCTATTATCAATAAAAATCCAAAAAGATGTAGCAAGAAAAGTGCTAAGTCCACTTGTAGGGGTATATGAATTAAGACACGGTGATGCTCATCTACCCAGTAGTGAAATTGAAAATTCTTTTAAACTAATTGAAATAGATCGAGATGCACCAAGTGTGATTCAAGGATATCAAATGTTATTTGCTTGCGTGGACAATTTGCATGTTGTCCTTGATGTTCTGAGAAATTGGAAAAAGTAGAACCCCCAAAAAAAAACTTCTAATCTCAACACGGAAGATGATGATGAAAAATAAAATTCTGTTTTACTTTATTTTTCTAAACTTTTAGCTTAGAATTGGATATAATAACAAATTATTAATGATGAAAGAATTAAAGCCCGACCAAACAAAAGCACTTGAAAAGCTCCATAAAGAACTAAAGAAAGATGTAAGCGTAGCGATTGAAATATCTAAGAAAGGGTACTTTCTCGAACTCATTTATTTTATATATAATTTGAAAAGTATGAGAATCCATTCTATACAAGCTAAAGATCTTAGCGAATCTTCATCATTTATAGATAATTCATTTAATTTAATTGAGGAAACGATTAAATATGCAATACAACTTCTTGCTAAACACGCTAGTCCAGATTTTGTACTTGAAGCAAAAACTGAATACCCTATTGTAAATTTCAGATTAGTAGATGCTCTGAACAAACAATGTAAAATGATTAATTCAAAATACGAGAGCGAATCAATGATTCAATTATTTGATGTAGAGCTATTAGATGAGGATGCGAAACAATTGAAGATTAACATGGATAATATTAAAGAAGATGAAGATGCTCAGAAATTCTTTAATTACTTTTTACGTATTGACAGAGATAATGATATTAAAAAGAAAAATAAACAATTTAGGTCAGATTTAATTGAAAACTTCAAGAAGGAATATGCGCCTGTGCGTGATTTGTTCGAACAAGCCTATGGGATTTCTGTAGATGAATTTTGTGATTTTGTAAACTGGCTACTGGATAGAAGCATTTCCGAAATAGAGAAGGCTAAAAACAGCTTTGAATATCTTGATAATGGAAACGTGAAAGATCAAAGTATCCAGACCATGATTGCCCACATTCCATCTTTTCTAATCACAATTGATGAAATGAACAAACAGTTTCCAGGAAAATATTCCAACGTAATTGAGACCTTAACTTTTAATGAAGAAGTGTATGATGAATATCAACTGCGATTTCACTTGATTACGAGGTCACCTTTAATTAAAATTGAAAACTATTATATAGTATCCCCTGAATTATTACTGGATAGTATGTTCACAAACACACACTATTCACTGCTTGAATCTTCAGAAGTAAGTGAAATATATAAGGCAATGCAAGCCAATTTGTTTATCGATAAACTCACTTCCGTTTGTGGTCAATATGGATATTCCGAGGTAGAACGTGAATTAGATTTATATGAAGGTAAAAAGCAACTCGGTGATATTGATTTAATTTTAAAGGATGAAAACAATAACTTTCTTCTAATTGAAGCAAAAAATCATGCGTTGGCTATGGACATATATTTTAAAGATGTGAAAAAGACCAAAGAGCATTTAGATTCACTTAAACAAAAATGGGAAAAGAAAGTCAAAAAGCGTGTTGATTTTCTTAAGTCACATCACGAAAAATACAATATTCCAGCAACCTATCAATACATAATTGTTTCTAGATATCCTGAAATTATTTCTCATTACACAGATTTATTAGTGCTAAGTATGGCTGAATTTGAACATTGGTTAAGTAAAAATCGTTGGTCTAGTAATTTTGAGGAAATCACAAATGATTTTTATAACATGCATGGAACAACATACTCAGAGGAAGAACTAACAGAATTGTCAAAATCAGGATTAATATCGGTGAAGTTTGGTAAAGAATAATTTCCCCCAACTTGGGTACAACTTGTGAATAAACCTCAACAAACCGCCCCAAATTTGTCTCCCCGTTCTCAAAACGGATTAATTAAAATCAAGACAAATTATGGCAGCAACAATTTTGACGACAGAAGATTTGCAGGAGTTTAAAATCGAACTCCTGCAGGAATTCAAAAAATTACTCCAGAGCAATGCAGAGTTCAAACCAAAAAAATGGTTACGATCTCCAGAGGTACGCAAACTATTGGATATCTCTCCCGGAACCCTCCAAAATCTCCGAATCAATGGCACCTTACCCTACACCAAAATGGGAGGTGTACTTTATTACGAGTATGCCGACATTCTGAAAATCATGCAAGCGAATCGTATTCACAATAAGTGATGCATGAATTATATCAAGCAACTTACAGCAGCGATGGAACGCTTTGCTGCAGATAATCGTTTGAATCCTACTCATGTGAGTTTGTACCTGGCGTTGTTCCAATACTGGAACCTCGCCCGGTTCAAAAATCCCGTGTCCATAAGTCGCGATGAAATCATGCGGTTATCAAAGATAGGCTCCAAAGTGACCTATCACCGTTGCATAAAAGATTTACACCATTGGGGCTATCTCCAATACGACCCTTCACACAATCCATTCAAAGGGAGCCATGTCTACATGTTCAATTTTTGTACTAGTTCTGAACAAGCACAGAACCACAGTAGTACCAAAAATGGACAAGTTCTGGGACAAGCAGTGGTACCTTCTATAAACAGTATAAACAATACAAACAATAACAAACATGCTAAGGGAGAATTGCATTCGCCCCGTTTCACCCCTCCCTCCCTAGATGAACTAAAAGTCTTCTTCACAGAAAACAACTCAAATAACCTAGAAGCAGAAAAATACCACAACCACTTCCAGTCAAACGGTTGGCTAGTCGGAGGTAAAACAAAAATGAAAGATTGGAAAGCAGCTGCCCGGAACTGGATCCTACGAGGAAAAAGTTACGCGGAAAAATCCACCACATCAATACAGCGATTAAATGCAAATCAAAACACAAATTACGATGAGCCACTTTGAAATTATTGACGGTGTACGTCATTTTGATTACAAGAAAACGATGCAGTTCTTGTATCAGCAAGGTCAGAAAAGATTCGGGTCCAACTTTCAAATTCAAAAGCAAGATATACCAGTTATCCAAAAGCTGATAATTTACGCAATTCACGAAACTGAACAATGCGAAAAGCACAACATCGATTTGAAAAAAGGAATATTGCTAACTGGTCCTATTGGCTGTGGCAAAACCTCATGGATGCACCTCATCCAAACATTAGGTTTACCCGAGCAAAAGTTTTTGGTAAAATCAGCCAGAGACATCACGTTTGAATTTAATCGCGACGGTTACGAAACCATCAACAATTACGGCAAAAGACATCGCCCACTTTGTTTAGACGATATCGGAGTTGAACAAAATATAAAGTTCTACGGAAACGACTGCAATACAATCGCAGAAGTATTACTTCACAGATATGAGCTCCAAACAAACTACGGTATCATTACGCATGCCACCACCAATTTAAGCGCCTCACAGTTAGAACAGCTGTACGGTAATCGGGTAAGGTCGAGATTACGCAGTATGTTCAATTTGATCTCATTTCCGCAGTCGAGTATCGACAAGCGGAAGTAATTAATAAAATGTTTCCTCTATCACCTGTCCATCGGAATCATATCTCCGCCAAGTACCCTTTCGTTTACCCTTTAAATCATATTCACCCTCAAGCAGTAAATATATTACAGGTGTAATTTTTGGGTCATTAGAATAGAGTGCATATTCACAATATTTACCAATCGTTATTACGTTACCTTGCCCTTTTGAAGGATTTGAATTGGAAGCTTTATTGGCAACAATTTTATGAGCCATGTATTCGAAGCCGTTAACACCATAGATTTCCCCATTTATTGTTACACTTCTCCAATGAGTCATGTTAGTTGAATCATTTTTATAAACTATAGTGTCTGGGTAATTTGCAATATAACGTAGGGGCATTTCAGCATTATGAAAAGTAGCATCCAAATAAAGGGTATCAGATTGAACAAGATGAGTTTTTAGGTCTCCTTTATAATCATACTCATAACGCTCAGTAAGACGAATAACATTGTCTACACCAATTGTAAATTGTTGCGTCTTTAGCGTATCATTCAAGGAATTACATGTCACACAAAATCGATTCATTAAATCTCCAGTACGCGAACAAGTTTGCGTTTGTTCTTTGCCAATGAGCATTTCAAATAACATGGCACGTTCTTGATCAAACCAAACCTCTTGCATAGTGTCTCCTGCCAAATAAGTTGGAATTAGATAAAGCCTTTTATTTTGTTCTGAAAACACGTACTCCTTAAATCCAGTTTGAGAATAAATTTCAATAGCCCTGTCTGGCCAACCTGCTAGCTTTAATTGTTCTATTAATACATCAACCCGATGAGTGTCATTATTAAGAGCTACTTCCTTTTGATCCGCACAACCATATAGTAATAGACTAGCTATCATTAGTACTTTCCAACTCAAATAAAACCCCTCGTTTATTTTCATCCAGCCAATTTATCTAATATAATCGCACTCAGTATTTTGGTTACTCACCTACTCAATGGAATTTAATATTCCTTATTAAATGCTTTAAAGTAAATGTATCAATAAATTACCACTCGTTTTTTAATGTTTTTAGAAACACAGCGCGATTTATACCATTTTCTGGTACGAAACGCTCCGATTTACTTAATTTATTGCTTCCGTCAATTCTTCGTATCAATACAGCTCATTGCGTCTCATTTTGGAATAAAAAATAAACCAAGATTCGGCAGTAAACAGCTTTTACTGCCGAATCTTAGATAATACTATAAATAATAGTGAACCCCGAATTGGTCGTTTCTTTTAAGTGTTTTTCACTTGAATACCATTCTATTAAGCATTTTTCATCTCCATTAAGTGAAATTCACCTAAGCTGTTACGAAATCTTCACCGAAATAAATCTTTACATACGCCACCACCAACCTCAACGCTCAAGAATTTGAAAAGCTGTATGGGAACCGTGTGCGGTCTAGGGTGAGGTAATTATTCAGTCTGATTTTATTTGATAAAAGTATTGGGGATAAGAAAAAATAATGACAGTTTATATCTAAAATTTTATTTAAAACTAAATTCGAATTCAATATGTTTTTACTAGTATATTTTATTGTTTTTGAATTCATTTGATTTTTTTTAGTATTTTCAAACACTAATTCATAAGAATGATTATACCAAAACTAGCTATTCACAATTCCATTAATTCACAATGACCATTTCAGCCGAAACATCTCAGTTCTTCAAATCAAACAACAAACAAAAATTGATTGTTCTAGAGCATGCCCTAGCCACAATCAAAAAATGGGACTCGAAATATAATTCAGGGGGAGAAATTTAATGCATTTTAATTATGGAAGAACAAACTAAACCTGAAATTTGGAAGTATACTTTGATTAACGGTCAAAAAAATACGATAGAAGTATTGAATCCTGAAACTGAGAAAGGAATTCTTACCTCAATTGAAGATGCAAGACCAATAATTAAAAAGGATAAAGACGGCAATAAAGTAAATCCAACAGTCGAATTTATTGAAATTGAAAAACGAAAGATTTATCGCGAATTCTTCAAAAAGCCGTTTAAAAATTTTTTGGTGCTCTCAGGTGCTGGTTCATCTATGGACGTTAAAGGTAAATCAATGGTCCAGCTCTGGGATATTGCTGAAAAAAAGTATCATTTTGAGAAAACAGAGGAATCAGGTTTAACCAGCGACCTCAAAACAATTTGTGACACAATAAAATTTGAATACGAACGTAAAGATTTGGAGGCTTTACTTTCTCAGATTGAAGGAACAATTAAATTTTCTGGTGATACAGAAATTGAACTGCACGATGGAGAAAAGAAGGAGCTTTCTATTATTAAGGAAGAAATATTCAAAGTTATTGTAGAGGAATGTACAATTCCAACCCCACCCACAGATAGCTTTCCTCATAAAACATTTCTAGAAAAAATTCTTCAACGCAAACAGACAAGTCCAAGAGTCAAAATATTCACACTTAACTATGACACTTTATTCGAAGATGCCGCAAGAGCCGCAAATGCAATAGTTATCGACGGATTCTCATTTACCCTTCCAAGAACTTTTAGCGGAAGATTTTTTGATTACGATATCGTACAGCGTGAAGGAAGTAAACTTAAAGAAGAAGACAATTTTATTCAAAGAGTTTTGCACCTACATAAACTGCACGGTTCGATCAATTGGACTAGAATTGAAAATACAAATGAAGTTATAGTAGAATCAAATCCTGTCAAGCCACTAATGGTTTATCCAAGAGAATCAAAATATGAAGATTCGTATGAACAACCATTTTTTGAAATGATGGCTAGGTTTCAAAGGAATTTAAGACTTAACAATGACACCCTATTGATTTGTATCGGTTATAGTTTTAATGATAAACATATCAATGCGGCAATTGAAGAAGCATTAAATCAGAATCCAGGATTTCGATTGGCAGTAATTGATCCAGGGTTTGATTATAGTAATATCAAAGCTATGCTGAGTATAAAGAATCAAGCCTTGAAAACGGAGCGAATTTTAATGGTAGCAGAAACTTTTTCAGATTTTGCAAACTCTTTCCCTGAAATTCAAACATATGAAAGTACTACTCCCGATGTAATAAATCTTAGAAATGAGTAGTGTAAAAATAAACCCCTTCAAACACGAATATTTTCTTGGTTACATTAATCAGGTACTTCCGCAATTCGTTAAAATTCACTTTCCATCATCAGTGTTACTTAATGGATTTACGCATTTTGGGAAAGAATTCAATGGTGGCCTGGTTGGTAGCTTTGTTGTCATTGAGGGAGATAAATTTGGTTTTTTGGGCAGAATAACTGAATTATCCTTACCCGAATCTGAGCGTTTAGCTTTAAATGAAAAAGCTTTTCAAACAAACGATTTTCATCCTACAGGGAAAATAGAAATTCTATTATCCTTTGACTTGTATGATCCGTTCAATGTAAAAAAAGGACTCACATCTTATCCAAATATTGGAGCAAAAGTTTTCGTGAGTTCTGGTGAATTGGTTCAGGAATACATGTCAAGATTTGGGCTGAGATCAGGAGAAACTTCCAATACAATTAAATTAGGAAATTTGGTTTCAAATCCAGAAACTTCAGTAAGTGTCAATCTTCAATCAATTTTTGGTCGGCATTGTGCGGTTGTAGGAACAACTGGTGGTGGAAAAAGTTTTACCATCAGTAAATTGATTGAATCTCTTTCATTAACAAATAATAAGTCAGTTATAATTGATGCAACCGGTGAATATTCCAACTTTGATAAACTCAAAGGTTCATTGAACACTGAAATTGGGAGTACACATTATTTCCATTATTCGAACCTGTCCGTATCTGATCTATTTGTAATTTTTAGACCAGCTGGTCAGGTACAGCAACCTCTACTTTTGGAAGCAATCAACTCACTTAAACTAGTGAACATTCTTTATAGGGACCAGGCGAACTTTACATTTTCATCTACCACTTCCATAGACTCATTTGTATTTGCAGGTAAAGGAGGGGTTCAATTGCAAATTGATATTCAGGATGGTTGCCTTATTAAAGGTGGAAAGAGTACTATTCCATTTTTTCGATTATGTGCAATATATATAGATGAGTTGAATGATTTTAATAACACGAATTTTGACATTAAGAAGCTAACTCGACAAATAAATAACGAATGTCATTCAGTTTTTGGAGAAAATTGGGACGCTAGACCAGACAATCGAAACCTTGGAAATGCCTCAAGTTTAATCATTAGAATTCACCAAGCATTGAGTGACCCTGATTTTCAAAGAGTCTTTGGTTTTGATAATAAACCAAAAAAAGATGTAATCGAGGAATTAGTTGAATTTACTAAGTCAACTAATAAGAACAAACAAATAAGAATTTCATTCAATAGTGTTCCCTTTTCATTCCAAATCAGAGAAATTGTTGCTAATTCAATTGGTAACATATTATTGAAATTGGCACGTGAAGGACATTTTGATTCTAAAAAGAACAAAACCAATCTTCCATTAGTAGTTTTAATGGATGAAGCACACCAGTTCCTTAACAAATCAGTTCGTGATGAATTTTTTGAGAGTTCAAGATTAGATGCTTTTGACTCTATTGCGAAAGAATGTCGCAAACATGGTTTATTTCTCTGTATTTCAACACAAATGCCAAGAGACATTCCGGCAGGTACTTTAAGTCAAATGGGAACATTCATTGTTCATCGCCTGATAAATCACAATGATAAGGAAGCCGTTGCAAACTCTTGCAGTTCAGCAAATCGAAATACTTTGGACTTTTTGCCTATTCTTGGTGAAGGAGAAGCAATTTTAACTGGTGTAGATTTCCCTATGCCGATTATAATGAAGTTTGATAAACCAGATATTGAACCAAATTCTGGAACGCCTAGACTCAATTAATCTAAAACAACTATGAACTTTAAAGATTATCAAAAAGAAGCAAGTAAGACTATACAAGACTATACAAAGGATAAAGATGCAGGTTCCTTGATTCCATTTTTAGGATTGATTGGTGAAGCCGGTTCCGTGATTTCTGAACTGAAAAAGAGTCTCAGAGATGGAGATTCGTATACCAATTATAACAATAAACTGAAAGAAGAATTGGGTGATGTACTTTGGTATATTTCGACAATTGCAACCCAATATAGTTTAGACCTAGAGGATATTGCAAATGGCAATTTGGAAAAGATAATGGATCGATTTGATAATTCTGTGACTTCCAAATTTATTATCTATGACGAACAATATGTTCAGGAAGAACAATTTCCTCGTGAATTTGAAGTGATTTTTCAAGTTCTAAATGATAATGGAAAGGAAAAGGTAAGGATTATTGAAAAAGCCTCTGGTAAACAATTAGGCGATGATATAACCGATAATTCGCATGAAGATGATGGGTACCGTTTTCACGACATTTTCCATTTTGGTTACGTCGCTTTTCTGGGTTGGTCTCCTGTTGTGAGAAAACTTATGAACCTTAAAAGAAGAAGTGATGAAAACATCGATGAAGTTGAAGACGGAGCAAGAGCGACTATCACCGAAGAACTAGTCAGTCTTTATATTTACAACCATAGTCTAGATCACCAATTATTTAAATACACTAGTAGCGTGGACACTGAAGTTCTTAAAACAATTCAGAAGTTAGTTAGTGGTATTGAAGTAAGCAGCTGCACTCAAAAACAATGGGAAACGGCAATTATCAATTCTTATAAGGTATATGATGAATTAAGGCAGAATAATGGTGGTAGAGTTTTGGTGAGCATTAAAAACCGCAAATTAATTTATCTAGGAAAGAATTAATTATGGAAGGGAGAAATAGAGCAAATCATTTAGATAGGACATTCAGGCTGCTTTCCGAAGAAAGGGAAACGGATGTTCCATGCATATTTATCAGTTATCAAAGAAAGGATGAAGAATTTGCTTCGGCCGTAGCAGATTATATAAAGGAACATCAAATGGATGTGTTTTTTGATTTAGAAGATATAAATCTGAAAAAGAGCAATTCTCCCGAATTAGTGACTAACTCCATTAAGGCTGGTCTAAATAAATCAAATTTCATGCTTGTTATTGTATCACCTACGACATATGAATCTCCCTGGGTTCCTTTTGAAATTGGATATGCTTATGATAATATGGGAACAAAAATGAAAATTCTTAAGCACAGAGACTTACCTATTCAAGGTTTGCCAGATTATTTAAAAACAAAATATTTTTTGCATGGTTTTCAGTCACTTAACGCTTTTTTGGCAATTGTTCGTAACCAGTTTAAAATTTATGAATCAATTATTCAGAAAGGTCAATCCGTTAAAACTTTTAGTTCGTATTCAAACCCATTACAAAAATACTTAGTGAACGCATGAATTTTAAAAGCCCATTATCACTCTATATTATTTGGCATCCAAGTTTCAAAGAAGGACAGGAGATTGCTGACTTTTTGTATTCCGTTTTTTGTCGTGATTCTAATAAACCATTAAATCGCACAATTGGAATACCTGTTTATTTTCGTAAAGTCAATTATGAAAGTTTAGGTTGTCCTAAGAATATCGATTACGATGAATCCGATTATAATGCAATTATTCCATTAATTGAAGATGATTTCGTGAACGATAAGAACTATAAATCGTACATAGAAGGAATCCTTTCTGTTTCTTTAAAAAGCAATGGTAAAACAAAAGTTTATCCAGTAGCCCTATCAAAAAGTGCTTATGGTTTCTCAAAAGAACTTAGTCAAATAAACTTCCTAAGGGCAGATAAGGTTAAGAGTAAAAAAGAATGCATATTAAGAGAGGAAAATGATCTTTTTCAATATCTCAGGCTAAATATTACACATGAGTTGTGTCGTTTAATGTTGAACTTGAAAAAAGCAGTTGACGAGCAGAAATCCATTGAATATATACCACCACCAATTAAGTTATTCATCAGTCACTCAAAACATGATGATTCTAAATATGAAGCTTTGAAGTTTAAGGATTTTATAAACTCTGAGACACAATTAAAGACCTTCTTTGATGCTAATGATATTTCTTTTGGGTCGAATTTTGGTAATGAAATCAAAAGAGCTGTTGAGAATTCTGCTCTTGTTGCTTTTCAATCTGATAGTTATGCCGAGCGTGAATGGTGTAGGATTGAAGTATTAACTGCTAAGAAGCATGGTTGTCCAGTTGTGATTGTAAATGCAATACAAAATGGAGAGAAAAGAACCTTCCCATACATGGGTAATTATCCATCTATTCGGTTAAAAGATAATTTCGAAGACATAATTTGTTTAACGCTTGAACAAGTACTTTTCAATAAGTATATGGGCATGCTACTTGATAAAATCACTACTCTTTACGGATTAAAAGCAAGTTCCATTCTTTCATCTACCCCTGAGCTATATAGCTTTTTACAGTTAAAAGAACGAAACCAGGAAATCAATAAGGGTTCTGAGTTCAAACTAATCCTCTATCCAGATCCTCCATTAGGTACTGAAGAGTCTGAATTACTATTTAAAATGGATGACACGTATCATTTTGTAACTCCAACAACAATTCCCTCACTAATATTAAAACGATGAAGGAACAAATTAATATAACCAATCAATCCGATGACAGTGGCTCAGAGAATGCTATTGTGAAAACCAATAATGACCGATTAGTAAGACGTTTTTTGCTCAAAGATAAACGTATTGGAGTATCTATATCTGAGTGTGAAGAACTAGAAGAATTGGGTTTTGACATTAATCATCTTCGAGATGCAATGGTCGAAACTGCGAAATATATTTTATCGTTAGGTGGTTCATTAGCCTATGGAGGAGATTTGAGACATGGTGGTTTTACAGAACTCTTTTTTGATCTATTGAACTACTATAATATCCCTGAATCAAACGAAGATAGATTTTATAGTTATTTGGTTTGGCCTTTAAGCCTCAACTTGACCAAAGAACAACGTGCCGAATTAATATCAAAGGTGACCTTTATAGAAGTTAAACCACCAGATGATTTAGAAATAAATAAATTGGATGAATTCCTGCCTCCAACAAAAGGAGAAAACCAATATATATGGTCCCGGTGCTTGACAGAAATGAGGGAGGAAATGAATATGTCTTGTGACGCACGAATATTTCTTGGAGGGAAAAAATCTGGTTTTAAAGGCAAGTATCCGGGTGTGTTAGAAGAGTTTATGATCGCGTTGAGAGAAGAACAGCCAATTTTCTTAATTGGTGCATTTGGTGGGGTGACAAAGCAAATTATTGAAATATTGGATGGACAAGAAGCGTCCATTTTTGAAAAAGATTATATGGCTACAAATGATGATTATCAGGAGTTGATCAGACAGTTTAATCAAAAACCATTGCAGGAATCGATAAATTATCCGAATATAAAAGAAACAATTCATATACTTGGTTGGACAGGAATTTCCGAACTAAACGGATTGACGGAGACTCAGAATAAAAGATTAGCCAAAACTCCACATATCAATGAAATAATTTATCTGATTCTATTGGGATTAACAAAGAAATTTTCAAGCTAGAATAGTATGATTTTAACGGAGAAAATAAACAGTAAAATAGTAGTGGAAATCAATAAAAATGGTCTCAAACCAACAATTATATTTGACACATATTGGCGATTTGCTGCTGAGCGACAAAACATTTTTTTTAATAAACTCCGAGATAAAGAAGGCGAACAATTAACAAATGATGAAATTCTTCAGGATTATAAGTTCACTAATGTTTATAGAGCGTTAGATCGAGTAAGCCAATATTTAATTTCAGAAGTCATTCACAAACAAAAATTCGAACCTCGGAATACCCTTTTCAGAATTTTGCTGTTTAAGATTTTTAATAAAATTGAGACGTGGGAGTACTTAGAGAGAGAATTTGGACAAATAAATTTTGATTCATTTGATTATGATCGTTACGATGCTGTTTTATCTGGTTTATTGAATCAAAATGTCTCAATTTATTCAGCGGCGTATATAATGGCTTCGGCTCAGTCAAAATATGGTAAGAAAAGAAAACATCAAAATCATTTGTTAATGATACAAGAAATGATTGAGGACGAATTAGCTGGAAAACTCATTTGCTCAACAAGTATGAAGGAGGGATACAATCTTCTTTTGAAATATTCTTCCATAGGAACTTTTCTAGCCTATCAACTCATTACAGATATTAATTACAGTGAGTTGACAAATTATAGTGAAATGGAATTTGTTAAAGCTGGTCCTGGAGCTATTGAAGGAATTAAAAAATGTTTTAGTGATTTGGGAGGTTTAAGTTATGAGGAAGTAATTGAGTATGTAACTAACACTCAAGAATATCACTTTGACAGGCTAGGACTTGATTTCCAATCTTTATTTGGTAGAAGATTGCAACTTATTGATTGTCAAAACATCTTTTGTGAGGTTGCAAAATACTCAAGAGTGGCTCATCCAGAATTCAATGACGCAAGTGGACGGA
This sequence comes from uncultured Flavobacteriales bacterium, assembly GCA_964447015.1. GTDB lineage: Bacteria > Bacteroidota > Bacteroidia > Flavobacteriales_D > Crocinitomicaceae > Wandonia. The sequence continues at coordinate 16,955 of CAYUQU010000072.1, forward strand.
AAAGAATCAAGCAAAAGTATAAACCAACAAACGGTAAAATCAATTATTACTTCCCTTCAAAATGGGACTTAAAATATTAATTCATAGAGTATGTCAGAAATTAATAATATATTCATTAGTCACTATGGCAAAGACGATCACCATGTCCAAGGGCTAAAAGATAGACTAAATACAAATGGATATAACGTCAGAAATTTTTCAATAGATAGTACCAAACATAAGGATGGTAGGAAGCCTTCCGATGAGGTTGTTAAAAGGTTGCTTAATATTCGAATCAAACAATCAAGTACAATAATTTGTTTGATTGGACCAGATACACATACGAGAAAATGGGTGAATTATGAAATTAGAAAAGCCTTTGCTGAGGGAAAGAGAATAGTCGGTGTTTATACACATGGTAATAAAGACTCTGTCGAATTACCTTCAGCGTTTAAAAAATATGGATCTGCTCTTCTTGGGTGGAATTCAGTTGATAAGTTGGGTGATATTGTAAATGGTAAAAACTCTGACTTTGAAAACATTTCTGGAGGTATTTCATCTCCTTTGTTTAATATTAAAAGAATATCTTGCCGATGAAATTATATACTTATGTTGTGCACCATGACTTTGGGTTAGCACCAAATCCATTTGGAAAATACTGTACTTTGACGGTTTGTAAGCCTAAAATCAGAAAAAGTAGTAATCTTGAGATTGGTGATTGGATAATAGGAACAGGTTCAAAAAATATTGAAGATGTAACTGGATTCAAATGCTTAAATCGATTGATTTACGCTATGAAACTATCTGAAAAAATTCTAATTGAAGAATATTGGGATGATCCCAGATTTCAATATAAAAAACCAGTTGTAAATGGAAGCCTGGCTGCTATGTATGGTGATAATATTTACGAGAAAGTTTCAGAAAATGAATGGGTACAATTAAATTCGGCACATTCATTAGACAGGGGACAAAGGAATCAAGGTCACGTAGAGACTGACTTGAGTGGTAAGTACGCCCTAATCGCTGAAGAGTTTTTTTACTTTGGAGATTCGGCACCAATTATTCCTGATATATTTTCTGATTTCATTAAACCAGGTATCGGAGAGAAAACTATCACGGATGAATCTTTAATAAATACCTTCATCGAATGGCTTAAATCAAATTTTGATTCTGGATTGAATGGTGATCCAATTAATTGGAAAGAATATAATCAATCTGAAATAATTTTGGAATGAGAATAGAGTCGTTTTCAATCATCATTCAAATCTGATTAGTTTAAAATGAAAAAGTGGGCAGATTATTTAATATCAAAAGAAAAGTGGATAAATAATTCTAAAACAATCGATTCGTTCCTTGTTCATGAGGATAAGATAA
>CAYUQU010000073.1:0-18228 GCA_964447015.1 uncultured Flavobacteriales bacterium
AAGACTATACGATTACGATTCAGGACAGTGTTGATCACAACTACTACGAAAAAACAGACGAAATGCTTGAATTATTGGATTTGTCTAATATTACATCTGGTGTGTTGTATGAACGGGGCTTTCCGTTTGTGAATTTTGAACCATTTAAAGATGGTTTATAATTGAAGACAAAAACCAATCTTACTGTAAAATTGGATTATTTAACAACCAGCTCCCAAAACCAAAAACCTTTTTTAACATAAATAATTTGCTCCCCTAAACTATTTTCCCTAATTTGCTTCACCAACAACGTAATTAAACTCATATTCAATGACACAAATTCATCACATCACACAACGCAATACACACCTCTTGTTATTGGTAATAGCTGCCTTTTTAATGAGTATGGGCTCCTGTAAAAAAGAACCTTCAACTCCTTCTGAACCTTACGACCCCAATACACTGCCTCCATTGACGCACCAAGGTAAGAATACCTTTGGGTGTTTGGTGAATGGGGAGGTTTGGGTGGCTTATGCGCCGTTTACAGTGGGTGGAGCTGCTGATATGGATGGGAGTTATACGTTATCCACAGGAAGATTTTATTTAAAGGGGACAAAAAAAACACCTGAAATTTTTGAAGATGTAGTAATTGGAACGATAGAAGTATTTTCTACAGGAAATTATCCCATGTATATTTCGCATGAACAAGTAATAGGATTTTCAGACTATAAAGGAAATCATAATTGTGGTAATTTTTACAAAATAATAGATTCTCCTGGAACAATTTCAATAACTTATTTTTCAATTCCTGAAAAAATAATTTCAGGTACATTCGCCATGGATTTGGTGAACCCATCATGTCCAGGAGACACTATTCGAATCCGTGAGGGACGTTTTGACTGGCGGATGACGGTTTATTAATTGGAAACAAGTTTTTCATTTACTACTATGAAATTAACTTAAAATACAGAACAATGAAAAAACTATTAGTATGGGGTTGTTGCCTACTGGCATCAACAGGAGGATTATTTTCCCAAAATATAGAAGACTATACGATTACGATTCAGGACAGTGTTGATCACAACTACTACGAAAAAACCGCAGAAATGCTGGAGTTATTGGATTTGTCTGATATTACATCTGGAGTGTTGTATGAACGCGGCTTTCCGTTTGTGAATTTTGAACGATTTAAAGGTGGTTTATAATTGAAGATAAAAACCAATCTTACTACAAAATTTGATTATTTAACAGCTAGTTCCCAAAGCCAAAAATCTTTTTTAACATAAATAATTTGCACCTCTAAACTATTTTTCCTAATTTGCCTCACCAACAACATATTAGACTCATATTCAATGACACAAATTCATCACATCACACAACGCAATACATACCTCTTGTTATGGGTTATAGCTGCCTTTTTAATGAGTGTGGGCTCCTGTAAAAAAGAACCTTCAACTCCTTCTGAACCTTACGACCCCAATACACTACCTCCATTGACGCACCAAGGTAAGAATACTTTTGGTTGTTTGGTGAATGGGGAGGTTTGGGTGGCCTATATGCCTTATACTGTAGGGGGAGCTATTGCACTTGAGGGAATTTATTATTTAAACACTAATATGATGCATTTGGTGGCTAATAGAAAATTGAATTCAGATGGAAAATCAGATCAAATTGATATTTTATTAGAGAATCTTGTTCAAACCGGAGAATATTTAGTCCTTACTGATGATAATCAAATGAGAGGATTTACAGATTATAAAGATAATCACAACTGCTCTGTTTATAGATATAATGATGATCTACTTAGACGGGTTACAATTACATATTTTTCACCAAGTCAAGGAATTATTTCTGGTACTTTCGAGATGGATTTAATTAATTCCTCTTGCCTTGGAGATACAATCCGTATCCGTGAGGGACGTTTTGATTGGCGGATGACGGTTTACTAATCGGAAAACACGTCTTTTATTTACTACTATAAATTAACTTAAAATACAGAACAATGAAAAAACTATTGGTATGGAGTTGTTGCTTAATAGCAACGATTGGAGGATTATTTTCCCAAAATATAGAAGACTATACGATTACGATTCAGGACAGTGTGGATCACAACTACTACGAAAAAGCAGCAGAAATGCTGGAGTTATTAGACTTGTCGGATGTAACATCCGGCGTGTTATATGAACGTGGTTTTCCGTTTGTGAACTTTGAACCTTTTAAAGGGAGTATAACTGATACAGTTCACTCAAATAGACTTACTTTTGCGTTAGCGTATGCCTCCCTTTTTTCGATGGCGCTGGATTCAAACGTAAGACTTCCTGCTCCTGATGGGTATATGCAGCGGTTTAGCCAATTGGGGAGCACTGATTTGGCAGATACTATTCCTATCGTAATCCTGCATGCCAATTATCATCGTTTTAAATCTCATGCATTGGATAGTAACTTGGTGTCGTACAGTGGCAATCAGTTTCATGACGTTTCAGGAAGACCGGAAGACCCTTTTCAAAAGGATTCTGTTTTCTTAGTAGCAGCTGCCCGTGAAAAACTCTCTACAAATGGTGCACTAACGTTTACATTTGATTCTACGCTTTGGTTTTCTAATACAGCAAAACAAATCGCACAAATCAGTATCGATTTTGGGAGCGGTTATCATGATATAGGAGACGGTCGTACATACAAACATATTTTTGACAGTACAGGGGTTTATACTTTTAGTGTGCGCCTACAATATCAGGATAGTTCGGTGTATTACAGTAAGAGTTACATAAATGTAAAAGTAACCGGAAACAGAAACGGAAGTTTCTCTCCAAGTTATTCCAAAGACATTGTGTCAACGATTATTTATCAAGGAGAATCTACATTACCACCTGGGGTGCAACCGGGAAGTCCGTATGGAAGTAGCACAGCCCATGTGTACCTGGCGTGCGGGCATCAGGATATCGTGAAACCGTTCATTTGGGTGGAGGGATATAATCCGAGGGTAAGTGAGGTGATTGATTTGAGTTTGGATTTCGAGGACGCAATGAGAAGATTAAATTTTATTGATTTTCCTTCTACTGGATCAAAACCAATATTAAAACATCTCATGGATGAAGGCTACGATATTATCGTGTTAGACTACCAAGACGGAGGCAATTACATTCAGCGCAATGCATATTTCTTTGTAGAGGCGTTGAACTGGATTAACAGCGTAAAGAAGAAGCAGGGAAGTTTAGAACCGAATGTGGTCATGGGGCAGAGCATGGGCGGTATGGTTGCGCGGTATGGCTTGCGTTGGATGGAGGATAATGATATAGATCACGAAACATCGACCTATATATCCTTTGATACTGGACATCAGGGTACAAACATTCCACTAGGTGCGCAAATGGCTTTAAGACATGTGGCAGGATTAAATGTCGGACTTTCTGGGCTGTTGAATCAAACACTAGAAGATTTTGTTGCACCCTTGAGAGATGCACGGATTTTGGTTGATTTACCTGCTTCAAGACAAATGTTAATGGTGCAGGACTCGGATTATTCACTTCATTATCAATATTATTCAGAGCAAAATCATCAATATGGAATGCCACAGAACTGTGAAGTATTGGCTATTGCAAACGGTTCTATAAATGGGAGCAGCGGAAAGCAACCATTTGATGAAGGAGAGAGGATCTTGCGGGCACTTTCAAATAACATAATTCTATTTCACGGTCTGTTGGCGGAGGCGAAGTCTGATCCAACAGCAACGAATGTAGGTGTGCCTGTGATTATGGCATCGGTTTGGTCAGGACCCCTTATGGCATTTTTAATGGGGAATAATGCATTTTGTGATATGGAAATCTATGCACTACCATCGGGGAGTGGTACAGTTTATCGAGGGTTGATTCAAGCATCAATTCTTGGGATTCCTTTGATTCTGAATGCCAGAATCGGATCAATTTCTAATATAACGGCAATCGATTCCGCTCCGGGAGGTATTATAGGTCCGGTATTTAAAGAAAATCTTCCGTTATCCGTCGTTATGCCTGAGTTTAAGCTAAATTCTTGGGCTTTTACACCCACGGTCAGTACGCTTCATTATCGAGGAACAGAAAATCACCCTATGACCAGAAATGGATTAACAAATGTGAATGGGTCGTTTACAAGTCATATTCCGTTAATTCAGCAAAATTATGTCTATGATATAGACCATTATATAGGGCAAAATTCAAGCACTCAATATTACCGTGTAGACGATGAAACAAATACGCAGTATCCTGAATCCGTTGTGTTAAATGGAACAAAACACACACATTTTAATCCAAGAATAGCCCCGTGGTTTTTATATCACACAGTGGGACAAGCCATTCCTACAAACTTAAATCCGTTAACTTCTGCCACATTTAATTTTGGAAAAACAGTTATCAATCCCGATTCCTATTATAATTCTTCATTGGGACCAGTGCGTACACAATCAGTTATCGATTATAATATCACTATATCCGGTAATGGGAAGTTAACAGTAAATGATGATGCGCCAATTGGTTTGTGGACATCAAGTAACGGAACATCTCTTGATAACTCTGTTTTTTCTGTAAAAGTACGAGGCGGAGATTGTGCAGACGATGAAGTGATTATCACCATAAACGATGGAGGTAAATTAATTCTTGGAGACGGAGATGATAGACGTGGGGAGGTTGTATTTTATCCAAACACCAAACTGATTGTGAATGAGGGGGGAGAAGTCATTGTCAGAAAAGGTTCAAGTCTTGTCCTCAGAGATGGAGCAGAGTTGATTCTCAATGGTGGGAGTTTGAATGTGGAAGACAACGCAAGATTTATTCAGCGAAACATGAGTGAGTTTACTTACAATGAAGGTGCTGAGTTTATGTTGACAGGCCATAATTCCTTGTTTGATACCCACGGATGGATTAACATAGGAGATGATGCAATATTTACAATTGAAAGTGCCACCAATGCAAAAGGACTCATGGTGATTCGCGGTGCAAACATGAATCATGCAGATTGGGGACAAAATACATCCATGTGGCTGATTGGTGATGACAAAGAAGACGAACTGATTCGCTTTGAAGATGAAGGCATGCTGGCAACAACAGGAGATGAAGATGGTGATTATTTGAACGATCTTCGAATTATGCACTGTAAAGTTCGGTTTATGAATAATATGACCATTCCTGATGCGATTATTTCTTCTTCAAGAATAATCAGTACTAGTGCCAAATATGTAAATGAAAGCACAACAATACAGCAGCGTATACGTGTAGCGTCTCCTTCACAATTCAGAAGTTGTGATTTTGATAATGTGGGGATTTGGTCTTATTTGTTTAATCCGGCACATCGATTAACCGTGTTAAATTGTGATTTTTATAATCATCTTCCTGTGGGATCTAATGCAGTAGCTATACTGAATGAACGAGGGTATGTGGATATTTCATATAGTGATTTTGAGAATCGTAGGGGAGGTATTAAGACATTGAATCTACATACAAATTCGTCTATTTACAGTAACAAAATCACGTATGGAGTTGCAAACTCATCTGCCTATATTGATCATTCAAATGTGGAAGTACTTTTAAAGCAAAATATAATAGACGGGATAGATTATTCAATAAGAAATCATTATGGTAAAATCAATTTTCTATGCAACACGATTACAAACACAAAAAAATATACGATACAATCACAATTTGGGGCGCTAGATTTCTCAACTACTTTTCGTAAAGGGGGATACAACTTAATTGAATCATTTCTTAGTTCACCATTAATTTTCATCACAGAAACAAATCTTTATTTAGACTTGGGTTATAATAAATTAACTAATGCAGGAAAAATTATTGATGGAACAGTTCCATGGATTTGTCCTCCACAAGTCTTTTGTGAATTTCACGCAACAGGTAATCAGTGGGGAGATAACTTGAATGAACCCGCATCCTCTAAGTTCTATTTACAAACGGCCACATGGCAAAACTTAGGTGTGAATACAACTTCCACATCAGCAATACAAACATGTAGAATATTTGATGTGGGTGGAGTGATTGGAAACCCAGTTTACTCATTTTCCAATCAGGATTTGATTGATTTCTTTGAATCAGACGCCACGAAACGTCCAGACCTTCCACTTATAGAAACTTACAGTTTTGACGAGGTTAGACTTGATATTGCCTTACTTACCGCAATGTTTAAAATGGAGCGGAGAGATAGCTCATACGGTGATAACCAAGCAGCAATGTCACTATTTGAAGAAATACTAAGTGATAGTGTAGCTCAGGTTAGTTTAATTAAAAATCAAGATTTATTACTCATAGCCAAAGAAGAAATGAAGTATATTGTTGAAGAAGAGATAAAAGCAGATTCATTAGGTACTGGAGAGCATACTGCATTTACTGATATTCAGAAACAGTATGTAAAGCGAATCAATAACTTGACAACGTTATTTAAAGGCACTGAAAATAACAGCACAACATTCTCGCTCGAGATGGATAAAATGCAATTCATGCGTTTACTCAACAATGATGAGTTAGCCTTGGATATTTTATTGAACTATGAACAATGTGGTGTAGACTCAACTCAACAAGTACAAATTAACCACTGGAAGAAATCGTTAATGAGAGATTTATCCATCAAAAGTGAGGGTAAGTTTGAAGCAGCATTTGATTCTACGCATGCTGAAATAGACACAAGTGGATTTTTTATACCCACGAAACTCTCTCTGCCTACTGACTATTTTGGGAGTTTAATAATTTCTCCAAACAAGTTGACTTTAGAAAATTGTTCTGGTTCTAAAAAACCTGTTGCAAATGATAATAGCCACAAGATAAGTGTTTATCTTAATTCGAATAATGGATCATTCACTGTTTGGCAGAATTTCAATACAGACGAAGACTTGATAATCAAAGTATATAATTTATCAGGACAAATCATCCACGAGCAACATTTGAATCGAGACAATGAAGAATATACTGTTGTCAATATGAAAACTGTAAGTCCAGGAGCTTATTACTACAGAATAGACTTAAATGGAGCACAGAGGTTTACAGGGAAATTGATTGTTCACTAATTCGAAGTGGTTATAATAATAAAGTCCGGTCAGTTACAACTGATCGGACTTATTAGTTTTATGAATGTATTGTCTTCTAATGCCCCTTAGCAGCAAGATACCTCTCCGCATCAAGTGCTGCCATACAGCCTGTACCAGCTGCAGTAACTGCTTGTCGATACGTCTTGTCGGCTGCGTCTCCGGCAACAAATACTCCTGCTACATTCGTTTTCGTAGTTCCAGGAACGGCATATTTGATATAACCTGTCTCGTCTAAATCGATATAGTCTTTGAAAATATCTGTATTTGGTTTATGTCCTACCGCTACAAAGAATCCTGTGGCAGGAATGTCGTGTTCTACGTTAGTTACATTGTTTTTTACGCGAACGCCTGTCACTACGTCATCACCTAGCACTTCAACAGTTTCTGTGTTGAAGAGAATTTCGATATTCGGCGTGTTCATCACACGGTCAGCCATGATTTTTGAAGCGCGGAACTCATCTCTACGTACAAGCATGGTTACTTTTGTACACAATTTAGAAAGGTAATGCGCTTCTTCACATGCCGAATCTCCAGCTCCTACAATGACAGTCTCTTGACCGCGGTAAAAGAATCCGTCACATACCGCACAAGCAGAAACTCCACCACCACTAAGCAAGAATTTTTGTTCAGAAGGCAATCCCAAATATTTTGCAGAAGCTCCTGTAGCGATAATAATCGTTTCAGCGTGAATTTCCTTGTTGTCATCAGTCCATGCTATGTGCACATCTCCTGAAAAATCCACCTTTGTAATGAAACCTGGGCGAACTTTTGTTTCAAAACGTTCAGCTTGTTGTTTCAATTGAATCATCATTTCAGGTCCTGTAACGCCATCTGGGTATCCAGGGAAGTTTTCCACTTCGTTAGTTGTGGTTAGCTGACCGCCAGGTTGCAGTCCTTCATAAAGAATTGGACTCATGCTCGCGCGAGCAGCGTAAATTGCCGCAGTATATCCCGCAGGTCCCGAACCGATTATCAAACAAGAAGTTTTTTCTATTTCGCTCATACTATTTTGGTTTCATTTTTTGAAGAAGGCAAATTTAATAATAATATAGAGATATAGGCTGTGATTTTTGTCACAGAAAAGGAAAGCTAAAGTATAATGTGATTAAATCTTCTAAAAGTTTCAATATGAAAATTAGCCAAAATTGAATTCATCAATAACCACCTGCGATACAGCTTGTAAAGTACAGGTAAAATTTATTTTAAATTAAAAACAGTGTAAACCTTTTTAAAACAAGAAAAGAACCGTACTTTTGTAGCCCAATTTTCACAGTACACATGATTGACACAGAATTATTCGTTGCCAAAAAACTTTATCCATTTCAAGACAAAGCAGTCAATGCTATCGTAGATGACCTGAAGGAGAGCGGTACGAATTACAACTTACTTTATCAACTGCCTACAGGTGGGGGTAAAACAGTGATTTTTTCTGAAATCACCAAGCGATATATTGAACATTGGGGCAAAAAAGTGTTGATTTTAACACACCGAATCGAGCTATCTGTTCAGACAAGTAACCAGCTTTCGGCAATTAATGTAAACAACAAGGTCATCAACAGCGAGGTGAAATCACTTCCAGATCAAGAAGATTACATGTGTTTTATTGCGATGGTGGAGACCTTGAATAATCGTTTGAATGAAAACGATAATTTCATCGAGGATATCGGTTTAGTTATTGTCGATGAAGCGCACAACAACAGTTTTAGAAAAATTTTCCAATTCTACCAAGAAGCAAATATTCTGGGAGTTACAGCTACTCCGCTCAGTTCGAACAAAGCATTGCCACTGAACGATAATTACGACAAATTGTTGGTAGGCGAGAGCATTTCTTCACTAATTCAGAGTGGGTATCTAGCTGATGCCGAAACATACACGTACGATGTAAACCTTCACGGATTGAAGATTGGTTCAAACGGAGATTTTACGGTGAGTAGTTCTGAGTTGGTTTATGGAAATTATTTTATGCAAGAGAAATTGCTCTTTGCTTACGAAGAAGTAGCCATAGGCAATAAAACATTGATTTTCAACAGTGGAATTGAAACGTCTATTCGCGTATACGAGACATTTAAGAAACGTGGTTATCCAATCAAGCACCTTGACAGTACATTTAGCGATAAAGACCGCAAAGACACGCTTGAGTGGTTTAAAACGACAAAAGATGCTATTCTAACTTCAGTGGGAATTTTAACCACAGGGTTTGATGAGCCGACAGTTGAAACAATCATTTTGAATAGAGCGACACGTTCGTTGACACTTTACCATCAGATGATTGGGAGAGGGTCGCGTAAGTTGCCTAACAAAGATCAGTTTAAATTGATTGACTTAGGGAATAACGTGCGTCGTTTTGGGATTTGGCAAGATTACATCAACTGGCAAGACGCATTCCGTTTTCCTGATCGCTTTTTGGAGTCAAAACTTACGGAAGATGATGACCTACAGTTTGAAGTGGAATATGAATTCCCTGCTCACCTTAAAGGTCGCATCGATGACGAGTTGTTGAATTCATTCTCCATTAAAGATGTCTATTACGACTGTCTTGATAAAGGAGAGAAAGGAAAAATTGCAGTTGATTTATCTGTTGAAAACCATGCTGAAGCCATTATCAAAGCCGTGACAAACTTTTATGATGGATTAGATCTTCAACAATTTCTTCAAGAACATATCGAATACAGGTTGAAGCAATACACAAAATGTATTTCTAAAAGCACTCCGAATTACTTCAAATACCTAATGGAAACGTACAATCGACAACTGCGTCAGATTTTGCGTAATTCGTTGGAAGACGAAGAGTAGGAATTTTTGATTCTCCCGAATTCTTAAAAATTAACTTGATAATTTGCTTCCCCAAAAGCAGGGCAGAAGACAGAATCGAGAATAACATCCTGAGCTAAATTCACGATGTAAAATCGCACATAGCTATTGCCACCTGTCGTACATGATAGTATGTCATCAACATCTGCACCAGAATATTCATAACTTGTATTAGCACAACATGTTGGGCAATCTGTTCGACCACTAAGTTTTTGAATCGTAACTTGATCGTTTTCCGAAAATGGAGAAACATTTTTAATTGTCCAATTTATTCTAGAAACAGCTTCTGTTGTAAGATTGACTTTATATGGTTCATTAGTAGATAATTCAGAAAAGAAAACTGTTTTCGATTCGTCAAAATAATTATCACGACTAAACTTGATTAAGTATTCTTCAGATTTATCGCGCTCAAACGTAAACGAATAATTACCCGAACCATCAGGTGAAACACTCTCTACCAAAGTTTGATCTCCACCACCCGCAGCAATTTTGTAGAGTTTCAATGTGCCACCTGTTTGCGCACTATTTAACGATTTATCGGTCACTTTACCTTCAATTGTAAACTCAATTTCATCTTTCTTACAACTAGCAAGAATCACGATGAAGACGATTAAAATCAATGTTCTCATAAACTCAAAAGTACGAAATATATTAATAGACAAAAGACTGTTAGACAAAAGAAATTAGACTCAATCGAGTGGGAGTAGAAAGTCTTTTGTCTTACTTACACATTATATTCCCTGTCAAAAGCGAATTTTGTTAGAGAAATTATATCTTCGTAAATCTTAAAAAGAAAATATGTCGAGACTATTCTCAATTGCCGTATTTATTTGTTGCTTCACCACAGTTTTTTCTCAAACAAAGCTGTTTAGAGGGCAAAATACATATGACAGTGAGGTAGTTTGGTCTATGTATGGGAATGAGGTTTACCATGGGAATCGTTTTTCGGGAGGAGTTCTTTTCGCCACTGTCAGAAATGAAGAAGTTTATCTCGGCCGATATGTGGAAGATTGCATTTATTCTTTTAGAGGAGATGAGGTTTACTTGGGGCGAAGCAGTTTTTCGTCAGATTTACTGTACACCATTCGTGACGGGCAAATTTACGCGGGAAACAGCACTTTCTCGGGGGACATTCTCTTTACTTACAAAGAAGGCAAAATATATCGAGGAGATTCCTCTTTTTTAAATGATATCGTATTTACTATAGAACAAGGCGAGGAGTTTGACTTGCGTTTAATTGCTTGCATGATAGGACCTTTTTAACAGATTTATTATGAATAGAATATACTTGTTTATTGTGTTGTTTACGGGCTTGTTTAGCCAATTCACTTTTGCTCAAAACGAACAGCTTTTCACAGACGGTAAAGACTCTCTCTTTATTTTCCAAGAACGCATTCCAAGCGAAATTGTGGATACCGTTGCATCTGTCGATTTTAATTCAGGTTCTGCAAAATTGGCTGAAACTCGCGATGGAATTGTAATCGTTTTTAACGACCAACATCGCCGTACTATTGATAAAGCAGACCGGTTTGAGTTGGTGTTGAATGAAAAAACTTTTAAAGTCAACCAAATTCAAGATATCATATTGAAAAATCCTGGAAATGGAGAGGTTTTAAATCTGAAAATAGCGGCATTTAGTGGACACGACACTTTAGTTTTTGAAGGAAATAAATCAGGAAAACTAAAATTGACTATTGTGGATAAACTCCCCGAAGCTCCATACTTTACTGATGATAGAGTTGTGTTTGGAATCCTGTTTTTGGTATTGGCGATGATTTTCTACACGTCTTCAAAACAAGGAAGCCGCTTTTGGACAAAGTTTTATACGATTATTCCTGCACTGTTCTTGTGTTATTTCATTCCAGCAATCTTAACCACTTTCGGTTTGATTTCTGCTGAACATTCGAAGCTTTACCCAATGGCTAGGGATTATTTGTTGCCAGCAAGTTTGATTTTAATGACCTTGAGTATAGACTTGAAAGGACTTATTAATCTTGGACCAAAAAGTTTGATCATGTTCGCCACTGGGACGATAGGGATTATTGTAGGTGGAGTAGCGGCAGTATGGTTGTTTACGATGTTCAGTCCTTCAACAGTTGGAGGAGAAGGTAACGAAGCAACATGGAGAGGTTTAGCTACTCTTGCAGGAAGCTGGATAGGTGGTGGAGCGAACCAAACAGCTATGTTTGAAATATACAAATACAAAGAATCTCTATACGGCGCTATGATTACCGTAGACATTGTTGTAGCGAACATTTGGATGGCGGTTGTGTTGTTTGGAATTGAAAAGCGCAAGCGAATTGACAATTGGTTGAAAGCCGATAACACTGCTATTGATGAATTGATTCGCAAGATGGATGATTTCCAAAAGTTGGTATCGCGTCAAGCTACACTGAAAGATTATATGGTGATGGCAGGACTTGTGTTTGGTGTAGTGGCTTTTGCACATTTTTCTGCAGACGGACTTTCTTCCTTCTTTGCCGCGCGAACAACCACTCCTGATCAGGATACACTTTCTAGCTATTTCTTTTGGCTTGTCGTATTAGCAACGGTTTTCGGATTTATCCTGTCCTTTACCAAAGCACGGAACTTGGAAGGTGTCGGAGCGTCAAAAATTGGTGCTGTGTTCATCTATGTACTTGTGGTAACAATTGGAATGAAAATGGATATCACTAAAATTTTCGAAAACGAATTGTTGATTCTGGTCGGAATCGTTTGGATGATGGTTCACGTTGGACTCTTGGTTATAGTTGCCAAACTCATTAAAGCACCTTATTTCTTTTTAGCAGTCGGGAGTCAGGCGAATGTGGGTGGAGCGGCATCAGCGCCAATTGTGGCTGGGGCGTTTCACTCTTCGCTTACAACAGTTGGAGTGATAATGGCTGTTTTTGGTTATTTTGTAGGGACAATTGGGGCGATAGCTTGTGCAGAATGGATGCAAATCATCGCACCTTAATTCTTAATATTAAAACTATGAATCGTTTACTTGTATTTTCCTTCCTTTCTTTGGTCTTAGCTTCGTGCGAGTTTAATGCTACAACTGCGAATATTCAAAACAGCAAAGTCTGCTCAGACGTCATGTTTGAAAGTGGTAAAGGATGTTTAGAGGACATAAATGTATTTAAAGAATTCCCCAATCAAGTAATTAATTCACTTGAATTACAGAATGCACCAAAGGGAACAGAAGTTCGCCTTTATTGGTTTCAACTTGTAGATGACAAATATGCCTTGATTGATAGTGTAAGTTACACAAGCACAGAAACGACCGAGTTACTCACTTCCACTTTTGACGGAAACAACTTGCCTGTAGGGAAATATAAAGTGGTGTCGCGTGTTATCGCAGACAATAAAGAGCCAGTTGAAAAATTGTTTGAGATTCAGTTCCCGACAATGCCTTCAGCAAACATGTCATTTATCGGAAGATCGGTTTACGAAGATATGCGGGTAAAAGATTTGACCAAAGTCTTCAATGACAGCGATTCAACTGTCTATTTCTCGACATCGCTATACAATATTCCGCACAATACCGATGTACATATTCACTTTGAAGATGAAAACGGAGATCAAAAAAGTTTTTCTCTGAACACTCAGACTATTTCGGACAAGAAAATCAATATTAACTCCAACATCAAAAGAAGCGCGCTTGGCAAAGGAGAATGTAAAGTTAAAGTCCAGTTTTTGGATTTCCAGTATGTGTATCCGTTTGTTATTGAGTGATTAGACTCAAGACTGCAAGACTCAAGATATTAAGACTTTTGCTAAAAGATTTATGACTTTGTACCAGTAGGGGCGAGTCGCGACTCGCCCCTACAGGTTTTTTGAGAGTGTTTGAAAAAAAACACTCCGCACAGGCTTGACTCTTGTAGTCTTGTGTCTTGTTGTCTAAAAAAAAACTAATACTTCTTCCGAATAGTCTGCAAATACCCAATTGCCAAAATACACATAATAGCTCCGATGTAAAGACATGTTTGTAAGGTCTCTATATTGTTTCTGTAAAACACTAAAGTAGATAAAGCCCCAAACATAATTCCCATTTCGAGGGCGATAAACATGGTTCCTGTTCCTCTTCCTTTGTTTTCTGGGTTACTTAGATCTGCAGTCCATGCGAAGAGGGTTGGACTTGAAATTCCTGTTGCTACACCGAAAGTGGCCGCTGCGATAATGAAAGTAAGCAAGTTTGACGCTAGAGCGAGCAAAACAATCGAGCCCAGCATCACAATCATTCCGTAAAACAAGGTCTGTCTCCTTCCAATTTGATCGGATAATTTACCCATAAAAGTGCGCACTACAATCGTGGAAGCGACATAGAAGATAAAGAATAAACCTTTATTTTCAATTCCCAAGTAGCCAGACAAATCAGGAGTTAGAACTAGAATAAGCCCACTGCAATAAGCGGATAAAAACATGGTTATTGCGACAGGAGTAACGAGTGGATCAAAAATTTCATGCTTTTTCACGTAAAGCATTTTTCTTTTGAATTTCAACTTGTTGCCAAGTGTCTCTTGAACTCTTAATAGAAGTAATGTACTTATAACTCCAACGATTGCAGCAGCAATAAACAAACCATTAATTCCAACCCAATTTGCTATTGGGGAACCGAGGAATTGCCCCAGTCCAAGTCCCAAAGACATAGCTGTACCAAAAATTCCCATTCCTTCGCCACGTCTTTTTTCGGGTAGAATATCGGAAACCATTGCTGTAGCACCAGTTGGGTGAAAACCGGTAGAGAAACCGTGAAAGAATCTAAGGAGTAAGAACATCCAAATGGCTGAGACAAAAGGATAGGCGAAATTTGCAGCGATACTCACAAAAAGTCCTACAAACATCACTTTTTTTCGACCGATGGTATCAGCTAATTTTCCCGAAAAAGGTCGTGCTAAACCTGCGGCAAGTGTGAACAAGGCAATAATATAACCTTTATACTCGGCGCCATCCAAAAGCGTGATGAAATTATTCAATTCAGGCATAATCAAATTGAAACTCACCATGAAGAAAAACATGGAAAGACTCAAACGCCAGAAATTAGTGGAATAACCCATTAAAATAATTTGTACAAAAGTACCAATAGAAAAGGGAAAAACTGTGCTTTTTTGAAGAATTACTAATTCCCCAATTTCACTCTCAAACTCAACTTAATCGCCATATTATCCCATTCGTTTATAAACATATAATCTCCAAGTCGATAGAAATAGCCGATACCGAAGCGGAGGAATTGCATTTTCAACAAATCGTCGAAGACAAAACCAGCTTCATAATATCCTTTTTCCATCGTCTGAACGTTTACCAATTGGTGACGTTGTGGGTTAGACAAAGTTCCCCAAGCTGCGTTAAAACGAAGAGAGAGAACAGGAGCAAACTTTCCTTTTTTCGAGCGGAAAGGGTTGAATTGCCAATTGAAATGTCCTGTAAGCATCTGGTCATTCATAAATTCTGTAGGGCGCACAGTTTCGAAACTGTTTGGAGCGGTAATTCCCCATCGGTCAAAAATTCCTGGAGTGTGAAGTAGGAGGGGAAGAGGTACATCACCCAACACTTGGTTCCATTCAGCTCGTAAGTAAATAGAACCGATTCGCATCATTCTAAATTTTTGATCCAGTCTAAGTTGCGCTCGCCAATAGTCGTATTCACCCATCCATGCGCCATCCCAACCTTTTACAACTGTCGCTCCAATTACAGGGAATTTAGGATCTTTGAGATATACACGCTCCGTTCCGAGTTGGATATAATCATCTTTAATCTTCCAGTTAAAAGAAAGCCCTGTTTCAAAGAGTCGGAAGTAATTCCCATCAGAAATTTGGTTTGGGTCATTGAATAAGTAGTCGTACCCCGTCCAGATTCGTTTATTGTGGTTAAATGCTTTAACAAAGAAGCTTTTGAATGCATAACCCTCTACTTCAAAACCAAGATTTTGGGTGTAATCCATACGCTTTACGTACAATTGTCTGTATAAGGCTCCTTGATCGACAACGCCTCCTGGATTCAGCATGTCGTACTCTCCTGTTGTTTCGACATCATCTTTGTAAAGCACGCGCAAATTAAAATTGTGAGAACGTTTCAAGTGAAAAGTTAAGTCACCACCATATTTGAAACGTTTGTCACCAAAACCGTAAGCAAAATAACCACCTATCGACATCCATTTTGCCATTTTGTCGTTGGTTCGACCTCCAAGTCCCAATCTGAATCCTTCAAAATTATTGAAATTGATTACGCTCAACAAATCTAAATCAAACCACTTTAAGCTGATGTACCCTTTAGCAAGGGATGTCAGGATATTTAATTTATCATCCAATTCAACAGCTTCACCAATACTATCGTTAAAGCGGAAAGTTTCTAGGTCACGTGCGCTTGTTGAGTCGCCTTTAATATTTTGCCAATACGCTTCATCACGATCTACAGCTTCTTCGAGCACTTCGATAGGTGCGCCTCCAATTTTTATGTCTTTTTTGTCGACATCAAGCTGAATGTTTTTGTAGAAACTGGTATTCCACATATAAAAATTGGTACTATCAAATACTTGTCCCAAAGGAATGGTGGTGCGTACTTCTTTCGGAAACCAATAAGTTGGATTCACTCGCTCGTATCGAATGATTATGGACATTAAAGGAGAAGTAGATCCACCTCCTGAAGAACCCAATGAAACACTATTCCCATCACTTGAAACACCAAGTGCAGATTCCATGTCAAAAATAGCATTGGTAATTGCCCAGTTTCGAGAATGGATGAAAATCTTTCCTTTAACTCCTGTGAAGTTACTTCCAGGTTTTGGAGCGAAATCGATGATAAAAATACTGTCTTTATCGTCGTAGAGCGTATCTCTCAATTCAAAATAATATCCATTGTATCCAGCATTACTTATAGGATTTAAATAATCCTTAGAAAATAAATTGATAGGATTCTCGTAGGCCGAGAAAGGTTGAATTTGCGCAGCTAAAGTAGCTAGTAGAGGGTTTTTCAATCCCGATGTACGTGTTGCTGTGATTGTTTCTTTTCGTTTGTTTACAGGCTTATAATTCACCGTACTGTATGTCTCCATGATAAACGCCTGTTGCTTTTGAAAGAAATTAGCAATCTCAATATCATTCGAATCTTTGAGCATATCTATTTCTTCTTGCGAAAGAGGATCTGCATCTGCATTGAAAATATTGTATGTGTCGTGCGTGTAGCTCAGATTCTTTTGGACATCATTTTCCTTTCGCTTGTCCACCGCATTTTTAATAATGCGCAGCGCAGGATTTAGTCCTGGGCGTATTTCAATTGCAGCCAGTTCAAGTGTAGAAGGCTGTAAGTAGATAATCGTCTTTTTGTAATCTGAAATTCGTTGTTTTTTATACCCCACAAAGGAAATCACTACGGAGTCTGGTTTTGGTTGAGTTTTAATAGTGAAGCTGCCTTCTACATTAGTTGCAGTTCCGCTCAATTTTCCATTGTGATAAACAATCACATTCACAAAAGGAAGCGGACGTTTCGTTTCGCTATCAAGCACAGTTGCTTTCATCTCTTCTTGCGCAATAGCTGAGATTGCGAACAAGGATAATAATGAACAGATTATCAGATTTTTCATTACGCAAATTTAGAAGAATAAAGTTAAGATAAATTTATTTGCATGATAGATTGCTTTACAATTACATTAATATATGATATTAAGTGATAATCGGTAGAGGAGTATTTATTTCTGAAACTGTTTCCCCTAGAAAGAAGGATAACCAAATCAAAACATTTCCTTAGCTTTGTGAAAAATAAACGTATGCGAGTTGTAGCACATTTTTTTCTAGTGAATGAGGATTTTTCTCCTGAGTATGCAGAAGCTAATTTTGATGGCGAGGAATCAGAGAATAACATACGTTATTACTGGGAAGATTCGTTGAAAATAAAAAATGAAATTGTAGAAATTGAATTTTTGGAAAATTCGATTTACACATTGCAAGGTGTACTTCCTGACGGTAATGGATTTTCATATGAAGTGCCGCAAATGACTCAGTTTATTTTACATGGCGAAGATGGATCAAAAACTCCATTGGCTTTCTCAAACGACATCTACCACGAATTTAAAAGAGAATCCAACGAAGGAGTAGAAACAATTAAAGTATATTTTAAAGATTACGAAGTATTTTCTAATCCAATTCCAGGAGTATATATCAACGCGCAAAATTTCCCTAAAGAATTGGTGAGATAATGCCTTTGCTTTGTGTTTCAAATATTGTAAAAGTTCTCGATGGCAAGACAGTATTGGGAAACTTATCGTTTGAATTGAATGAAGGCGAAATATTGGTCATTGTTGGTAAAAGCGGCGAAGGAAAGTCAACTTTACTGAAGATAATTGCTGGATTGCTGGATGCCGATTCAGGTGAAGTTAAATTCCGTGAAAAGAAAGTGGCAGG
>CAYUQU010000074.1:0-18197 GCA_964447015.1 uncultured Flavobacteriales bacterium
TCTATTTTATGTACGAATCTTTCGGAGGCACATCACTTGTGGTATCTATGTTAATTGGTGCGGCACTTGTCATTCCGTTAGTTCACATCGCTTTTCCAAATACAAGTTTTGGCGTTACCGCATTGTTAGTTGGCTCAGCGCTTTTCGTTACCCCTCATTTAAAACACGAATCGACAGATTTATCCACTGAAATTAAAGGTGTTGACGATTCAACTCAGCGCATAACAGTTGTACAAGACGACGGCTCCCAAAAAGAACTCGATATTCTCGACCTCAACGAAGCTAAGGGAGAATGGGTGGTAAACATGGAGAATTCTGCCTTGAACTTTTCGCTCGATGCAAGCGGGTCAAATACAAAAGGGAAATTCAAAACGTATGAAGGAACGTTCAGCATCGCGGATAATTGGGAGAATGCACGAATGAAAATTACCATTCCAGTGAAATCAATCTCGACATTCAATGAAATTCGAGATGAATCCTTATTGAGCGATGAAGCATTTTTTGAAGAATCCAAATTCCCTACAATCACTTACGAATCTAAGAGTCTTGAATTAACTGAAAAAGGATATATCGCCGAAGGTGACTTCAAAATGAAAGGAATTACCAAAAAAGTGCCCTTTACATTTCAGTTTGTAGGTAAAGGAGAAAGAGACGGAAAGGTATTCATTGTGCTCAAAGGCACAGGTTCACTAAACAGAACTGATTTCGGAATGACTCCCGACCCAGGAATTGGCGACGTGGTGAATTTTGAGTTTCAGACTGAGTTTGTAGCGAAATGAGAATAAGGAATTCGCTCTCACTCTAATTATCGCTCTGTATTTTTTCTCTATCTTTGCAAAAAATTAGAAGAAGTTGAAAATCGTATATATAGAACGTCGTGAGCATTTTAATGCTGCTCATAAATTGTACAACGACAAATGGACTCCTGAAAAAAACAAGGAGGTATTTGGGAAATGTTGCAATGCGAATTGGCATGGTCACAATTACCAGATTATCGTAACGGTAAAAGGTATGCCGTTAGAAGACACTGGGTTTGTGGTAGATTTAAAGGATTTAAGTGACTTGATTAAGGAATACGTAGTTGAGCCTTTAGATCACAAAAACTTGAATTTAGATGTGCCTTTTTTAGAAGGAATTTTGCCATCTACTGAGAATTTAGCCATTAAAATCTGGGAACAGATTGAGAAGCCTATTCAAAAATTAGGTGGTACCTTAGCTAAAATCCGTTTGATAGAAACGGAGAACAATTTTGTAGAATATTTCGGTGGGCGCGAACCTTATTAGGTTTTAGCTGTTCATCGTTCATGAATAAGAAGTTTGTGAGAGAAGATCAATACAACGAGGAAACAGTCCTCAAAATGTCGGAAGCATACAAAGAAATCATAACCGATTTAGGGGAAGATTCCGAGCGTGAAGGATTATTGAAAACACCTGAGCGTGCAGCGAAAGCTATGCAATTTCTGACCCACGGATACGACTTAGATCCTAAAGCCATTTTAGAATCCGCTTTGTTCAACGAAGATTATTCGGAAATGGTGATTGTGAAAGACATCGAAGTGTATTCGCTTTGTGAACACCACATGTTGCCATTTTTTGGAAAAGCGCACGTAGCTTATATTCCCAAAGGTAAAATTGTAGGACTTTCTAAAATTCCACGTGTTGTTGATGCATTTTCGCGCCGTTTACAAGTGCAAGAGCGTTTGACCTTGGAAATTAGAGATGCTATTCAGGAAGCGCTCCAGCCCGAAGGTGTAGCTGTTGTGCTCGAATGTTGCCACATGTGTATGGCAATGCGCGGTGTGCAAAAGCAGAATTCTGTTACCACAACAAGTGCATTTACAGGTGTTTTTCTTGAAAACGATTCGACGCGAAAAGAATTTATCAATTTAGTGCAAGCAAGACTACACTAAAAAAATAACTTTTTCGTTATCTTTACGAAAATCAAAATTTGAAACAATGTTAGACAACATTTTAAACAGAACAGAACCGGTTGGTGTAAAACCAATGACGAAAGAATTTTTCGCAAGTGTGTACACATATATGTTTGTGGCACTTGGGATTTCGGGATTGACGGCTTTTGTAGCAGGAAATTCGGAAGCGTACTTTCAAATGCTCGTATCTCCAACAGGAGTTTCTCCTTTATTTTATGTACTTGCATTTGCTCCTTTAGCTTTAGTTATTTGGATGCAAGTTCGAATGGCTAAAATGAGTTTGTCCATGCTATTAGCGTTGTTTGTTGGCTTTTCAGTACTGATGGGCTTGAGTCTTTCATCAATATTCTGGGTGTATAGCCTTGGAACAATATTTAACGTGTTCCTTATTTCAGCAGGAATGTTCGGCGGAATGGCAATTCTTGGTTACACAACCAAAACAGACTTGTCAAAATTCGGAAGCTTGTTGTATATGGTGTTTATCGGAATTTTCATAGCAAGTATGGTGAATATGTTCATGCAAAGTGAGGCAATGGGATACTGGATTTCGTTTATTGGAATCTTTGTGTTCACTGGTTTAACGGCTTGGGAAATGCAAAAACTAAAATACATCGCTGCTGACCCTCAATATGCAGGAGAAGAGAAAAAGAAATTGGCGCTTATCGGAGGATTGTCGCTTTACATTCTGTTCATTAACCTTTTCCTTTCGCTTTTGCGCGTATTTGGTAGAGATTAAGATTGATTTTTAAGATATTTTGAAGAACCATCCTAATTGTTTTAGGGTGGTTTTTTCTTTGTGTTCCTTTGTGCCTTCTTGGTGTACTTTGTGGTTTATTTTTTTAACCACAAAGCGCACAGAGGTTTCACAAAGGTCACTAAGTTTTTTGAGAGTACTTCACCATGTCATAAACGAAGGTCTATATTCAGATTACTTTAAAGTCCGAATCAACGCAACAACCCGTTCCACCTCAATTTTAGAAATACAATCACAAGCTTTGCCACTTTTGCAAATTGTGCAGTTTTCGTCATGCACTAAAGTCGTTGAATGATTCCCCAACGGCATCCATCGTCCTGGGTGAATAGGTCTGCGGGGCGAGAATAAACCTAATGTGCCACGATTCAACAACCCTGCAATATGCAAAGGCCCCGTGCTAGCAGCAACCAATATATCCACACCCTGAATAAACGCGATGAGCTCATCCAACGTTAATTTCCCCGTAGTATCGACACAGTTCTCAGGTACTAGATGACGGAATGATACAGCTTCTTTTTCGGTTCCTGTATAAAAAACCTGGTAATTTTCAGCTGTAAGTTTTTCTCCCAATTCCGCAAAATGCTGAACGCCCCACTCAACCGCGCTTCCCTGAGATTTTGGATGAAGAATCACAGACTTTTTTGTAGAATCCATTTGTTCTTCTAACCAAGTCGGAACAGAATGATTCGTTTCAAAATGAATGAATGAAGATACTTCATTAAGCGTTGGCAAGACTTTCAGCCCACAAGGCTTAAGCAAATGAAAGTTCAATTGAGATTCGTGCTCTTGCGCATTTTTACGAGTGAAATTTACGCGATGATTGCACGTGGTCAAATGAAACAATCGGTGACTTGTGCCAATTCGATGTGGAATTCCAGCTTTTTTCGCTAATCGGGCAATTTCCTTTTTTGGAAAAGCGTGAATGATGGCAAAAGCGTTGAGTTCTTTAATGATTTCAATTTGCTTTTCTATCGAATGTTCACTGAGGTCTTTCCAGCTAATTACCTCGTCAATATCTTTGCAACAATTGAGAATGGGTGCAGTGTATGTATTTCCAAGGAAAACGATGCGAATTCCGTCAAATTTGGCTTTCAAATATCCACAAATCGGCAAAGTCAAACATACATCTCCGATGCTGTCTGTTCTACTGATAATGACTGTTTTATTTGAAAAATCAAGCATGTTGTTTGTTTAATCGTCTGAGTTCTTTGTATTTCAAAATGTTTGACTGAGCAGAAATCGTCGCTATTTTCCAACCGGCGTGACCATCCAAAAAACCGAGTTTGATAAGGTACATGGAAACAAAACGCCCCAGAGCACTGATGTAAGGTTTGAGAATTCCTGCTTTTTTGCCTTTTACATGCATTTTTTGCGCTGTAAGTAGCGAATATTTATCTGCACGAGCTCGATGATCTGCGTAGTCGTAATAGGAGTAATGGTGTAAATCACCTTGAAGTAGTTGTTCGTTTTGTGGCGAGCTGAATTCAAGTTCTTCATGCACATATTCGCCCACCCATTTTGTCTCGTTTTTCGGAAAAATACGCACCTTATAATCTGGATACCAACCCGAATGATTGATCCACGTACCGCAATAATTTGTTTTTCGATTGACGATGTAAACTCCTGAAAATCCCTTTTCTTTCTCTTTGAGAATGGATTTTGCAAGTTCTTCGCTCAAGGCTTCATCCGCGTCAATGGAGAAAATGTAATTATGTGATGCAAGAGAATTCGCGTAGTTTTTTGACTCACTGTATCCCGCCCACGCACGTTTTTCAAATCGCACAAAATCATATTGATTGCAAATTTCTTCCGTTCGGTCAGTTGACATTGAGTCGAGGACGATAACTTCATCGGCAACGCCCACAAGTGATTCAAGACAACGCCCGATATTACGCTCTTCGTTCAATGTGATAATTACCGCCGACAATTTGTCCATGTGGTAAAGATAAATTATTTGTTTGTAGAAATGTATTGAGCGAAGCTTTTTTGTAATACAAGATTCAAGCAGATCTAGTAACGTGCTTTTATCAGCAATTTGCAATCCAAAAAGCCTGCCCCGTCTTTTTGACGGATCTTTTGTCATTAAAAGAGGTGATATTGATCTAATACACCGATTTCCGCTATTTTTGTAACCGTGAGCACAAAATCCGAACATATAAATTTGATTCTGCAAACCCTTCCCGATAGTCCGGGAGTGTATCAGTATTTTGATGATACAACAAAAATCATCTATGTCGGCAAGGCGAAAAACTTGAAGAAACGGGTCAATTCTTACTTTAACAAGAACGATTTAGACGGAAAGACCCGAATGTTGGTGCGCAAAATTCACGACATTCAGTATATCGTCGTGAATACTGAAATGGATGCGTTGTTGTTGGAGAATAACCTCATTAAAAAATACCAACCACGCTACAACATTCAACTTAAAGACGATAAAACCTATCCGTGGATTTGTGTCAAAAACGAACCATTTCCACGTCTTTTTTCCACTCGCCAAGTGATTAAAGACGGGTCGAAGTACTATGGGCCTTATCCGTCGGGGAGAATGATGCATGCATTGTTGGACTTAATCAAGCGACTTTATCCTTTGCGTACCTGTACATACGATTTGTCAAAGCAGAATATCGGAAAAGGGAAATTTAAAGTGTGTTTGGAGTATCACATCGGCAATTGCAAAGGACCATGTGAGGGCAAACAGGAGGTTGAAGAGTACAACAAATACATTGAAGACATTCACGATATTCTCAAGGGCAACATTTCCTCTGTTATCAAGCGAATCAAGGTGATGATGCGCGAATCTGCAGAGGCTTATCGTTTTGAAGAGGCGCAAATGCTAAAAGAGAAATGCGATTTATTGGAGAATTACAAGAGCAAAAGCACGGTTGTCAGTCCTACTGTAACTGAGGTGGATGTGTTCACGCTTTTGGAGGAAGAGGATGCTTATTTCGTGAATTACCTCGTCATCAAAGCGGGTTCAATTATTCATGGTTTTACAAGTGAAATCAAGAAAAAGTTGAATGAAACGCCTGATGAAATTATCGGTTTTGTGTTGCCTGAATTGAGGGAACGTTTTCAAAGTCCCTCTAAGGAAGTTTTGGTGGACAGTTTACCTGATATATCAATAGATGGGATCCAATTTTTCGTTCCTCAGCGTGGAGACAAAAAAGAGTTGGTAGAACTCTCAAAACGCAATGTGAAATTCTACCGTATGGACAAGCTCAAACAACAGAAAATTAAAGACCCCGAAGCGCATAAGAATCGAATTCTTTCACAGATTCAGAAAGATTTTCGTCTGAAAGAACTTCCCGTGCATATCGAGTGTTTTGATAATTCCAATTTTCAAGGTACGAACGCCGTTTCTGCCTGTGTTGTTTTCAGAGATGGAAAACCCTACACCAAAGATTACCGACACTTCAATATCCAAACCGTCGAAGGTCCAGATGATTTTGCGTCGATGGAAGAAGCTGTTTATCGTCGCTACAAGCGTTTGGTGGAGGAGGAAAAGTCCTTACCTCAACTTATCGTAATTGATGGTGGAAAAGGACAGTTGAGTGCATCAATCAAAGCCTTGGAGCGTTTGAATCTACGCGGAAAAATTCCGATTGTAGGAATTGCCAAACGTTTGGAAGAGATTTTCTTTCCGGGAGATAGTTTGCCTCTATATTTAGATAAGCGTTCGGAAAGTCTGAAAGTCATTCAGCACATGCGCAACGAAGCGCACCGTTTCGGCATCACGCACCACAGAAATAAGCGCAGCAAAGGCGCCTTAGTTTCCGAACTGTCCCAAATAAAAGGCATCGGTCCCAAAACCTACGAAGATCTGATGACACACTACAAGTCCGTAAAACGCATTAAAGAAGCATCGTTGGGTTCGCTGACGTCTGTAATTGGACAGGCTAAGGCTAAGGTTGTTTTTGGGTATTTTCATTAAGGGTTTCGGATATTTCACGGTTTTCGGATTATTGATTACTTTAGAGAGATGAAACTGATTGTGTACTATATTTTAATCACACTTTTCGTAAATTACTTTTTCGTAGCAGAGGTGTTATTGTTTGATTTCACCTTAAACGGAATCTGGACATCAAGAATATTCTGGTTAATTTGGTTTGTATGGTCTGTTTATTTGATTATTAAGAATTGGAAATATTTAGTTGTTCGGATTTTGTCACTATCTACAATCTTCCTGACAATTGGTGTAATCCCATTCATGGGAATCCTTGGTCCTTCTATATTTTTCAGAGTAACAAATCTTGACTTTCAGAAAAAGATTGATGTAGAAAAATATGATGTCTATATAAGTTCCAATCTCTTCGAAGGATCTTTTCTTATTCTGTATGAAGACAAGTATATTTTAAAAAGAGTTGTCTCGACAAGTCATGAACAAGGAGGAGAAGAAGAATGGGAACTGTTTTTAGTTGAAGCGGATTCTGCAAAACTCATTTCTGATGACGGAAATGAAATTGTAGTTGAGTTGATTTCTGAATTTGATAAGAAGATAGTGGTTTTTGATAAATAATTACCCTTATGAAAACGTATTTAATCATACTATTTATTGGACTTTCTTATTCCATTACAGGACAAAGTCGTGAGGAAATACTTACGATAATGCAAGATTATTCGCTGAATTATATGAATTCTGAATTTAGTTACGATTTTGTTGATTACAAATTAAATCCGTCTATCATGAGGCTAGAGGAGATTGTTTGTGAATACAGTGATAAAGAGCTTGTAGAACAATTTCTGGAGATGATTTTGTATACTTCAGGTTCTGCTAACGAAACTCCTGCAGATGTTTTAGGAGGAATTTATATCTGCAACCCTGATTTAGTTGAGAGTGTGATGGCGAGTAATTACAGCAGTGATTATTTTCTTAGTATTTTGGAATTTGGTTTTAGGAATAAATTTCATGGTACTGACACCAATAATGTAGAGTATCAGAATTTGAGTGAGCGACTTGAAATGTTCAAAAAATATTGTATTCTTTACAAACAAACGATTTATTTAGAGGATCATGATTTTTTTGATTCGTTGTTATCGGTAAAGGTAAATGAGACACCTATTTTTATTCTTTCTACTCATTGTGAAAATTGTAGTAAATCGATAGGTGATAGAACAAAACAGGAGAGCCCCTCTTGTTTTTATAATCAAGAATACTGGATTATATGGAAGAATCAGAAAAATGATTCAATTGAGTCCAGAATTTCCAACAGATGTTATGCGAAATGGATTAAAGAAGAGGATGGCACCAAAAGTTATACCCTATTTGAAGATTTGTTTCTAGGAGTTTTTGGTACTTCTTTTTCTCCTGAACTCATTCGGAAGAAAGTATATTCAAGTAAAGGCAGTGATAGGAAAGAGTCAGTAACAATTTTTCGATTCATTAAAGTTGATACAGGGAAGATTTCTGTTTTTGAGTTCGATGAACTTTGGTTACTGGATTTAGCTACGAATACAGCTTCAGTTCAAGATCTTTTAGTCGAATTTAATCGACAATTCAAGGATATTAAAGAAGAGGAAAATAAGATAATTGGAAGTTGGGAGTAGGACAAGAGGGATAACGTTATGTCTCAATTTCTAATCCAATTAACCAAACTCCCCTCAACAAATCCCCAAATCTTTATTACTTTTGCCCCCTTATTAAACGCAGGTCATGGCAAAACGCAAATTAGAACGCTTCGCGGCATTGAAAACGTACAACCACGTGGTTGAACCAACGATGGATGATATCAAGTCAGGTGATTTTGATCTGCGGGGAAAATGGCGAAGCGACTTTTTTAAGAACGACAATCCTATCGTGTTAGAATTGGGTTGTGGAAAAGGAGAGTATGCAGTTGGATTGGCTCGTCGTTATCCGGACAAGAATTTTATTGGCGTTGATATTAAAGGAGCACGAATGTTCATTGGTGCGAAAGAAGCGTTGGATGAAGGCTTAAATAACGTGGGGTTTTTGAGAACTCGAATTGAATTCATCGCCTCGTTCTTTGCTGAAAATGAAATAGACGAAATTTGGTTGACTTTTTCAGATCCACAAAAGTCTAAACCACGCAAGCGATTGACCTCAGAGAGTTTTATGAATCGCTACAAACAATTCTTAAAGCCAGGAGGGATCATACACGTCAAAACTGATAGCGATATTTTATTTGAATTTACGGAGGAAGAAATCAAAGAACGTGGATATAAACTTATCCAATCTACTTGGGATTTGTACGGTGAACTTATCGAGAATTTGGATGAAGAAACACGAGACATTCTCGATATTCGCACCCACTACGAAACCATCTTCTCCGCAAAAGGATTTAAGATCAAGTACAGTAAATTCACCATTCATTAGAAGGAAATTTTATTCCAATAAAATAAAAGTAGCGAAGGTGCCTGAGTGATTGGCGTAAGCCAATCGTATCGAAGGCCCGGAGCGGCTATGTAGCGATTCACCTTCAATCTACCTTTTCATCACGTGATTATCGGATAATTCATTATTTTTGAACTATGCCCACATTAAACGAAAGACATAAGGACTTTTTCCAAAACGTTTACGACGTCGTACGGCTCATCCCCAAAGGTCGCGTGACGAGTTATGGAGCCATTGCAAAATACTTAGGCGCTGCGCGCTCTAGTCGCATGGTTGGTTGGGCAATGAACGCTGCACACAGTAATCCAGATATTCCTGCTCAGCGTGTGGTAAACAGAAATGGTTTATTAACAGGCAAAATGCACTTTTCAACGCCAAATCGGATGCAAGAATTACTCGAATCAGAAGGAATCGAAGTGAAGGAGGATAAGATTAGTAATTTTAAGGATGTGTTTTGGGATCCTTGTTTGGAGTTGGAGATTTGATATTTCTACACCAAATCACTATTTTTTTCGCTTTCCCGCTGAATTAACTCCCTAATTCGAACCGCATTTTTCCAGTTCTTAAGTTGTTTTTCACGTTTTATAGCAAGTGCTCTTGTTTGATATTCTTCTGAATATAGAAGTACCCAATCTTTTGCTTTACTAGTATATTTACTTCTTCCTGAAAGATGTCTTTGTAGTCTTTCTTGAATGTTTTGAGTTGACCCAATATAAAATTTATTGAGGTCGTTTGAGTGTAAAATGTATAGGTAGTACATGATACGTTGGTTTTAGGTTAGTACGTTAAGTTAGTAGATTTTACATTAAATGTGAAATCTTTTGTGGGGTTTATTTCGATTTTTAGTCGGGATGTCCCCCCTGTTATGTTGAATCACAAAGTTTTGTATCTCTGCGAAGCCTTTTGTGGGTCCTATCCCGACTTTCAGTCGGGATGACCCCCTGTTAAGTTGAATCACAAAGTTTTGTATCTCTGCGAAGTCTTTTGTGGGTCCTATCCCGACTTTCAGTCGGGATGACCCCCTACTTTATTAAATCACAAAGGCCTCGCATTTCTGCGAAGCCTTTTGTGGGCCCTACTGGATTCGAACCAGTGACCCCCTGCTTGTAAGGCAGGTGCTCTGAACCAACTGAGCTAAGAGCCCGATATTATTCGGTCGCCAATTGAACTAGTGTTCTGAAACAATTGCTCTAATATTCGGTTTTTCGCTTTTTCGACAATCTCTTTTGACCGTCATTGCGGGTGCAAATATAAGTGACAATTTTGAATTGGCAATTAAATCTATGAAAAAAATTAAAAAAATTCTGCAACAAGAAAAAGACTTCCGAAAATAAGGATGGTATCTTGTTTATTTGCAAATTGTTGAGCTTTTTTCAATGCTTCATGAGGGGAGGTGTGAAAACTGATTTTTTGCTTTAGATTAGCTGTATTTTTCTTCAGGCTTTCAATGGTGAAAGATCGAGGGTTATTAAAGGTGGTGAATAATACTTCAGCTTTTTTGGGGAAAAGCACGGTGATTTCACTTATGTCTTTATCTGACGATGCGCCGTAAATAATAAATAATCTACCACCAACAGCTAAATCGATACTTGTTAATAAAGCGCGAACTCCTTCTGTGTTGTGCGCGCCATCCAGAATAGTTAGAGGTTGTGTGGAGAGAACTTCCATTCTCCCTTTAAAAGCGGTACTTTCTTTTACTGTTTTTAAGCCTTTCTCAATTAGCTTTTGGTCTAAATTGAATCCGAGTAGGGGAGCTACGTGATTAATTGCACATAAGGCTGTATTTGCGTTTAATTGCTGAAAACTTCCGTATAAATCGGTTTCAATAGTATTGTTGTTTTGAACCCAAAAAAGAGGCGCATGTATATTTTTGGCTACTTCTTCGAAAACGGGTTTTGTTTCTTCGTCTTGTTCACAAATTACTATTGGAGTATTCGCCTTGATGATTCCAGCTTTTTCGCGAGCTACTTCAACTCGTGTGTTGCCCAAGAACTGTTTGTGATCCAAACCTATGTTGGTGATGACGGAGATAAGTGGTTGAAGAATGTTTGTGGCGTCCAATCTACCTCCCAGTCCCGTTTCGATTACACATACATCACATTGTTGTTTGGCAAAATAATCTATAGCCATGGCGAAAGACAATTCGAAGAAAGAAGGAGAATAATCTAAGTTTACTTTTGGAAGAACTTCATGTACCCATCGAACAACGTCATCTTCGCTGATGTATTCTCCATTAATTTTGATACGCTCACGAAAATCGACTAAATGAGGAGAAGTAAATAAACCCGTTTTTAAGCTGTGAGCCTGAAGAACTGATGAAATGATATGCGATGTACTCCCTTTTCCATTGGTTCCTGCTACATGAATGAATTTAAGGGATTTATGAGGTTCTCCTAAAGCATCTAAAAGTTTGGAAATATTGTGCAAATCGGGCTTGTAAGCTCCCGCGCCAAGATTTTGATAAGCTGGAAACTGGCTAAAAAGCCAATCGGTTGTTTCCGCATACGATTTCATTAATTTCTTCTAATTCGGATTGGGCCTGAAAGTTCTTTTTTCACTACAGAAGCACCATCACGTTTTTCGAATCGCATACAATCTCTCACACCTTTAATTGCGGCATTAATAACTGTAGCCGAACTTGTGGTTGTTTTAGTGGGAATGTTTTCTGCTTTAATAACTTTTCCCGTTTCGTCTATCCAAACAGTCAGATAAATGTCACCTTCTTCCGAACCTGTTGATGGTGGGCATGGAGGTGAAACTACCTTGCGTGTTCCAGAACCCGTACCACCAGAACCCGTACCTGGAGTATCATCAGTACCATCCCCAAACAAATTACCACTTCCAGTTCCTCCACCAGTTCCACCTGTACCTGAAAATGTAAAATCAGGATCGGGTTCAGGAGTCGATGGCTTTGGGTCTTTTACTGGTTTTGTTCCATCTTGACCTGTGTTATGTGTGAATGTAGAAGTCTCAGTACTTACCACAGGGTCTCCTTGGTCAGGAGGAGTGGGATTCGGATCTTTTGTATTTGAAGGAGTTCCCCCACCTGCAAAAGCTTCAAAGTCTTCGATTATCATTTCTTCATCCAATTCGATAGGAACTGGCATATCCTGAAGTGGCGGATCTGGTTCTTTAACAGACAAGAAGAGCAATAAAATAAATAACACGACAGTGAAAACAACTGCGGCAACTATACCGGTGTTTCTGTCCTTTTCTTTAACTATTACTGACTTGTCCATAACAATACATTTTTAACGTTCCGAATTCTTATCGTAAGCCAACAAAGGTTTCCACCCTTGTACTTGCGCGAGCGAGATTAATTTGAATACCGCTTCGTACGATGCATTTTTATCACCAGCAATCTTAACTTTCTTTTCTTCAGATTCACTCATGATAGAAACAAGTTGATCCCTTGCTTCTTCATACGATAATTCTTGAGAAAGGTTATTGTTGATGAAATATGTATTATTTTCAGTTATCCCAATAGAAGTTTGAGGTTTTGGTCTAGGGTCTTTAGGAGCACCTTTTTCTGCCTCAGGTAAATCAAGTGGCGTTTGAGGTTCACTTAAGGTACTCATGATAATAAAGAACACCAATAGCAGGAAGACCAAATCGGTCATTGATGCCATTCCGGCTTCTGTTTTTATTTTATTGGATGATCTTAAATTCATAACAATTTATTTACCCGGTTCGTTCAATAAATCCATAAAGTCAATTGCTGTATTCTCCATTTTGTAAACTACTTTTTCAATTCTACCCACAAGGTAGTTGTAACCAACATAAGAAATAATACCTACAATTAACCCACCAACAGTAGTAATCATCGCTTGCATAATTCCTGGAGATATAGTTGATAACTCCAACGATTGCATACTTTTCATTTCGATGAATACATTCACCATACCAATTGTCGTACCAAGGAAACCAAGCATAGGCGCTGCACCTGCTGATGTAGCCAAGAAATTAAGGCGTTGTTCAAGACGCATAATTTCAAGTTTACCTGTGTTTTCGATTGAAGCAGCAATATCTTTTTGGGATTTACCAAGTCGACTGATGCCTTTTTCAACCATTCGAGCTGCTGGATTTTGTGAACGCGCACATAAATCTTTAGCTGAATCGATTTTGCCATCTTTCAAGTAATCTTTTATTTTAGACATAAAATCTTTCTCCTCTTTAGAGGCACGATTTACTGCCAAATAACGTTCTACAAAAATATAAACAGCAATAACGGACATAATCATCAATGGAATCATGATGAATAAGCTTTCTCCGTTTTCACCTGCAACAAGTTCCCAAAGCGAGACTTCAGCAGTACCTACCTGAATATTGTCAGGTGGAGTGATTTGTAAGAATAATGGATTCATAACCTTATAACGTATTAATTATATAATTAGTATTAGCTGAACATGAAAATATATACCAATGCTCCTGCAAAATAACCTGCTATCGCTAGCAGTGATATTTTTCGAATATACCATCCGAAAGAAATTTTCTCAAGACCCATCACGGCTACACCTGCTGCAGAACCAATAATCAATGCTGAACCTCCTGTACCGGCACAGTATGCCAAGAACTGCCAGAATTGTCCATCAGCCGCCATTGCGTGTCCAACTTCAGGGTTAATTTGATACATACCTTGAGCTGCCGCAACAAGCGGAACGTTATACACAATTGAGGACATTAACCCTATAGCTATATTTATTGAGTATACATTACTATTGAAAGCACTATCTAAGAGACCCGCTGCTTGAACTAAAATACCAACTTCTTGTAATGCAGCTACAGCCATCAAGATACCAAGGAAGAATAGTACACTTGCTGAGTCGATTTTTTGTAGAATAGTCAATGGAGAAAGCGTTTTCCTGTCCGCCGCTGATTTTTTCTTGTGCATGAGTTCAGTTACAGCCCAAATTACTCCTAATGAAAGCATCATACCTGTAAAAGGAGGAAGGTGAGTCAATGTTTTGAACACAGGTACAAAAAGAAGTCCTGCTAAACCAAGGAAGAACACAAATGAGCGTTCAAAGCTTGTTGTAGGGATTAAATAATGATCAGCGTCCTGAACTCTCATAGGGCGCTCAACATTTCCTTTCATTATGAAAGAACAAATGATAAGCGGGACTATTAATGTAGTAAGGGATGGTAAAACTAAATCAAGAACAATTTTCGATGATGTAGGCAGCTGTCCACTATTCCACAGCATGGTTGTGGTTACGTCACCAATAGGAGACCATGCACCACCTGCATTTGCTGCAATAATAATCATACCGGCAAAAAACCATCGTGTATTTTGGTCCTTTATGAGTTTCCTAATCACGGAAACCATCACAATACTTGTGGTTAAGTTGTCCAATGCTGCTGACATAAAGAACGTCAGGAAACATAGCACCCAAAGGAGTTTAACTTTATTTGTTGTTTTGATTTTGTCTGTAATGACGGCGAAACCTTCATGGGCATCAATGAGTTCTACAATTGTCATTGCTCCCATTAGGAAGAACAAGATAGCGGCAATATCAAATAAGTGGTGTTCCAAACCATGCCCTACATAATGTTGAAGAAAACTAGCAGTGTCTTCAGCTGCTTGCGGATCATCTTTGGATTTGCCATTTATGTCCTTCTCATGCTTTACGATTTCAGCTTGGGCATATTTTTCAAAACGGGGAAGTCGATTTTCAAGCCCTTCTTCCTGAGCAACCTCTGTTAAAGGTTTTGATGTGTCAACATGAAGTGCTTCAGCAGGATATAAAGCATAAAGCCCCCAGCTCAACATTCCGATTAATAGTGCAGGTGCAGCTTTATCCACATGCAAATTGTGTTCAAAGGCTATAGCTAAATAACCTAACACAAAAATGGTGACCATAAAAATTTCCATAGTTCTAGATTAATTGGTTTAATGCGATTTCGAAAGCACTCTTAGCGATTCCTGTTTTCGCGTTATTTTTATTATACGTGTTTTGCAAAGCTTGACGGATAGTTGAGGAGGTATCTTCAAAAATACCTTGGTCGGTTAGAACGCCAAGGTCGTTACTCATTAAATAAGCGAATACACGAGCCATTCCACAGTTGGAAATGAAATCGGGGATTATGCTGATGTGCTGGTCTGTGTAATCCGCAATTGGACCAAAGAAAATTTCAGGATCTGCGAAGGGAACGTTGGCACCTGCCGAAATCACTTCAACTCCAGATTTTTTCATTCTATCAATTTGATCTTTAGTGATTAGTCTTGATGCTGCACAAGGAAGAAATACTTCTGCTTGGATATCCCAAATTCGATTGTTGACTTCGTCAAAAGACAACATATTTGGCGCATTCAATTCATTTCCATTTTTGGTAAGGAATAAATCGCGAATTTCTTCGAATGAAAACCCTGATTCGTTAATCAAACCTCCAACTCGGTCAATTATCCCAACTATTATCGCACCTTCTTGTGCTAAGTAAAATGCGGCTGCTGAGCCTACGTTACCCCATCCCTGTACGACAACTTTCTTCCCTTTTACATCTCCTCCCCAAATTGAGTAGTAATGTTTTACAGATTCAGCTACACCATATCCAGTAATCATGTCTGCAACAACATACTTTCTCTTGACATCTGGAGAGAATGTTGAAGACTCAATTGCTTTAAGCACACCTTGTCTCAATTGACCTATACGGTGAATTTTTTGAGCCTCACGCGGTTGAAAATGTCCTGTAAAAACACCTTCTTGTGGATGCCAAATTCCACAATCTTCGGTAATAGGAATAACTTCATGTATTTCGTCAACATTCAAGTCGCCTCCAGTACCATAATAATATTTTAAAAGCGGAGTTACAGCTGCATACCATCTGCGCAACACTCCATTTTTTCTTGGGTCTTTTGGATCAAAATTAATTCCCGATTTAGCACCACCAATAGGAGGTCCTGCTACGGTAAATTTCACTTCCATTGTTTTAGCTAGAGACTCTACTTCTCTCTTATCTAATCCTTTTCGCATGCGAGTTCCACCGCCTGCTGCTCCACCACGAAGAGAGTTTATAACTACCCATCCTTCCGCTTCGGTCTCACTATCTTTCCATTCAAAAACGATTTCAGGTCGTTTATTTTCAAATTTCTCTAATAAATCTTTCATGCTATCTGCGGAATTAACTGGACAAAAGTAAAAAACATATTGAACTGTCCTTTTTTTTCTAGCGAAACTTTTTGAATTATGTTTATTATGGTTTGTAAAGAACTCCACCTACGACATTTTCTGAGGCCCCTGTTACCTCCTTTAAACAATTCGGTTGCTCAGTTAAAAAGAGTACTCCAAGTAAAGCGAAAATGATAGCTTCTTTAAAGTCAATAAGTTGTTTGTCAGGGACAATGATTTCAGTTTCACTTTTTTCTTTAATAAGGTCGATTAAAAATTTATTTTTGGCTCCACCACCTGTAGCTAAAACTTTTTTGGCGCCAAGAGAAATGATTGATTTACTGATTTGATCTGAAATATGGTCGTAACATATTTTTAGTTTTTCTTGAGCAGTCAGTTCGTCGATGTCGAGCATAGGAATAAATTCATTTTCAAACCATTCTGCCCCAAGTGATTTTGGCCACGTTTTTTTGTAAAAAGGTATGCTGTTAAGTGTTTCAACAAGTCCTGAGTTTTTGTATGATATTGATCTTCCAAGTTCGCCATTACGGTCGTATGGATATCCAACCAATGATGCATAAAGATTAAGCGGAAGATTACACGGGCAAATGTCAAAAGCTACGATTTTATCATTTTTTATTGCTGAAATGTTGGCGAACCCCCCCAGATTGAGGAAAGCATCTGCAAATACTGAAAATAATTTCAAATCACCAATAGGCACAAGTGGTGCACCTTGTCCTCCGTATAAAACATCTTTTTCTCTGAAATTATTTATCGTTTTTATTCCAGTTGTGGATGCTATGATTTGACCATTACCAATTTGGAGCGTTAGTTTTTCTTTAGGTTGATGAAAAACGGTGTGACCATGTGAAGCAATAGCATCAATTTCATTTTTTTCAATTTTATATTTTGACAAGAAATCGTTTACAGATTGTCCAATAAAACTCCCCAACTCATTATCGAGTTTCTTTAATGATAGTCCATTTAATTCTTTAGCCGAATTTAATTTTTTCGCAAATTCATCAGGGTAAGGATACATTTCTGCATTTACCAATTGATGTGTCCAAATTTGATTTTTATCGTCATAAGAGAATGTTACATGAGCGATGTCCAACCCATCAGTTGAGGTTCCTGACATAACACCGATTATTGAATAGGACATGTGTGAATTTTTTTTGCAGTTTTTTCAAATTTAAAACTAAATTTGTAAGTCATTGTTGAAAAAAAGAATAAAATAGAAACCATGAATTTTGATTTAACTGAAGAGCAAATTGCAGTAAGAGATGCAGCTAGAGATTTCGCACAGAATGTACTTAAACCAGGCGTAATTGACAGAGACAGAGAACAGCGTTTTCCGGTTGAGGAAATGAAACAATTGGCAGAACTAGGTTTTTTAGGAATGATGGTAGATCCTAAATATGGTGGTTCAGGAATGGATACTGTATCATATGTGTTGGCGATGGAAGAAATTTCTAAAATTGACGCTTCGGCTTCTGTTTGTATGTCAGTTAACAACTCACTTGTATGTTGGGGACTTGAAACTTTTGGGACAGAAGAACAAAAAGAAAAATTCTTGGTTCCACTTGCAAAAGGTGAGAAGATTGGCGCATTTTGTTTGTCTGAGCCTGAAGCAGGATCTGACGCTACATCGCAGCGTACAACTGCAGTAGATATGGGTGACTACTACCTAGTGAACGGTACTAAAAACTGGATTACTAACGGAAGCACAGCATCTACTTATATTGTTATCACTCAAACGGATGTGGAAAAAGGTCACCATGGTATTAACGCATTGATTATTGAGCGTGGAATGGAAGGCTTTATAGTTGGTGAAAAAGAAGATAAAATGGGTATTCGCGGAAGTGACACACATACACTTATGTTTAACGACGTGAAAGTTCCAAAAGCAAACAGAATAGGGGAGGATGGATTTGGTTTCAAGTTCGCAATGAAAACTTTATCTGGAGGTCGAATTGGAATTGCAGCTCAGGCGTTAGGGATTGCTTCTGGTGCTTACGAATTGGCTCTAGCTTATTCTAAAGAAAGAAAAGCATTTG
>CAYUQU010000075.1:0-18062 GCA_964447015.1 uncultured Flavobacteriales bacterium
AAATGATGGTTTAATTTCGTCTGCAAGCGATTTAAGTAATTGGATGATGCAGTTAATGAAAATAAACGCTAAAGCCACTTCGCAATCCCAGACGTTTATTTCATCTAAGACTTTAAACGATATGTGGTCTCTAAACCGTTCAATTGCTAATAAAAATACATCCATTGGACTGGGTTGGTGGCGTTATGACGATGCTGAATTAGGAAATTATGTTTTCCACGTAGGACGTGAACCAGGATTCTGTTCTACATTAATGATTTTTCCAGAAAAGAACATTGGAATTACCATTCTGTGTAATGGAATGTATGCAGACCAAGTAGTTTGGAACGAACTACCTGAGCTGATTTGGAAATTGATGAATAATGAAAACAACAGCAGGTAACAGCATATATTAATAAATTGGCGGTTCAGTGGTTAAATGAAGTTCGGTTTTTCAATCAAACTTTCGTGCAGGTTGACAGTTTTGTGCTTCGAAATCGCCAACTTCTTATAGCTGCAAACCGATGCGCATTAAATTATTTCCTTAACTTTATCCTTCCAAATTATAGCGTTGAAAAGGACATTATTCCGCATACTCCTCCTCTTGTGTCTGGTAGCACCGATTACCACAGCTTATTTTGTGCTTAAAAATCAGCAAAAACAAGTCAAACGTGAAGTGAAGTGGAAGCTAATTGAAGGTGTTGACCGCAGCGAGCTAGTCCTTTTTAAATTTACCGAAGATGAAAAGACACAGTTAAGCTGGAAACACTCCAAAGAATTCGAGTATAAAGGTGAGATGTACGATATTGCCGAAACAGAATTTCATGGAGATACTACATATTATTGGTGTTGGTGGGATTCTGAAGAAACAGCTCTTAACAAACAATTGGATCAACTATTTTCTTTTGCACTAGGCAATTCACCTGTACACAAACAAAATCAAGAAAAAATAATTCAGATTTTTAAATCACTTTATTTTATTGAGGAAGATAGTGTTGTCTATGTCAGTTGTATCGAGTCCTCAAACTTCTTTTTTGATACGTACAGTTTTCATTATTTGAATCATTTCATATCTCTAGATTCTCCACCTCCGCAGTTGAGTTAAGTTTGTTTATTATTGAGAGATAAGATTTTCACTCACTAATTCCCACTTTCAGTAGGTGGAAAAAATTCATTGAATATAGTTTAGATTTACAAATTAAAATGAAACATATTTTAATAGGGTTGTTGGTATTGGGATTCCCGCTTTTGGGCTTCTCTCAAACGTTAACCGTTTTCGATAATGAAACTGGTGAAGTCATTATGGCTACTTTTTCTAGTGAGTCACCAAAAGCCTTTGCAACCACAAATAGCAAAGGCCAAGTCGATATGACACAATTTAAAGGTTCAAATAGAATCGAAATTCGAAGTCTTGGGTTTAAAACAACACATTTGTCGTATGACGAGTTGCAAAGCACAAATTTTGAATTGCGTATGCACTCATCCACACAATTTGATGAGGTGGTGGTTTCAGCTACACGTTGGAGTCAGCCATCTACCAATGTGCCTACGCGAATTTCGGTAATCTCACCCAAAGACATTGCACTTCAAAATCCACAAACAGCGGCCGATTTATTAGCTGCTTCAGGCGAGGTGTTTGTCCAAAAAAGTCAGCAGGGTGGAGGGAGTCCTATGATTCGTGGATTTTCAACGAATCGATTACTGTACACAATTGATGGAGTTCGGATGAATTCGGCAATTTTTCGATCGGGTAACATTCAGAATGTGATTTCGTTAGATGCATTTGCTATTGAAAATACCGAAGTACTTTTTGGACCTGGTTCAGTAATCTACGGAAGTGATGCAATTGGGGGAGTGATGAGTTTTCAAACGTTAACGCCACAATTGTCGTTAACAGATAAACCTTTGATTGCAGGTAAAGCTGTGAGTAGATACTCGTCGGCAAATAATGAGATTACGAATCATTTTGACGTAAACATAGGATGGAAAAAATGGGCATCTGTAACAAGTTTTACGCATTCTAAGTTTGGTGATTTGAAAATGGGGTCGTATGGTCCAGATGAATATATAAAGCCATATTATGTGCAACGTGTGGATAGCGTAGACATGGTATTTGACAATCCAGACCCAAAGGTGCAAAACCCGACAGGCTATTCGCAAATGAACTTGATGCAAAAAATTCGCTTTAGCCCAAATAAAAAATGGGATTTTCAGTATGCATTCCACTATTCAGAAACATCAGAATATGGTCGTTATGACCGATTAATTGAGTTGCAAGATAACGGATTGCCAAGTTCAGCAGTTTGGAATTACGGTCCGCAAAAATGGATGATGAATAATCTTACTGTGACGCATAGTGCTTACAACAAGATCTACGACCACATGACGATTCGCCTAGCGCAACAATACTTTGAAGAAAGTAGAATTGACCGTAGATTCAATCATCATCGTTTGCGTACTCAGTTAGAAGAGGTCATGGCTTATTCAGCGAACATCGATTTTGAAAAAGGATTGAAAAAACATAAGTTTTTCTATGGAGTAGAATACATTCAAAACGACGTGAAATCTATTGGGAGTGCAGTGGATATTCGCGATGGAAGTGCTATGCCAGTGTCAGATAGATATCCCGCTTCAACTTGGATGAGCTATGCCGGATATTTAAACTATCAGTTTTTAGCTTCGGAGAAGTTCTTGGTACAAGCAGGGGTGCGTTACAGTGGTTTTAATATTAACTCAGACTTTACACGTCATTTGGAGTTTTATCCATTTGATTTCACTAGTTCAAACACTCAGAATTCTTCGACAACAGGTAGTGTGGGGATTGTTTATCGACCATCAGATACGTGGAAAATCAGCGCAAATGCAAGTACTGGTTTTAGAGCGCCAAATGTAGATGATATTGGTAAACTTTTTGATTTCACAGCAGGTGATGTCGTAGTACCAAATACAAATCTAAAGGCTGAATATGCTTATAACGGTGAAGTCAGTATCTCCAAGATTTTCGGTAACTTCATAAAGATTGATGCAACTGGTTTTTACATCTACTTGGATAATGCCATGGTGCGCCGTGAATTTCAAGTGAACGGACAAGACAGCATTATATACGATGGGCAAATGAGCAAAGTATATGCCATACAAAATGCGGCATATGGAACTGTATATGGTTTTAATGCAGGTTTTGAAATCAAATTGCCTTCTGGATTTAGTATTTCTTCTCGCTTTAACTATCAGATTGGAGTTGAAGAGATGGATAATGGAGAATTATCGCGCTCCCGTCATGCAGCTCCCGCATTTGGAGTGACACGATTGTCGTATCAGAAAAATAAGCTCTTTATGCAATTGTACGCCATGTATAGTGCAAAAGTGAGTTACGCTGACTTGAACGAAGATGAAAGACAAAAACCTGTGATTTATGCTACGGATGGTGACGGAAATCCCTATTCGCCTAGTTGGTATACGCTCAACGTTAAAGCAATGTATCAGTTTCATCCTAATTTTTCTGTGAGTGCAGGAATTGAGAATCTTACCGATCAACGTTATCGTCCTTACAGCTCAGGGTTAGTTGCTCCAGGGCGAAATTTCATTATTTCGTT
Organism: uncultured Flavobacteriales bacterium; assembly: GCA_964447015.1. Lineage (GTDB taxonomy): Bacteria > Bacteroidota > Bacteroidia > Flavobacteriales_D > Crocinitomicaceae > Wandonia. The sequence continues at coordinate 3,573 of CAYUQU010000075.1, forward strand.
GCGAGCTAATTTCTAATTTAGACCCAATAGGTCGAGGCAATATGGTAGGGACGCACGGCCGTGCGTCCCTACCATATTACTCGGAAAATAGTGAATTTATTTTTGCGATGGTTTTTTACGTTTATTGAAACTTGAAATAAAAATTACATATCTTTAACCCATGCCCAAAATACTCGCTCTTGATTACGGAATGAAACGCACAGGTGTTGCGGCAACAGATGATTTACAGATCATTGCAAGTGGCGTGGGCACGGTACTTACGAAGGAATTATTTGATTTTCTGAAAACCTATATTGCTAAGAATAAAGTTGAAGCATTAGTAGTAGGAGATCCAAGGCGAATGAATAATGAGGATACTCACGCAACTCCTCTAGTACGTGAATTCGTTGAAAAATTCAAGAAAATCTATCCCGAAATCCCAGTTCACATGGAAGACGAGCGCTTTACCTCAAAAATGGCATCGCAAAGCATGATTGATATGGGAATGAAGAAAAAGGACAGACAGCGTAAAGAGTTGATTGATGAAATTAGTGCAGTAATTATTTTACAGTCCTTTATGCAAAGCCGTTCTTAGGTAGACTAAAAGATTTTAAGACTCAAGACTACAAGACTTTTGGCGGTGTGAAAAGACGAAATTCCTAGAAAAAGGTGACCGAGTATTTGTCCTGACAATTAATTCATTTTCAATCCATAACTACTAGTTTGTCAAATTGCTGGGAGAAATGTATCGAGGAAAGCTTTTTTAACCTTTAAGACTCAAGAAGGCTACAAGACTCGTTAGTACTTCTTTGTTGCTGGATTCATAACTTTTCGTCTTTTGTCTAACTTCTAACAGTCTTTTGTCTCTAAGACTTACAGTCTTTTATCTAAAATTACCTACTTTTGCATAAATTTAATTGGCAAATGATATTACCTATTGTCGCTTACGGTGATCCCGTATTGAAGAAAGTCGCAGAAGAAATTGACGAAGACTTTGAAGGTCTGGATAAATTGATTGAGGATATGTTTGAAACCATGTATGAATCACGTGGTGTAGGACTTGCAGCTCCTCAAATTGGTAAATCTATTCGTTTGTTTGTCGTGGACGGTTCTCCTTTTGCAGAGCCTGATGAAGATGGTAAGGAAGATCCAAGAGCTGAAGGAATAGACGGTTTTAAACAAGTGTTTATTAACCCAATTATCGAAGATGAGGAAGGCAAAGAATGGGCTTTCTCTGAAGGATGTTTAAGCATTCCGAAAATCAGAGAAGATGTCAATAGAAAACCGAAAATCCGAATTACATATTTTGACGAGAATTGGGATTTTCATGATGAAGAATATGATGGCTATGCAGCGCGAATTATTCAACACGAGTACGACCATCTCGAAGGAATTTTGTTTACGGATAGAATTTCTCCACTTAAAAAGCGTTTACTTCAAAAGAAGTTAGTGAATATCTCTAAAGGTATAGTCGATGTAGACTATAAAATGCGTTTTCCAGTAAAGTCAAAAAGATAGTATTATGAACAAAGTTTTATTTTTTCTAGTAGCATTTAGTTTAGTATTAGCTTCTTGTGGTGGAGAGAGTACACAAGAAACAGAAGCCGTTGAAAGTGATGTGAATAAAGAGTCTTTACGTGCAGAAATTGAGTCGATTGAAGATTCGCTTGTTGCGGCAATTCCTGAAGTGCCAAAAGACTTGTACGATTTAGCTATTTCACGCAATCTACAGTATTATGACCATTTTCCAGAAGATGAGTATTCGGCAGCATGTTTAGATCGCGTGCAAGGGTATTACTCGCAACTGCAAAAGTTAAAGCAAGCTGTAGCATATACAGATATTTTATTGGAAAATTTTCCCGATTACAAGAACAAGAAATTCTTGATGTACAACCGTGCTACAAGTTTAGATATGCTTAGAGATACTGCCCGAGCGAGAATGGCTTATGTGGAATATTTAGAGACATTCCCGAATCTTTCAAAAGACGAGAAAGAGGAAATTGAAGAATTAATCAAACTTGTCCCTTATTCTATCGAGGAGCGTATTTTGATGTATAACGAGTAATTTTCGGACAAAAAAAGCTTGTTTTTTATTTCAAAATTGGTGACTTTTTTGTGATTTTATTATTTAAGGCAAATAATGTTAATTTCATGTTGAAAAGTATCAAACTCGCACCTTAAAACCTATCTAAAAAACCATCTAAAATGCGTATCTTTGCTTGTCTTTCGAATCATTAGATTCGACTTAAAAAATACAACAAAATATGAGCGAAGAATTAGATAGACAAAATTATTCAGCGGACAATATTCAAGTTCTTGAAGGTTTAGAAGCAGTACGTAAACGCCCTGCCATGTATATCGGTGATACAGGGACTAAAGGTCTTCACCACTTGGTCTATGAAGTTGTCGATAACTCAATAGATGAGGCACTTGCCGGACATTGTGATTCGATCGAAGTTTTTATTAATGAAGACAACTCGATAACAGTTACAGATAACGGTCGTGGTATTCCTACCTCAATGCACACAAAAGAGAAGAAATCAGCTCTTGAAGTGGTAATGACCGTGCTACACGCTGGTGGTAAATTTGACAAGGATACGTATAAAGTATCTGGTGGTCTACACGGTGTGGGTGTGTCTTGTGTGAATGCACTTTCTACTCACTTAAGTGCTATCGTTCATAGAGAAGGTAAAATTTTCCAGCAAGAATATGCGATTGGTAAGCCATTGTATACGGTTAAAGAAATTGGTACAACAGATAAAACGGGTACTGAGATTACGTTTACTCCAGATGGAACAATCTTTGAGTCTACAGTATATAATTATGAGACTTTAGCTGCGCGTATGCGTGAATTGGCTTTCTTGAACAAAGGAATCCGAATTCTGTTGACTGATAAGCGTGAGACTAATGAGGATGGAACTTTTGTGAGTAACGAATTCCTTTCGCAAGGTGGTTTGGCTGAGTTTTGTCAATATCTTGATAGAAATAGAGAAGCAATCATCGAAGATGTAATTTATGTTGAAGGAGAGAAAGATGGAATTCCTGTTGAAGTTGCAATGGTTTACAACGCTTCTTATGCAGAGAACATTCATTCTTACGTAAATAATATTAATACTTACGAAGGTGGAACTCACCTTTCAGGTTTCCGTCGTGGATTGACGAATACACTGAAAAAATACGCGGATGATAGTGGTCTTTTGGCGAAAGAGAAAATTGAAATTGTAGGTGATGACTTCCGTGAGGGACTTACCGCTGTAATTTCAGTTAAAGTTATGGAGCCTCAATTCCAAGGTCAGACGAAGACGAAATTGGGTAACCAAGAGGTTTCTGCTCCAGTATCACAGTTAGTGTCTGAGATGCTTGCAAATTACCTTGAAGAGCATCCAAATGATGCAAAACGTATCGTTGAGAAAGTTTTACTTGCAGCTCGTGCACGTCATGCAGCGAAGAAAGCACGTGAAATGGTACAACGTAAGAATGTATTGTCAGGATCAGGTCTTCCAGGTAAACTAGCTGACTGTTCGGAAAAAGATCCAAGTTTGTGTGAGATATACTTTGTCGAGGGAGACTCGGCGGGTGGAACTGCGAAACAAGGTCGTGACCGCCATTTTCAAGCGATTATGCCGCTTCGTGGTAAAATCCTGAACGTGGAGAAGGCAATGAACCACAAAATCTTTGAGAACGAAGAAATCAAGAATATTTATACAGCACTTGGTGTGCGCGTCGGAACTGAAGAAGATTCGAAAGCTCTGAACATGGAGAAACTTCGTTATCATAAGGTAATCATCATGTGTGATGCCGATGTCGATGGTTCTCACATTGAAACGCTAATTTTGACTTTCTTCTTCCGTTTTATGAAGGAGTTAATTGAAAATGGTTACATCTACATCGCCACACCACCACTTTACCAAGTGAAAAAAGGAACGAAGTCTGAATATGCTTGGAACGATGATCAACGTGATGTATTGGTTCAACAACTTAAAGGAAGTGGAACAGAATCTTCCGTTTCAGTTCAACGTTACAAAGGTCTTGGAGAGATGAACGCAGAGCAACTTTGGGAAACAACAATGAGTCCTGAAGGTCGTACTTTGCGCCAAGTAACGATTGAAAACGCAGCTGAGTGTGATCAGATTTTCTCTATGCTTATGGGAGATGATGTACCACCTCGTCGTGAGTTTATCGAGAAGCACGCAAAGTATGCAAATATTGATGTGTAATAAAATAGGTTAATAAATAGAGAAAATCCCGTTGCGACAAGTGGCGGGATTTTTTTTGTTTAAAGGAAAACTAGTAAGAGTTTACATCAAGAAAGTGAATAGCTTCAACTCTATTGTGAACCTGTAATTTTTGATAAATATTGTCAATGTGCTTACGTACAGTTCCGCTGCTGATAAATAATTTGTTAGCAATTTCTTTATTTGAAAGACCTTGTTTCACTTCTTGTAAAATTTCCATTTCCCTATCAGTTAAAAGACGAAGTAATTCAGAATTTGGATTTGATTGAGCAGTCTTTTTGAGGTGGTTCAAAATCTTATAAGCAATAATGGGTGACATGGGAGCCCCTCCATCCATAATCTCATCAATGGAACTGTACAGTTCTTCCCGACTAACTCCCTTCAGAATATAACCTGAAGCACCAGATACAATCATTTGAAGAATTTTATCTTCTTCATCAAAAGCTGTTAGACACAGGATTTTTATGTCAGGATGTGTAGAGTTTAGGATTTTTGTTGTTTCAATTCCGCCTTTTATAGGCATTTCAATATCCATAATAATCAAATCGATCTCATATTTTCCAATTTCATCAATTAGATATTGCCCATTTGGTGCAACAAAAGCCAAGTGCATATCAGGATTTGAATTTATCATTTCAGAAATTTCCCTTTGTGCTGTTGGACTATCTTCCGCTAAGGCTATTTGAATTGATTTTTTCATGATTTGTTGTGAAAAGTTAAATGCTAAGTGTGAAATTTAAATAGGTTCCTTTTCCTTTTGAGGAACCAAAATCAAATTCACCATTTAGTTCATTTATTCGTTCTTGCATATTTCTAATCCCATTTCCATGCACAATTTCATTAAGATCAAATCCACAACCATTGTCAGACATTGAAACTTCTAATTTATGATTATCTCGAGTAGAAATATGAATCTTAATTTCGGAAGGATGTCCGTACTTGATGGAGTTGTTTGTGAATTCCTGAATAACGCGCATGATTGAATTTGCGAAATTAGAAGTCAGCATAATTTCCCTCAAGTTATCATTATAGATGTGAACTTGAGGGACATATTTCATGTATTCCTTGAGTTTTAAAACAAACTCATCCAGTTCAACTTTTTCTTTATTGATTAGCCAGACTGTTTTACGTAATTCAGTCATGGTTTCAGTACTTAGTTTTTTGATTTCCGAAATCGTTTCAGGTGCTAAGTCATTCGATATTTTTTTATCGAGGAAAGTGAGATTCGATCCAATATTGTCATGTAGTTCTTTGGAGATTCTCATCCTATCTTTGTAAAGTGCTTCAGCTGTTTCTTGCTTGATTTTAGCTTCTTTCAATGCTAGTTTTAATTGTAGTTTTTCAGTTGCAACTTTCTTATTTCGGATAATAAAAAAGAGAATTCCGATTAAAATAAGGAATGAAAGAATAGAGATAATTAGATAATTTGTTTTTCGTTCGGAGCTCGACAGAATAATTTTGTTTTCTTTATTAAGCAATTTGATTCTCTTTTCTTTTGTTCGAGTATCGTGCTCAATTAACAGGTTTTCGACTTGATTTAAATTGTCGGCTTCGCTAACAGAATCTTTGAGAGAATGGAATTTTTGAAGATAGATGTAGGCTGAATCATATTGGTTGAAGTGCTCAAAAAGTTTGGATTTCTCTTTATAAATTCCATAAATCTGACTTGGATTGCCAATGTTTTTCGCACTAGCTAATGCTTTATTAAACCAGTATAAAGATTGTTCAAATTCATTTAATTTACAATAAGTCTGACCTAAATAACTATAAGTATAACCGATTTCAGATTTCTCTTCTATTTGTTCTCTAATTTCAACTGATTTCTTTAAATGTGTAATTGCCAAATCATATTTTCCTAATTCCAAATTGGTTGCACCTAGGTCATTATGTGAGAAAGCTATTAAGTCTGGGTCATCAAGCTTTAGTGCAAGATCCATCGCTTTTTTATGATAGTACAACGCTTGGTCGTATTTTTTTAATCGACTATAAGTAATCCCGATATTGGTTAGTGATCCTTGAACGCCATACTCATCTTTGGCTTCACTTCTAGCTTCAAGCGCGTCTTTATGATATTTTAGCGCTTTTTCAAAATCCTTTTTTTTAATGTGAATTAATCCGATTGAAGTGTAATGATTACCAATTAAGGTTTTATTTTCAAGTAACTCAGCAATTTTCAATCCTTTTAACTCCATGTTGAGGGCTTCGTTGATATTTGATTGTCTTGTGACTATGCTACCAAGAAATGAGTAGATATAAGATTGGTCAATTAACGGAGTGTATTTTTCAAAGAACAACAACGCTTTTTCGCCATGTTCTTTTGCTAGAACTAATTTCCCTTGGGATTCATAATATTCCATCTTTAAAAGATGTCCTCTTGCGTTACCTAAACTATTACTCGCAATTTCACCAAGCGCAATCAAAATGTCACCAATAGAATCTAAATATTGATAGTCATTCCAAGATCTATTATACATGACATAGAAGAATAAACTATTAATTTTCTTATCAGCAGAATGAGTATTGGTATTTATAGAGTTAAATTCTTTGAGAAATGGTGATTGATTAGCTTGCGTTATTAGCGGAAAGATAAGTATTATGAAAAATAGAAGTCTACGCATGAATTTTCAGATGAACGTTGATTACTAAGTTAATAGCGTGAATATACGTATAATTGCGTATATGAATTCTCCATTTTTCGCTGTTTTTTTACATTATAATTAATTAGGTTCAGCTTTGCCTGAACAAATACACACAACAAATAGCAAAAACGATGAAAAAAGCTACATTAATTTTAACAGGGCTCTTAATTAATTTGACAGTGTTTGCTCAGCAAACATGGACTCGAATGGACACAAATCACCCTGGACATACTGTAATGGATTTTAGTTTCTTACAGGATTTTGCTTGGTATCACTTAGATGGAAGTAATGCCGCAATAAAAGGCATCTATAAGTCAACAGATGACGGTCAAAATTGGACGAGGTACCCACTACCAGCTTCACCTGGTGGGCCATTCGATGTCTTTAAACACATTCATTATTTCAATAGCGATGAAGCAATTATCACCTATTACGACATGAATACTCAACGGAATGAATTTTATCATACAGCGGATGGAGGAGCAAGTCAAGTGTTTTTATCTGATACAATTTTTACTGATTACATAAACAGCGGTCTAGTTGCTCCAAGTCCATGCGAAACTTTTGGTTTAACCATGGTCGATGAGAATTTTGGTTACTGCTATACTTTTGCAACTCATGTACCAACGGATGAATTGACTTATCTGATAACTGTTACCAATGATGGTGGAACCACATGGAAGGACATCAGTATGGTTTACAATGGGGTTGGTGGAGCAATGAGACAAATTCAATTTATTGACAATCAAACAGGATTTTTATCAATAGACCTCAATCCAGGTAGTGAAGTAGTATTGAAAACTGAAGACGGAGGAGATACTTGGGATCCAATTTATACAGGTTCGTATCCAAAACCATTGGTTCATTTTATTGATGCGAATGAAGGATATGTGTCACAAGAAAGCCCAACAGGGTTCAGTGAATTACTTAAAACCGAAGATGGTGGCGATACATGGTCTACTGTATTTGACAACACGCTAGATTTTCATGTGGTTCATTACGATTATATGGCACCTATCAAGTACTCAACTGAAATTAAGTTCAGCGACAATAACAATGGAGTATTTTCAGCTAGAGCTAACTCTGGTTATATTATAGCTAGAACATCTGATGCTGGCTTAACTTGGGATGTTGATTCTATTTCAACAACAAATGGAGAATTGTCGATAACTCAAATGCAGCTTTTCGGAAATAGTGGTTCACGAGGAATCCATAGTGGTGGATTGTATGGTGAGGGTAGTTCTACTTTCGAGAGTGTTGGAATAGTTGAAGTTGAATCAAATTCTAACAATCTTAAGCTCTTCCCAAATCCAAATAATGGACAATTTTCAATCGAAAGTCAAAATGAGACTATAGGAAAAATATACGATTGTACAGGAAGATTGATTGAAACTGTATCCCTATCTGAGGGAATCAATCAAATTAATTTAGGTGATAATCAGGGCGTATACTATTTGCATTCGGATCAAGCTATAATAAAATTTATACTAGTAAAATAAATAATTCAATTAATTAAAAACCAATAAGATGAAAAAGTTAAATATTATAATGTGTACAGCACTGATGCTATCAGCAAATTTAGTGTATGCACAAAAAGCAAATAAAGCGATGTTTGAGTCATTCAAAACACATGATGTGGAAATGCTTAAAAAATCTATTGCTGATGGAGCTGATGTAAATGCTCTTGATGTGAATGGCTCACCTGTATTAAATTCGGCTGCAATATGGCCTGATATGACTCAAATCTTAATAGATGCTAAGGCAGATGTTAACAGTTCTGGTAAAATAGATATGTCCCCATTGATGATCGCTGCAATGATGAGTGCTCCTGAGAGTATGCGCATACTTGTTCAAGCAGGAGCAAATCCAAATTTTGCAATGAAGGACGGTAACAGTATTTTGCATTTTGCTACTTGGAGAAGTAATTGTGCTGAATGTGTTAAGATTCTTATCGATGCGGGAGCAGATATAAACGCTAAATCTAACAGTGGCGAAACACCAATCACTATTATGATGACTGCGAGTACAGCTAAGTATCGTGCAGAAACAGTTCAATATACAACAAATGCTTATAAAGCTGCAGGTGTAACTGTAATGCCAGACAAGTTTATGAACCCAAAAGAGTCTGATTGGGATGATCCTGATGCGATTATTAAATTGCTTATCGAAGCAGGAGCTGATGTGAATGCTTCTAATGTTGTAGGAACAACTCCTTTGATTACTGCAGCATTTTTCAATAAATCTGATCTAATTAAAATGTTAATAGGTGCTGGTGCAGATGTTAATCAAAAAGATAAATCTGGCATTAGTCCAATTATGTATGCCGCTGAGCGTGATAGTAAAGATGCGATAGCGATTTTATTGGACAATGGAGTTGACATCAATAATACATTCAAATGGTTTGAGACAAAATTACAAGCAGATATGAAAGACTTCACTCTTCTGGCTATGGCGGCATCAAAGAATAATGTTGAGTTGGTTAAATATCTTATTGGGCGAGGTGCTGAGTGTACTGTGGCAACACACGGAATGTTTCCTATAAATACTGGAAATGGAGTTTGTTTAGCTCAGGTAAAGAACAAGTACGTACTTAATTATGCTACAGAAACCGGTAATCTAGAATTAGTGAAAGCTATAGTGGAAGGGTGTAATTTAAAAACGTATTCATTTACTTGGCAACAATTTGAAGTTAAACCTTCTAGTGTCAGTAAGGCAAGCGGTTGTTACGGTGGTGGAAAGTATACCCGTGCATCAGATTATGCTAAAAGTATTGGTCAAAAGGAAATCTATGAATATTTGAAAGCTAATAACCTATAAAATCAATCAAAACTATCTGTAGATTGATTTAACTATGACGAGGCTGTTTCAAAAAGACAGCCTCTTTTTTTTACCTCAACACACTAACATGCCCGCGCAATTTTCTCCACTCCCCATTGACATCCATTAACTCTACTTGCCAAATGTATACACCATCTTGTACAACAGTTCCCATGTAGGTTCCATCCCAGAAGGCTGTTTCATCTTGTGTAATATACACGACTTCACCCCAACGGTTGAAAATACGAATTTCAAAAATATCTACTCCTTGTACAGCCCATTGGAACTGATCGTTCATTCCATCACTGTTCGGCGTGAAACTGTTTGGAGCAAAGAAAGTGAAGTACTCTGTTATTTCAATCACTTGATAAGCGGTGTCAATACATCCAAATCCTGTGCGTACAATTTGCATAATGGTATAGACACCAACTTCGTCGTAACTGTGATTGGGGTTGCTTGAATTGCTGTAATAACCGTCACCAAAGGCATATTCCCAATCAATAGAACCTAATGATTCATCTGAAACTTGAATATGTGGGAAAGCAATGGAGGTGATATTCGGACTGACACTGAATCCTGCTATCGGTTTTGGATACACATCAATAGAATATGGAAGTTCCATCACAAATTGACAATCAGTACTTGTGACAACGGTTAAAGTGACATTGTAGCTACCTTCGTCGGCATAGATATGAATAGGATTTTGATTGAAGCTGTAATATCCATCACCAAAATCCCAATTCCAGCTCACGATATTGGCAGCGCCTGTTGTGGCACTTAGGTCTGTAAACTGAATCTCTAAAGGTTGGCAGCCTGCAGTTCTATCAGGTGCAAAGTCAAAGTTGACAATAGGGTGGAGGGACACCGTTTGAAGCACAGTATCCGTACATCCTTCATTTGAAGTAACTACTAGTTGTACATCAAAAATATCGTCGTAATCCGCAAAAGTATATTGTGGATTTTCTTCATTTGAGATTCCTTCGTTGTCTCCAAAAGTCCAGTCCCAACTCACAATGTTTCCTGTGGCAATTGCCGAGGTGTTATTGAATGAAGTGGCATCACCCCAACACACCGTATTATTATTGAAGTTGGCATTTGGCGTAGCAAAGACTTGTACTGCATTTATCTGAGAACCGCTACATCCATCAGCTGTAGTGACCGTCAAAGTAGTGTTGTACATTCCGTCATTTGCGAAATTGTGAATAGGGTTCTGGTCAGTTGATGTTCCTCCATCTCCAAAATTCCAGTTCCAATTCACGATGTTTCCAACTGATTGATCTGTAAATTCTGTTGTTTGTCCTTCGCAAGCAAGTGATGAAATAAATCCAGCTGTTGGATTACCTTGAACAAGAATATCCTCTGTTGTGGTATTCGAACATCCGTCTGTTGTGGTTACTGTCAGCGTAACAGTGTAAGTGCCTCCAGTTGTATATTGATGTGTTCCGTTGGCAGTATTATATTGTGTTCCATCTCCCATGTCCCATAAGTAGGTGTCAATTGCACCCATGTTTGCAACACTGTTATCGGTGAAATTAAAGGTTGAGTTCTCACAGATTTCAACTGGAATAATCATTCCTGCCGTGGCTTCTTCGTCTACAGAAATGATATGGAAAGTTTGGTCGTTGCAAACTCCTTGACCACCTATTACCATTAAAGTCACTACATAACTCCCTGGATTCTGATAGGTGTGTTGCTCAATTGCTGCTCCGTCTACAACTGTTCCATCACCAAAGTTCCAAATCCATTGGGTTGGATTGCCTGTAGACAAATCTGTAAAAGTGGTGGGCGAACCAAAACAAACGACATCCGCTGAGAAATCAGCATCAGGAATTTCAGAAACAACTACTTGAGCGGTGACACTAGAGTCACAGCCATTGATATTTGTAACTTGGAGAACAACATCGTAAATTCCTGGATTTTGGTAGATATAAGTCGGATTTTCTTGAAACGACGAATTCCCATCCCCAAATTCCCAATACCATTCACTTATTGGTGTAGAATCTACAGTTTGATTAGTGAAACTTGTCACACTAAATAAACAAACTGTATCTGCTTCAAATGCTATTTGTGGAATGGTAAATACTTCGATGTTTTGGACTAAAGTATCTGCACATCCAGCTGAGTTTCCTACAATAAATGTGATGTCGTAGTTTCCTCCTGTAGTGTATGTGTGAATGGGGTTTTCCAACGTTGTTTCTGCACTTCCGTCACCAAAATTCCACGAGAAGTCAATAGGAGAGCCTGAAGATGTGTTTGTAAACATGATTTCACTTCCCGCACAAACTGTGGTGTTGTCAAATGTGGCAACAGGTTGAGGTAAAACAAGTACGTTTTGCGTCAACTCATCTGTACAGCCAAAAATATTCTCAACAGTTAAGCTGACAGGATAAGTTCCATCGGTACTAAATATATACAGTGGATTTTGATCAGCTGATAGCGAACCGATATCATTAAAGTCCCACGACCATGCAATAGCATCTGTGGATAGATCGGTAAATGAAGAGAAATACGAATAACATGATGTATCAGCCTCCCAGTTTGAAACAGGATTTGGACGTACGATGATATTTCGAATTAGTGTATCCGTACAACCCACGTTGTTTGTCACAATCTGTTCTACAGTATATGTACCGTCAATCAAATACGTGTGCGAAGGTGAATCAATGCCAATTACATTGGTCGCATCACCCCAATTGTATTCCCAGTTTACTGCGTCCGTTGATAAGTCCGTAAGTTGCGTTGCGGTATTCAAACAAACTGTATCAAAATCAAAATTGGCTGTAGGTAATGGATAAACTTGAACTTGCTGAATTAAGGTATCGCGACAACCGAAACTGTTTTCAGTGACCAATTCCACATCATAAAAACCATCACTTGAGAAGATATAAACTGGATTTTGGTCAGTCGAAACCGCTCCACCATCTCCAAAATTCCATTCCCATTGTACAGGATTGCCAATTGTTTGATCTGTGAAGTTTGTTCCAAGTTCAAAACACGCGATATTGGTATTGAATTGTGGAGTCGTTCTTGGAAATGATTCGATAGTTTGCGAGATGGTATGGAAACAACCCGAAGCTATGAATGCAGTTGTCAATGTTACCGTGTAATCGCCATCTAGTGAATATATTTCAAATGGATTTTGATCTGTAGAAGTGTTCCCATTTCCAAAATCCCATAAATAGCTGTCTGGATTTCCAGTTGTTAGGTCGGTAAAGAACGTCGTATCGTTCATGCAGACATTAGTGAAAGTAAAATCAGTAACTGGAACTTCAGTGATGGTAATTGTCTGGATAATTGTGTCTGAACATCCCGCTCCACCGAAAGCAACAAGTCGTACATCATAATCTCCAACTGCTGCAAAAGTATGCGTTGGATTTGTGTCGTTCGACAAAGGTGTTCCGTCGTCAAAATCCCATTCAAATCCAATGGTAGCTCCTACAGTTTGGTTGGTGAATGAAGTAAGATTTCCTAAACAAAAATCAGTTGACACAAAGTCTGCTGTCGGAACAGTATTCACTAAAACAGCTTGCGTAATTGATTCGACACAAGCAAAACTATTCTCTACTGTCAAAGTCACGTCAAATGTGCCTGATGAGACATACAAATGTGTTGGATTTTGAGATACAGCATTGTTTCCATCACCGAAATCCCAATTCCAGCTGACAGGAGTTCCGTTGCTATTATCGGTAAATGTGGTAGCGTATCCCAAACATTCTGTCGTGTTTGAGAATAAAGCTTCTGGAATTGGGTTCACCACAATGTCGTGAGATATAACGTCTGTACATCCAAAAGTAGTTTCAACAGTGAGCGTTACCGTATATGTTCCCGCAGTCAAATACGAATGAACAGGAGCAAAAGCAGCTGAAGTGTTTCCATCACCAAAATCCCATGAATATGTTGATGCACCAATTGAGTTATTTGCAAATTGCATCGTTTCGTTAAGACAAATAATATCTTCAACAAAAGCAAAATCTGCAATTGGAAGTGGGTTTACTATAACCTGTTGAGTAAGTGAATCGGAACAACCTAAACCTGAAGTAACGATTAACTTTACATCGTAAATACTATCATTTGCCAATGCTATGTACAATTCATCTGTAGGAGAGTAATCGGTCGAAGTATTCCCGTTCCCAAAATCCCAGAAGAAGGACTCAGTTCCGTTATCAGGAGAATTGTTTACAAATCCAACATCAAGTGGATTACACCCAGTAGATGGATTTGTAGTGAAATCAACTACAGGTAATGGGTAGATATCCACGTAAACAGTATCGCTGGAGACACATCCATTTTGCTCCACATCAAGCGTAATCATTTCGGTACCTTCTGTTGGGAAAGAAATCGTTCCAGGATCAAATAAATTTGAGTTAATTGGAGTTGCATTTGCACCAAAATTCCACGTATAATTTGCACCTGCCGTAGAAGTATTGGTAAAGGTCATTTCAAGTACTTGACATCCATCTGGCACATCAGGAGAAATTGCTGCGATAGGATAGGGGTGAACTATTACTGTCTGTTCCAAGGTGTCATTTTCGCAATATCCTTCTACGATTAGCTGAATGATGTACGTACCGTCGATGGCGTAGTTTAGAATATGTGGGCCTTCTACGGTAGAAACACTTCCATCACCAAAATTCCAGTTCCATTCTAAATCTTCGCCAAGTGAATTGTCTGTTACTGTAATTTCATCGCCAAGGCAAACTTCAGCAGGTAGAGCTGTGAAATCAGCCAAATTGGGTCTGTGAACAGTAATTAATTGATTGATTGTTTCCACACCACATACCGTTGTTACGACTAATTCGAGGTCGTGAATGACAGGAGAG
>CAYUQU010000076.1:0-16347 GCA_964447015.1 uncultured Flavobacteriales bacterium
CAATAAGAAGGAAATTCCATTTTCAGGGGCCATAGCAAGTACTATCGCACCTTATATTTGGAAAGGCGTGCCTTCCATAGGATTAATTTCTGAAAATAAACTCTATAGAATTTCCTTAAAAAGCGGGAAGAGTGAAATTACCAATATCCCTGGTTCACACCAAATTCAAAAAGGGCAACTTCATGCTTTTAATCACGAAGGTGATTTGTCTTTTGGTGTTTTTTCTGATTCAACTCTTCACATTTACAACTCAAAAAAGGAGAGATGGAACACCTCTGAACTAGATGGAAAATCTGTTTGGTCAAGAAAAATTAACGGCAAGATCTTTTACTTATCATCCACAAATATGGGCTACACTTACCGTGAATTGTTTAAAACAACCCCTATCTCAGTCATTACTACTGATAAACGTTTTTATTCTGCCCATTACAGTACTAAAAATATATACTTCACATTTAAGAAAGGGAATGAAATAGAAGTATACAACACCGAAAAAATGTTAGCTACACCATATCACCTTGACATTGAAAACCCTGAGATGATAGTCCCGATAACTGCAAATAATAAACTAAGTGGAATCATCTCTTTAAATGGAATTTTGAATCAGATGACAATTATTAACACAAATAGTAGTATTATTGACATAAATTCGTCACAAAATATGTTAAATGCATCTCAATTTGTTAAATTCGTTGAGTCAAACAAAGTAATTACATTCATTGATGGGCAGCTAGTTATGTACAGTTTATAACAATCAAAATACTATGAAAAATTTTAAAATTCTTTTATTATTTGTTTTTTTTAGTTCAAGTTTTGGAGTGTATTCACAGCAATATCTTGGGGTACACAGCAGTAATTATGTGGGCATAATGGGAGCTGATCTTCAACCTGCTTCTATTGTTGACAATAGGTTCAAGGTAGACATCAATCTCTTTAGCATGAATACGAGTGTTTGGCAAAATGCCAAATATTTCGACACCCAAAACATGCCAAAATGGTGGAGAAAGTCGTTTGAAACGGATACCATTTGGATGCAACCTGATTCAACATTTTACGAAAGAAATTTTTTCAATGTAAATAACCCTAACAACAAAAAGAGAGGAGCGATGATGTCCACACAGATTGACATCTTGAATTTCATGTTTCATATCAATCCTAAAATTGCTGTAGGATTCTCTTTTAAGAACAGGTCAAATATGAGTTTAACAAACTTGTCATCCGAACTAATGAGATTAGCTGAAAGCGAACTTGAAGAGGAGGATTTATGGCACGTGAGTCTTGAGGATAATTTCCTAACAATGAACACACTAGTTTGGAATGAATATGGTATTAATTATGCGCAAGTTGCCTATGACAAAGAAGCTCATTTTTTAAAAGCTGGTGGACGGGTAAAGTTTCTTCAAGGTGTTGCTGCCGCATATATGCATACTGATGCATTTAAATACGAACTCTATAATGCGGATACTTCGTATAATATGCAAGGAAGATTTAGTTATGGATACTCTGAAAATTTCGATCAATACATAGGTGGTGGTGACGAGAATCAGAAATTTGGATTAGGCGATTTATTTAAATCAAATTCAAAACTTGGGGTTGGATTTGATATTGGTTTAGTTTACGAATGGAGACCTAAGTGGCAAGAATTTAAATATGATATGGATGGTGAGACAAATCTCTGGCGCCGAGACATGGAAAAATATAAACTTCGTATTGGAGCATCAGTTGTTGACATTGGGGGGATGAAATTTGAGAAAGGTGGATATTCAAGAGACTTTACTGTTAATGAGACAAATACACTTTATGACTTAGATATATTCAATGGTGTTTCAACATTAGAGGAATTCGATTCAGTAATCGTTAACCGATTTGATGTTGATCCAAATGATCCTGGTACATTTTTCATGAACTTACCAACATCGGCTAGTTTACAAATTGACTATCACATTTGGAATAATTTCTACATCAATTTTACTGGTGTATTTAACTTAACAAGTAAGAAAAACCCACACAAAGTTTCTGTACCCACTCAGCTTGTATTAAACCCAAGCTATGATTATAAATGGGCTGGAATTGCTGTCCCAGTTTCATATAATAGTTATTCTGGATTTAAAGCTGGTTTGGGCGCGCGACTTGGGCCAATAACACTTGGATTTGCGGATTGGAATTCACTTTTGGCGAAAGGAAAAGTGAGAGGAACAGAATTTTACTTCGGCTTACGTTTGCCAATCTTATACAGCAGACCTAAAGATAGAGACGAAGATAAAGTTTCTGACAAAAAAGATGAGTGCCCTGATACGCCTGGAATTTGGGCGTTCAAAGGATGTCCTGATACGGATGGTGATGGAATTCAAGATACAGAAGATGACTGTCCTACGGAGCCTGGTTTGGCTGAATTTAATGGATGTCCTGACACTGATGGCGACGGAATTCCTGACAAAGATGACGACTGTCCTGAAGAAGCAGGTCTAGCAGAATTCAGAGGCTGTCCAGACACTGATGGTGATGGTATTCCTGACAAAGACGATGAATGTCCTGAGGAAGCTGGATTAGCTGAATTCAACGGCTGTCCTGATACTGACGGTGATGGAATCCCAGACTTTAAAGATGCATGTCCAGATGTGCCAGGACCTATCGAACTTGATGGTTGCCCAGATACAGACGGTGATGGAATCCTAGACTTCTTAGATGATTGTCCAACTATTCCAGGTCCAAAAGAAAACAACGGTTGTCCTTGGCCTGACACTGATGGAGATGGAATTCTAGATAAAGATGACAAATGTCCTTACCTCGCAGGTCCTGCGAGAAACCAAGGTTGTCCTTACGAAGATACTGATGGAGATGGAGTAATCGACTTAGAAGATGAGTGTCCAAACACACCTGGTCCTGCTTCTAACAAAGGTTGTCCTGTAATGGAAAAAGAAGAAGTTGAAATTCTGAAGACTGCATTTGACAACCTCGAATTCTTAACAGCTAAATCTGTAATTAAAGATGAGTCTAAACCTTCTTTAATCGAACTTGCAGAATTACTGAAGAAAAAGAGTGACTGGAAACTTCAAATTGCAGGACACACTGATAACGTAGGTAATGCTCAAAGTAATTTAGTACTATCTAAAAAACGTGCAGAGGCTGTTCGTGATTTCCTTATAGAAAATGGAGTCGAAACAGAGCGATTAAATGTATTGTACTTCGGTCAAACACAACCAATCGAGTCGAATGACACTGCAGAAGGACGTCAACGCAATAGACGTGTTGAAATGACAATTATATTTAATTAATCAACTTATTTTAATAATCAAAATGGCTGCCCTTTCTGGCAGCCATTTTTTTTTGTTACTTCTACTACTACTCGCATTATATCTAAAGATAGTTTGAAACTCAATGTTATGTATATTTGCAGAGAGCTTTTAGCTTTGTTTAATCAAAAAGGAAATTATGAAGTATTTATTTTTTATTCTTTCACTACTATTAATCGCATGTGAGGACAAAAAAAAGTCTACTGATGAATCGATAATCACTAGTGAAGAACCGGTTGCGGAAAATATGGATTTAAGCTCTGAAGATGATGTTAATTATTGGGTTTCCGAGATTGATGCTGAAGCCGAAGTTTCATCCGAAGTTTCCTATTCATTTCAGTTTTCTAATGAAACAGAAGAAGTTTATATTTTGGTATATCACATCAATGGACTTCCTGTAAGAATAGATGAGAAATTTAGCAATTATGTAAGCAAGACCTACGGAACACGTTCGTATTATTTGCAAAATGACCAATTAGTTTTTTCAAAAGAAGTGAAAGAGGAAATACTGGCTGATTCCACATACCAAATGCGTGAAACAGTTTCATACTACAGTAATTCTAAAGTAACAAAAAGTGGTACACGAGTAGCACCATACGAAGAAGAACTAATCTATGAAGAATTCGCTTCGATTAACCCTACAGTTCATCCCTTTGAAGAAGCAATTGAAATATTGAATAATACAGGAAAATACGAAATTCGTTTTTCAGATATTATCGAAACAAGTAACGCTACTTTTCTTGTTTTAGCTACAAATACTGATAGTAAACTTTCGACAACTGTGATGTTGGAGTATAGAGATGAATTTACAGATCAACTATTGGCTGATAAGAAGAAATTCAAAGGAAAGAAGGTTGAAATTGCTTTTGAAATGGTCACATCGGAGGGGATGACTTATCAAGCTTATCGAGGAGGAAAACTGGTAGATTAATCAGCTAAGAGCTCACTCATCACACCCGACATTATTTTTGCTGTATTGTCCCAATCAAACATTTCAGCACGTTTGAGTCCTAGTTTTCTATATGCTTCACAAAGCTCCTCATCTTCATCAAACATAGTCAGTGCCTGTTGAATTGATTGTACCGAAAATGCATCACAAGTGAGTGCTGCATCGCCTGCAACTTCATGACAAGCCGTATTTTCAGCAACTAAAACAGGGCACCCGCATTTCATAGCTTCAACAATTGGGATTCCAAATCCCTCAAAATAAGATACAAATGTCAATGCTTTGGCTGCTCCATACAGTTCCACTAATTCATTTAAAGAGACGTGTCCTGTAAAGTGAACATCTTCTTTATTTTTCATTAATTCCAACGCATTTTTCATCTCAGCCGACCAATAATACTCTTCACCCACAATAAGAAGACGCGTTTTAGAACCTGTATCCTCCTTAAAAAGATCAAAAGCTTCGAGTAGCCTTTTAATATTCTTTCGTGGATGTAGAGCACCTACAAATAAGAAATAAGGAATTCCTTTTGCGTATTTACTCCTCATCAATTCTTGTCCCTTCAAATCAGCAGGACGAAAACAATCAGCTGCCCCATTATATGCCACAGTGATTTTTTCTGATTTTATCTTATACGTTTGTATTATGTCCTTTTTTGAAAATTCAGACACTGTGAGGATACGGTCTGCCTTCTTCGCAAAACGAGGAAAATATTTTCTCAAATATTTACTTGCTTTTGAAGGTAAATCATTCGGAAAATGCTCAAAATTCAAATCGTGAATTACGGCAATTTGTTTTACATCTGAAGTAAGTGAAAGATAACCATCGGGTGAAATGAATAAATCTACCTTGTATTTTTTCAGTGCTCGTTTAACAGAGAAGTCAAACCATATTTTAAACAGAATAGGGTGACGTGCTGGTGGGTAGAGAACGATGGGAGTTACATTGTCCCCCAAAACAAACTTAACATCATACGGTCTATCAAAAAAGAAATAAAATGAAATTTCTGGATGCATTTTTACGAGTCGGCTTACAGTTTCATACGTATACCAACCAAAGCCTTCCATTTTATCTTTTAGAAGAAATCGTGTATTTATGGCGACTCTTTTCATAAAAAATGGCCCGAAAGGACCATATAATTAAGCATTAATTTTGTTTGCAGTAGCTTCAAGTTGCTCCTTTTCTAGCGACAACTTTGGTCTACTAAAATTCATATCATCAATTCCATTTATAGGAATCAAATGAATGTGAGCATGGGGCACTTCTAAACCAATTACAGATACTCCAATGCGTTTACAAGGGATTGCAGCTTTAATTCTATGTGCAACCTCTTTGGCGAAAATCATCATTTCACCCAAAAGTACATCATCAATTTCAAAAATATAATCAACTTCAACCTTTGGAATGACAAGTGTATGACCTTCTTTCAAGGGCATTATGTCTAAAAACGCTAAAAATTTATCATTCTCAGCGATTCTATGACATGGAATCTCACCTGAAACTATCTTAGAGAAAAGTGTAGCCATTAACGTGAGATTTCAAGAATTTCAAATTTGGTTATGCCTGCTGGTGTTTGTACTTCAGCAACATCTCCAACTTTTTTTCCCAGGAGACCTTTACCAATAGGTGAATCTACAGATATTTTTTTCTCTTTCAAATCTGCTTCGTTCTCTGCAACGAGTGTATATTCCATTTCCATACCATTTCCAGTATGTTTGATCTTAACTTTTGAGAGAATTAAAGCCTTTGATGCATCTAATTGTGACTCATCCACAATTCGTGCATTAGAAATAACCTCTTCTAATTTGGCTATTTTCATTTCAAGTAATCCTTGAGCTTCTTTTGCCGCATCATACTCGGCATTCTCTGATAAATCCCCTTTATCTCTCGCCTCAGCGATTTGTTGGGAAATAGAAGGGCGTTCAACAGTCTTCATGTGATGAAGTTCATCTTTGAGTTTTTTCAACCCTTCTTCTGTGTAATAACTTAATTGAGACATGACCTAAAAATATTGCGTTTATACAAAACAAGAGAGCCCCTTATAGGACTCTCCTGTTCAACAAATTTATAAAAAATCTTTTCTATTTCAAACTAATCGTAGCACCAATTGTATGAATTGGTCCAAATGGAGATGATAAACGCACAGCGTATTCAATACCCATTGCTGATTTCTTCGCACCAAGCAGAACATCTACCGAAGCACCAGCTGTAAAACCAGTTAATGCATTTGTTCTAGCATCGGCTTTGAAACTATTCTTTTCCATTATATAACCTGCGCGTACGTTAAATGCAGCTTTTTCAGAAGTAAATCCATAATCAAGACCAACAGCATATTGATCAGTTGAAAATGAGTTTGCTTGAAAAGCAGCAGCAACGATTAACTTGTTACGTTCACCGAAAAGGAAATCATAAGATCCACCGATATTCAATGATGAAGGCATTTCGAACGAAGCAGACCGTTGCTCTAAAGTAGATTGCGCTCCAGTAGAAACATAATTAATTTGCGTAGCCAATCCATCACCTTTAAAGCGCATTGTTGGTCCTACATTCTTAAGAGCAATACCAAACTTAATTTGATCTCTCTCTCCTGTTACGTAACGAATACCCGCATCAATTGCTACACCAGTAGCTTTTAAGTTGGCAATCGCCTCATTAATTACTTTCAAATTAATACCCCCGTATATTGAGTTAGAAAACTCACGAGCGTACCCTACATTGAAAATATTATAACGTGGAGAAAAAGTTCCAATTCCACCTTCAGGTAAATCAACAGTTGTAATGTCAATATCACCAAAACCAAATGATTGGATACTAACTGCAATCACATCTTGATCAGACACACGCTGAGCGATTCCAGCAGAATTGATATTAATTCCTGCTCCACCTAGCCAGTTCGTATAATTGAATTTAATTTGTGTCTTTTCAGTAAAAGCAAGTCCGGCAATATTCGTAAATGTAGCCTCTAACCCGTTCACATATGCCACACCAGCTGTTCCAGCTGCTAAGCTACGTGCCCATGGATTGATTAACAATTCAGTTGCTCCTGCAGAACCTACACGATCCTCATTTCCTGCATAAGCTCCATTCCCAACTAGAATTGCTGCTCCTACGATTAATGAATTTTTAACTATTTTATTTATCTTTTTCATGATCTCAAATTCGTTTGATAATGATTAAAGGTTCTCTAAGTCTGGTTGTCTAACTCCACCAAACCATTTAAGAATTTTCTCTCCAATTCCAGGAACTTCGATGTGAATGATATAAACTCCACCGGCAACCGGTATCCCATTAAAGTTTTTCAAATCCCAATCCAATGACGTTATCGGGCTATCCTTATCAAATGAGTTGATCAGTTTACCACGGATATTGAAAATCTTTACTTTACACTGTTCAGGAAGATTCGTTATTTTGACACGAGTATCAATACGATCTCTTTCATATTCTGAGTAAGCATAATAAGGATTTGGTACAATATTAATCATATCCAGAGCTTCAGTAAGAGCGCCAGCTTGATTAACCATTGTTGCAATGCTATTCATATTCCACTCGAACATTGGGCGACCATCATTTTCATTAGAGAACGTTTTATTCTCAAATGCTTTTGTCACACGCAATTTCAAACGAGTATCTGTTGCCAATAGTTCTCTACCAGGAATAGTCATAGGATACATAACCCATGATACACTCTTCCATGCATTTCTATTTTCTGTAGCATTTGAACCGCTTGTCCAATTGTAGAATGTCTCACAGTTGTCATAAATTGGCATTGCTGAACCATTCACATCTTCTTGGATTACATAAATCAAATGTTGTCCACCAAATACAGCGTTACCCACATTGTCATAGAATCTAGAAGTTGGATTCCAAAGCATATCAGAACCTTTCTCACCAGCAAGGAAAGAATTTTCTCCAAATGCAATATTCAAACGACGACCTGTTTCTACATCAATTGCATATCCTGGGAACCAACCCATACCTTCCGTAGAAACAAGATCACCTTCAGCAGCATTGTATCCAGATTGACCTGCAGAACGACCATTTTTATCAACAGAAGCTCGTTTACGTGGTTTACTAACTACACCACCACCCTGAGCAAGAGCAGACTCTTGACATAATTCAACTACTACAGAGCGCGTCCATTTTGATTTGTCTGGAGTAAACACTAAGTCAACACTGTTTGTCGAAGCAATTCGAGCTTGGTTTTGAGTAGTACTTACAGAGAAGCTACTATTATCACCAATTGGAGCTGCTGGACCACAACTTCTAAGTAAACAGAAGTGAGTAATAATTCCATTCAATAATCCTTCATAATTTTCATCTGGATCACGATTAACTTTATCTGTCCAACAAGCAGGATCATTATCTTCATCAACAGTTTTTCCTGACAAAATCCAGTTTTGAGGACCAAAATCATCTGTATCAGGTACTCCCATAAGCCAAGCCAAACTTGAATCACCGAAGTCCATTGTAGCTTCAATTGGATCAGTTATCTGATTTTGGAATACAGGAAGTGCACCACTTTGATAGTAATAATTGTTTTGCTCTACATTAACTGAGATACCCCATTCTGGAATAATTTGCTCATTAGCAACAGTTATTGTACGATCTGAAGTAACAGAGTCAAGAAGAGCACCGCCTTTAGAAGCATATTGGTATAATGTCCAACTAGCTGTATCAATAGCTGTCGTTCCAGCACCATATTTAAAAAACTTAAGTTCAAAATGACCTGGAGCAACATTCAATGGATCTACCACCTTTACTTCAACTGGACCGTTGTTTATCTTATAAACTGGCTTCTCAATACTATTACTCGCTAGAATAGCATTAATAGATGACTGCGTCAATTCTTGCGACAATCCCATATTACCCATACCATCCACACGTGTAATCTGCGGCATAGTTCCATAATTAGCAAATTGGAAAGTACCACCTACACTCGGCATAGGGTGATGAGGAATACCCGCCACAATAGAGATAGCTGTACCATCAAAACTCAAACGAGAGCGAATGTAAGGCATTTTCTGACCATCAAGCAATGTTGGGTCTTCAGCATTATACTCTTTAAAGTTATTGTATGCATAAGCCACAGCCAAATAATAATATGTCTTATGATTTACAAGCGCACGTTCACCTTGACCAAACTGATCCTCAGTGATACGGAACGTGTGTCTAACACCCTCGTCAGCACCTTCTACTTTCAATTTAGCAACCGAAACACCTAAAGACTCTTCAAACTCATAATTAATCAATCTTCCAACTCCATTTTTCACATCACACTGTGCTACTAGGCGAGCTTGATCTGTATCCTCAATATCAGCAACTGAAACTGTTGCATCTTTCATTTGATAGATTTGGTAACCTTCAAAACGATATTTCTTATCATACGGATCTTGACCAGGAACATCGATAATATTAATCTTATCTTCTTCTTCGTAAAGTTCATTCACGTTATTTCCTGCAGGATTAGAAATCATTAATATAAGTTCATTCTCTAATTCCTGAATTGTCAATCTCGGTGCCGATGGCGGCTCCAAAATTTGGAAACAGTTATCAAATAAAGCTTGTGCTTTAGTATCTGCTCTAAGTAATTCGCGAAGTGATGCCTGAACATCAGACTCAGTACTACGTGCATAAACTACCCCTACAGTAATATTGTTTACTGCACCTGGGCGTAGTGTAAAAGGACCTGCAGCTTGTACAAATCGACGGTCACCTACTGGATTTCCATTTGATACCTCAGACCAAGGTGCTTGAGGACTAGATCCTGGTGTACCCCAACCAAGTGGGTCAGAATCTCCAGGGAACATAAAGTCAGTAATTACGTTAGGATTATTTCCTGCAGTTCCTGCATTACCACATCCACCATAAGACATACGCTCACCGTTCTTCCAAACACCATTCATGAATCTGTAGAAATCAACAGCAATAGAAGGGTCATCAGTTACACCAACTTGTGAACAACCAAATCCTTGTCTTGAGAATGAGATATAACGCTTCATTCCAAATCGTTCGTTATCTACAACTCCATCACCGTAACCAATTCCTAAACCAGGATAAACGACACCATTATCTGCACGAGCTTCAGAAACTGTAGGGTTAACAACTACAATTGAACCATCAGGTAATGTATCTCGTGTAGGGCCAACATTATCGCGTCCATCATCATCTTGATAAGGTCCTTCAAAAAAGTCAATTCCAACAGCAGGAGGATTTTCACCGTAACCTAAACCTCCAGAACAAGCAGGGTCAGTTAATGTACCGTTGTATGTATACCCCAAACCACGTGAAACATCACAACCAGCATAATCATTCTCAGAACATCCTACATCAGGATCTGCATATTGTGCAAAGTAAGTATCTTGAAGTGTTTGTGTACCACGATTAATCATCTCGTAGTTATAGAAAGTCATTTTATTGATTTCATCACCTGTTGCAAAAGAGAATGCTTGCGCACGAATCTCCATTCCAATAGGATCACCGCCAGTCTCAGTGTGAATATTTCCTTTATCATTAAATACCCACCAGTGTGTTTCGTCACCAAATAATGTGATACGACGGTCATTACGACAATCTACCTCATCTTCGAAATCATACCAAGGATAATCTCCCCCCACGATAGGGTTGTATATATTATCATTGTCATTATCGTAGAAAGGAGCCAAGTAATAGTCTTGTCCCATAGACATATCACCATGAGCAGGCCAGTTAATAATACGGTTTAGCACTTCGTTATCCAATTCAACTTGTTCATCACATGGTTCTTGTGTACACTCCCACCATCTAATAAACATAGCCACTTCAGCTTTACGAATAGTAAAGAACTCATCGTAAGCAACACATGTAGCTGGAGTAATTGTAGCTTCACCATAAGGACGCACTACATTCCCAAAAACTGGTCCTGAAGGGTCATAATTACCCAAATTTGGATCAACTGTTAAAGGTCCTGTCCAAAAGTCACGACCATTTTGTCCGAATAGTTGCGCAGCCAATTTCAATTGTCCGTTAACATCAGTTCCACCCATCCATAATCCACCTGCAAAAAGTACAGAAGGACCAACTGGATTGTCTTGAGGTGGTTTTGGCACCTGATAAGCAGCTCTGTTATTGTAACGATCCTGCCACATCATCCCTCCAGTTTCAATTAGTGCACGCACATCATTGAACTCCATAAATTTCGACTCTGTAGGAGGAACACAGTTTGCTGCTTTAGCTCCAAACCCTGAAGACCCTCCTTCATTCTGATTAGCTTTTGGATCTGGTGGATTCCAAGCCATCACACCACTGAAAATACCCACAAACAATGTGGTTAAAATCTTAATTTTCATATGCTCTTTCATAATTATACTCTTTAAAGTTCAAATTAAAAGTCAAATTTCACACCTAAACGAATTGTTCTAGGCAGACCAAAATTGAACGGATTATCAACTTTCATCATATACATATCACGGAACGACTGCTCATCTAACTGATTTGAGATTGACGATTGAGATTCTGCAGATGCAAGATATCCATCATCATCAGCGTTACCAGTTGCACGGTACACATTCAACACATTTGCTGTATTAAATAAGTTTGTGATACGGAAATACACGTTTAAGAAAGCCATTTTCTTCTTATCTTCATTCTTACCGAACTCTAAATTAAATGTACGGTCAATTTGGAAATCCAGCGTATACGTCCATGGCTTACGTGAACCATTCAATGTTCCTTCCAAACCTGAAGTCTGAGAAGTCATAAATGCTGAACCACGCACAAATTGCTGGCGAGAATAAGGTGTACCTGAACCAATGTTCGCTACAATATTCGCTCCTGTGTTTTTTAAGATTTGAGCTCCTTTTTTCGTTTTAGGACCATTGTATCCTTTTCCTTCACCATATCTGTAGTCCATTACTACATTAAACGTATGACGTCTGTCATAGTCATAAGGGAAGATGTTTTGTAAGTTTGGTTGTCCTGAGTTTACAAGTGTCAATGCAGAAGTTGCATCAGAACCTGTACCATCAGCGAACTGCAATGTGTAGTTAGCCGACATACGGATATTACCTGTTCTTCTCAAGTCATAAGAAACTGTTAAACCTTTAACTGTACCAAAGTCACGGTTACCATAAGTACGGTAAGTATTTGGATAAGCTTCTACCATTCTCATCAACTGAATTTGATTGCGTTGTTCTCTATAGAATGCCTCAACCTTAATAGCTGATGTTTTTGTCAATACTTGTTGGAAACCTAAAGCATAATCAATTGTCGTTGTTGGCTTCAAATCCGCGTTATTAAGAATCACGTTACGCGTTTCCATAAATTGATAATCAATAGGGTCAAAACGGAATCCTGTATTAGGACGTTGAGTTAAGATATCGTAGTGAGCAAAGAAACTAGCCTCATCAGATATCGGGAATGAGAATGCAATACGTGGCATTACATTAACTTGCGCTTTATAGTCTGTAAATGCATCAGCTGATGGAGTAGCTTGCGAAGGATCAAGCAACCATGGAGCAATTCCTAATGAACCACGAACGATTGTTGGATCCGAAACAGGAACCCCATTTGCGTCATACCATTGCATTCCTTGACGGAAACCATTGATTGCAGATGGATTATTTACGTCATTCACATAAACGACATAGTCATCTCCAATACTTTCAGGTATTGCTACCCAATCATACGTTGTCGGATCAGATTCAGCTAATGAACGCGCTTCTTGTGCATTTCTTGCAGAATAAACCAATAATGGATCTTTCAAAATTGGTTGATTCGCATCAAAAACGTCAACACGAACACCCACGTTGAAAACAATATCATCAAAAGCAAATTTATCCATGATGTAACCTGCTACATATATTGGTTCGAAAGCACCAATTGTACGTCGGTAATTACCATTTTCATCTACATCATTAAAGTAGCTATTGATATCTGTTTTGTCTTTAATTTTATTGCCAGTATGATCATAACCATAATACTGCACAAAGTTTTGTCCTGAATTTAATAACTCATCTGCAGAGAACATAGATAAAGTCAATGTATTAGGATCAATTTCATCTACGTTTACAAAATCAGTTCCGAAAGGATCTAGTCCCAACTCATTTCTAACATTGTAATCAAAGAACGATTGTGGGTCACCATTGATTTGACCACCATACTCACCATTTGTTGCACCATAACCTGCATTCAAACGATCATAAGTCACACGGTAATATGTACCGTAGTTTTCCCAAGATGGTTTAGACTTATCAAGCTCTCTAATGTGAGAGTTCATAAGTTGTCTTGCTACAGTCCATAAGCTAATTGGGCCTTGTTGACCTGAATTGAATCCACGATCTGTACGTTTCTCAAATTCGAAACCAAGAGTTATCGAGTGTCCTCCGATGTTTAACGAACCTGAACCTGTTGCACGGAATTGTGAGTTATCAAATTTCTGATAGAAATTATAAGGAACACCTATATTATTCCACAAATTGTACACATCAGATGGCGCATCACCGTTGATTAGTGCAGTACCTTGTTGAATTTGAGATAAGTTTTCATAATTCCCTGCTACGTTACCGTCATAGATATCATAATATTGACTAGTAATTGCTGAGAAAGAAGAGTTGATGTCAGAAGGTTCAAAATCTACACGATAATCTCTAAATCCATCGTGCTCCCAAAACTCATTAATCACATTTCCACCCGCATCTGTTTCACTTACGAATGCATAAGAAGGTTCACGATAAGTAGTAAACTTACCAACATAACCATAATTAAATAATCTATCTCTGTGATTTGCATCCTGAGATGTTCCATTAGAACGAGAATAGTCGACCATTAAAGAGTAGAATGCCGATTTGATTTTTGAACTACTTCCTTCTTCTTGTTTAGGAGTGAAGCGTTGAGTAAATCGACCATACACACGCCAATCTAGACGAGTATTCAATCCAAAATTATCAAAATTCAAAAGTGAGTTATTGAAGCTATAACCTCTTCCATTATCGTAAGCCATAGACCCACCAAACGTAAGGTTAACTGTAGGTCCTACATTTACGTCAATTTTACCTGCAGCAGAAAGATTTTGATTACGCGCATTCATTCTATAAGGCGTTTTCTCAAAATCATCTTCGCGCAAATATTGTGAGTTATGATAAGTTCCTTGACCTGTTCCTGTAGGACGCAAAGGATTTGCTAATAACTCATCGCGCGATTCTTTTTTAATTCTATAAGTACCTCCAATAACTGGACGAGGATCTAATTGATCTGTGTAGTTAACAGAAACGAAAAAACCTAGGATTGGTTTTGTCTTGTTACCCAATGAATCTTTTTTCATTAAAATAGGCCCTGACAACATACCCTCTACTAGGTTATATCCAAATTTATCAAATCCAATTACTTTACCATCATACCCATCAGGGTCTTTACCGTTAAAGTAAAATCCAGAAGTCACACCTTCGAATGAACCAAAGAATTTTGATGATGGACCTCTAGTTGTAACCGAAATTACACCCCCTGTCATATCTCCATAGTTTGCAGGAAGACCACCTGTCATAACAGACACCTCTTGAATTGCAGATTTTGGAAGATTTGCAGAACCACGTACTTTAATACCATCAATAAAGTAATATGAATCTCCGTTACGTGAACCACGAATACTCATGGATCCATCCTCACTCATATTAACTCCACCTACAGTACCCGCTACTCCAGCAGCAGAACGCACAGGCATACGTGCAATATCTTCTCGTGTTACTGTTTGACCAGATGCACCACCATCTTGATCGATAAGAGGCACTTCATAGTGAACAATCTCAATTTCATCAAGAATACCATCTGACTGACCAATTTGAAGATCATTAAGGAAAGTTATCCTGTCACTGTTAACAATCACACCTTCTTTACGAAGAGTTTGATATCCGACAAAACGAACTTCCACTTCATAACTTCCAGGATCAATGGAGTTAATTTGGAATTTTCCATCAAAATCGGTTTTTCCACCGCTTTTCTGGACTCCATTTTGGAATAACACCACATTCACAAAAGGAAGTGGATCTCCAGTTTCCTTCTCCGTTACCACCCCTCGGATGGTACCAACCCCTGTCTGTCCAAGCGAATAACTCGCTGTTAATAAGACACTTGTAAGTAACAAGTAAAATTTCCGTAACATAAGCAAATTTTAATTTGATCTATTCATTAAGCAACAAAGCGGGTAAATATAGAAAAATATTTTTTCCTAACACCTTTTTCACTTTTAATATATTTTAACAATCTTATTTTTCATCACAAAACAAACTTACGCGAATCAGATATGTTAACAAAACTTAAAATGACGAAAAGAGGGATTATTATACGAGTCTAAAAATTGATTCATTCAGCAGGCAACAGTTTTAATATCTTTTTCGCTTTGCCTTCTTTGCTTTACGTGCTCTCTTCTTTAATTCTTTCTGCTGTTTCTTCAACCGCTTCTGCGTTTCTTTACTCTGGATGCTCATCATACGTTTCTTTCCTGCCTTATCTGCTTTTGCTTTGGCCTTAGCTCTTTCTTTTCTTTTCTGCTTAATATTCTCTTCAGTGAGCCTATTATACACGTCTGAAGGAACGCTTTCGTTGAGCGTCATGCACACGATGTAGAACAGCAGCTCTTCCTCGGTGCGCTCCTCGGAGGTGAGGAAGGGTTTTTCATAAACTTCCTCCCATTTTGAAAGAGAGACCAGAGAGTGCTCCAGCTCCATGACGAAGTCCGGCGACAGCACAAACTCGTTGCGCTCCTCATCCCAAAACTCTGAGCCAGGGACTGTAATAACGAGCACCCTCTGATCCTCTCTCTAGTTATTCAATCAGCTCGGGTCGAAGTACCAGTCGTCGTCGCCGACGGCCGGGAACTTGTAGCCCGGAGCCGGGCGAGCCGTAACCACAACAGGCTCCTCGATGGTCATCGGGCCTGCCGGGGCCTGGACGTCGTTCACGTAGTACACAACGCCGACCGTAGACGGAATAGTGAGCGTGTCGCCGACCAGAGTCGGAGTCGCGGGGCTAACCTCCGTGACAGACCCCTCGAACAGAGCGAAGACCTCCTCGGGGAGAGGAAGTCGCGGGTCCACGCCGCTGGTGCCGTGAAGAAGGTCCTCTAGGGCCTGCATGGCG
>CAYUQU010000077.1:0-15473 GCA_964447015.1 uncultured Flavobacteriales bacterium
CAGCCAAATATATCGCTTCTTCACGATGTTCAGTTCCTGGATATTCTTCCACAAAAGAGTCAAAAGCAGTTACTGTCGCTCTATAATTTCTCATTTTGTCATATAGTTTTGCAGACTCGTACGCTTTTTTCTCTAGCTTACTTTGCAATCTGTCCATCATCGCATTGCAGCTATCAACCAAATGACTTTCAGGATAATAACCTAAAAACCGCTGAAGTTCGGCCAACGCTGTACGCGTATCAGTTTGATCCATTGAATAATTAGGTGAATTCTTAACCGAACACATGGCACCTAAAAAAGTAGCCTCCTCAGCATAAGGGCTCAAGAAAAAACGTTCGCGAAAATTAGAGAAATAATAACCAGCCAAATAGTAATCTTCCATCATATAATTACAATAAGCAAGTCTAAAGTACGACTCCTCACCTTTTGGCCCTTTAGAAAAACGTTGATAGATTTGTTCATAAAGCGTTGCTGCCCTATCCCACTGTTCTGCTTCGTAATACTTTGCTGCCACTTCCTGTTTTCTATCGTAATCATCACCTTTTATTACTTTATTGTAACCCGAACAAGACGACATTAAAAGCGTAAGAAAACCGAGAATTATTAAACTATATTTTGTCATTAAACTGTCAATTAGTCTGCAAATGTAATGTATATTTCACAAAACGAGAACTTCAAATGTAAATTGTATTTTTTTATGAAAAAAGAGTGACTAACTTAAAGTTGTGAATAAAATTAACTAAAAAAGTTGTTGGAAGTGAACAATTCAAGTAATTTCGCAGAATAATTTTCGATTAGAAAGAAAAAATGACTTATGGCTTTAGATATCTTTGATAAGTTAAAGAAGAATCGCGGTCCTATCGGACAGTATGCGAAAGGTGTGCACGGATATTTTACTTTCCCAAAATTGGAGGGTGAGATTGGAAACAAGATGTTTTTCCGAGGTAAGGAGTGCCTTACTTGGTCAGTGAATAACTATTTAGGGTTGGCAAACCACCCGGAAGTGCGCGAAGCAGATGCTAAAGCAGCAAAGGATTGGGGAATGGCTTATCCTATGGGTGCGCGAATGATGACAGGTCAAACTGTATATCACGAGCAACTTGAAAATGAATTAGCAGACTTCATGGAAACTGAAGACTGTATCCTTCTTAACTTCGGTTATCAAGGTATGGTTTCAGCTATCGACTGTTTAGTTGATCGCCATGATGTGATAGTATATGATAGTGAATCACACGCGTGTATCATTGATGGTATGCGTCTTCACTCAGGAAAACGCTTTGTTTTTCAACACAACGACATGGAGAGCTTCGACAAACAAATGTCTCGCGCTGCAAAAATAGTTGAAACAACAGGTGGTGGAATTCTTGTAATTACTGAAGGTGTTTTCGGTATGGCAGGTGACCAAGGAAGATTGAAAGATATCGTTGACTTTAGAAAATCAGGAAAATACGATTTCCGTCTTTTCGTTGATGATGCGCACGGTTTCGGTACTTGTGGAGAGACAGGTAGAGGTGCTGGTGAAGCTCAAGGTGTTCACAAAGAAATTGATGTACTTTTCGGTACTTTCGCTAAATCAATGGCTTCAATTGGGGCATTTATCTGTGCGAACGAAAGTGTAATAGAATATATGCGCTACAATATGCGTTCGCAAATGTTTGCTAAATCACTTCCTATGCCATTGACTATCGGAGCGATTAAGCGTTTGGAGTTATTGAGAACAAAACCTGAGCTTCGTGAGAACTTGTGGAAGATTGCTACTGCACTTCAAACAGGTCTTGTTGCTGCTGGTTTTGATATCGGAGCGACAAACTCTCCTGTTACACCTGTGTTCTTAAAAGGTGAAGGAAATTTAGCTGTAGCTACAAACTTAACATTTGACTTAAGAGAAAATTACAATATCTTCTGTTCTATCGTTACTTATCCTGTTGTGCCTAAAGACGTGATTATGCTTCGTCTTATTCCAACAGCTGTACATACTCTAGAAGATGTGAAATATACTATTGAAACTTTTGTAAAGTGTCAAGAGAAACTAGACCGTGGTGAATACCAGTCTGAGGAGTTGGCATCTGTAGAAGTAGACAAAAAATAAAAATTAAAGCGCCTCATTGGCGCTTTTTTTATAGAATAACGAACTTAATTTAATACAAATATACTTTATGTCTAAAAAACACAATTTTGGTGCAGGACCATGTATCTTACCTCAAGAGGTTCTCAAAGAAGCTGCTCAAGCAGTATTGGATTTTAACGGC
Source organism: uncultured Flavobacteriales bacterium (assembly GCA_964447015.1). Taxonomy (GTDB): domain Bacteria; phylum Bacteroidota; class Bacteroidia; order Flavobacteriales_D; family Crocinitomicaceae; genus Wandonia. The sequence continues at coordinate 2,250 of CAYUQU010000077.1, forward strand.
TTGTCAATCTTAGAGGTGTCTCACCGAAGCAAAGATTTCGTCGCAGTTATGGATGAAGCTCAGGAGCTAGTTAAAAAAGCGTTGAATGTACCAGCAGGGTATTCAGTTCTCTTTCTGCAAGGTGGAGCAAGTCTAGGCTTTTTAATTACCGCGCTAAATATGGCAAGAAGTAATAAAAAAGCGGCTTACATCAACACAGGTCAGTGGGCTTCGAATGCTATTAAACAAGCAAAAATGGCAGGATTGGATGTAAATGTGGTGGCTTCTTCTGAAGAAGATAACTTTACTCACATCCCTAAAAACATAAGCATCCCTAATGATGTTGACTTTGTGCATTTCACATCAAACAACACAATTTTCGGCACTCAGTTTAAGGAATTCCCAAAAACTGACAAACCTTTGGTTTGCGACATGTCTTCAGATATTTTTTCGAGACAAATAAATGTGGCTGACTTTGATTTGATTTATGCTGGGGCTCAGAAAAACTTAGGTCCTGCTGGAGCAACACTTTATATTGTAAAAGATGAAGTTCTTGGAAAATCATCTTTTGATACCATTCCAACTTATTTAGACTTGGCTGTGCACCAGAAAAAGGAATCAATGTTCAACACTCCTCCTGTGTATTCAGTTTATGTAGCCATGTTGAATTTGCGTCATTTAATCAAAAACGGCGGAGTACCAGCACAGGAAGCATTGAACAATGCCAAAGCAAAATTGCTATACGACGAAATTGACAACAATCCAAAATTCAAAACAATAGTCAATAAAGAAGACCGCTCTAATATGAATGTCGTTTTCTTTCTTGAAGATGAAAACAACCAAGAGCGCTTTGACCAATTGTGGAATGATGCCGGCATTGTAGGATTGAAAGGATATCGCACAGTGGGCGGCTATCGTGCATCGATGTACAATGCGCTTCCGTTGGAAAGTGTGCAAGTGTTGGTTGATGCGATGAAAGCTCTTTAAATAGACAATAGACTGTTAGAAATTAGACAAAAGACTAATCAAGAATAAAAGAGTCTTGAAGTCTAATATCTACAAAAAAAAAGAAAATTTAGATTATGAAAATTTTAGCAAACGACGGTATTTCACCAGAAGGAAAGCAAAGTCTTGAAGCGGCTGGATACACCGTTATTACTGAAAATGTACCACAAGAAGAATTAGTAGACTACATCAACAAAGAAAACATCGAAGTATTACTTGTTCGTAGTGCTACGACAGCACGAAAAGAACTTATCGATGCTTGTCCTGTGCTGAAATTAATTGGCCGTGGTGGTGTTGGTATGGACAATATCGATGTGGAATACGCTCGAAGTAAAGGATTAAAAGTAATCAACACACCAGCTGCCTCTTCGCAATCAGTTGCTGAATTGGTAATGGGGCAGTTATTTGCTATTTCGCGTTCGCTTCATGACTCATATCGCAATATGCCTTACTGTGAAAATGGTCAGTTTAATGTATTGAAAAAGAAATACTCAAAAGGTGTTGAACTTCGTGGGAAAACATTATTAATTGTTGGTTTTGGTAGAATTGGTCAGGCTTTAGCTGGTTATGCTTTAGGCGCAGGAATGAAGGTAAAAGCTGTTGACCACAGTACTGTAACAGCAAATATCAATGTACCAATTGATGGATTAAATGATGTGGCAGTTCGCATTACACCAACTCAAGATATGGCCTCTTTACTTCCAGAAGCTGATTTCATTTCAGTTCACGTACCTAAACAAACAGATGGAAGTGCTGTGTTTGGGAAGAAGGAATTTGATGCGATGAAAAATGGAGTTAGAATTGTAAATGCAGCACGTGGTGGAGTAATTGACGAAGCTGCTTTGGTTGAAGCTCTAAACTCAGGGAAAGTAGCTCACGTAGCACTTGATGTATTTGAAAATGAACCAACTCCTTGGAATGAATTACTTAAACACGATAAAATTGCGTGTACACCTCATATTGGTGCTGCAACTGTTGAAGCACAAGATCGAATCGGTCTTGAATTAGCGGATCAGATTGTAGCTACCTTCGGGAGAAGTTAATTTTAGATAACATACTTTATTTTAAAATGCAGTCTCAAAAGAGGTTGCATTTTTAATTTCTTTCATATAACACTACCTAAAAGCATACGTAGTAAATAGAACACGGATTGACTGGATTGAGCGAATTTACACGAATTTTATTAATGTTTTTCTCAACAAAAGGACAAATGGTTTTTAATATTTACTACATCCCCACAAGAAGAGATGAATGTCACTTTGCGGATTAATAAGTCTTTTGTCTTTCGTCTTGTAGTCTTTCGTCTTTCTCATAGACCACTACAAATGTTAATTGATTTTAAAATACAACAACAGCTATTGGGTACTTTCAGATACCGTTCATGTAATAAAGTGTACAAGATTTTGTAAATTCAATGTACTTTGTTAAATTTAGCGGATAAAACCATGAATAATGAAACTACTCGTACTTGCTTTATTAGTATCTGCTTTCACTTTTAACTACTCCTTTACCCAAGAAAACATTCTACCAAAATGGCTTACTGAAGCTGAAAAAGCGGAGATGGATAATTATATTCATCAAACTAACCGTGGAATAACAACCCCACCTCAAGGCTCGGAAATCCGAACACCTGGGCAATGGGAAGAGAATCAAGCTGTAGTTATTACTTGGGCAGCATTTCCTTCGATTCAAAGACAACTCGTACAACATATTCAACAAGAATGTGAAGTGTGGATCGTTACGCTCGATTCAAACACAGTAAAAAATAACATTACTTCAAACGGAGGGAGTTTAACGAATGTAAAGTTTATTCATTCTCCTTATAACAGTATTTGGGTGCGCGATTATGGTCCGAATTCAGTTTATCTTGCTGGAGTTGATTCACTCGTGTTTATCGACTGGACATATAATCGCCCTCGGTATGATGATAATTCTGTCCCTGATTCAGTTGGAAGTCAAAAAAACATTCCAGTTTATTCAATGTCAGCTGCTCCAAATGACTTAGTTCACACAGGTGGTAATTTCATGGCTGACGGATTTGGCACTGGATTTTCTTCGCATCTAATTACAGATGAAAACGATGGGACAGGTTTCAGCCAACAAGCTAAAACAGGTGCTGAGATTAATGCACTCATGAATAATTATATGGGAATAGAGACATACATCAAAATGACGACACTTCCTTATGACGATATTCATCATATCGACATGCACATGAAGCTACTTAACGAAGAAGTTTTACTTGTGGGTGAATTTCCCGAAGGAATCTCAGATGGTCCGCAGATTGAATTAAACATTCAATATATTCAGGATAATTATTTATCTGCTTTTGGCACACCATATAAGATTGTGAGAATTCCAATGCCACCAAATGCAGCTGGAACAGCTTATCCAGGCGCACCTTTTGGAAATGGATACTATAGAACTTATGCAAACAATATCATTGTAAACAAAAGTGTAATTGTTCCAATTTACAGAGAAGAATACGATACAATTGCAATACGCATTCTACAAGAAGCTATGCCAGGATATAATGTGGTTGGTATTGATGCAGACGATACGGGTGCTAATTTAGTAAGTCAAGGTGGTGTATTGCACTGTATTACGAAAGAAGTAGCTGTCGCTGACCCACTTTTAATCTCTCATCAGAATTTGCCTGATACGTATGACAATCTAAATCCTTATACCGTAGAAGCTCTAATCAGACATAAAAGTGGTATTTCTGGAGCAACATTGTATTACAGAACTGATGGAGGAACGTTTACTTCTGTAGCTATGTCTCCAACTACTGGTAATTATTGGGCAGCTAACATCCCAGCTCAAACAGGTGGAACACAAGTTGATTATTACATCCAAGGAAATGCGATAAGCGGAAAAACACAGGTTCGACCAATGGTTGCTCCTGATGGTAATTTTACCTTCCACGTGTTTGATAACCCTTCGGCATCAATACAAGAATTGGAACAAATTACATTTTCACCTCTTTTCCCAAACCCATCTGAAGGTTTAACTTGCATACCTATGAATGTAGTGCACGGTTTTGAAGGAAAAATGACGCTTATCGACCAAGTTGGACGTGAAGTAATTGTGATTCACGAAGGTCACTTCCAAAGCGGAGAAAGAAAGTATTTTGTAGACGTTGCTAATCTCCCAAGCGGAATTTACAATGTGGTTCTACAATCTGAAAGTGGTGTTTTGACACAGAAATTAGCTGTAAAATAGAAAATTTTCTACTAAATAGTTGCGATATGAAAATGCGAATTCTTTTCTCTTCACTAGTTTTATCTACATTTTTATTTACTTTAGGATGTAAGAAAAAGTGCGGTGATTGTCCAGACAATCATACTCTTGTGGTAGATAACCCTAAAGATGGCGAATGTATTTGTTGTCCTGATGGGACGGTATACCAAGATGGGTTTTGTCAATAAAAGACTTGAAAAAATTTAACTAGCAGAAATCGAATTCGATTTCTGCTTTTTTTATAATGGTGTATAACTACTATTCTAATTCTTATCTAGAACCTTTCGATCAAACACAATCGGACCTAACGGCAAAATTGAAGCTATAAATCCGTACACGTAATACTTAAACGGCCATTTGTGCGTAATACCATCTGATAAAAGTAAGGCCAAGTACCCCATAAACAATAAACCGTGAGCCCAACCAGTATATTTCACAGCCCAATCCATTCCTCCCCAATACTTCATAGGCATTGCTACAAGCAGCAATAACAAGTATGATATCGCCTCTGCATAACCTACATTTCTGAGTAAAACATATTTCTTTTGCATATCTGTTTTTTTCTGTGCGCAAATTTAACGCTAATACCCCACTCTTGCATTATAATTTCTCGAAAGTATGCTTATATTTGGGACGCTATTAAAAATCAAAACAATGGGGATTAGTAAACAAGAACTTGAGTTCAATATAAATGAAGATTACATGAGATTGAAAATCTCTGCGCTTCAGCACGAACTTGATACTGTATATTTAGGAGGAGGACAAAAACGTATTGATAAACTACACGAAAAGGGTAAAATGACCGCTCGTGAACGTATCGATATGCTCCTTGATAAAGAAACTCCACGTTTTGAAGTAGCTGCATTGGCAGGTTACGGAATGTACAAAGAACATGGTGGCTGCCCTTCTGGTGGAGTTGTAACTGTTATTGGATATGTTTCAGGCAAACAATGTATTGTTGTTGCAAATGACGCTACAGTGAAAGCTGGTGCATGGTTTCCCATTACAGGGAAAAAAAATCTTCGTGCGCAGGAAATTGCGATGGAGAATAACTTGCCAATTATTTACTTAGTCGATTCTGCTGGTGTGTATCTCCCAATGCAAGAAGAAATTTTCCCTGACAAAGAACACTTTGGCCGTATTTTCAGAAATAATGCCATCATGTCCTCAAGAGGAATTGTACAGATTGCAGCAATTATGGGTTCTTGCGTAGCGGGTGGAGCTTATCTACCTATTATGTCAGACGAAAGCTTGATTGTAAATAAAACGGGGTCAATTTTCCTTGCCGGTTCTTACCTTGTGAAAGCGGCCATAGGCGAAACAATTGATAACGAAACGCTTGGTGGAGCGGAAACGCACACTGAAATTTCAGGTGTGTGTGACTACAAATCCGAAAACGACGAAGAGTGCTTAATGACGATCCGTGATATCATGGATAAAATTGGGCATTTTGAGACTGCAGGTTTTGACAGAAAAGAAGCTCTTGCACCGAAAAATGACGCAAAAGAGATCTATGGAATTCTGCCAAAAGACAGATCTAAGCCATATAACATGCGCGATATTCTGAAAACAATTGTTGATGAGTCAAAACTTACCGAATATAAAGCGGATTACGGAAAAACGTTAATCTGTGCCTACGCAAGAATTGACGGTTGGAGCGTTGGAATTGTAGCTAACAACCGTGAAATCACGAAGAATAAAAAGGGTGAAATGCAATTTGGTGGAGTAATTTACTCTGATTCAGCTGACAAAGCAGCTCGTTTTATCATGAATTGCAACCAAAAGAATATTCCGTTGGTTTTCTTCCAAGATGTATCTGGTTTTATGGTAGGTTCGCAAAGTGAGCACGGTGGAATTATCAAAGACGGAGCGAAAATGGTGAACGCTATGGCCAATTCTGTTGTGCCTAAATTCACTGTTATCGTCGGTAATTCATACGGGGCAGGAAATTACGCTATGTGTGGAAAAGCTTACGACCCTCGCTTGATTGTTGCTTGGCCAACTTCTGAGTTAGCTGTAATGTCAGGAGCTTCAGCAGCGAAAACATTGTTGCAAATTGAAGTTTCTACACTTAAAGCACGTGGCGAAGAAATTACACCTGAGCGCGAAAAAGAACTTTACGATCACATCAAATCGAGATACGACGAGCAAATTTCGCCTTATTACGCCGCTTCAAGAATTTGGACTGACGGAATAATTGACCCCGCAAATACCCGCGAAGTACTTTCTATCGGTATCGAAATGGCGAACCACAAGAAAGCTGAACGTGCGTACAATGTTGGAGTGATTCAAACGTGATAAAGCCATACTCAGCTATATGATACGCTGGAGCATAATTCCTTTTTCTGAGCTCACCTTAACTGAGTGGCACGACTTGTTGGCATTACGCGTTGCCGTATTTGTTGTTGAACAAACTTGTCCTTATCAAGAAATTGACGGCAAAGACCCTCTTGCTTTTCACGTTATCGGGCGCAATGAAGCCAACGAGACAATCGCAACTGCACGTGTTTTACCTCCTGGAATTTCCTACAAAGAATGGTCTATAGGCCGTGTAGCAGTTGACGAAAAATACCGAGCGAAAAAATTGGGTTACGAACTGATGCGACAAGCAATGCAATTTGTTGATGAGCAAGAAAAAAATGCCTCTATCCGAATTTCAGCTCAACTGTACCTGAAAAAATTCTACGAAAACCTTGGGTTTGAATTTACAGGGAAGGCGTATGATGAAGATGGGATTCCGCATATTGAGATGTTGAAAACCTTAAATCAACAATGAAACTACTGTATTTCATAATAATTAGCATACTGCACATATTAATATCTTGTACGGACAATTCATCAAATAGAGATTTTGAATTTGATGAACTAAAAATCGATAATTATCAAGCTGTATTACAAGATCTTAATCAGAAAAAATATGTTCCATATTACCGTACATTTAAGGGAACCAACTTTGACTTTGATTCTTGGGGAATAAATTCAAATGATTCTATTTATCTTATAGATAGTGCTTTCTACTACAAAAGTAGACGCACTTTTTTCAATCAAGATAGAGAATTTCTCCACTGGTTATTAAGTTTTAAGTATGACACGAGTACGGCATTACCTTTTAAAAATCTTTGGTCACCATTTTCTAACCCATATAGCTCTACTCTTTCTGAATGTTACTTGAGTAGCACTGCTTCTAGACAAGCAATAAGCTTGATTTATGGTTTTCTAGATGCTACTAATATTGAATGTATCAGCTGTGGAACATACAGTGATGTCTGTTTATTTTATAAATATGAAGTGATTGAGTTATTTTTAAACGATAATAACGGTAATGATATACAACAACTGAGAAATGCATGGCAAGATAAATTGAAGTCGTCTAAATAAACTATTATTCAAACTAAAACACTTTTAATCCTAAAATATTTCTTTATCAAATTCTAAAGACGAAATACTTTATCACAATGACCTATTTCGCAATTGTCACCTATTTCTGTAGAGACGCGATTAATCGCGTCTCTACAGAAATAGGTGAGGACGGATCAATTTACAAAATCCCAGCTCAACCCCAACCTCACAAAAAACGGGCGTACAGGATAATCTTCTGCATAAAACCGTGGAGTTGAATCCCAAAGATTATTTAAGCCATTGGCAGAGATTAGGAAACGGAAACGTTCAATTTGAAGGTTGAGGAAAAAATCCAATTGCAGCATGTTAATGGCGTAATTATTTCCAGTGTTATTGAAGTGGTAGACCCCTAATTCGGGTAAATACGAAGCAACTCGGTAATTTGGAATGTAATTTACTTCTACTCCTGTCGCTAACAACAGTCGTTTTGCTTTGAATATTGGGCTATCAAACAAGAAACGGGTGCGAATTCGATAATCAGGGTGCGAAATGACACTTTTGTTGCTTAAAAACAATTCTGCGTTGGTCTGACTGGCAAATTTCCAAAACCTTAGTTCTCCTGTAACTCTTGGAGAAAATACACTTTGCGTTACGCCTGAAGCTACCCAATTGTCATTCTCAAAAACATATTGGTTGTTGATGACCATTTGACGGACATCTACACGCACTTTTTGCTTTCCGCTAAACTCATAGAACAACTGTCCGAACAAGCGGTTTGTAGGAGATGATCCTGAATACGCATTGGTCCAATCGTAGTGATTTGCCGAATAGCGCATTTGAAACGGTTCAATAAAATAGTTATCTAACAATAATTCCGCTCCAACTCTACTTTTTCCCGTGAGTTGAAAGCTCAGATTGGCATTTTCATAAAACTCAAATGGGTTTCCAGTGATGAAAAAACGAATATCGTTGGTAAAGGTGAATTTCCCGAACTTCCAGTTAATCCCTGAAACGAGGTAATTGTCAATTCCTACAATTCTGTTGGCATGATTTGAATAAACCCAATAGTCATAGACATATCCTGCTGAGATTTGAAATTTCTCTTTCTTAAACATAATTCCTGCATCCAACAACAAGTGGGGTTCTTGCCAATTATCTCTGGTATTCAAATCATTGTAATTTCCTGAAGGTTGTAGAACAGTATCCACATTCTGTTCTTCAAATCTGCGTTGGTATGTGTGAAATGAAGGAGAAAAATAGATGTTCCACGGACTCAACGAATCTTTACCTATAGTTAAGAAATTCTTCCATGTTACATATCCCCTTTTTACATTTGCATTCGCATTTAATCTATTGGTTTGAAACAAGTCGATTGTAAAAGGTTCTAAGTCTTGATTTTGACTTATCCCTTCACTCTCCATGTAATCATCAAAGGCGTAATATGCGTCAATATACGACCTGATTTTCTCTCCTTTGTATGATAATTTTAGACTGAGCTCGTTGTTATTCACTTTTGCACCTCGCATCTGTCCATTATCCGCAGAACGGTGGTAGCGAAAGGAAAGGTTCGTCCTCTGCCCAAAGTTATGAGTGTAGCGTAAATCCATCACCTGATCTCCACCACCACCAAAACTGTAGAAAAACCCTACATAAGGAAGCGCTGTAAAATGATGTTTTGCCTTGTAAGTAGCTCGTTCATCAGCAAAAAAGTGACGATTTGTTCCCCAGTCTTTTAAAACGCGAAACTCGGGAAGATAACCCCTCCCATTATTGAACATAGAAGGATTTAAGTTGTAATATGCTCTATCTAAAGAATCAATATGCGTTGTACCGCTGCGTAAACTAAAGTATACGGTATCGTCTTCTGGTTCTAAATAATTTCGTTCATAGAAGTCATACTGCGCATTCAAGCTAAATGAAGCAAGCAAGATTAACACTCCAGAAAGAAACTGTTTTACGAACATATTTTGTTTTCTTCGCTTATTATTTGCCGTTAAGTTCCATCGCACGTAGTGTGTTTATCATCAATGAAGCAATGGTCATTGGTCCAACTCCACCTGGAACAGGTGTTATCGCGGAACAAATTGGACTTACTTCATCAAATTTTACGTCACCCTTCAAACGCCATCCAGCCTTTTTTGTTGCATCGTCTACGCGAGTGGTACCTACATCGATCACGACTGCACCAGGTTTTACCAGATCCTTGGTCACAAAGTCAGGTTTTCCGATTGCTGCTATTAAAATATCTGCCGAACGGCAAACTTCAGTGAGATTGGTTGTACGCGAATGAGCAAGTGTCACTGTACAATTACCCGGATTTACATTTCGACTCAACATGATGCTCACTGGTGTACCAACTATATTGCTTCTGCCAAGTACCACACAATGTTTTCCTGATGTTTCAATATTGTAACGACGAAGTAATTCCACAATTCCAGCTGGAGTTGCAGGTAAAAAACCTGGTAAACCCAGCACCATCTTCCCCAAATTCACGGGGTGAAAACCATCCACATCCTTTGTAGGGTCTATAGCTAAAGTAATTTTATTCTCGTCAATATGTTTAGGTAAGGGTAACTGGACAATGAATCCGTCCACCCGTTCATCTGTATTTAGGTCGTTAACAACTTTTAGCAATTCCTCTTCAGTTATTGATGCGTCAAAGCGCAAGAGTGAACTTTCAAAGCCAATTTCTTCACACGATTTCACTTTAGCATTCACATAGGTCAAGGATCCTCCATCACTTCCCACAAGCACAGCAGCTAGGTGAGGAATTTTCATTCCCTTTTGTTTGCGCGCTTGAACTGCTTGAGCTAATTCCTGTTTTATAGATGCTGAAGTTGCTTTTCCGTCTAAAAGTTGCATGTCGACTAATTTTGCGGCAAATATAAACAAATTCACGGTGCTAGTTAATCTAAATTGTCAGTACCTAAAGCTTATATTTTCATTTTATGTAACTTTACCAATCATGGACCAATCCGAGCGCAAAATATTTACGCTAACTCAGCTGAACACTTCGTTGGAAAAGTTCATGATGACCTATTTTGGCTCCAAACAATTCTGGGTTACAGCGGAAATATCGAAAATCACAAGTAAAAGTGGACACCGATACATTGAGTTGGCAGATTCGTCAAACGGTTCGCTTACTGCGCAAATGTCGGCTTATATGTGGGCAAAAAATTACACTCAGATCCACGAACGTATCGGCAATGACTTGAACGAAATTCTGAAGCAAGGAAACAACGCACTTTTTTTGTTGAAAATTGAATTTCACACCATTTTTGGATTAAAACTCAACATTCTAGACATTGACCCGACATACACATACGGAGAAATCGAGCGAAAAAAGCAGGAAACCATCAGAAAACTGCAAACGGAAGGCATTTTTCACAATCAGAAACAACTTTATTTACCCACCATTTCCAAAAGAATTGCCATTATCGGTTCGCCAGAAACATCGGGGTATCGCGATTTTTTGAACGAATTGAAGCACAACAACGTGTATACCAATTTCACCATCAAATCATTTACCGCTAGTGTGCAAGGGCAAAAAGCTTCTGGAGAATTGATCGCAGCACTTAAAGAAGCCCGAAGTTATGATGTGGATGTAATTGTAATCATTCGCGGTGGCGGGAGTAAAATGGACCTCAATATTTTTAATGACTATGAGCTGTGTCGGGAAATTTGCCTTACAAAAACTCCTGTACTCACGGGAATAGGACATGAAACTGATGAAGTAGTCGCTGATTTAGTGAGTCGCTTGAATTGTATTACTCCGACAGCTGCTGCCAAGCATCTTTACGTGCAAATTGCGGTCTTTTCGGGAGAATTGCGCGCTGCATTTGACGGACTTATCAATCAATCATTGGCACAATTAGGTTATGCTAAAGATGAATTTGCCCATTTAAGCAAATACTTTTTTCACCACAGTCAAAAACTTATCAGTGACTACCGCAGTGGACTTGAGCGAAATGTGCATCAAATGCATCGAGTTGTGCATTACTTGCTTTCCGTTCAGCACCAAGAATTGGAATTGTACCTGCAAAAGAGTAAAGGCTCTGCCGTGAATTTGGTGCGGTTAACTCGAGATGTAGAAACTCCTGTGTTTATAGAAAAGATTCAAATGATGAGTGTTAACTTAATTGATCACAGTAGAATAGAAATAAAGAACATCGAACATTTATTGGAAGTTATTAATCCAGAAAAATTACTAAAATCAGGATATACCATATCAACAGTAGACAACGAAGACGTTTACCAAATAACAACTGATTTGATTGGAAAGGAACTGAAAACACTCACCACACATTCCTTAATTACAAGTAAAATTATTGACCAAAAACCTTTAAATAAAGAAAAAAATGGCTGAAATGACTTATGAAGAAGCACTTAATAAGCTTCAACAAATAGTGCGAAAATTAGAAAATCGCGAAGTGAAAATTGACGATTTGGCAAAAACGGTGCTTGAAGCCAAGGCTTTAGTTGAGTTTTGTCGCGAAAAGTTGAATAAAACTGAAGAGGAAATCAATAAGATTATTCAACCAAGTCAGAATGATTTGGAAGAAGAATGAGTTTAGAGTGTGAGTATTGAGTGGATATTACTTACTTAGACTGAAAATAAATTGATTTGATACATTTCTTATTTAATATAGTAGACTTTATTTTAATAATTTTCCCCTTTATCATATTTCTTGATTACAGGAAAGGAGTCAATCTGCGAGAGTGTTTTGTCTTTGTTGGACTTTTTTATTTCAGCTTGTTCATTGTATCTAACTACCTATCAACACTTAATAGTCTTTTTATAGTGTTATTTATCCCATTGTATATGGCTATAATCCTGTTTGTAAAACACTTAAAGAACGAAAAACGATAATATCTTTTGGAAAATTGTGAAAATCACAAGTTCATACTCTTAATTAAGAAGGATATTGAGAAAAAAATTTGAGAGAGTATTTCTTCTTTGCAAAGAAGTCCCCAAAAAAAAAGTGGGGTAAGCTACTCACATCGCACCGCTACGACCACCGACCCTTGCTACGTTCCCGTCCTGGGGGATTAGGCAGGAGCTGGTCGTATGAGACTTACCCCGCCGCAAAATTAGTAAACTATTTGTTTCTGGCAAGATATTTTTTGAGGAAACAAAGAATAAAGTCGTAATCAACTAATTCCCACCTTTTTTCTTTACTTTATAGCCTGCAGAAGTGAGCAAATCGGCCACTTTATCTTTAAAACTCCCTTGAACGATAATTTCGCCATCTTTTGCAGAACCACCTACTCCACATTTTGATTTAAGTTCCTTAGCTAAATCTTTCAAGTCGTCATCAGTACCGACAAATCCTTCGACAAGTGTAACTTCCTTTCCACCCCGCTGTTTTCTATCAATTGATACATAAAGTAATTGTTCATTATTTGGGAGTGTCTCCATTTCGCTTTCTTCTTCATTATTGAAATGAAAATCAGGATTGGTGGAATACACCATGTTGATACGTTCTTTTTTCTTTGTCATAACTTACTGTGTTAGAGACAGGCCGCTTTGTATGGCATCAGTCATAATATAATCTGGATTTTTTTCCAAAGCCTTTTTGTTCCCATCATGAGTTCTCATGTCAAAAACAATAACTTTTTTTCCTAAGTCTTGAACCCACTTAATCTGATCTTGTGTAATTC
>CAYUQU010000078.1:0-15260 GCA_964447015.1 uncultured Flavobacteriales bacterium
CCCTGACCCCTGAAAAAAGCGTTTTAAAAGTGCATAGTTATCAAGAAGCGAGGTATTATGACTCGGATTTAGGGAGATTTTTGAGCTTAGATCCGTTGAGTGCGGAGTTTCCTGAGTGGAGTGCATATAATTATGTATTGGGGAATCCTATTTCGTTGATTGACCCAGATGGTAAGGCACCAATTGATGCAGTTGGAGATTGTGATGATTGTCCTGGAGCAGGTCGTTATCGGGCAAGTGTAAACTCAAGATATATTGGCTTTGGTCTAAGACATCCTGTAGCAGCTCACAGAATTGGTTTTGGTGTTACTAAAGGAGCGGATAATATTTCTACAAACTCAACAAGATTTGCGACAAGAGGTGAAGTGTTATTCGGATCAAAAAGATCTCAAGAAGATAGGGGAAGTGAGAACGGAGCGTTTAGACACGGACTTTGGCAGGCCACTATTGCGTCAGAGTTTGGAAATAGCATAGCATCTCAAGCAGGGAATGCACACGAAGAAAATCCTTTTGCTGATTTGTTTATTAGGACTTTTTCAAATCTTGATGAAGCAGACCAAACAGTAGATTTACTCAATAACATTATTGGGAGAAGAATAGGTAATGAAAATAAAGGAGCAGATATGCTTGAATTAGCCAATATTGTTCTTGAAGAGTTCAAAAACAGTGGGTTATTCATGGCTTCACAAGATAAAGACGGAAATTGGAATATATCAAAAACTAAACTTTCAACAGATAAATACAATCAGCTAAAGGAAGTTTTTGGTGCATTAAACAAAAGTGGTCGTACAGCAGCTGAGCAAAAAGCAGTTGATGAAAAACAACAAAGATTAATTCAAATGTCAAGAATGCCAACTGGCGCAAAATGGTAAAACAGATGAAAAATTATTATCGAATTTTAAGTATTTGCTGCTTAATATTGATGAGCAGTTGTTCAAATAAGAATGACATAGATAAGCTAGTTATCAATGAATGGGAAAAGTGTAGTGCTAAAGATAATTGTATTATTGACTTTTCAACTGTAATGAGTTTTCAATGGGATAAAATGTTTTACTTCTCGTCTGCTCTTTCGTTGGAAGAAATAAACGCGGTATTAGGTACAGAATTAAACAGCTTTACAGATATAGGTGATAGAATTGTTTTTATGAAAGAAAACAAAATTTTATATCATAAAGAATGGTTTTATAATCCGAGTGCAAGACCTCAAGGGATAATTTTTTTGATAAATGATAAATTTATAGAAGTAAACAAAACAGAATCAAAGTTTAAGATAAAAAAAAGTGAAGACCTTTATTATTTAGAGCCTTTAAACATCAAATAATGGAAAATAAAATATTCAATATCTGCTCCATTCTTTGTATGTTATATTTTGTTAGTTGTGAAGAATCATCAAAGAAAATCAGTTCAAATGCTAAAAATTCAATTGATCAAATTCAGGATGTAATAATTGCATATGAGTTGGAAACAGATTCCATAGGAATAATTACAGACACCCTTTCAATAGAAAAATATAAAGAAAATAGCAATGGAATAAAAGTGTACAGTGAACTGTTTTTATTTCAAGATTTTGATATTTTAAAAAGAATAGAATATTTTAACGAAAAAGGTGGGGTGTTTTATTCCAAACTAGAATCATCAAATTCAGGAGTTCTAAGCATTTTCGAAATTTTAGATGAGAAAAAAACGAAAAAGAAAGCTATTTCTGTTGAATACAGAGACGGTAAAGTGTTTGACACTACATATATTAATTATAAATTTCATTATGAAGTTAATAGACTAAAAAAACTTCAAGTTGATGCTACTTTAAATGATACCAGTTATCATTTCAAAACAATAATCTGGTATAATGATGATGAAAAACCCTTGAAAGAAATTGTTTTATCAAAAAAAGATACAATGTCTGTAACAACATATCACTATCTGCGCGGAATTATTACTCAAAGAACGATTGATGATCGGAAAAAGAATTTGCTTTATCTCTTTAAATACGATAAAAACGAAGGGCTTCAATCGGAAGATGTATTCATAAGACAATCAGATTCTTTGGTTATTAATAGCCATACCGATTATGAAACGAACAAAGATGGAAAAATTCAAAAAAGTACAGAAATCATATATCCGTCAAAAGCAAAACGATATATTCGATTTAGTTATGAAAGCTCGTCAAATTGAGCATAAATTAATGTCAATAAAATAGGGAATGTTCGGTAATCCGTCTATGACATGATAGAAAACGAGTGGACATATTATGTAAACTCCAATGAGCGGATCAGAATATTTTATACCACATTGTAAAATAACCGAAAATGATTACCCAAGATAAAATTAAGATCTATAAAAGATATAATGGAGACATAGATAGCTGGGCGAGAAACGGCTCTAAAAAGGAGAAATTAGTTATGAATCATGATGATTGGTATATAATAGATGGTCTTATTCAGGATTTTTCTTTAGTGAAAAATGGATTAACATCCCTAACATTCAACGATAATCTGCATAATAAATTAAAGGAAAATTGTGATAATGAAGAAACGATTCAAGTGTTGAAAGCAATAATTGATTTATGAAAAAGACTAGTTTATTGGTGTTATTATTCAGTTTTATCCTTGTCTGCTGTGGCAATAGTAATGATGACGGAGAGGATATTATGAAGTTTTTTGTTGAACAACAATTGACATTTAAAAGTTCTGTTGATGAAATTTTGAAAAATAAAGAAGCATTAGATTCACACTTTTCAATAAAAGCGGCTGATGGATCATTTTCTTTGTCACCATTTTTTTTCAAAAATAATGATAATCGATTCACTTCAGAATACTTTGGTGCAACAATGAGTTTGTTAAATTCATCTATTAATGAGATAAAATGTCACCCCAATTACATCCTTTTTAGAAAAATCGAAAGGAATAAAAATTTTGAATACTCGTGGTCTGAATACATTGTTGCATACAATCTGAAATCTTCTGAAGTTCTAAACACATTGAATTCCAAGATTACATATACTAAGATCATAGATGATGAATGGAAAATAATTATCATTACTAAATCAATAGACTAGTGAGAATATTCCAATTTACACTTTTTAGAATTTTGAAAACTAATGTGATGAAAAATATATACTATCTCTGTCTAATAAGTATAATCATAATTGGTTGCGGAGGGCAACGAAACGAAAAAATCACAATTGATACTCCAAGCATAACTGAAATCAAGATCATCAACAAAGTGAGTTGTAGTCATGCACATCTAACAAAAAAAGAAGTTATAGTTGAAGATAAAGGCGAAATTGAAGAAATTATCAATTTGATCAAGCATTCGACGAATATAAAAACACGCCTTAACACAAAAGTAAATTATGGCTTTTTCGATATTATCCTTCTTGATTCAGACAATAATAAATATTATTATGACATTTTGTATACGGTGTATGACGGGGTTATTTTAACGGATTTGAATGGAAGTGGCAAGGTCGTGTACCAGATTAGCAGATGGAGACATTAATGCATTAATAATTAGTTCGTTGAAATATTGAAAAGCTAAAAAAGCTATGAACTTAAAACAGATTTATAACCTTAAAGATGATTTCAGACGAACCAAAATGGTTCAAGAAGCCTCGCTTGATAAAAATTCTTATGCTGGATACAAAACGGAAAATGGATTATTGTTTGGAACTAAAGAATGGTTTAGTGCTATAGAAAACAACATAATTCCTAAACACACTGTTAAAGGCTTTATTTCTCGTGTATATATGTCGGGACACAATGATTATCCAGAATTTGAAATTGAAAGTAATGAAGATAAAACCACTTGGACGAGAGAAGGAATTGACGAATCATACAAAGTTGGTAAAAGTATTGAATTAGTATATGTGGAACAGAAATACAAACGCCCAACAGATGTAACAGGAGTCATTTCAAAATGTGTTATTGAAATAAAAATTGCTGAATAAAATATACTAAAGAACTACCAGAAATTTCATCCAAACTCACTAAACATTATTAAGCCATGATAGAAGGGAATCAATATATAGAAATCGTCAAAGTGTATTTTAGTTTTCTTGTTACTGAATTCGGATTCAATATATTTGAAGAAAAGATAAGAGGTAATGCTTTTTATGATGTTCAGTATAAAGATGAAGCACGAATTGTGTCGATATCTTACGAGAATATTGAAGATTATTTACAGGTAATAATTTTTCTGCTTCAGAATGGTAAGTTGCCTGAGTATGATGATAAAACAAACACCTTACACTTAAATCGTCTTAATGCATTCTTTTTATCAAAGATTGATAGAAAAGAAATCAGCTTGAACAGTGAATATTTTGCAAAAATCAATACAAACGATGAATTAGAAAGAAAACTGTTAAAATCGGCAAAAGAGTTGCGTTTGTGTTTAAAACATATTAGTAAAGAGGCTCATGGTCCAAATGGCAATTTTTGATTTATGTAGATTTAACATAGTGAATAATAGTAATTTAAAAACTAGTGTTTTTTGAAATGGGTAGCAGTGATACCGCTTTAATCTGGTGAACGTCTGTGATTTTGAATAGATGGTAATGTTCCAATTTACACGTTTAAGAATTATGAAAAATAAGCCAATGAAAAAAAGTAAGCCACTTCTCATACTCCTTGTCATATTAGGAATAAACCTACTTCATGGATGTATTAATCATTTTGAAGGAAAATATGGAATCAGTTGCTGTTACGAACAGTCTTTAGAAAGAGGAGTCGTTAAAAAATTATTATTTGAAGACACCTTAATTGTAATTAATGATACCCTTTCTTTGCCTGTAAAGCACTGCTGGATTGACCATGATTGGATTTATGGACGCAACTGGGAAGATACAGAGATTCAAGATGAGGGTGAAAATTTAATAATTGAACTTGAAGATAACAACCATATGAAGAATTATATGGCAACTTGGAGTATCACACATCAAGATAATAGAGGAAAGAATCACAGGTCCTTTGGCTTTGGTAAAGTTGGTGACTATTCAATTTACCTAAGGGATCCAAATGAATTAGAGTCTTTAAATTTTTATGTTGTCACAGGATCTACATTAATCCGAGACAGCATAGATTTAGAAAAAAGAAAAATCGGGGAGTTTAATCTTTCGATAGAGATGTTACTAGATAAAGTAAAATAGTGGATAGATTCGGTTATATTCCAATACACTTTTTAGAATTTTGAAAAATATAATATACTGTCTTCTAAGCATACTACTAATCAGTTGTAAAGGAGATTTTAGCGAAAAAATTACTCTTCACAAAGTAGAGGTACGTGAAATAACTATTATTAACAAGTTACATGCTCTAGGGTTTGACTCAAAAGAGAAAGAGATTGTAATTGATGACAAAGAAAAAATCAATGAAATCATTAACACGCTCAAGAAATCCGTTAAGTTAGATAATCGAGCGAATTCAAAAATGAATTACGGCTTTTTTTGTCTCTACATTCTTGACTCAGAAAATGAAACTCATTATTTTGACATACTCTATACTGTCTACGATGGTGTTATCATTATTGATTTGAACGGAAGCGGAGATCAATTTAAGAATGAGCAATTGGAAGTGCTTATCTCTTCATATTTTGTAACTAAAATTGATTAAAGTTGCAATTTCGGTAGTGTATCCCATTAGTTGGTGTCTCACTATTTCGCGCTTAGATCATTGAATTATAGAGGTTGTTGTTTTATAAAAACATTTAACTCGTGTGAGTGCGGAGGAGGCAGAGTTTTTAAAGAATTTTGCCCGTTTTATTACTGGAAATAATATTCAAGAATTCATGCAGGAATTCAGTGATGCGCACTACCATCTAGAGCGCAATGCGCACGCGAAAATTCTATTTACGGATCTCTGCTTTAAGGTGATGCGTTTGATTCATTTTGCGTAATTGCTTATTTGCCAACTGATAAATATCATTACAAAACTTTACGTATTATGATATATGTCAGTTATCCTCTATTGCTATCGCCATACATTTGTTCAAAATAATTATGGCATGAAGTATTTAACAACATTATTATTAGCGCTCATCTTTTTATCCTCAAATGCTCAGGAGCTAAGTAAGCAATACGATAAAATCGGTCGATTTAGTCAAGGTGTAGCAGTAGTTTGGAAAAATGGAAAGTGTGGACTTATTAGTCAAGCTGGGAAAGAAATCATTAAACCCCAATTTGATAGAATATCATCTTTTGGAAAAGATGGGTTGGCATATACATGGAAAAATGGCTTGGTAGGAATGATTAACATTCAAGGCAATGTAATAGTAAAAAATGAATATCAAAAAATTGGAAAGTTTAGCGGTTTCTATGCTATTACAAGAAAAAATGGTCTTGCTGGTTTAATTAATAAGCGTGGAAAAGTAGTCATCAAAAATGAATATGAAAGTATTACCATTCATAAGAATGGTATAATCCGCGGTGTTAAAGATGGTAAAGAGGTAATATTGACTATAAAGGAATAACATTATAAACTACTACTACATAAAAAAATAGCCAATCAATTTGTTGATTGGCTATTTTCGTTATTTGAATTATGTTAAGGGCGTGGTCTATTTATTGCCCCTCCGCTTGCAGGTCTGCCTGTCCCACCACTATTAGGTCTTGGTTGAATTCCTGTTCCTCCTGAACCAGGACGTGTAACACCAGGGTTTGGTCTACCATTTTCTCCTGGAGTCTCATTCGTGTCAGATACACATTGTCCATTGTAAGCTGAGTTTGGCACCCATACTCCATATCCAGGACCATCGCTGCTTGAGTTACAACCCGATTTAATCCATACGCCTACAATACATTTTCCTGCATTTCCACCTGTTCCAGAGAATGTTCTAGTTTTTCCAGTCAGGTTATCAAATTTTTGTGTGCTATTGTCGTGAAACTTAAGTACCACATTTGATAAATCTTTGGTACTCGTAGTTGTTACACCTTGATGATCAGAAGTGAAAGTAGCCGTAACCGTTGGCATGCAGTTTTGAGTTATAGAAACGTTATTTTCTATAATATCGTCAGGGTTTGTAGTTCCTGAACCGTTGCCCCCTGTATTTCCAGTTGCTTCACACGGACTTTGAGGTCTATTATTTCCATTTCCACTTTGTGGCACATTATCCGATTGAATGCAAATTTGCCAATGACCCATAGAACCAGGGTGATTGCTTTTTACATCCACAGTTAAGTTACCTGTGAAAAGATAAAATCTTCCACTTTGTACAGGATAAGGAGCGCCGCCTACAACAGCATCAGCACCACCTGCAATAGGTAGGAAATATGCACTTGTCGCTGGGCCTGAATATGAGAAATTTGGATTGTTGTGTAAGTCATCTCGTGTATACGTTCCCGAAGGCGTAACTAAACAGAATTGCCAAGCCGAATTACCCGGATTAAATCGCGGGCCACAAGGTTGGTTTGCACTACACTGACCATTGTAATTTGTGTTTGGCACCCATTCTCCATAACCTGGACCATCGTTACTCATGTTACAACCAGACTTAATCCACACACCAATAATACATTTTCCTTGATGAGCACCAGTGCCCGCAAAGGTTCCTGTATATCCACTTAAGTTGTCAAACTTTTGAGTTGTGTTGTCGTGAAACTTGAGAACTACGTTAGATAAATCTTTTGTACTCGACACATTCACAGATTGATGATTTGACGCAAATACAGCGCCAACCTGAGGCATACAGTTTGTTTCGGTATCCGTTTTGCGAATTACAGTACGCGACGCTTGATCTGATCCTGCTTGATTTGTTGCAGTAAACTGAATTGTATATTGCGTATGCGTATTATCAAAAGTCAAAGGAATAGTAAAATTCAACTGACCATTTGTTATTGTCGGGTTGTATTGAGAAAATGGCGTGTTATTTAAGATTGCCTGCACTTGATTAATCGACGTGATGTTTGTGATATAACCCGTCACAGTATAATTATTACTATTAACTGTATGAGGATTGTTTGTCGGATTGGTAAACGTAATCACAGGAGGGTATACCACTTGAGGTTTTGAGTAAATAACCGTTTTGGTATCTGAAGCTGATCCTGCTTCGTTTGTTGCAGTTACCACAATCACATTAGAACCCACACCCCATGTTTGGTTAAACTGAACTTGTTGTGTAGCTGAGTTGTAGTTAAATGCGCGTTGCGTACCATTCACAGTTACGTTTATTTGAGCAGATTGACTCACGTGTTGCACCGCTGCAACAACTGTCATCGATGCAGATTCAGTTTGATGAGGTGAATTTGACGGGTTTGTAATTTGAACAGTTGGTGGCAAAATCGTTACTGCTGGAGTATACACAATTGTGTATGTTTTTTGTCCTGTTCCACATCTATTCGCTGCGTTTACAACAATAATGTTGTTCCCTTCAACTAAATTGATGTTCGAACTGAATACATCTGTTACAGTGTTGTATATGAAATTAACACCGCTACCGTTATGTGTTACAGAGACATGATGGCTGTTAGCTACATTTTGGATGTCTCCACTAATATTGAATTGAGGATTGTCTGTTGTGTTGTTTGTTCCTGCAGAACTAGATAAATTTAAAACAGGCTCGTCACAACGAACATTCTCTATATTCCACACTACAGAAGCAGCGCCACATTCATTTTCTGCCGTGAAACGAATTTCGTTCATTCCAGCAACCAATACAATCGATGCGCTTACAAGATGACTTGCTTGATCAAAACTAAATGGTTTTGATACTCCGTTCACTAAAAGAGTAATTTGTGAAGCCTCTGTCACGTGAGAAGAAGTAGCAATAACTGAAATGTTATCATCTTGAGTTTGAACAGATGAATTCACAGGGTTGACACGTGAAAGTTGGGGCACATTGCACGGCTGTTGCACAGGTACGTATTGAAGAGTAACAGATGATTTTGTAATTCCACAACTGTTTGTTGCAGCAATTTCAACTGAATTAAATCCACTAGTCAATGTGATGTTTCCTGTTAGTTTTTTGGTGCTCGAATTGTAATTCAATCCTTGAATAGCATTTCCATTTAGCGTAACAGTAATTCCGTTAATATTGCTCACTCCAACTATAGTCACATCAAGACCAAATTGCTCATTTTCAACAATCACATTATTATTTGATGGTTGGTTAAATGTAATTGTTGGTTTATCACAAGGAACTTCAATTTTTTGGTAATTCACAACCGCTGTCTTTGTGTCAATTCCTGCGATATTGGTTGCAGTAACTTCAAATAAGTTGTTTCCAATAACCAAGTTTGTGTTGTATGAAACCAACAGTGTTTGTTGGTTAAATGTATACATCGCCGGATTCACAATCTGTCCGTTTTGGCGAACTTGAATTTGGTTTTTGTTTGAAACATTCAACACCGTTGCTCTCATATCATACCCTGCTTGAGAAACAGTTTGAGGAGAAGGGTTTGGATTAACAAATGTCACCACAGGAGGCTGCATCGTGATAATTCTTGTGTATCGAATATCCTGAATATCCTCTGCATAACCTGCCGAGTTTGAACCAGTCACTTTCACACGATTCATTCCTTCGTTCAGCTGTGCGTTAAATGTCACAGTGTGACTTAGACTGTTGTAATTGAAGTTAGGAAGAATTTGCTCATTCACAAAAACGTTTATGTCTTGTTGAGAATTTACGTTCAACACCGTCGCAACGACCTGAGTTGACGGCATGCTTACTTGAGCAGGGTTTCCTTGCGGAGATGTAATATTTACAACTGGAGGATTTACAGGGTTGTGCACTTGATAGATAATCGTTGTGCTTTTTTCATCCATCCCCACATTGTTGGTTCCACGAACCCTAATTGTGTTTGCTCCAGAAATTAAACCAGTTTGCAGTTGAACTTCTTGAGAAGAAGCACTGTAAGTAAAGTTGTTCGTTTGTGTGTTGTTAACCCAAACTGTAATTTGCGACGCATTTGCCACATTTTGCACTCGCGCTCTCACTAAATAAGAAGGCGTGTTAACTGTGATTGGGTTTTGAACAGGATCGAGGTAAGTAACAATTGGAGGGTATTCCACCACAGCTCTTCTATAAATAATAGTTGTTGATTTTTCATCCATTCCAGCGTCGTTCGTTCCACGCACAGTAATGGTATTAGCTCCTTCAATTAAGTTTGCCGTAAAAGCTACCATTTTATTGGAGCTATTAAAGTTGAATGCCGTTTGAGGCAATACTTGACCATTTACACGCACAGTGATATTCTGTTGATTATCGACATGTAAAACAGTTGCAAGGATTGACGCTTGTGGCTGATTAACTTCTGCAGGGTTGTTAACTGGATTGACAAAGTTCACCACAGGAGGCTGACGAAGTTGAGGTCTTGTATATACAATCACTGTTTGTTTGGTGTCAGTACCCGCATTGTTTGTTCCTGTAATGCTCACGACATTAGTTCCTTCAACCAATGGCAATTGCGCAGCCAATTTATTTGTTTGTGGGTTGAAACTAAATGAAGTGAATACATTCCCGTTAAACGTCATTTTAATTTGCGACTGAGAAGTCACGTTTAGCACTTGAGCATCGAGTGGGAAAATTGGACTTTCTGTGTTGTACGGGCTGTGAGGAGGGTTTTGATAACTCACAATTGGTGGCGCAAGAGTTTGACTTTCTAGCACAATAATTCTGCTATCCGTTGTTGTTCCACAGCTATTCGTAACACTAATCTCAATTGTGTTCTGTCCAGGCACCAAAATAACGTGACTGTCAAAACGGTTCAGTGCACTATTGTAAGTGAAGTTCGTGTTGAACTGGCCATTTTGTTTAAATGAAATTTGATGTGCTCCATCTATATGTGTAATGTCCGCACGAAGTTGGAAACCTGCGTTTTGTGTAGTGAAATTGTTTTGTACAGGGTTTGTGATTTCAATTGTTGGTGACAAACAGTTTACAGGGACTATGTTATTTGTAGGTGTAGTAACTGTTTCTGTTGGTGGCGTAGAAGTTCGACCCTTAGGTTTTCTAATATTAAACTTCAAGTACAAACCTGTGTAGTGATAAATGTCATTGCTTCCTGTTGGTGAGCCGTCATTGTTGTAGTTTTTTCCGTCCCATAAGTCCGTTCCAGTAAACGTTGTTTTATGTTCTAAACCAATTTGAAAACGAGGGCCAACCTGATACCCTATTCCGACACCAACACTCGGCATCAACGTTACATTATATCCAGTTTTAGTGCTTCCTTGAAGAGGAGAATCATAAGTTCCATCGTGAAAATCATTAATTGATGTATTAGAAAAATCGGAAAATTGACTGTAATCGTACATAGTACTTGTCGAGTCTGTAGAACTTAACAAGTCTGAATATGTTTGCCACCATGTAAACCCAATTCCACCAAAGACATACAAATCCAATCCCGTTCTTTCTCTAAGACGGTTTGCATGAATTGCAAGTTCTAGACCTATTCGGTGTTGATCATTTTGAAAATTGCGCAGAAAAGAAGTTGAATCTACTGAATAATAGTTCGTTTCAGGATCCATAGTTCCGTTTAAAGCTTCATCAGTCGCTGAAATATTGGTAAATTCTTTATCCTGACCTATCCAAAATCCGCGAAGGTAGCGCAATCTTAAATCAAAACTTATTGGAGTGCCGTAGTTGTAGTTAAACGACCTCCCAACCATAAAGCCCCATCCAATTTGCGTTTTATTTTGCACATCAGAAGTGTGCCAAATTCCGCCCGCATTAAGGCCGACAAACCATTTTGAATCTGTTTCATATTCTGTGTGAACGCGCTGAGATAGAGCACAATTCATTGAAAATAAAATGGCGAATAGTAAGTATATTCTTTTCATAGTAAAATATTTTAATTGAACATCACAATACATTTTCTGTGCCAGTTTTGTTCATTCAGCGACAAATGTATGGATTACTGCATGGAAATTTATAATTTTACATACTAATTTCACAGAATGAAGATAGGTTTTTTATCCATATTATTTCTTTTTATCACTTCAGTATCAAATGCTCAAGCGGAGTTTGACCAGTGTAATAATGCTGGAATGCTTTGCCCACAAGAATTTGAGACCATTGATAACTATGGTGCAACAGTAACTTTTTGCCCTTCTTGTGAAGATGATTTTACGAATTGTTTTACCCCATTAAATTCAATTTGGTTGACCTTTGAAACGAATAATGATGGGGGAGATGCAACAATTACTGGATTAAATTTAAACTTTAATGCTGCGGTAAACAACGATAATAATTCGTTGAATCTTATGGTCCTAGAGGCTGCAATACCATGTGATGCTAGCTCATTTACGGAAATTGCATGTTTGAATGAGGAGAATGCTGCATTTACAATGAATGTTGTTGGTCTCAATCCAAACAGTCTTTATTACATTGTTCTTTCAGGTTCAATGGTCGGACCAGGGGCGTTTGAGCCGAGTGAATTTACTATGGATATTCGGGTGTCTGGTGTAGCGGTAAACAGGCCACCAGCGTCAATAGGTTTTGGTTCTCCAAACACAGTATCATGTAACGGTGATCCAGTCGCATTGATAGTTGATACTACGTTATGCCCAGGCGGATATGCAATAAACTGGTTTAAAAACAATGAGTTTTGGTTTAGTACTGCGACCCAAAATGTGTTTGTGGACGATTTGGAACATGGCGATGTAATTCATGCCGAAACAACTTGTTTTACAGATTGTCCAGTAGATGTAGTAAGTAACAATATTACTTTTACCGTGTTGAATTTTTTCGTGGATGCAGGTAGTGATTTGGAAGTATTTTATGGAGAGTCAGTTCAGCTTGATGGAAGCACTTCGGGAGTGAATTACTATTGGGAACCTGAAATTTGGTTGAGCGATAACACCGTTCTTGACCCCATTGCGTTTCCAGAGCAGACGACAACGTTCTTTTTAACCGCAACAAATGGTGTTTGTGAGCGAACAGATGAAATGACCATTGTTGTGAGTAAAGATTTAATTATTCCAAGTGTTTTTTCCCCAAATGGTGACGGCATAAATGATACATGGGAAATTCTCGGCGCTGATCGCTACCCCGATATTCAAATTCAAGTATACGATAGATGGGGACAAAAAGTGTTTGAGAGTATCAGCTATAATGAGGAAAAATTTTGGGATGGCACACACAAAGGGAAGCGTTTGAGCACGTCGACGTATTATTATGTAATAAACCTAAACGAGCCAGGTGAGCCTGAAAACATCACTAAAGGAGCTGTTTCAATAGTCAGATGATGTTGAGAATTTACATATCATTTATAGTTGTTTTTACAGGTATGTTTGTCTCCGGACAGCAAATGCCTCAGTATTCACAACAACCATTTCACCAATTTTCTCTTAACCCTGCCTTGGCGGGTTTCAACACGTGTGTAGATATGCGAATTCTATACCGCCAACAATGGATAGGGATACCCGAAGCACCCTCAGGTGGATTTTTTACATTGTCTGCAAGAGTTGGTGGAAAGAACAGAAAATACATGGGAGCCTACCACGGTATAGGGGTTAAATTTGAACGAGATGCGTTTGGTCCTTTTGCACACAACAGGTTAAATTTTGCCTATGCACTTCATATGCCTTTAAAGAAAGACCTCACATTATCAATGGGAGCTTTTGTTGGTATTGATAATATGACTTATGATGCTTCAAGGGTAACATCAATTGATCCTGACCCCGCAGTGCAAACATCTTCTTTTTCTTTTTTAGGTCCAGACGCAACTTTTGGTGCTTGGCTAACAGGGAAAAGCTATTTTATCGGAATGACGTTGCAGAATTTAATTCCGCTAGATTATGATTTTGGGTTTGAGGCCTCCAAACGATTTCACTTTGCTTTGAATGGAGGGGGGAGAATCAAACTGACTGATGAAGGGCTTTCGTTTTTACCTGTAATGCTTGTTCGAATTCCACCTGGAGGACCTATGGGTATAGACATACACGCATTGTTTGACTATAAGAACGTCTTTATGTTTGGGGTGGGTTATCGACGTCAAGAATCGGTTTTATTTTTAGCACGAGTTAAATTTTTAGGCTATTTTTCTGTGGGATATTCATTTGACCTGATTGTCAACAAGCTCAAGGGAAATATGGGGCATACTCACGAGCTTTCTTTGGGTATTTCAACGTGTAAGAAAAAAAGCACAGCAGCATCAGTTTGCCCGATATTTGAATAGGCTTATTAAGGATGTGTTGTTTATAATACTTCGCTTCTCTCCTCTTTTCATCCTCTTTTTTCGCGTTATTTTGTAAAAAATAGTATTATGAAAAGTCAAATTGGAGCGTTAGCAATAGGAATACTGTGTTTAGGGTCGTGTGTTCCATCAAAAAAATACAACGAATTACTAGAAAAAGAGCAGGCGTGTGCAGAAGAATTGGCAAAGTTTAAGTCTTTGGCAATTGAAAATGAATCAAAAGCAAAAGATTTAGAAGTAGCTCACGCTAAAATTTCTAAAGAGGCAGAAAACTTAAAGGCAGATACTACAAAGCTTGGAGATGAGTATCGTAATTTGAAAGCTGAGTATGACAAATCAATTGAGTTAAACAGAATTTTAGAGAAAAAATTTGATGACAATCGCTCGATGAGTGCTTCACAAACTGCAAAACTACAAGCCGAGCTTGAAGCAAAAACACTTGAGGTGCAGAGAAAAGAAGATGCGTTGAGAGAATTGGAGGCAGAGTTAGTTGAAAAGCAACGATTACTGGCTCTTCGTGAAGCGCGTGTGAATGAACTTGAAGAACTAATCTCGAAGAAAGACGAAGCTGTAAAAAGCCTTAAAAAACGCGTTGCAGACGCATTACTTGGATTCGAAGGAAAAGGCTTGACGGTTGAAGAGAAAAATGGAAAAGTATATGTTAGTCTTGAGGCGAAACTATTGTTTGCTTCTGGTTCAACGAAAGTTGAAGATGAGGGAAAGCGTGCCCTAGTAGAGCTGGCAAAAGTGCTTGAGACAACTCAAGATATCGAAATTGTAGTGGAGGGTCACACTGACACAGACCGTTTGACAAGTGCTACTCACCCTAAAAGTAATTGGGAATTATCCGTACTTAGAGCGACATCGGTAATTGATATTATGCTTAAGAACTCTTCAGTTAAACCTGAAATCTTAATGGCGGCAGGTCGTTCTGAGTTTCATCCTGTAGATATGCAAGACAAAGCAAAAAATCGCCGTATAGAAATTATTATTGCACCAAATCTTGACAAGTTATTTGAGATCTTGAATGCAGAATAAGGTGATCTAAAATCCAAATTCGCATTACACTTTAATAAGTAGCGTAAGCAACAAAGCGCTAATAAAAACAAAACACCACGCAATAACGTGGTGTTTTGTT
>CAYUQU010000079.1:0-15235 GCA_964447015.1 uncultured Flavobacteriales bacterium
TTTAAAAGCCCCAATTACGCTTGTAGTTGGGGCTTTTTTGTTTTTGTGTTTTTTGTACTGATAGGACTGTCCGATTTTTGGCAGAAGAGTATGTGGAACCGTCAGGAGATGGAAACAGCGCCTTTGATTAGGTGTTGAGTTACCCTTTACATAATGTCACTTGGTTTGAAAATTACCTTACCCTACTTTTGTAAGAGATCATTGTTCTGTTAATCCAACCCACTCTTTTTTTGAACCTATCAAAGACCTTTGTAAGGATATTAATAATAGGACAGTACATGATATTGGTTTAGACTTTATATCTCATTGCTTTTAATAACCAATTTGGTGTACGCACTAAAATTATACCGAATGATATTTCAATACTATTGTTTATTAGTATCACGAGAAGAGTTTCCAAAGCATTTAAAATATCTGGATTATAAACTCTATATAGTTTTATGTATGAATTAACAATAATATTATTACACGCTGTTGAAGATTAAAAACCAACATAATATTGAAAAGAACGCAACGTAGATGAGTGATGAACTAAGTAACTCTTTATTGACATTATCTATTACAAAAATTAAATTGAAGTAATTAAAGACTTCAGCAATGTATCGTATTGCTATTCCTCCGAAGAAAATGCCAAGAATTTTTAAAGCTGTGTCAATTACTTGTTTTTGATTCATATTAGACAATGTTTTTAAGTTACGAGCGAAAATGAAAGTCTGATTGGAATAGTGAATTTTATATCGCACATTCTTATTTCTATTTCAGTTAAATATAACTAAACTTTATAAAAAAAACTGAACAAGTTACCCTGTTCAGTTTTATCTATCTTTTATGTCGGCATATTTACTTCACCTTCATTACATCCTTTATCCCATCAAACTGTGGTTCGCAAACCCAATTTCCTTTGGTGTCGATAATGCCCCATTTACCATTTGACTTAACTGATGCAAACCCGTTGCTGAAATCATTTACAGCTTCAAATTGTGGTTTGATAGCCCATTCTCCTTTTTCATTGAGAAAACCTACAGTACCTTCAGGAGTTTTTCCGTATGCTAAGCCATTTGAGTAATCTCCACAAGTTTTGATATTTGAAGGAATGATTACTTTACCGTCAGGTGTTACATATCCCCATGAATCACCTTGCTTGATTCGTGCCAATTTACTTGTTGGACTAAATTCTTTAGCCGCATCAAACTCAGCTTTAATAACCCATTCACCTTTTTTATTGATAAAACCTACTTTTCCTTCACTGGTTTTAGCCCAAGCTAATCCTGCCGAAAAGTAACCAACACTGTGGAATTGAGGTTCGATTACTACTTTACCTTCAGTGTTAAAATATCCAGTTTGCTTACTCGCATTAGCGAATGGGGAAAGACCTTCTGAAAAGTCTTTGATGCCCGTTAAACCAATTGAGTTTATTGAAGTTTCTTTACCTAGTTTGTCGATTATGAAATAATCAGAACCGCGTTGAGCTGTAGCAAAACCACCAGAAAATGAAGTCACTTTATCGTATTTTGCTTCAATGACTAACTTTCCGCTCGCGTCCATGAATCCCCATTTTTTAGAATACGCAACAGGAACGAGTCCATCAGAAAAACTTTTAAGTCCGAATCCGAAAATATTCATAAGTTGAAATCCTGGCTTTTCAGTTGCTAAAACCTCTCCTTTAGTTGTGATAAACTGATGCTGTTTCGTTTTTGCATCATAAATTGGGGCTAGTCCATTCTCCGAAAAAGCAAAGCATTGTTTGTACTGTGGTTGAATTAGGATTTCACCTTTTTCGGTTGCATACCCCCATTCTTTTGCTCCTACAGGTTTTACTTGGACAATAAAGTTTTGGGCGCAAATAGAACTTGCTAAAATTAAACTAGCTAGTGATGTAAAATATTTCATTTTTTTATAGTTTGTATTAGAAATCAAGTCGGTAACAAATATAAAAAAAGTGGCTGACAAAAAGAATTTTATCAGCCACTGTGTTTTATGAAAGTAATTATTCTCGTTATTTATTCAAATCGTATCCATTTAAGGTTTTAGAATTTGAAACCGTAAATATTTTACCTGTGACATCATCGAATGCATATTTAGGTTGTTGTTCTTTTCCTAAGCTAATTTCAGTCTGAATTTCTCCGTTGTTTTTGTTGACCTTAGTAAGGTAATTCTCTTTGTCTTTTGTAGTGAAAATTACGAGAAAATCACGTGCTTCAGAAGTTGCCTTAAAACGTTCCTGAGCTTGTTTGAAAGATTTCTTAGCAAAATCTGTAGCCTTGTCACCTAAATCTTCATACATTGTACCCACACCTTCAACTATCGCGCCGCTTACGGCATCTTTTTCTCTTACCGATGGGGTAGCACTTTTTGCAATACCAGCAGCGCTATAAGCTTGAACCGCAATGTATGAAGCGCGTGCAGCTTGAGCTACAAGAAGCGCTCTTTTCAAACCAGACTCGCGTGGAGCAGGATAATATTTCTGATAAGTCAGTTCACCTGTTTTAGTGAATAAAGCCAAATTTTGTTCAGAACTTACCAAGATTCCATTCTCTCTGATTTCAATTGAATTCGGCTCTTCCTTTCCTTCAAATTTCAATTTTTCTGAAGTAATAGGGGAAACTTGCATCGTTGTTAAATCAAGAGAAACTAGTGTTCCCGTTTTCTGATCAAAGGCATAAAGCAAATTACCTTCCAATTGTGTTAGTCGAGGCGTAGTATTGATAGACTTAGCTAGCAATTGCTCTCCCGTTGAAGCATTGATTCCATTCACCTCTTCAGTAGTTAAATATAGAATTCCTGCATCGAGCATGAACGTTTGTTGAACCTCACCACTGATTTTAACAGGCTTATCAAAAGTCATTTCACCTGTAGTCGGATTAAGGAAATTCAAAAAGTTATTTGAACCTGATTTAGTGATTAGCAGAAACCCATTACCAGTGTTTACGTGAGAGTATACCCCTCCCTTTATTGATGTTCCTTTACCTTTTTTCCCCCAAGCTCCTTCATTACTTGATGTAAATTCGTAAAAGTTTATCGCAGTTTTATTACCATCGTCTGGAAGAATAATTACACCATTGTTATAGAACGCAAGGTCACCTAACTTCCCTTTCATTTCAATTGGATTATCCCAAACTCTTTTACCGTCTGATAGATTAAACGCGGTATAGTTGTTTTTATATGTAACCATTGTTTTACCATCAGAAGTTTGTGTTTCATTTTTCACTTCTGATGCAATAATAAACTTATTTTTTTCAACGTTCTGATAATAGCGAATCACAAAGTCCATGTTTTCCGTCATTTTCTCTGCCATATCCATAAATAATTCACCCAAAGGATTGTCTCCCATTTCTGAATCAGAGGATACGCTGTTCTTCCAAATAATATCACCTGTTAAACTGTTGATTTTGTATACATAGAACAAAGTCGTTATGATAAACTCCTTCTCATTTTGTTCGTTTATTGAAACTACTCGACCAAATTTTTCATTGATTGACCATCTTTTAGCGCCATTGTTGACATCAATCATAATTAATTGCTGTTCATCTGCTGTCTTACCAGCAACCAATAAACCACTTGTTCTTTGCAGATAAGTAGAATTGTTGAATTCTGTAAGTCCTTGTTTTCCTGAGTCAAACTTGATTTCACCATCAAATGGACTGAAAATTCTTACTTGACCATCTTTTTTACTCATAAGAAGTGGAGAGCCACTAATTTCAGAGATTTGTTCTTCAGAATAACCTGTAAGTTCAGTATTCTTCCACAACAATTCGCCTGAATCCTGATTTAATGATTTAAGTCCGCTTGCAGAAGATATCAAATATTGTCCTTCAGAAGTAACTTTATGCCAAGCCAATTCATCTTCTAATTGAATGTTCCAAGTAGGAGCTAATTGAGCTATATTGAAGTTAGCAAATAAGCACCCCACAATTAGTAGTTTCGTGTTTTTCATAGATCTAAATATTTTGCGATTTGTGTAAATTTACCCACAGGAAAGTTGTGCTACAAATTTTAAGGTTGCGTTAACAAAAATTTAAGACTTTACCCCTAGATTATTCGTTTCAATCGTAAATTTCCATCCGTGCTCTGAAATTGTAGTTAAATCAACCAAATTCCTTATTCGTTACAAAAAATAGGACGAAAAAAATATGTAATTTTGCAACCTAAAGTAAAACAACAATGGAAATTCCAAAGACGTACGAATCGGGAAAAGCAGAGGAAAAGTGGTATAGCCACTGGATGAACAAAGGTTACTTTCATTCGGAGCCGGATGAAAGAGAATCGTATACAGTAGTCATTCCTCCACCGAACGTTACGGGTGTTTTACACATGGGACACATGCTCAATAATACTATCCAGGATGTACTTGTACGTAGGGCGAGAATGGAAGGTAAAAACGCATGTTGGGTTCCTGGAACAGATCACGCATCGATCGCTACTGAGGCGAAGGTAGTAAACAAACTTCGTGCAGAGGGGATTAAAAAATCAGACCTTACTCGCGACGAATTTTTGGCTCATGCGTGGGAGTGGAAAGAGAAACATGGTGGAATTATCCTAGAGCAATTAAAAAAACTCGGCGCTTCATGCGATTGGGAACGCACTCATTTTACGATGGATGCTGAATACTCTCAATCGGTAATGGATGTGTTTGTTGATTTGTATAAAAAGGGAAAGATTTACCGCGGAGTGCGCATGGTAAACTGGGATCCTGAAGCATTGACAGCTCTTTCGGATGAAGAAGTAATCTACAAAGAGGTTAATTCGAAATTGTTTTACGTTCGCTATAAAATTGCAGGTTCTGAAGACAGTTGGTTTACAATTGCGACAACACGCCCTGAAACGATTTTGGGTGACACAGCAATTTGTATTAACCCAAATGATGAGCGTTTCAAGCATTTGCACGGAAAACAAGCGATCGTTCCAATTGCCAATCGCACCATTCCAATTATTTTGGATGAATATGTGGAAATGGAATTTGGTACAGGTTGTTTGAAAGTGACACCTGCTCACGATACGAATGATTACGATTTAGGAAAGAAGCATAAGCTCGAAACAGTTGACATTCTCAATGATAACGGGACGCTGAATGCTCATGGTCTCCACTATGAAGGACTGGATCGTTTTGAAGTGCGTAAGCGTATTGAGAAAGAATTAGATGATAAAGGATATTTGGTGAAAACCGAAGATCACATCAATAAAGTTGGTTTTTCTGAGCGTACAGATGC
Source organism: uncultured Flavobacteriales bacterium (assembly GCA_964447015.1). Classification (GTDB taxonomy): domain Bacteria; phylum Bacteroidota; class Bacteroidia; order Flavobacteriales_D; family Crocinitomicaceae; genus Wandonia. Next base: position 5,208 of record CAYUQU010000079.1, read on the forward strand.
GGTTATTGAACCAAAATTGTCGCTGCAATGGTTTGTGAGCATGAAGGAATTGTCGGAACCTGCGTTGGAAAACGTAATGAATGGAAATATCAATTTCTATCCTGCCAACATGAAAAACACTTATCGTCATTGGATGGAGAACATCAAGGACTGGTGTATTTCGCGCCAATTGTGGTGGGGACATCGAATTCCAGCTTGGTATTTTGGTACAGGACACGATGAATATGTGGTTGCGAAAACTGAAAACGAAGCAATTGAGTTGGCAACTGCAAAAGCAGGTAAGTCTTTTGCTATTGGAGAATTGAAACAAGATGAAGATGTACTCGACACATGGTTCTCATCGTGGTTGTGGCCAATTTCTGTTTTCAACGGTTTGACACAACCAGGGAATGAGGAGATAAAATATTACTATCCAACGAATGACCTGGTAACTGCTCCCGAAATTATGTTCTTTTGGGTGGCACGTATGATTATTGCGGGTTACGAATATATGGGTGACATCCCGTTCAAGAATGTGTATTACACAGGAATTGTGCGCGATAAGCTCGGACGTAAAATGTCAAAATCATTGGGTAATTCGCCTGATCCGATTAAATTGATTGAGAAGTACGGTGCTGACGGTGTAAGGGTTGGGATTTTGATCTCTTCACCTGCGGGTAACGACTTGCCATTTGACACTTCACAGTGTGAGCAGGGGCGTAACTTCTCCAATAAAGTGTGGAATGCATTCCGCTTGGTGAAATCTTGGGAGGTTAAGGATATCGAACAACCAATGGCTTCAAAGAAAGCGATAGAGTGGTTTGACGCTAAGCTGAACAGTAAGATAGCCGAAATCAACGATGCATTCTCGAAATTTAGAATTTCAGATGCCTTGATGACCACATACAAATTGGTATGGGATGATTTCTGTTCGTGGTATCTGGAAATGATAAAACCAGGTTACGAGCAGCCAATCGATAGTAAAACGTTCGAGTCGACGACAAAGTTTTTTGAGCGTTTGTTGTGTTTGATGCATCCGTTTACTCCGTTTGTTACTGAAGAAATCTGGCATTTAATTCGCGAACGAAAAGACGGAGATGACATCATTTTGGCTTCTTGGCCTGCAGTGGAGAAATCAGATGTAAAGGTTATGAGTCAATTTGATATCGCGGAGAAAATAATTACAAACATTCGCAACATTCGCAAACAAAACAACATTGCGAACAAAGTGAAAATTGAGTTGAAAGTAAAAGTAAACGCTGAGATTGACAAGAACTTCGATTCGGTAATCTCCAAAATGGGAAATCTTTCTTCATTGGAATATATAACTGAGAAGCTTGGAAATGCATACTCGTTTATTGTAGAATCAAACGAATTCTTCATTCCTTTCGGTGACGATATGGATATCGATGCGGAGATTAAGAAAATTGAAGAGGAGCTGGTTTACACCAAAGGATTCTTAATTAGTGTACAAAAGAAACTTAGCAACGAAAAATTTGTAAGTGGCGCACCTGAACAAGTTGTAGCATCGGAACGCAAAAAAGAAGCAGATTCACTAAATACCATTAAGATTTTAGAGGAGAAGTTGAGTGCGTTGAAATAAGAAAGGAAAATGTTTTAAAAGCCCACAAGTCACAAAGATTTGTGGGCTTTTTTGTGAGTATAGTCTGAGTTTTTTTAATTGAAATGATATTTAGACTACTCTATTAATCCAATAATTTGATTCATTTTCATTTTTCACTATAGTTTTTTTTGATTAATCTTGAGTATGGAAAAGATTACTCTAATTGTATTGGCATTTTTCTTAGGGGGGAGTATGCTTACAGCTCAGACTTGGGTTGATATGATGTTGGATTCTGAACGCAATTTTTACGAAGTGCAAGAAGCGTTTAATGAAGAGTGGCAAGGACGTTCTTATGAGCGAGGAAAAGGATGGAAACAGTTTAAGCGTTGGGAGTATTTTATGGAACAACGCGTGTATCCTTCAGGGGATAGGATTCCAAGTCAATCAGCTTATTTGGAGCGAGTGAATTTTGAACAGAACTATGGTGTGATGAATAATCGCGCAGCAGGCTGGGCTCCTTTAGGTCCTAATGACTGGAATTCAATTTCGTACAACCCTGGTATAGGAAGAGTTAATGTAATTGTAGAAGACCCGACGAATAATCAGGTTGTTTATGCAGGAACACCATCAGGAGGTTTATGGAAAACGACTAACGGAGGAACTTCGTGGACACCACTTACAGATGATTTTAGTGCTATTGGGATATCGGGCATTGCAGTTGATTACACAAACCCAGATATCATCTATGTATCTACTGGTGATGGCGATGGTAGTGATACATACAGTATTGGCGTTATGAAATCTACAGACGGAGGCACAACATGGCAACCTACAGGATTGATTCATACCTTGTCTCAATTTGTTATTTCGCGAAAATTAATCATGCACCCAACTAATCCACAAATATTGATTGTGGCGACAAATGAAGGCTTGTTAAAAACGATAGACGGCGGAGACAATTGGAATTTAGTCGCAAGCGGCTCATTTCGCGACGTAGACTATCATTCAACTGACTTTGACATTGTGTTTGCATCAACAAATCGCTTTTATCGTTCTACAAATGGTGGAGATACTTTCACAATTATAACAAACGGATTACCTGCAGAATCACAAGTTAACAGAATGGCAGTGGCTGTTAGTCCAGATCAACCAGAATGGGTGTATGCTCTTTGTGGTAAAGATAGCGATGCTTCATTCCTAGGTTTGTATTGTTCAACTGATGGTGGACAAACTTTTTCGTTGAGAACGAGTTCACCTAATCTGTTTGGTTATTCAGAAACAGGAGATGATGATGCTGGACAAAGTTGGTATGACATGGCGTTGGCTGTAGACCCTAGTGATGCAAGTGTTGTTTTTGTGGGGGGAATTAATGTATGGAGTTCACTTGATGGTGGATTTTCATTTGAAATCAATTCACACTGGGTTTATCCAAGCTTTGTCGGGTACACACATGCAGATATTCACTCGCTGGATTTTTATGGAGGAAATTTGTATTGTGGTAGTGACGGTGGGATTTTCAAAACTACGAATTACGGAATTGAGTGGAATGATTTAACTCCTGGAATGGAAATTTCACAATTCTATAGGTTGGGGGGATCACCTCAAAATGCAGATTTGATTATCGGGGGAACACAAGATAATGGGTCTAATTTGATGAATGGTACAGATTGGACTCACGTTATGGGGGCGGATGGAATGGAGGCTGCCATTCATCCAACAAATGCAGATATTATGTTTTGCACTCAACAGTTTGGAGGAATGCATCGCAGTACTGATGGAGGAAACTCTTGGGATTTCATTATGGACGGTAATGGTGAAGGCGGGGGGTGGATAACCCCTTACGTGAGTTTATCCAACAATAAACTTATTGCAGGTTATGAGAATGTATGGTTGAGCACAAATAACGGTGGTAGTTTTAACTCGATTTCAAATTTTGCCTCTGGTGCACGAATTCGCGACCTTGCTGTGGCTCAGTCTAATCAAGATGTGATTTATGTTAGCTTTATAGGAAGCATTCACCGTACGACAAACAATGGGGGGTCATGGTCAAATATCACATCTAATTTACCAGATTTGGCAATCACAGATATTTGTATTCACCCGAATAACCCAGATATCGTTTGGGTTACTATGTCAGGATATTCTAATGGGAGTAAGGTGTTTGTTACAACAAACGGAGGCGGAACATGGAAAAACATTTCTCAAAACCTACCTAACTTACCGGCAAATGCAATCGTCTTCCAAGAGGGGAGTGATGGAGGCTTGTATGTTGGAATGGATGTAGGAGTTTATTACACAGACAGTACCTTGAGCAATTGGCAAACGTATGACCAAGATATGCCGAATGTGATTGTGAGTGAATTGGAAATACACTACGGAACAAACAAAATTCGAGCAGCAACTTTCGGTAGAGGAATCTGGGAATCTGACTTATATAGTCCCTCAGCATTACCTCCAACAGCTGATTTTTATTTTGCTGCAGAGACTTTATGTTCTCAAGATAGCGTAGCATTTTATGATGCTTCGGTAAATGCATCGCCTTCATGGACGTGGTACTTTCCTGGAGGGTCGCCTGCAACAAGTTCATTTGCTTCACCAAACGTATTTTATGTAACACCAGGAGTTTATACTGCATCGCTTGTTGTGGAAAATGCAAATGGAACAGATTCTATAGCTAAAGTTGTCGAAGTGAACATTGGTGAGGTAGAGTTAGAATTGGCAATCACAACGGATAATTATCCAACTGAAACTACATGGGCTATTTTTTCTAATACAGGAGAGGAAATTCGTTCAGGTGGTGGATATGGTCAGGCAAATACATTTTATTCTGAAATTATATGTTTATCATATGACTGTTATGAATTTGTGATTTATGATAGTTATGGGGATGGAATCTGTTGTGATTTCGGGAACGGAAGTTATTCGCTATCTGAAGGAATGCAAATACATGCGTCTGGAGGTGATTTTGGATCTTCTGAAAGCACAGATTTTTGTCTTACACCTCCAACTAACATAGGCTTTGAAGAACAATTTACCGAGCAGTTCAAAATCTATCCAAATCCTGCTTCAAGTAAGTTGACAATTGAGCCTTTTCTTGAGGATGAATATCAATTGAAAATTTGGGATGCGTCGGGTCGAGTTATCCATCAAGTGAATCAAGTTGTGGGAAGTAGAACAATTGAAGTGTCGAACTTTGCTTCAGGGATTTATATAATCGGAATAGAGACAGGAAACGGAATTACAAAAGAGCGTATAGTAATTGAACGATAAGTCGATATGTTTGTTTTGGCGGTTTTAGTCGAACACGATTATCATAACTCCATCGCTGCTTTTGACAGGCATTACATTCATTCTGCGGCCATTTAATGCAAATTCCAAAGGATATCCATCTATGGGAAGTTGATAGTCTAAGCCACTAATAAATGGGAATGCTTTGTATGTTGAAATTAACATTCCAGATGAAATCTGATCACCAGCGTCATCGTAAATAAAAAGTGCTATCGTATTTTTACTTTGAGGTGTAATGTCGTCTCGTGAGACCTCGAGACCTTGAACGGCTAAATTATCGCGTCCATTCATGATGGCTTTGCTTGCTGAAAAAATACCTACACAAGCTTCATCCTCATTTTGAGGTAAAGCCTTGAGCAAAAATGAAGCGAATCCACTTGATGGCATGGTGCGTAGATACACTAAAGGATTATCATTTTTAAACGGTTCTCTGTAATAATGTACTTTTCGTTTCGCTTTGTTTTCGGGAATTACAACAAATTCATGATATTTATCTACGCTCAAACTTATCGCTTCCCAATTACCATGTTGATCTGTCTTAAATGTGTGAATTGGTGTTTCCGTTTCGCGTTTACCCGTTCTACGATTGAAAGAATAAACTTCAATTGTTGCGTTTGCTTCTGCTAAATTATCTCCCAAAGTACAAGCTCTGCCCGAAATCTGTACACTGTCTGTAGCAGTTCTTTCAGTTGTATGTTCAAGTAAGTTTGTATTGGGGTTGAAAAATGTATACATCGCTTCAAAACTTGCTTTTGATGTAGCAATTTGAAAGTGGTCTAGTTCAGGAATGGATTTATTAGTCACTTTATCATAATCTTTTCCTCCAGTGATTTTATCGTCAGGAGAATACAAATTCATAATAGTTGTGAGTGGAATTTTTGTCAAAGGAATACTCGCTAGATGAACGTATTTGTCGATATACTTAGTGTTTTTTTTATCTTCTAGATAAATTGTACAAATTTCTCCACCTGCAGAGTGTCCGACTAAATTCACTTTACTTTTTCCAGTAGTTTTGAGAACATGAGCGACCAAACTATCTAATTTTTTTACAGCTTTTGGGTTATCCAATGCCATGGTATTCCAATCTAAAAACCACAATTCTTCTTTGGCATATCCCGCATTGCAGAAATTCATGTGTGCATTTGTCCATGTGTCACTACTTCCAAGCATTCCGTGAACAAATATTATTGGAGTGTGAGAAGTTTGTTTTACTTGAGACAGTATGGAAAATGAAATTGAAAACAGTAGTAAGCTTAGAATTAATCTCATAACGTAATTTATTTATTCACGTAAATATAATAAATATCAATGGGGAAATTGTGTTTTTTATTCTTACCCAACATAGTATAAAAATCAAAAAAGAAGAATGTATTTTGGTTTAATGACTTATTTTCAATAAATTTAACCAAATCAAAAAATTGAGAAATGAAAAAAATTATGTTAACGATGGTTGTCCTAGTTGTATTTACCATCACTAGTATTGCGGCAGTTACTTTACGCTATTACAACAAGGATAGTGAATCTCACACATTTAAAGTGAAGATGAGTGGAAGCACTAAAGAAGTTACATTTAACAAGAGTACAACGTCAAGTGTGACTATTCAAGGAAATGCTACAGAGTGTATTATTATTTGCAAATGTGGTGAAGTAAAAGTGAAAGGTGGAGATAATATTGAAATTAAAGATGGCTGTATTAAAGTGAAGTAAATCTTTATTTTTGAATATATTGAAAGGGAGAATGCATTTATGTGTTTTTCCTTTTTTTGTGCCCTAACTTTAATAAGAAGCCATGCCTATTGTCATAAGCGAATCCCTAAAATACAGATGTCATCAATTTGTTCTAAGTGACCTTTCCATTTGCTAAATTCAAGGACGATAATTTCTTTTTGTTCGATCATAGTTTTATCTTGAATCTCAAGTAAAAGTCGTTTTAAATTTGCTCGTTTGAATTTTTTGCCTTTCTCTCCACCAAATTGATCAGCGAAACCATCTGTAAATAAGTAGATAGTATCACCGTGATTTAGGATAACTTCATGAGTATGGAAGTTGGTTTCATTTGAGTATTTGCCAATAGGTTGTTTATCAGCTTCAATCACTTCTATCTCCAAAGCGTCTTTGCGGATAATCCATAAGGGGTTGTGTGCTCCTGAGAACTGCAGTGAAAAAGAGGTGTCTTCATGGTTGACTTGTTTTAGAGCAGCGAGCGAAATATCCATACCGTCCTGTACATTGGAATTGTTTTTTGCAAATTGATGAATGATCAATTCTCGTGTGCGGTCCAATATTTTTCCAGGTTCGGTTAGTTCATCTTCCACTACAGATTTTGTAAGTGCATTAGCACAAATTACACTTACAATAGCTCCAGGAACTCCGTGCCCTGTACAATCTGCTACAGCAAAATAAAGAAGGTCATTTTTTTTCTCTAGCCAATAAAAATCACCACTAATAATGTCCTTCGGTTGAAAAATTAAAAAGTGGTCAGGTAAATAGGATTTTATGTCCTCATTAGTTGGTAAAATGGCATCCTGTATTCTTTTGGCATAGTTTATTGAGTCAAGTACCTCGTTGTTTTTTGTTTGAAGTGTTTCCCTTTGTTTTTCAATCTCCTTGTTTTTTTGAGAGATGAGGTGATTAGTCCTTGACTTTGCTTTGTTGCTTTTGAGTAGAACAAAGACTACAAAAAGTAAAGCCATTCCGACTCCCACTCCTGACCAAGTAATGACTTGCTGACGTTTTTTCTGTTCTTCAAATTCAAGCGATTCAAGTTCTTGTTGTTTTATGAGTAATTCTTTTTCTTGAGCAGACTTAAGAGAGTCTTCGAGCATTTTTTGATCGTATTTATACGCTGTTTCTATGCGGGCGACTTCTAAAATTTCATCTTTGTTTTTAAGCTTGTCTTTTATTTCCAAATGTTTTTGCATGTACTCATAAGCTTCTTTGTGATTATTCGTCGCAGCGTTAATTTTAGCAAGCTGTAGGTAAACTAACATTAACTCATCTGAATAATTAAATTCTGTTGCTAGTTTTAATGAAGAGAGAGCCAGTTTTTTCGCAGACTTATAATCACCTTTTTGTCTATAGATATCAGCTAAATTTGTTCGCCCTTGACAGCTCCCATGATTATCTCCAACAGAATCTCGCCACGTTATAGATTTTAAGATATGGAATTCGGCTAAATCAAGGTTTTTCATTGCTTGATATGAGATGGACATGTTGTTGTTAATAGCACCGTATAGAGAGGGTGATTTTTTGCCTTCAGGAATTTCCAACCCTTTATTGTAGTAGTAAATTGCAGAATCGAAATCTTTATTATCCGCGTATAAAAGTGCAAGGTTGTTATAACATGAAGCAAGCCCCTCCATGTCTTTTAATTTTTTTCTGAGAACAACTCCTTTTCTCTGGTATTCCATAGCCATTTTTTTGTCACCGAAATCACTATAAAGATTCCCCATGTTGTTATATACTTTTGCTAAATTCGAAGAATCTTTATGTTTTAGATAATGATCTAGTTGAATTTGATTGTAATACAGTGATTTGTGTAAATTCCCAATCCTTCTAAATAAAATAGCTATATTATTTATCCCATTCATATAGGAGTCGGTTTCTCCTAGTTTTTCCCAAATTTTCACTCCTTTTTCTGTGTGATATATTGCTAAATGATACTGACCTGTGTAATAATAATATGTTGCCAAATGTCCATCAGTTGAAGCAATTCGATGACTATCATTTACTTTTTCGGCATGTTTTTGAGCGAGTAAATAATGTTCTAAAGATTTTGGGTTTGAATTTCCGTATACGCGAGCGATTTGAATATGTATATCTGTAATAGTGGTGTCCTTAACAGCCTTCTTTAAAACCGAATTCAGAGAATCCAATTTCATTTTGTCTTGTGAAAAGGCAAATCCCGAGATGAAAATCCCGAAAAATACAAGTAGAATTTTATGAAAATGTAATTTGTTCAAATCCACAGAATGTAAATTAAATTGTTCTTTACTGTTTGTGAAAATACACTTTTTTTGCCAAAGTTGTAAGTGTTTGTAATTTCAATTGCATGAGAGTTAGATGTCTATCTGATGGGACTAGTTATTTTTTGTTTAAAATAAAGTTATTAAACTTTCAAAAATATTTGGAAGTTTAATAATATTAGATATATTTGTGTCATGGAACTGAAAGAAGCAACAGAAAAGTTTGTACAAAGTTGGGCTCAATTGGGCTCAAGCTGGGGGATTAATAAGACTATGGCACAAATTCATGCGCTGTTACTTGTTTCAAGTCAGTCGCTTTCTACTGAAGACCTAATGGAAAAATTAATGATTTCTAGAGGTAATGCGAATATGAATGTACGTGCATTAATCGATTGGGGATTGGTATATCGCGAGCATCGAATGGGGGAGAGAATGGAATTTTTTCGCGCTGAAAAAGATATCAATAAAGTTGCTCGATGTATCGCTAGAGAGAGAAGAAAAAGAGAAATTGAACCTGTACTCGGTCTTATGTCAGAATTGTCTAATGCAAAGTTGGGAAATACGAGTGAGGCTAAAGAGTTTACTAAAGTGACCAAAGATATTCACCAATTCTCTTCAACTATAGACGGATTCTTAGATAAATTCAGTCGCGCAGATAGCAACTGGTTCTACGCACTTATTATGAAAATAATGAAATAATTTTTTTAATATAAATTTTCAAATATTTCTGAAACTATGAAATTAATTAATACAAAAAGAAGTCTGCAATTTGATATTTCAATGCAATTACTGATAGTATTTTCTGTAATAGCATCAATAATTTTAAAAATAAATGAAGATTGGTCATTTATGCTTTTTTATTTTGGTCTTGGTAGTTGGCAGTTAATCAGTTTTTTTGCTCACTTAAAGCGGAGATTGAGTAATGTTAAATTTATTAAAGCATATGCCAGAGGTATTTTGGGAGCTTTAATTCTAGGCTTAATTGCATTGAGTATTTTCTACCTGTTCGAAGATGGTATAATTATTCTTTTCGGATACTTAGTACTTATGCTTATTGCTGGAGTTGTATTGGCAATAATGTATATCACATTGACTTTGGAAGATTTAGGTAATGTGAGTACAAAAATCAAGGAATCATGACAACAAAAAAAATTGTACTAGCTGGTGGAACTGGATTTATCGGTTCTTATTTGGCCAATAAATTTAAGAATGAGGGTTATGAGGTCTTTATC
>CAYUQU010000080.1:0-15092 GCA_964447015.1 uncultured Flavobacteriales bacterium
CGTCAACTAAATCAACTAATCCTCTTCTCCATTGGTAAGTAAGACCTGCGCCACTTGCAATTACGGTAAAACTTGCTGATTCACCTAGACAAACTGTTGCATCTATAGGTTCAGTTGTAATTACTGGTGCTTCCTCAATTGTCAAGGAGACATCTACTGAAATTGAATCTGGTGAACATGTACCAGTAATAATCACATTGTAATCTGTTGCCTCATCCAACAATGTTGTTGGGTTTATTGTGATTGTTGATGTTGTTGTTCCTGAAATAGAAGCTCCGTCAACTAAATTAACTAATCCTCTTCTCCATTGGTAAGTGATACCTGATCCACTTGCAACTACAGTAAAACTTGCTGATTCACCTAGACAAACTGTTGCATCTAGAGGTTGAGTTGTAATTACTGGTGCTTCTTCTATTGTTAAGGAAACATAGTTTGAAACAACCTCAGGCGAGCATGATCCTGATACAACCACGTTGTAATTAGTTGCTCCATCTGCCAACGTTGTTGGATCTATTGTGAGTGTTGCAGTTGTTGCTCCTGAAATCGAAACTCCATCAACTAGATCAACTAATCCTCTTCTCCATTGGTAAGTAATCCCTGTACCACCACCAACTATAGTAAAACTTGCAGATTCGCCTAAACAAACTGTTGCAGCCGTAGGTTGAGTTATAATTACTGGTGCTTCCTCTATTGTTAAGGAAACATCAACAGAAGTGACATCTGGCGTACATGATCCAGAAATAACTACGTTGTAATCTGTTGCTCCATCCACTAATATTGTTGGGTCTATTGTGATTGTTGCCGTTGTTGCTCCTGAAATTGCTCCACCATCAACTAAATCAACCAATCCTCTTCTCCATTGGTAAGTAAGACCTGCTCCACTGGAAACTACTGTAAAAGTTGCAGACTCACCAAGACAAACCGTTGCATCAATAGGTTGAGTGGTAATTGCTGGTGCTTCTTCTATTGTTAAGGAAGCATAATTTGAAACGACCTCTGGCGAGCATGATCCTGAAACAATCACATTGTAATCAGTTGCTGCATCTGCTAAGGTTGTTGGGTCTATAGTAAGTGTTGCCGTTGTTACTCCTGAAATCGACGCTCCATCAACTAAATCGACTAATCCTCTTCTCCACTGGTAAGTAAGAGCCGTTCCATTGGAAATTGCCGTAAAACTTACAGATTCGCCTAGGCAAACTGATGTGTCAGCAGGTTGAATTGTAATGACTGGTACTTCTTCAATTATTAATGAAACGTCAACAGAAATTGCATCGGGTAAACATGTACCAGTAATGAGCACATTATAATCAGTTGCTGCATCCGCCAATGTGGATGGATCTATGATTAAAGTTGCGGTTGTTGCTCCTGAAATAGAAGCGCCGTCAACTAAATCAACTAATCCTCTTCTCCATTGGTAAGTATTTCCTAATCCACTAGCAACTACGGTAAAACTTGCAGACGCACCAAGACAAATTGTTGTATCAGATGGCTCTGTTGTAATTACGGGTGCTGTGTCAATGGTTAAAGAGACATAGTTCGAAGTATGCGCGGGGGGGTAAGTTCCTGATATAACCACATTGTAATCTGCTGCCTCGTCTAAAATGGAGGCAGGGTTAATTGTCAATGTAGCCGTTGTCGCACCTGAAATGTTTCCACCGTCAATAAGATTCACTAAACCTCTTCTCCATTGGTATGTCAAACCTACTCCCTCAGCAGTAACAGTGAAACTCGTAGATTCTCCATCACAAACCAACACATCACTTGGTTCTGTTGTCGTAGTCGGAGAACAACCTGTTGGCATGATTGCATCAATGGCAAAAGTATTCACCGCTCCCATACCTGTGAGTGCTCTACCAAATAAGTTTACCCCCGTCAATAGATCAATAGATCCTTGAGAAATAATCGATCCATTAAATATCGAATTATCATTGATTGAAACGTCGCCATTCACGACCCAATAAACATTCTCTGCTTGTGCCCCATTTATTAGGATAACATTTGAAAAAACACTTGTACTAAAAGCACCAGATACTTTAAAGACAAAAACCGCGTCAGGATTTCCTTGTGCGTTCAGGTAGATTGAATCTGTAAAAGTTACATCACCATTCATTAAATAAACATGAGGTGTAAGAACAAGGTTATTTCCAAATTGAGCAGGGTATAATAATTCAATATCTTCTGGAAGTCCGTTAAGATCATTGTAAATTATATTGTGATCGGTTGCACATTGAACTGTGAATGCATCTGGCACCGCGTGAATTGTTCCAGCCACCAATAATGGATTAAATCCTAATGGCGACTCACTGTTTGTACCAACATCTCCTGTTAGAGTCGTTACTCCAACATTTGTCACTGGACCAAAAGCTGAAAACAATACAAAACATTCTGTAGATAATAAGTCTGGATTTGCTGGACCTGTTAAAACGGGTGTGAGACAACCAAGTTGCGTGCGAGCAACAATTCCAGTAACTCCAATCGCACCATTAATTGAGAGCGCTCGTCCTTCGAGTGAATCTCCAGCGCTCATTGTAATGAAATCATTATAGGCAACAATTGTCCCCTTCATAATAACATCTGAAGCCATACTAACTGCTCCATCTACTTTCCAATATACATTACATGCCTGTGCATCGTTAATCAATTTCACTTCTGCATTTGAACCGACACCGAATGCGCCTTCAATTTGAATGATAAAAACGGCACTTGGGTCGTTTTGAGCATCTAAATTCAACTCGCCATTCATGGTTGCAGCCGCAGAGATGTTATGAACACCAGCAAATAAGGTCATACCGCCTCCTAATAATACACCAGGAGAATTTGTCGGCACAGCGGCATCTAATTCAAGGTATGCAGCGTTCAAATCGATGGTTGCTTGGGCACTCGCTGGATCCTGATCGTGCATGACACCATCAACGTTTCCAAACCCTGTACTGCCACCAACATTGGAGCCTACATGTCCCGTAAGATGGGTGGTCCCCACGTTCGTTACTGCACCATTGGTGGTAAACAGAACGAAGTCCGCCGCAGTGCCTAAGTTAATTACCTGAGCATAACTGATGCTTTGGCAAGATACTACTGAGGCTATTGCAGCAATAATAAGTAAAAATTTCTTTTTCATAATCTTGTTTTAAGTGTGAGTTAAACTTCACTCGGCAAAGGTGATGATAGAGAAGTGAGTAACTATTACATCTATTTATGAGTTTCTTACAGAAATCACATAATTTGTACTTGAAGGTTAATTTATTGAATTCGTTTAAATTCATGAAGACACCACAGAACCTGAAAACTTCTGAGAAATTTACTTTTATTCAGTGTAATCTTGATTACTTAACTGACTTGGTGCTTTTTTTTAGAACTGGGAATTTGAATATTGTTTTCGTAGGCATAGTGTCTCCCAATAAGCTCCCCCAATGTTTTAGCGAATCGATGTGATCAAAAATAACTTTTACTATTGCAATAAGTGGAATAGATAAGAACATTCCTGGAATCCCCCACAATGCTCCACCAGTGATGACCGCAACAATAGAAACCAAAGCATTGATTTTTACTCTCGACCCAACCAGTTTGGGAACAATATAATTGTTGTCAACAAACTGGATCACGGTATATACAATTAAGACCAGAAAAGCTGACATTACAGACTGAGTGGTAAGAGCAAACATCATAGGAAGTGCAATTGCAACTATACCACCGATGTAGGGAATTAGATTCAATACGGCACCAATCACTCCGAATAATATTGCATATTCTATACCGATTAACATTAAACCAACTGAGTTAAGGACAGCTATTATTACTGTTTCGATGAATAAGGCCACAAGGTATCGTTGTATGATTGATTTTGAAGAGGTCAATACTTCATCCACTTCTTTTTTGTTATCACTACCAAAAACATTTCGAATAAAATTGAGCAATAATGGTTCGTAATACAAAATCATGCATATATATACTGGGACTAAAAAAATCACAACTAAGCCGTTACCTATCATTGAAATTGTGTGACCAAGATATGCTTTGCTCCCTTCAATAATTTCAACTTTTGCTTGCTCTATAAATGTATTGATTTTGCTGACACTAATATTGAACGTAGAAGAAATCCATTTGATGCTACTGCTCATTACATCCTGACTTTTTTCCATAACAAGTGGTAACGACTCGGAAAATTTACCCACCTGCATTGAAATCAATATAATACAACCAGTAGTTATTCCAATCAACAGTAAAACGGAAAAAAGAATTGCAAGTACTTTGTTTATGCGAATTCGCACAAACAGTTTAACTAAAGGACTAAGTAAAATGGCTATTATTAGCGAAAAAACCAGTGGAAGGATAATTAACCGACCTATATATAGCATGTCAATTGAAAAATACAAGCCTAAAATAATCAGCGTTGCTTTAAGATAAAAGGGGTATTTTCTTGTGGGCATGTGAGTGAAATAAATGCTTGCTTAACCAACTTGATTTTTGCGTTTAAACAAACTCGTTATCCCCACAATTATGCTTCCTGCGTTGGCTTGAATAAAGGTTGACGTAAGTTTTCCCATTACTGTTGAGCCTATAAACCCTTTGACAGTACCTTTTCTATTGAATACTGCATTAATGAGGTAACTTGTTCCTAAATTTAATCCACCTTTAACCAAGTCGAATTGCACTTCTTTATCATTGACAAGTTTGTCTAGAGATGATTTGACTACTTCAACTGGACTTAGTGCATGAGCAAATCCCTTAAAGCATTCTTTCAATTCCATTTCCTGTCTGTCTTTTGACTCTTTTACAAGTCCTATCAGACTTTTCAATTCTTCATATGTTGAAACAGCTACCTTTTCCATCGCATTGTTTTTTTATTTGATATTGAACTATGATTTTTCGAAAATTCTTGTGATAATTCGATTGCGGATTGGGCTCTCAATAAGTTTCTTACGCGCAAAAAAGAGTATAATTGTGAGCAAGAAATAAAAACCAGTAACTAACAAAAAGCCTATATAATTGCTATTGAAATAATCAGCAAGGCAAAAGCCCGCAGTAATACTCACAAATAGCAAGAACAAAATCATGAAAAGACCAACAATCAAAATACTAATCAAACTTGAGCCAAATACAGAAGTTCGTTCTGCTGCCTCTAACTTGACTAGTTCGATGTTTGTTTGAACATAGACTTTTAAACTTTTAGTCAGTTCCTCTATTTTCCCCGTTTCAGACATATGCTTTTTTTTAATTCTTTAATCAAAAAAAACGATCTGCTGATCAACCAGCCCTCCTAAGAGTTCAATTTTTCAGCTGACCGTTTTCTTACCACAACTAACTACTACTAACTACTAAACTTATTACCGATTTAGGTTTCGGTTTTTAAGATTTGTGATTTAAATCACCAATTTCTTTTTTAGCCTTTTCTTTGATATCTTCTGCAAGATCCTTTGCTCCAGCCATCAATTTACTGCGTGTATTGCTTCCTTTGTCCGGTGCAAATAAGACTCCTATTGCTGCTCCTACCAATGCTCCAAGCACCAATGCTCCAGCTACTTTACCATTTGAATTTGAATGTGACATAACTTTTTAAACTTTATATAATTTATACTCTTCTACCTCCGATAACTCTCAACAAAATTGCAACAATTGCAATGACTAATAAAATATGAATTAAGTTTCCCATGTCATATGCATAATACCCCGTAATCCAAAGAATTATCAACACAACTGCTACTACATATAATAAATTGCTCATTCCTCGATTGTTATAATTTCTGTTGTACATTTCTCTATTTGCTAGGTTTGTTTTCTAATCAATTCCCTAATGCTTGATGATACAAAGATGGCTGTAATCAGTTGGAGATGTGTTACATTTTAAATTGGAAATGTTGCATAAATCACTGCTTGCATTAAGACAAAAGATTTTTAGACATTAGACAAAAGACTGTCTCTAGGACTAAACCATGATGTTTATAGTAAAAAAAAATATCGTCAACCAATGGTTGACGATATCAATAGAAGCAAAGCACAAAAAGTCTTTTGTCTAACTTCTTTTGTCTAACAGTCTAAATTACACTCTTCTTCCACCAATAAGTCTCAATAGTATTGCGATAACGGCAATAACTAAAAGAATGTGAATCAGACCACCAAGATTATATGCAAAAAAACCTGTAATCCATGCGATGATTAAAATGACTGCTATGATATATAATAAGTTATTCATGTCTTTTAATTTTGTGTTTATACTTACAATTTACGCTTTTTATTTTGGAGCTCCAAGGTATTGAGGTGGAGATGGGGAGTATTTAACATTATTTGGGGGATTCAAAAGACTCAAGACTACAAGATTCAAGACTACAAGACTTATTTTCGGGTGAGGGGAATGAAATTCTCAAAATGGGAATTGTGTAGCGGAGGGAAATTGGTGAACGTTTGTGATGCACATTCACCTTCATCCTTCGATAGCGTTTTTGTCATGGTTTTTGATGCAAAAACGCACGCCAAAAACTGATTTCGTCGTTGTTTGTTTGCGGCGGATTAACATCCGCCGCTATTGAGATGTCGCCCGTCAATTGACGGGCTTTTATTTCGGTTAAAGTCATGACTTTCTGAAAAAGGAGGATTATATGTAAAGGGAACTTGATAAACGTTTGTGATGCACATTGAACATTATCCTTCGATGGCGTTTTTGTCATGGTTTTTGGTGCAAAAACGCACGCCAAAAACTGACTTCTGTTGTGTTTTTACGGCGGATTAAAATCCGCCGTTACAATTATTTGACCCACCGACTATCCGTCGGGGCAGGCCCTTCAGGGGCATGATAGGTGAATTTGCTGTTTAGTTTGTTATGATCCTTATATCCAAAAAAAAATAGCGTTGACCTGTGGTCAACGCTATTTAGGAAATATATTTACTCTAATCTAAAATACTTTTCGTCCTTTTACAAGTCTTGAGTCTTGTATCTAAAAAAAGAACTACTGCGCAATCAGCTTACCGTTGCGAATAACTTTATCGTTATTGTAAACAGTGAAGAAATAGATTCCAGCTGGAATTTGATCTGTTTTAATTACTGTTGAAGGTTGCGTAAGTGTCGTTGACAATACTTCTTTGCCTAAAGTATTCACTATTTTCAATTCATAGTTGTTTGTAAACGAAGTCGCTTCATCCATTTTAATTGTAATGGATTCACTAAATGGGTTTGGGTAAATCTCTAGAGACTCAGCAAGTTCTAAAGTAGACAAACCTACAACTCCGCAATTAGTAGCTACATCAGTTACAACAAGATCAAGTGCTGTTGTCGAAAGCTCACCATTTGTAGTAAGTGCACGTCCGTTAAATTCAACTCCTGTATTGATTGCGCCCAGTGCACCGTTGTTACATACAATTGTTCCGTTAAAAACAGAGTAGTTATTAATTGTTACTGCACCTTCAATTTTCCAATATACATTTTCTGCGAGTGCTCCGTTAATAAGAAGTACTTTAGAATACGTACTTGTTGTCAATGCTCCATTAATTTTAATTACAAATACTGCGTCTGCAACACCTTGCGCATCAAGATAAAGTGAATCTGTAAATATGGCTGCTGCATTCAATAAATAAGTTTGTGGTGTTAGCACCAAGTTGTTTCCTAATTGTGCAGGATACAATAACTCAATATCGTAAGGTAATACGTTTAGGTAGTTATATGCAACCAATAAATCATTTGCCGCTTGTGCTGTTGATTGATCAGAAACAAGGTGAATTTCACCATCAACCAATAAAGGGTCAAATCCTGTTACTGCGCCATTGTTACTTCCCACATCACCTGTTACGTTTGTGATTCCGTTGTTGGTTACTGCGCCATCTGTAGAGAAAACTCCATAACAACCCACAACACCAAGGTTCGGTGCAGTAGGTCCGTTAAGTACAGGACTTCCACAACCAATTGGTGTCTTTGCTTTGACTCCATCAACTGAAACTGCACCAGTTGTAGATAATGCTCTCCCTTCCAACATACTACCTGTTGCTATTTCTATTGCAGCATTGTTCGCTACAATTGTACCTTTCATATCTGTTCCTGTAGCAATACTTACTAAGCCTTCTACTTTCCAAAAGACATTACACGCCATTGCATCATTGATTAACTCAATTGATGAACCTGCACTTGTAGAAAGTGTAGCTGAAATTTGAAAAATAAACACGGCATTGGGATCTCCCTGCGCATCTAAAATCAAATTCAAGTCAAGTGTGGCATCACCTGTAATGGCGTGTACGCCTGGATACATTGTCATTCCATTTCCTATTGCAGGAGCTGGAGTGCTGGTTGGTATAGCCACATTCATCTCTCCATAAGCAAGTAATAAATCGGCTGCACATAATGCACTTGCACCATCTTCATCGTGCATCACACCGTTAACGTTTCCAAATCCTGTGCTTGAACCAACATTGGTTCCTATGTTTCCTGTGACTTGTGAAATTCCAGTATTTAAAATTGCACCATCTGAAGAGAATAACGCGAAGTTTGCTGCAGAACCTAAGTTTGGTGCTTGTGCGAAAAATTGTACGGGAATTAGTAGAAATAAAGTATAAAGTAAAATTTGTTTCATATTGTGGTATAAAAGTGTGAATGAATTTTCACACCTGCAAAGATGACTCTGTTTACAACTGGTTTTGTTACACAATAAAATGCGAATGTTACATAAATCACAGGTTTATTTTTTAGACAAAAGACTACAAGACTCAAGACAAAAGACTTTATTCTTGGGTGAGGGGGGGATTATTTTTTCAAAATGGGAATTGTGTAGCGGAGGGAAATTGATGAACGTTTTTGATTCACATTCACATTTATCCTTCGATGGCGTTTTTGTCATGGTTTTTGATGCAAAAACGCACGCCAAAAACTAATGTCGTGTTGCTTTTTTTACGGCGGTTTGAAATCCGCCGCTATGATTATTTGACCCCTATCGGGGTCGTGAAAGATGCACATTCATCTTCATCCTTCGAGAGCGTTTTTGTCATGGTTTTTGGGGCAAAAACGCACGCCAAAAACTGATTTCATCTTTGTTTGTTTGCGGCGGACTGCATCCGCCGCCATTGAGATG
The DNA here is from genome assembly GCA_964447015.1 of uncultured Flavobacteriales bacterium. Taxonomy (GTDB): domain Bacteria; phylum Bacteroidota; class Bacteroidia; order Flavobacteriales_D; family Crocinitomicaceae; genus Wandonia. The sequence continues at coordinate 9,048 of CAYUQU010000080.1, forward strand.
TCGCCCGTCAATTGACGGGCTTTGATTTCGGATATAGTGAAGACTTTCTGAAAAAGTCTGAAAAAGGAGGATTGTATGTGAAGAGAATTTTTATTGAACGTATTTGATTTACATTCACAATCGTCTTTCGATGATGTATGTTGTGTCGGATAATGATCCGCTCTTACAACAATTGGCTCCGCTTTAGGGACTGGATGAGACTGATAAAATATCTACTATCTCCAACTAAGTCTTGGGATTCTTATTCTTGATTAGGTTTAGGCCGTAAGTGTGATTTGTAGAAAGAATAACGTCGTTGCAATCAAAATGTTTGATGATTCCATTTTCAACTAGTGTGACAACCCAACATGTATTTTGGTGCATTCCGTAATCGATGATAAAGAGCGCTTGTCCAGTTCCCAAAGGAGTTTCCACTAAAATCGTAGGATTTAATTGAAGGATCATAATGTTGTTCATCTAATTTACGCTTTAAATAAAATGTCAGGAAAAATCGAGTGTTGGCTAAAGGTTAGCGGCTCGTTTGCCTGCTCCTTTATAGATAGAAGATTGGAAAAGATTTAAATTTCTATATTATCGTTTTCCAATCAACAAATCGTTGACAATCTCTCCTGACATTTTTGCAACACACAATCAACTTATTGATTATGCGTCTACCAATGCATCACGCAATAATCTTACCTGGTCTTGGTCAGCGATTAAAACTGTTTTTTGATCACTAATCATGAAGTACTGTTCAGCAGTTAAATGTTCTGACTCATTCTCTAATACCTTATCATAAGCATCTGTTGCCGTTTCTTCTCCATACTCACACGAGTTTAGAACTGATTTGCGGTCTCGGTTAGTAAGTGCTGCTTTTACATCCATCCATACACGAAAGAATTTACCAGAAACCATTGTGCCTTCTAGCACTTTACCTTCTAACAGGTTTACTTCGTTAACTAATTCTTCCTTTAATTTTCGACTAGTTGAAATGAATTGTGCAAACAAGATTTTTAAATCAAGCTCTTCTGTTCCTTTTGATGCTGTTTCATATCCTTCAATTCTATCGTTGTTGATGATGATAAGTGTATTTAACACTTCAATTGCTCTTTCTTTATTCATTTTGATATTTTTTTAAGTGCTTAATATTTTACTCCAGTGTTGCTGGTAATTATTCTTCCAAGAATAGCAATTACTGCAATCACTAGCAAAAGGTGAATAAATCCTCCTGCACTATAAGCGAAATAGCCTATTGCCCAAAAGACAATTAAAATCACTCCTAAGAGATATAACAAATTTCCCATGATGTGTTAATTTGAATTAATTCTTTTCACATTTCTTTTGACATTCAAGCGCGTCATCAAGATGAGAACGCAACTCAGGTAATGATGATTTTGCCCAGTTTCTAATCTCTGTATCGTTGCTATTTTTTGCTGCTTTTTCAAACGTTTCAATAGCATTTTCATGTTTGTCTACCATCTTATCGGCATAGGCTTTGTCAAAATCACTCCCTTGTTTTTTGTCTAACTTCATGTACGCATCATTAGCATCTTCTGTTGGTGAAGTTGGAATAGACATTCTTTTACTTTTAGCAAGTGCAACTAAATCTCTTTGTGATTTAGTGTGCTCATCTTCCATCATTTTGCCTAGTTCTTTAACATGTACAGCAGTTCCTTTTTGCTGTGCAAGTTGCCCTAATTGAATTCCACTCAGATTAACTTCAGATGCATCAACTAAAAACTGTGCATCTTCCTCCTTTTGGTCATTGTCAAACTTTGCATCGTTATGTTCTTCAGCTACATCTTTTGAGTCTTCTGATTTGTAGCTATCGTTACATGAAGCAACTAGCAAAATAATGACAGCAAATGTTCCCTGTAACAATGCTCTTTTGATAAAATTTAACTTTTTCATTTTGTTCTTTTTTTAGATATTGAAATCTTAATTATAATTTAATTTATATGTGAAATGGCACTTAATACCATTTTGGATCTATTTTTAGAATGTTAATTGTGAATCTCTAGACCTTTATTCTTACGCCAATTATTTTCAAAGAATCTTGAATCCTCTTCATTATGAGGTTGAACTCCCATAACAATATGTCCACTTATGACACCTAACTCATAAAACTTAGCGCGTGCTTCAGGAATTCCAGAACCTACCAGTGCTCCATTAATCCCTATTCTAGTATTGCCTGCACCAGCTAAACCGTCAAGAGCTTTATTTCCAAATTCAGTTTTTTCGATTTCATCTGAAAAATACTTATTGCACGTTTCATCTGACATAACTAAATTGATTTCATCTTTAGAGTAGCCCTTTCTCTGTAATGCTTTGAACACATTTTCCGAGCTCTCACGATCACGAAACATTCCTGTTAGCATAGCGCAGTCTGTTTTCATGTTTTCATCTTTTTGGTTTCTTCTCATCTTAATTTTGATTTAAAGTGTTAATAATTGAATTGAAGTTTGTTTTACAAAGGTCGTGAGTCTGTTAACCAACAGTGTTACACATTTTTTGAAAGATGTTATAGAAATCCTACTTTAAGAGAGTGAGAATGAGAGCGGATGATAGTATGTGGAGTTTACATTCTGGATTTGGTGCTACACAGAGCGTTCACCATAAAACTTAATTTAAAATAAAATGTCAGGAAAAATCGTTTACTGGCTTCAGGACGCAGTCGGCTCGTTTGCCTGTTCCTTAGCATAGATAGAAGATTGGAAAAGATGTAAATTTCTATATTATCGTTTTCCAATCAAACAAATCACTGACAATCTCTCCTAACATTTTTTAAAGCATAAATCAACTCAATGATTATGCATTTACCAATGCATCAAGCAACACTTTTACGTGATCTTGATCAGCCATTAGAGCTGCTTTTTGATTGCTAATCATAAAACGATGCTCTGCACTTAATTCTTCTGATTTATTCTCTAATACTGTGTCATAAGTATCTGTTGCTGCTTCTTCTCCAAACTTGCAAGAGTTGAGAATTGCTTTACGATCTTTGCCTGTGAGTGCTGCTTTTACATCCATCCACACGCGAAAAAATTTTCCTGAAACCAATGTGCCTTCTACTGCCTTGCCTCCCAACAGATTTACTTCATTTACTAGTTCTTGTTTGCACTTTTGACTGGTTGAAATGAATTGTTCAAACAAAGCTTTTAAATCAAATTCTTCTGTTTCTTTAGAAGCCGTTTCATAACCTTCTATTCTATCGTTGTTGATAGTTACAAGTGTGTTTAACACTTCAATTTTTCTTTCGTTATTCATTTTAATCTTTTTTAATTGTTGTTAATACTATGCTCTTCTGTTCCCAGTGATAACTCTCACTAGGATAGAGATTACTGCGATTACAAGCAGTATGTGAATAATTCCTCCAGCGCTATAAGCGAAAAAGCCTATTGCCCAAGAGATGATTAGAACTACCCCTAATAGATAAAGTAAATTTCCCATGATGTTTTATTTTAAATTATTTGTTTTTAATTTTATTACAACTGTGGATTTTGCTCCCTATACTAACTCATCTGCTGCTTCAACATTAATTGATTCAGCAATTTCAGAAAGTATTTGATCAGCCTCTTTTTCTTCGTCTAAGGTTTGTTGGAGTAAAGCTAAAATATCTTCATCTCCCAATGTTTTTGCGAAAACACAAAGCGTTCCATAAGATGCAATTTCATAATGTTCTACCTTTTGTGCAGCCAAAATGATTCCCGCATCGCACATCGCTCCTTCTTCGCATGTATCCATAATTGATTCAGCTTCTTTTAGAAGTCCTTCCATTGCTTCGCACTTCTTAGCCACAGGCTTCTTATCAATGCTTGCAAAAATTTCTGTCAAGCGCTCTACATGTTCTTTGGTCTCTTCTAAGTGCAGTGTAAGTGCATCATTTAATTCCTTCGATGTAGCATTTTTAATCATTTTCGGAATTGCCTTAGTCAATGCTTTTTCAGCCCAAAAGATATCCTTCAATTGGTCTTCAAATAATCTCATTAATTGAGATGATTGCATGGCTACGCTTATTGTTTGTTGATTATTCATCTGATCAAATTTTAATATAAATTACATTTTATTGCATTTCTTCTGACTTGCAACTGAGTGATCTAAATTCTCACGCATTTCTGGAAGCGATGATGTTGCCCAATTTCGAATCTCTGTGTCATTCGCATTTTTTGATGCTTTCTCAAAAGTTGAAATGGCATCTTTATGTCCACTTACCATTTCATCGGCATACGCTTTGTCAAAATCATTTCCCGATTTTTCATTAAGCTTAGTATAGGCATTGTTCGAATCTTTTGTGGGTGAATTCGGAACGTCCACACCTTTACGTTTAGCCAACGCCGTTAATTCTCTTTGTGATTTAGTGTGCGAGTCATCCATCATCTTACCTAATTCTTTCACATGAAGTGAATTGCCACTTTTTTGTGCCTGTTTTCCTAACTGAATTTGAGCTAGGTTAATTTCAGCTGCATTAACAAGAAATTGTGCGTCCTTTTCCTGTTGCTTGTCGCTATAACTATTGTTGTTGTTATTGTTCATGTTGTCGTTGCTTGCAAGTACTGCTCTATTCTGATCTTTTGCAACAGTTTTCGAGTCTTCTGCACTATGTGTATTGTTACACGAAGCAACTAGTAAAATAGAGGCAACAACAGTTCCCTGTAAGATTACTCCTTTGATAAAATTTAACTTTTTCATTTTTTCTTTTTATATAATGAATTATAATGTGTGCTTGGTTTAAAAACGGAATGACGATATCGCCATTCCGTTTTTGTTTACAATTGGTTTTTTAATAGTGAATTTCTTCAGCTTTGTTTGTACGCCAGTTTGTTTCAAAGAATTTTGAATCTTCTTCATTACGAGGTCTAACCCCCATAACAATGTTTCCTTCTTTGATTCCTGATTCGTACAACTTAGCGCGTGCTTCAGGAATTCCTGAACCTACTAACGCGCCAATTACTCCACCTGTAATTCCACCTGCTCCTGCACCTACTAATCCTGCGGCAATTGGACCAGCGATAACAATACCAAGACCTGGTATAACTAAACTTGTCCCAATCGCGGCTATAACACCTACAACAGCTCCAACTGTACCGCCTATAGCAGAACCTTTTCCTGCTCCTTCGGCAGCTTTAGTACCGATTTCAGTATCTTCTACATCACCAGAAAAATGTTTCTTGCGTGTTTCATCTGACATAACTAAGTTGATGTCATCTTTTGAGTAACCTTTTTCTTGTAATGTATTGTAAGCACTTTCAGTACTCTGACGGTCACGAAACATTCCTGTTAACATGCCACGGTCTTTAGCCGTGTTTTGATCCTTTTGGTTTTCTTCCACGTATTCGTGACTTCCAACCACATCATTGTACACACCGCTCACATCATTGTGATTGTTTGCTACATTTTGGCGATCTTCACTGTATTTTTTAGAATCGTTTTGATCTCCAGTCACGTCATCGTGATCTGGTCTCAACTTATTTTCGTGGTTCATCTCTCTCATTTTTCTGATGTTTTTTCTCATGCATTTGAGGATCTTTCTGAGGGTCCTTCTGAGGATCTTTTTGAGGATCTTTCTGATCTCTTTGATGTTCTTTTACATCTTTCTGATCTTTTCGCTCGTCTTCCTGAGCTTGTCTCTCTTCTTTCTGATCATTACGCTCATCTTTCTGAGTGTTTCTCTCATCTCTCTGACCGTTTTTCTCGTCTTTGCGATCTTGTCTCGCATCTTTTTGATCTTCTTTCATCTTCTTTGATTTAAAATGTTAATAATTGAACTGATTTTTATATTACAAAGGTGGTGACTATATTAATTAACAGTGTTACACAATTTTTGAAAGATGTTATAGAAATCCTAGGTGGAGGTTTAAGACTATTGATTCAAGACTGCAAGCCTGTCCCGATATTGTCGGGGACTCAAGACTTGTTTTTGGGTGAGGGGAATGAAATTCTTAAAATGGATGATGTGTGGCGAAGGGAAATTGATGGACGTTTGTGGTGCACATTGATCATTATCCTTCGAAGGCGTTTTTGTCATGGTTTTTGGGGCAAAAACGCACGCCAAAAACTGACGTCACG
>CAYUQU010000081.1:0-14830 GCA_964447015.1 uncultured Flavobacteriales bacterium
GTTTCCAATTCTGGAGTTTATACGTTGTTTGTGAGTAAATTAGGTGAAAGTGTAGTGTTGAATGGTGACTTCTCTCAAGGAAACACTTTATTTGAAAGTGACTATGTGATTGGCACTGGAGGTACATGGGGGCAACTTTCGAACCCAGGGACTTTTGCGGTGACGCCTAATTCAAATTTAGTGCACAATAACTTTGCTCCTTGTTTTGATCACACTGTGGGGAATAATACCGGATCAATGTTAGTGGTAAATGGTTCTGCCGTTCCAAATTCAGCTGTGTGGAAACAAGAGGTAACCATAACACCGAATACCGACTATCAATTTTCAGTTTGGGCTTCTTCGGTTGAAGCGACAAATCCTGGAGTTTTGAGATTTTCGATTAATGGAGTTCAAGTTGGCGCACAGTTAAATTTGTCAAATATGACATGTAACTGGCAACAGTTTTTTGTGACGTGGAACTCAGGAGCTAATACTACAGCGGATATTGCAATAATAAACCAAAATACACTTGATGCTGGAAATGATTTTGCTTTAGATGACATTACTTTCCGCCCTGTTTGCACAGTGACAGAACAAATTGAAGTCACAGTTGAACCACTCCCTATTGTAAATTTGGGGTTAGATAGAAACCTATGTCAAGGAGAGTCAGTGAATTTAGATGCGACAAATACAGATGCGACTTATCTTTGGAATACAGGATCTATTGAATCAAATATAGACACTGATACGGCAGGAGCATACAACGTAACTGTTACCTCATTAAATGGATGTACTGCTTCAGGTTCAGTAAATGTAAGTGTAGAGGAATTGCCTGATGCTGGTGTTGATAAAGTATATGAATTTTGTAATTCATTGGTTAGTGTTGACTTAGGGGTTTATCTAGATTTTGATACAGATGCTGACGGCACCTGGGAAAGCACTGACAACTCTGTTAATGGACAGTTGAATAGTACAGGGGAGTTGAATATCGTCGGAATACCTGGGATCCATGAAATAATTTATGTAAGCTCGGGGACTCATTGCCCAAATGATACATCAAATTGGGAAATTACTATTTACGAGCAACCAGAGGCGGGTAACCCGGGAAGTTTTCATTTGTGTAATTCCGATGAATACGAAGTGTCTATTCTGACGCAATTGAATCTACAAGTGCCTTCTCAAAATGGACATTGGGTTATTGATCCTGATTTAAGCGCAGCCGTTGATCTTCAAAACGAGTTGCTCAATCCGCAAGGTGTACAAGGAGGGAACTACCAATTGTTATACGTTTTGGAAGGAGAAGGAGCTTGTGTGAATGATACTGCACAAATTGATATTTGGATTTCGGAAATGCCGATTATTCAATTCTCAAGTGATACCATAAGAGGGTGTGAAGATTTACCAGTAATCTTTATAAATGAAAGTATTTCCTCGGCAAATACAACATATATTTGGGCGATTTCTGATGGATCACAAAACACAAGTTCTACATTTTTCCAACACTTGTTTACTTCAGCAGGATGTTATGATGTGACCCTTTCTGGTACAACTGACGGATTGTGTGAAGCATCAGAGTTACAAAGTCAAATGATTTGTGTAGATCCTTTACCTGAGGCAATATTTACATATAGTCCACAACAAGTGTACGCTGACTTTCCCGAAGTTCAGTTCAGCAATCATTCGCACTTGAATTATGTTAATTCGTGGAATTTTGGTGATGGACAATCCTCTACAATAGAGAATCCTGAATATACTTACGAGTTAGGTGTCGCAGGGGAGTATTTAGTTGAATTAATTGTAACCACAGATGCTGGATGTAGTGATACAACATACCAAATGGTTATTGTGAATGAGCAAGTCATATTCTATGTTCCAAATGCATTTACTCCAGATGGAGATAAGTTCAATCAAGTTTTTGAACCTGTTATGACAGCAGGGTTTGATCCTAATGATTACGAATTGCAAATTTTTAATCGTTGGGGAGAATTAGTATTTGTCACTCGAAACCATTTAATAGGGTGGGATGGCACTTATGGCGGACAAATTGCTCCCGAGGGAACTTATATTTGGACCTTAGTTTTCGGTCATGAATATCGAGATGAGCGCTTTGTACACAAAGGTCATGTTACACTTTTGAGATAATTGTAACAATTTCCCAAATAATCAGCTATATTTTAACATGTGAGCAACCAAACTGAAAATAAGTTAACTTTGTTAACATGTTGAATGGGTTACTGACAAAAACGGCTAAATACCTGCCTAATTTATTTTTGATTCTAACCATCTCTTGGTTCAGTTTTTTTCCTTTGTTTGCTCAAACGAGTAACATCAATGATAGTCTATTTACTAAAAAAACTGCGATAGATTTATATCGATTTTGGTCGGTATCAAATGAGAATACATCTAGCGCTTTAGCTGCAAATATTGTAAGAGGTAACAAGTACTTTGCCTCTAAGGATGATTTGTTTAAGTTTATATCTTATGTTTCTGAAATTATTTCGGTAGAGAATAATCCAGAAGAGTGTGCGAAATTTTATTTTCATGCAGGTAGAGTTTACTACGACGAAAGTAGACATCATGAAAGTATAGAAGCTTTCTATCTCGCTAAAACTATTCTAGAAGACTATAATTTAACAAATACGTCGATCTTTGCTCAGCTTTGTGACAGGATGGGACATGTGTATTATTTTTACGGAGATTATAGAAGAGCAAAAGAATACCTTATTAAGTGGCATAAGCACCCAGCCAAAAGTAGTGATATGTTGCAAAATGTATACAACACTATAGGTTTAGCCTACTCAGGCTTAAAGGAGTATGATTCAGCTGAATATTTTTATAACATTGGAATTGATATCGCAAAAAAAGAAGGGAATAGAACCTGGATTGGTTTAATTTCAGGAAACTTAGCTGTTAATTACAGGGCGGAAGGGGATTTTGAGAGGGCGATTGAGTTGTCAAACCTGGATTATAAATATAGCTTGGAGACAGGGAATTATGGAAGCGCAGCTAGTGTGTTGCTTTCAATAGCAGAATATAATATTCAAATTGGCGATTATGAGTCTGTTGAGGCTAATTTACTCGAATCAAAGGAGTTGTATAGTATGGACAGAGGAGATACATTTCTACCATATAAATTTTATGTAATTCGAAGCCAGCTGAATAATATATTAGGTAATCACAGCTATTCTCTACTTGATTATCAGCAAGCGATGACAATTAGAGATTCAATGAATGTACTGAAAGATATATCGCGTTTTGAAACTATCGAGTACAGGATTTATGCAGAAAAGCGTGAAGCCGAACTTGAGTTTTTGAAACAACAAAAAGAACGAAATACATTTATATCGATTGGTATTATTTCTGTTATCGTTGTAGGGTTGATATTTCTTTTAATATTGATTAGACAAGAACAGTTGAAAAGAAGAAAAGATAAACGAATTTTGGAATATAAAGCCACATTGGCAAAAGAGCAACTTCGCAATGCGGAGGAGAGCGTGCGTCAACTACTTAGGAGTATAAGTGATAAGAATTCCTTTATAAATGATTTGCGAGGCGAAGTTGAAAAGCTAAATGAAACAAATGGCGACGAAAAATCACAAAAAGAAAAACACGAACTCTTGCTCAGACTTCAAGATTTCACCTTGCTCACTGAAGATGACTGGATTGGATTTAAACGTATGTTTGAAAAATTACATCCAGAGTTTTTCAATACATTAATCAAACAACATTCAACCTTAACAAATGCTGAAATTCGACTGGCTGCATTAATCCGTTTGAATTTAAGTAACCCCGAAATGGCAAATACACTTGGAATCTCTCCTGATTCGGTTCGAAAAACAAATTTAAGGCTCCGTAAAAAGCTCGATATGGAGACCCAAGAGGAACTTTTGGCATACATTTTCTCATTGAAATAGTTTAATATTCAATTTTTTGAGTAAAAAAGGTAATGTTTTATTGTCCTACTTTTGTCTCGTTAGTTATAAATGAAATTGCATTTTATTCCGATAAATTTGACTTAATTATTAAATCAATTTATTATGAATAAAATTACAAAACCAACAATCCACCTTAACCGATCTGGTTTTTTTGGAGTGTTGTTAGCTATGGTTACAGCGTTGAGCGGATTTGCTCAGACGACTTACCAGACTTATCAGATTGGAAACGGGGTAGCTGGATCTACTACTAATCCTATTGCCGCTTATTACGGATATTCTTATTCTCAACAAATCTATCTTCAGACGGATATGATTAATGAAGGATTATCCTCTGGTACAATGATCTCAAAGTTGAGCTTTTACTACGTGTCAGGGAATGTCAACAATAGTAATGCATGGACAATTTACATGGGTAATACGTCTCAGAGTGAATTTGCCAATAACACTAACTGGATACCTTTAGCAGAAATGCAACAAGTGTTTTCTGGGACTATGACATTTCCTGCTACAGGAAATTGGGTGGAAATTGTATTGGATACCCCTTTCGAGTGGAATGGAGTTGATAACTTGGTAGTCGCTATGGACGAGAACCAGCCTGGTTATTCTTCTTTCCCTGGAGCAACGTGGCAATCAGCTAATGTGGGCGTAAACCGTGGTATTTATTATCACAGTGATGGCACGAATCCTAATCCAGCATCTCCGCCAACTGCTACAGGTCGAACAACAACAATTCCCAATGTACGATTATTTGAAGTAGCACCTGATTGCGCAGGCACACCTGTACACCAAACGATTTCAACTGCTTCTTCCACTATTTGTAGCGGTGATGAAGTGACTTTTTCTGCAGCTGAAGATCCTGAAATTTTATCAGGAATTTCATTTCAATGGCAAATATTTGAAGATGGTGCTTGGGTAGATATTGCAGGTGAAACAAACAGAGATTATACTACAAGTGCATTAACGGAAACTACGGATTTACAACTAGTTTCTACTTGTGATTTCACGGGAGATACAGATGAATCAGATCCTTTTACCGTTACAGTAAATGCTTTACCTGTTGTAGAAATTGCAAACGAGTCTTATGCTTATTGTTCAGGTGAATCAGCGGTTATGACGGCTTCAGGTGCTGATACTTATTCATGGTCACCTTCAGCTGGTTTGAACATGACATCAGGAAATATGGTTAGTGCAACACCTACTTCAGCAGCTACTTATACTGTTGTTGGTACTGATGCAAACGGATGTGAAAACTCTGCTTCAGCTACGGTTGTACCTGTTGCACAAGTGAGTGCAATGGCAACTTATTCTCCAGTTGATAACTGTGAAGCTGGAGACCCAATTACATTCACTGTTTCGAACACTCCAGAAGTAGTTTCAGGTATGGGTTCATGGGAGTACAGATGGCTTGAAGAAGATGGAGAAACGGTAGCATTGAATTGGACAAATACCAATGAATTTACGTTTGTCCCTGCAACTGATGGTGTGTATACTTATTATTATCAGTTAAGAAGCACTTCTTGCCCATCGAATTATTTAGATTCTGTAAAAGTTTCTGCTACAATCGGTTTTGGAGTAGAGTCAGCTGACTTGGTGCACATAGATTGTAATGTAGCTGAAGGATCAATCAGTTTGGTGAATGCATTTGGTCAATCTGATGCACAAACATTTTATTCAAATGATTTCTCTTCTACGCCACTTGAAGCAAATACAACAATACATGGAGTAGCTTCAGTAACTGATGGGCGTATGGTTGTTACACCTTCTCAGACAAGTGCTACAGGTGGATTTACAATTGAAAATCCAGATGGAATTGAGATTGCTGGTGATTTATCAGTTTCATTCAACTTAACTGCAGATCTACCGATTAACACTTGGGGAACTGGTGGAGCAGACGGTATCACGTATTCTTTTGGTGATGACGCTAACTATACTAATCCAGGAGGTGTTGTAAATGGTAAAGGATCAAAACTTCGCGTGAGTTTTGATGCAGCGGGTAATAGTGATGAGAACGGTAACATTTCAGGTATTTATGTAGTATATGGTTGGACAGCTACAAATGCTTTTGGGCCAGGTAGTACACAAACGCTTGCTTATTCTGACAATACAAGTCTTTGGAAAACTCAAACTGATGTGCCTGTAGACGTTTATGTTACAGTTGATGGTATGTTAACTTTGACTGTTGGTGGAGTGGTTGTTTTTGAAAACATTCAATTACCACAAGACTACGCTGATGCGGACAAATCGACATGGAAACACTTGTTCTCAGCAGGAACGGGTGGAGATGCACTTCGTCATGCAATTGATGATTTGAATATTACTGTAGGGTCTTATAACTACGGAATTGTTGCAAATGGCGCTGCTGCACCAACTACTTGGCAAGCGGCAAGTAGTTTCAATGGTCTCCAAACTGGAGTTTATGACGTATGGATGAGTAATCCTGCAGATGAAACTTGCTCTAAAATGATTGGTACTTATGAAATCTTAAACAATTACCCTATAGTTGATTTAGGTAATGACACCACAATTTGTGAAGGAGAAGTGTTAACTCTTGATGCTGGACATCCAGGCTCAACTTATACGTGGAGTGGAACTAACGAATTCTCACAAACAATTGAGGTTGATGAATCAGGGAATTACATTTGTTATGTTACAAACGCTGATGGATGTGTAGGAATTGGTTCTATCGTAGTTTCAATTTCACCAGCTCCTTCTGCTTCTGGAATTCAAATTCAAGGATCAGGATTGAATCAATTGTTTGCAGTTGTAAATCCTCAAAACACAACAAACTATTCGTGGGATTTTGGTGATGGAACAATTGTGTTGGATGGAGCTTCAGTGCAAAACCATACATATGAAGAAGATGGTGAGTACACAATTACAGTTACACTAACTAATGAGTTTGATTGTGATGAAACAGTGATTACTCAGACAGTAAATGTAAATAACGGAACGGCATCAATTGAGGACAATAGCTTAAGTACTTTAAGTGTGTATCCTAATCCAGCAAATGGTGTAGTGACAATTGTCTTTAACTATGATACAGTTAATTCAATTGAAATTCATAACATTTCAGGTAAATTGATTTATCAAAATGATGAAATTGACTCGAACTTGACAGTTTCTACTTCACCTTGGGAAAGCGGGGTGTATTTAGTAAGCGTGTATAGTAATGGAAGTAAAAAAGTTGAAAAGTTAGTTATTCAACATTAGAACCTGTTTTTTAAGTGGTTTCTTGTTTTTTTTGGGGGAGATGATTCATGTCATCTCCCCTTTTTTGTCCTGTTTTTGTCTTGTTTGTTACCTGAATAAATTGGCTATACTGAACTAAATTTGTTGTGATAGTGAATAAAATAAGCAGTTTATGAATAAAGGGATATTTTCATTTGGAATTATAGCAATTCTCTCATTTTGTATAAATAAAGTGTATGCTCAATGCGTTTGGCAGGAAGTATTGCACGATTCGTATGAATATACCACTGTTGTTCCTGATTTAATTCCTGGAACAACTTACCAAAATACTCCTCAAACCTTTGCTGGATGTGTAAATTCAGGAACTTATGGTTTATACATGAATATCGTAGATGGTTATACAGGTCAAATTTATGATCGTATAATTGAGGATGTTTGTATCGGACAAGATTATCAGTTTGCATTTTGGACAAGAGATGCATTCACAAGTAATAATGACTTGACATTTAATGTATATGATGCAAATGATGTGTTGTTAAGTACGCAAAATGTATTAAACAATAGTACATGGATAAATGTGATGATGCCTGTTTTCAGCTCTACAACATCTTCTATTCGTTTTGAAATAGTTACGAATCTTCCAGGAGCTCCAGGAAATGATGTCGGGTTTGATGATCTTCGATTGATGCAATGTGCTCCGCAGGAGATTGTTGATGGATTGTCTTATTGTGCTGATATGAACGACCCAGAAGTTAATCTATATAGTTTAATCGAGAATGAATTATCTAATAATGGAAGTTGGTCTGGTCCAGGAAGTTTGGATAATGGTTATTTAGGGACTTTTACTGCAGGAATAACTCCGAATGGGGTGTATACGTATTCAATTGATAACGGTCCTGCGTGTTTTGATTCTTTAGCTATAATTTCAACAGAAATTATTGGGACTCCAATTTTAGATCCTGTAACTCCTGTTTCTGAATGTGGCTCATACATTTTACCTGCAATATCAGGAACCAATCTTTCGGGTTTAGAATCTTATTACACTGGCCCTGGTGCAACAGGAACACAATATTTCGCGGGTGATCAGATTTCGTCTTCAACCACACTTTATATTTATGACGGATTGCCAGGTTGTTTTGATGAGGTGCAATTGGACATCACTATCAATTCATTTGAGTCAGCAGGTGGAGATTATTCGGAGGAATTTTGTGCACCTTCGGGGGTATTTGATCTTAATAATTTTCTTACCACTACTTCTACTAATGGAGTTTGGGAAGAAACAAGCGCGGAGCTTTCAGGTTCATTTAATAATGTGACTGGGGTTTTTGATGCGAATGACATTGATCCTGGAGTTTATACATTTACATATACATTACCGCCATCAGGTTCATGCCTTGGAGATGAAGCATTAATAACATTATCATTTGGAACCATAGATCCAATAGATTTAGGTAATGATACGTTGATCATGTGTAACAGTCAACTAGTGCTTTCTGCACCAGCTGGTTATTCTTCATATTTATGGAATACAGGCTCGACTCAATCTTCAATAACTGTTTCACAACCTGGAACCTACTTTTGTCAAGGTGTTATTATGCAACAAAATGTAGTGTTAAACGGTGATTTTTCGCAAGGCAATATTGGTTTTCAAAGTGATTATGTTTTGGGAACAGGTGGGACTTGGGGGCAGTTATCTAATCCAGGAACTTATGCAGTGACTTCAAATGCGAGTTTGGTTCACAATAATTTTGCTCCGTGTTTTGATCATACAGTAGGTGATAATACAGGGTCAATGTTGGTTGTTAATGGATCTGCAGTTGCGAATGCAGTTGTTTGGGGACAAGATATTACTGTCACACCAAATACAGATTACCAATTTTCCGTTTGGGCAAGTTCTGTTGTGAGTGATAATCCAGGAATATTGAGATTTTCAATTAATGGAGTTCAAGTTGGTGCACAGTTGAATTTGTCAAACACAACATGTAACTGGCAGCAGTTTTTTGTGGTTTGGAACTCTGGAGCAGCTACATCAGCTGAGATTTCAATCATCAATCAAAATACGTTGGATGCAGGAAATGATTTTGCATTAGATGACATTTCTTTTTCTCCGTTCTGTTCATTTTATGATGAAATTGTAGTTTCTGTTCCTCCAAGCCCAACAATTTCTGTTACACCTAACAGTATTATTTGTGAAGGCGAGTCTATTGAGTTAACAGCGAATACTTCAGCAGATAATCCTACATATAATTGGATGCCTGGAGCGATTAATCAATCTTCAATTGAAGTAAGTCCATCTACAACTACAGTATATTCAGTGAATGTGACAGATGAAAATAATTGTACTTCATCGACTGTGCAAACTGTTGTTACAGTTCGGCCTCGCCCTCAATTGACTGTTACGCAGGATCTTGCGATTTGTTTTGGAGAGTCCATTGAGCTCACAGTGAGCTCAAATATTGCGGTTGATGGCTTTGACTGGAATTCTGGTGCTCATTCTGGAACACAATGGACAGTTTCTCCAACGGATACAACGATCTACACCGTATCGGCATCTTCAACTGCGCATGGCTGTGAATCAACAGAAAGTGTACAGATAGCTGTGATTCCTCCTTTGGATATATTCATTTCGGGAGAGTTGTCGTTTTGCGAAGGAGCTTCCACAATGTTAACTGCAAATTCAAACGCATTGGGAACAATGTTTTTTTGGGAACCGTCAAATGTGATTGCAAATCAATTGTTGGTTGATGAGCAAAATGAAGGATGGATTTATCTGACTGGACAAAATGGAAGTTGTCCACTTGCACATGATTCTGTTCAAGTTGAAGTGATTTCAATTCCAACTGTAAATGCACCTAATGATTTCGTTGTTTGTCCTGGCGAAACAATTAATGCCATAGCAACATCTGATAATTCTTCAGCGACAATATTATGGAATACTGGACAGGAGGGGGCTTCTATCCAATTGACGGTTCAGGAGAGTTCAATATTCTTTGTAACAGCAAATTATATGGGTTGTATTTCTGAACCTGATTCATTTTTTGTAGATGTTTCAGGCATCTGTGCACTTGAAGTACCAAATGTATTTACGCCGAATAATGATGGAAACAACGATGTCTTTAAGCTAATCTCACATCAGGGTATTATCTCGTTGGAAGTTGTCGTCTTCAATCGTTGGGGAAATAATCTCTTCTCGTCATCGACACCCGATTTTGTTTGGGATGGAAATGATTCATCTGGAAGGCAAGTAACCGAAGGCACATATTTTTATAAAATTGAGGCGCAGTCGGCATCTGGAGAGTATCTTTCTCAGCATGGTTTTGTTCAGTTAGTCAGATAGTTTGAGAAGGATGGGATTGTCCCATTTTTGTCTTGATAAGAATAAGGGAAATGGAGTGGTAGAGAATAATTTTGTGATCTGATAAGAAAAACTGAAGTCTATCTATTCTTCAATGTTGTTTTCTGAAATTGATTTTAGCTTATGAAAAGAAAGATTTTCAATTTTTGCGCTTTAGGTATTATAGGTTTGTTTGTTCTAGTAACAGTATTTAATATAATTATTCCGCATTTATCACACTGCGGATATGAAATCCATTTTGAGCAATCATTATTTGATACTGAAATACACAAGGTTATTCAACATGATTTATTAATAGAAGTTTTTATGTGATTTTTACATTTTTCAATTATGATAAGATTAATTATACTTTCCGGATTTATTTTTTCAACAGCATATTCTTTTTCAGCTCCAGGAGATACTACTCGTATCCGTGTGCATGATGCGGTAGATATGGTTTGGTACGAAAACTATGATCAACAAGTCATTTTTCCTGAAGGAAACACGAGTTATGGTAAAATTTTGATGCATTATACGATGGGATGTGCATCTACAGGTTGTAGTGATTGGGATTATACAACGAAAATTGAGTTACTCAAACCACTTGGATATAATGATTCTACTGTAGCCAGTATTGACACTATTTCACAAGATCCTCTTGTAGTTGATACAACATGGAATGTGTATGAAGCGAAAGAGCCTTTTGAGTTAGCACGTGTAATCACACCTTATGGTGGGTATATGCGTGTGGGATCAAATGGTTATAATTCGAACTGGAGACACGTTCACACTTTTGATGTTACAGATTACGCCCCACTTTTTAGAGATACAGCTGAAATTCGCGCATTCTATGGTGGATGGTCAAGCGGATTTAGTGTAACAATTGATTTTGAATTTATTGAAGGTACACCACCAAGAGAAGTCTTAGAGGTTAGAAACCTTTGGCAAAGTGGAGGAAATGGCTGGGGATATCAGGATGCAACTTCTTTCGATAATGACTATTTACAACCTATTTCGGTCGAATATCCTTTGGGGACAGGAAGTAGTATGTTACGTGTTGTTCCTTCAGGTCATGGGTTTGATAACAACACAAGTTGTGCTGAGTTTTGCCAAAGAAATTATTACTTGAAAATGGATGACACGCAAATTGGCTCAAATTTAATGTGGGATGCTGATTGTGGCTTGAATCCAATATATCCCCAAGGTGGAACTTGGTTATACGACCGTGCAAATTGGTGTCCAGGTTTAAGAACGCATAGATTTGATCATGATTTAACTGGATTAATTGCTGAAGAGGGTGTGTATGACTTTGATATAGATATTCAGAATATAACTTGGTCAGGTAATCAAGCGCCTGTATATATTTGGGAGACACAATTGTTTATTTACGGGGAGAAAAATCATCAGGTAGATGCAGCGATTGAAGACATAATTTCGCCATCTAATAAAGATGATTATCAACGAATGAACCCTATTTGTAATGAAGCTCGAGTGATTATTAAAAACTATGGAAGTCAAAGTCTTACATCAGCTACATTAAGTTATGCTGTGAATGGTAATAACTGGAGAACGTATAACTGGGAAGGTAGTTTAGCATTTGGAGAATCTGAAACTGTTGTTCTACCTATCACTGAAAGTTGGGAATGGTCAAATCAAGGTGGTAATTCAACATTTGAAGTGCGCATTGAAAATCCAAATGGAGCTATAGATGAAAATTCTATCAATGATGCAATGATGTCTACTTTTGAGAATACTCCAATGTTACCTTCAGTTCTTGAATTTCAATTCAGAACAAACACAAAACCTAATGAAACGACTTGGAAGTTGTTCGATAGCCAAGGTAATGTGTTAAAAGAGAATGAAAGTGGTATGCTTGCAAGTACACTTTACAGAGATACATTTGATTTGACTCCGGGCTGTTACATGATGAGAATTGAAGATAGTGCAAAGAATGGACTTTCTTGGTGGGCTAATAATGATGGCTCTGGTTATGCAAGACTTAGAATTCCGAGTAGCACAATGGCACATGTGTTTAAAGCGGACTTTGGCACAAAAATAGAATATTATTTTACTGTTGGCTACGGACTTTCAATTCCTGAGGACTTTACTCAAACAGCACCAAAAGTAACTATATATCCAAATCCAAGTAATGGAATGTTTAAAGTTGAATTTGACTCGTTCCAAAATGATGCTGCTCAAATTCAAATAGTAAATACTATGGGACAAATTGTTCTTAAGGAGGATGTGAGCTTTAATCAATCAAGTTTAAAAGAAATTGAGTTTGATTTGTCTGACTCTGGTGCTGGAACTTATTTTGTACACATTACTACAAAAGATTCTAAGTTGACAAAACATGTTGTGATTTATTGATATTTATAATATCTAAGGAAGTACATAAGCTAAACCAGTATGTAGCAATAGAAGGACTGTGTCATTTGATACAGTCCTTCTATTGTTTTATGTCTTCTGTAACTCAAGTCACTGTAGTACCTGTTTTTGTGTCTTACCTTTGCATCATGAAAATGAATAATCTCATTAAGCGTTTTGGATGGATAGCGATCGGAGTGGTTGCAGGAGCACTTGTTGGTTGGTTGTATTGGTACTTTATCGGTTGTGAAAATGGTATGTGTACGATTAAATCAAGTCCGTTCAATATGACCATCTATGGAGCCGTGATGGGAGGTTTGGTTTTCGACTTAATTAAAAGTATGTGGAATAAATCAAAAACACAAAGGTCATGAGTATTCAAGAAATGATTCAAAAAGGTACAGTAGTTGATGTAAGAACTACGGGTGAGTTTATGGGAGGTAATGTGGCAGGATCTATCAATATTCCATTGCAAGAGTTAATGGCGAGAGTTGATGAGATTAAGTCTATTAAATCTCCTGTAGTGTTGTGTTGTGCTTCGGGTAATAGAAGCGGAATGGCAGAACAACTTCTTCAATCGGCAGGAGTTGACTGTGTGAACGGAGGTTCGTGGTTAGAAGTTAATTATTTTAAATCCCAAGTATAATTATGGCAATGACATTTAATGAGCTTGTAGCTGGTTCAAAACCTACTTTTGTAGACTTTTTTGCTGAGTGGTGCGGACCTTGTAAGGCGATGAAACCGATTCTGGATGACTTAAAGTCCAGAGTCGGTGATAAGGCGAGTATTATTAAAATCGATGTAGACAAAAATCCACATGTCGCTCAAGTATTTCAGATACGTGGAGTTCCGACATTAGCGATTTTTAAGAATGGTCAAATAGTGTGGCGTCAATCTGGAGTAATACCAGCCTCTCAACTCGAACAAATTTTGGCTCAGTATTATTGATGTTAGGATCTTATTTTCTTGTCATTTAGCTCTAAATGATTAGTATATTTACACGAAAATTACGCGGTAAAATATAGTTGAATG
The DNA here is from genome assembly GCA_964447015.1 of uncultured Flavobacteriales bacterium. GTDB lineage: Bacteria > Bacteroidota > Bacteroidia > Flavobacteriales_D > Crocinitomicaceae > Wandonia. Next base: position 13,837 of record CAYUQU010000081.1, read on the forward strand.
CAAGAGAAGAAATGCCCGTCATGTAGTCAATGGAATATAGGAGAACAAACTGTTTGTGAGTTTTGTGGAAAACCACTCGATAAAAACGAATTGATTTTTCAAGACAGAAAGAGTAAAGGACTCATTCCAGAAAAAGTTAAAGAAAGCGAGTTCTTTGAAATTAAACCAGAATATCCTTGGTGGCGAAAAGCAATTCTACATGTTATTAGACCTATTTTCTGGGCGTTTTTCGGAATAATCTCCGCCATTACTTGGTTTGTTGCATGGGCTTCAGCATAAATTATATTCGCCCTTTTAGCAGCTTGATTTTCATTGTCTCTGCTTTACTTTTTTCAATTCATCAGATCCTTATTTTTACAGATAATTCGTTTGTGATTTTAGATAGTTATCTCGATGACTTGGTTGTGATGCCAATTGTATTGACAGGAGCGACTGTAATTCTTCGTGTAGCCACTCGAAACGAAAATTTCAATGTAGATGTGAGCATGATTGTTTTGGCGTTCGTTATGTATGCCGTTATTTTTGAGTTCATTCTACCGCGTTTTTCAACCGCGTACACAAGTGATTACCTTGATATTCTTTGTTACGGCATCGGAGCTGTGTTGTATTATTTTTTTAGGGAAAGAGCTTGAAAAGATGAATCAACTGTAGTCTGATTCACAGAAAATGAGTAAATTGAACTTGAATAAACCCCGACAATATCGGGAAAGGCTGATTAAATTAGATTAAAAATGAGAGCTATGAAAAAAAATATGGGTAAAGTAGACAAAGGGATTCGAATTTTAATCGCTTTGATTTTATTGGTTGCAATTTACCTTGAGTTGGTTGATACACCGTGGTCGATTGTGTTGTTGGTGGTATCTGCTGTATTAGTACTGACATCATTCATAAGCTTTTGCCCACTGTATGTATTGTTTGGGATTAGCACTTGTAAAGTGAAGAATAAGTATTGATATACAGAGAAAACCAGTAGGGGCGCGTCGCGACTCGCCCC
>CAYUQU010000082.1:0-11087 GCA_964447015.1 uncultured Flavobacteriales bacterium
CATAACGATGACCAACGATACAAAGAAAAATTTGTCAATCTAACATCAGACCTAATAGTTAATAAATCTGTTGATGATGGCGATATAAATTCCGATGTAAGTGATGAATATATAAAGCAGTTGATTCAGAAAGGCTTTTTAAAAGATTCGACAGTGCTAATTGTGTTAATCGGAAATAAAACCAAGTGTCGCAAACATGTGGATTGGGAGATTAGTGGTGCTTTAAATTTAAAGGTCGGTGATCAATATGCAGGTCTAATCGGTTTATTGCTGCCAACTCATACAGATTATGGAAAAGATACATATTCAACATCAAATGTTCCCGAAAGATTAGCTCATAATCTTGACTCTGGTTATGCAGTCATTCGTGACTATACAACTGATCGTAAAAAGATTCAGTCTTATATCGAGTTAGCATATAAAAATCGAACTTCTAAATCTGATAAAAGGAATAATTCTAAGACTCAAATGAAAACTAATACATGTAGTTGATTCAGAAAAAGCGGTTTTTACGATATGAACTATGTTGAAACATCTTGGTATACTCAACAAAAAATTCAAAGCTAATCACTAACTATTTAGACAGGGAATATATCATACATACTTACAAATCAACAAAATGTCAAAACTTTTCACATCAGACTTTGGTACAACCCTAATCACTATTTCTTTGTTTCCTGCAGGTAATTCTACATCTACAAAATCAACTTTCCCCTTCCCGAAAAATAGTTTATCAGGTGATTTTGGATTATAAAACAAATCTGCCAACGGATATGAATGAACTTCCTTTTTTCTATCTCTAAAAAATTCAACCTCCAGAACTAAATTATTTTGAGCCTCTATTGGATTCAAGATTATGTTGGATAAACGGAGTGCGTCAAACTTATCATCCACATAAATAGTTCGTGTTTTAAGTTTAGAACCATTCGCATTCAAGTAGAAGTTATATGGAGGATACGGACTAGAAACTTCCTCATTATCTACCGTAGCCACAGGAATAGCTTCCATTCCTTCCTTAACTCCCTTAATAACCTCATCCATAAGTTGTTTCACTCGTTCCAATGAAATATCCCCTTGTTCTGCAAACTTAAGCATCATCAACCCTGGATTGTCAATTGAGTTTGATTGTTGCACCAAAATAGATAAAACTCTATCTTGTAATACCTTTGATTTTGAAAGCGTACCCTTTAAATGCCTGCCCAATATACGAGCAGCAGCAACTACTGTTTCAAAATCATCAGTGAAAAGATCCAAATGTTTTTCATAAGCCTCATCTGCAACAAAAGACCAATAATTATCAATGATTTGATATAAATCAATCAAATCTTTTTCACGGTCGGGCTGTTTATCACCCCACGATAAAAGCTTTAAAATAAAAATTCCATGCAGTGGCGGAATTGGTATAGCTACAGACTGATCTTCATCAATGTAATACTCCTCTAATTCTTCATTTAATTCGCGATAACCAAGCACGGACAATTCAATGTCCCGTTCATCAAAATTCACCGTATAATCTTGTTCAATCTGCCCAAATGGAAGTAAATCAATTACAGTTTCTCCCAATTTCCAATTGAGTCTATAAGGATCTAAAGTCGCCTCAAAACCTTTTGTTAGAAGCTCATTCTTCAAGTGATTATAATCCTCCATTGTATCCACCATAACAGCAAAATCAATATCACGTGTACCACGTGAAGGTTTAATCCCTTGACGGTAAAAATGAACATCCCTCGCTTGTGCTCCAATCAAAAAATAATGAATCGGCACAGCTTCAAAGACCTTAATGAGTACTTGAAAAGCCTCTTGGTGTTCGCCAAAAATGTACTTTTTAAATGAATTATAGGTAGCGCTCATAAATCATTTTTGCAATTTCTACACATCGACCATCACCAGTTTCCATCAAGTCAGCATAAGCTAAAATAGGAGGTACACAATTTTTAGGTGTGTTAGTTTCTGGTAATTTTTCCCAAAAGTGCTCATACACATAAATATCACCTGCTGCATCTGGAATCCACTGGTAATTCTTCATTAAGTTTTGATGCGTTTCCCGAGAATAAACAACAAACTTTTCTGGCTGCAAATGATTCGTCAGTGTATCCCCCGCAGGTTCTCCACCCCAAAAAGTGTCTTCACCAAAATTCACACCCTTCCAAGAAGCAAAAAAGTTCTTATCCGTGGATATATACCGTTTAACAAAAATAGAAGGCTTTAATCTTTTCGTATATTCATTTTGCCAACGTTGTACAAGGGCATCAACATCTTTAATAACCCACTGGTCACTTTTCTTTTTCAAGAGAAAACCCTCCTCTTTCAACCCTTCGAGTACTTTAGGAATTGTTCCCAAAGAAACCCCGGCCATCTCCGCCATTTCTCGATAAGTAGCATTAATTAGCGCATGATTCAAGAGAAATTGAAAAACAACCTTAATCCCTGTTTTAGTAAATGCTCTATTCTTCCTGTCCTCAGTTGGCGGTTGATTATGAATTCCGTCAATATGAATATAAATAGGATGTTTTTTCAACCACATATTACCCACACGATCAATATAATTAACCCCATTTTCCTGCAACACTTTTTTCGCATTCGGAGTAATATAATTCGCAGCAATCAAAATAGGGTGTTCTACTTCACGCATTGCAAGTAGGCCAGAAACCTGAGCAGGTCGAACCTCATTTTTAACAACTACCGCCAATTTATTATGATTCAATTCAAAAAAAGCATCAATAACTGAACCTTGAGCGTTCAGTTTATAACTTAAACCCATGGTATTATCCAATTCATTTTTCAAATGAAGATAAGCCTGTTCAATAATTTGCCGTTCCTTTGTGTTCATTTTATATCTCTATTCATGTTACATGAACAATACTTAGTTAATGAACAAAAGTAGTCAATTATCTTGAATGTCAAAAGAAAGTATAAAAAATTCAAAGGAATAATTATTTTTAGTAATCAAAATAAATAACTGATTACATTTCGTCATGCAATAAACCCTAAAAATTGGGGTTTATGTTCAATCAAAATGTAAAGTTAAATCAGATGATAATAAGCTATAACAACAAAAAATTTAGACCCGTTCAAAACACAGAAAATGGAGAAACCTCCAGCGAAACCATTTTTCACTATACCCAAGAAGGAAATATTCTCCAATCCACCTACAGCGGAGGAAAAGTCAAAACAGGTCACCTCATAGCCCTTGTAGATCAAAACGGAAACATCGACATGCGTTACCACCAAATCAACATCAAAGGAGAACTCATGACTGGTATTTGCCACTCAACCCCAGAAGTTCTTTCCAACGGAAAAATCCGCCTCCACGAATCATGGCAATGGACATCAGGAGATAAATCAAAAGGAACTTCAATTTTAGAGGAGGTAAATTAGCTATATGTGGGATCGATTTGAACAAAATTTATCCACCAAAAAGTGCAATAAAATACACTATTTACTACTTTTTCATGATTTATACCTCCAATTATCATTAAAAGTGCCATATAACGCACTATTGAATGTCAAAAACAATTCCTTCTTCAAATTAACATTTCCTCTAAACGAGAAACAGGTTTAAGAGGGGGAAATAAGGTCTTCGTTCGTCATCACCACCCTGTTCAGAAAGCATCCAAACAAGCCTATACAAAGCTCCACTGCGTTCCGGGCTTGTTTGCACCGTTCCGCTTTGGTCGTGCTCAGAATTCCGCGCGCCCAGCTCCACTTGCTTTCTTCTCGGGGGCTCTTCCTCACTCAGTCGCGGCTACTCCTGCACCCCAGACCCCAATTTTGGTTGTTCGCTCTCGCTCTCGTTCTGTTCACTGGTGTGCAGCCGCCGCTTGTGTTAATGCTCGCCTGCTAGTCGCTCAGGCTGCGGGCTTGGTCCACCCCCGAAAAAGGATAGCCCTAAGGGTCTAACCTTTGTCGTGGGTCACAGTTTTTGAAGTATACCGTGTGGAAATGCCAAGTTCGTCCGTAAACTACCTCACTAGGCATCTAAAATCTATCCTTCGATTGACGTTTACGGTAGTCAAGCGTAAGCTTATTTTTTGCTTCGTTACTCTGCACAAAAAAACACTTACCCTTGAAAACGATTATACCTTCGAAAGTCAAAAACTCCGCCAAGCCCTTGTGCAAATTGCATAGGTCGCCAGTTGTCTGCTCCCCATCCACCTCTGGCTTTCACCTTCGCTCCACTCGCGGACGGCTCGCGTCTCCGAAATAACGCTCTTTCTAATCATCGAGCTTATTTCTTCGCATTATCCTTTTTTGGTAATGAATTCCCCCTTTTCTTAAACCTGTTTAGTTCATCCCTTCGTTTCAAAATCTATCTCATTAATTGAATCCCTCTTTATCACATTTCTGCCAACTGATGACAATCATAAATAAAAAAATGACAGCAAAGATAGGTGGCTTCCGCCAAGATATAAAGGTCAAGCCCTACGGGTTTTGAAATAAAAATTTTATCCCAAGCGAAGTCGAGGGGCTCCACCCGAAATAATACGAATACTATATTCAAAAAACACTTTTCAAACCAAAATTTTTATTCCAAAAACCTTGACATCTCGGCTCCATCCACCTAAAAAATGGGCTTTCTTTTTTTCTTTTTTTTCGGCCTTTTATGGTCGTTTTTTTTCTCCTTTTCTTTTGAAAATATATGCGAAGAGGAACGATAAGCAACTTAATTTAAAAACTATAATTATGTATCATGTAAATCCAGCAGTCACGAAAGCCTTATTGATGAGGTTAGATAAGAAATCCTTTATCAGCGAAATCGATTACATCAAACAACGCACCATAGATTCCAAACCAGGAACAACAGAACGCGCCAAATTTGTACGACTATATCTGTGGTCCGTGAACCATTATCAATCCAATCACCAAAAGCCCTCCAATAGGCCCTAACCAATATCCCCGAACTAAAATAACCAGGTATCCAGTGGCTGGTCATTTCAGTCGTGGTTTATTTTGGTTAGTAGCCCTCCGCTTCGCGGGGGGCTTTTTGGCTATAAGTCAGTAAAATCGGAATTATTCGATTCCTAAATTAAGACTATTTCAAAATAATTTCATAGTTTTGAACTAAGTTGTTTATTACATTTAATGACTTGTCAATCAATTAAATGTATGATTTAGCTTTAATTCAATAAACAACGGGTTATTTTAATAATTTCCATATTTGACAGGAACCAAAACGAATAGAGATGAACAAAAGGTATGACGTAATTCATCATATTTGGAATTCACATGACAATTATTTGGGTAAGAACCAAATTTCGCTAGAAGGGTTTGACGTTGCACGTTTTATGTCAAACATTTTTTGTCCAGGCCCCTTCTACTATTACATCATCGATTCCCCAACATTGACATTTGATCAGGTAAGTTCAAACACTGAAGAATTATTCGGAATTTCACCAGCTGATTTTTCACTTGAACGACTAATTGAAAATATCCATCCAGACGACATTGAGTTTGTAATGAAGTGCGAAGATATTGTAGCCTATTTTTTGAAAAATCAAGTTACACCAGATAAAATGTTGAACTACAAAATCAGTTATTGTATTCGGCAAAAAACCATAAACAGAGGTTATCGACTGTTTTTAGTGCAAACAATCACATTGAAAACAACAAAAGATGGCGCTCTTCTAAAAGTTTTTGGATCTCATTCAGATATAAGTCACATCACCACTTTTAATAATCATAAACTCTCTTTTATAGGTTTAAATGGAGAACCATCGTACTTAGAAATTGATGTTTTTAATAATCAAGTACTTAACGGTTACAAACCATTTGAATTATCTCGTAATGGAGACTCCCCAGGATTTACCGATAGAGAATTAGAGATTATTCGTCTATTAGCAAGTGGTGCCTCAACAAACACAATTGCAGAAAGACTTCATATTAGTCGTCATACAGTTGAAACCCATCGCAAAAATATTTTACGGAAATCAAAGACAAAAAGTACTACTGAAATGATTGTTGACTGCATTAAAAGTGGATATATCTAACTTAATATCCCTGATTTCAGGTATTTTAAAAATGAAAATTGATGTATATTTTTGTAGAAATCATAATAATACTGCTATGAAATACATGTATAACAGCTTAACTATACTCATCCTTTTTTTAGTTCTTTTCTCTTGTAAAAAAGACGATGAATCAACAACAAAGTTTAATTGCTTATCTGGAAACTGCGTTGAGGATACAAACGGATCCTATTCCAGCTTGTCAGATTGCCAATCGAACTGCGGTCAAACAAATACTAATTATAATTGTGTTAGTGGGGATTGTATTGCTGATGAAAACGGTACTTACTCTTCCTTATCCGATTGCCAAAATAACTGTGGTTCATCTGGACAATTGACTAGTACTCCAGGTGCTGGTGTTTCAGATTCCGATGGAAACAATTACAGTACCATTGTTTTTAGCAACGGACAAGAATGGATGTCGGAAAACTTAAAAACCACCAAATATGCAAATGGAGACCCTATAACCCATGTAACCGATGACAATACTTGGGGTAATTTAACAACTGAGGCTTATTGTTGGTATGAAAATGATAATACGTATGAAAATCCTTACGGCAAACTTTACAATTGGTATGCGGTTAATGATTCACGAAATGTATGTCCTACAGGTTGGCATGTTCCAACACACGATGAATGGACGCTTTTAATTTCTTCAATAGACGACGGTGCTTCAAGTGGAAATCCGCAAAGTTCAACTGCTGGAGGTGCCTTGAAGTCTACAGGTACTCAGTATTGGAATTCTCCAAACACTGGAGCAACAAACGATTTAGGATTCAATGGAGAACCTGGCGGCTTTCGAATCTATAACTGGGGTACATTTTCATATATTGAGGAAAATGGATATTGGTGGTCTTCTACAGAAGCGTCTGTTGACAATGAGTATGCACATAGAAGAGGTTTAAGTTATGATAATACTGCTGTAATAAATAGTATTCAAAGAAAATCCTTTGGATTTTCTGTACGTTGTGTGAAGGATTAGAAACAGAGGTTCTTTTTTCTCAAATCGCAAAGAAAGAGTCGTAATCGTACAACATGAAATCCAAAAACATGGATTATGAAAAATAAATTTGCTGAATATCTAAATTTAAAAATTGCACCAAAAAGTGTATTAATTTCACTCTTTTTTCTGTTATTCCTTATAAATACTTATGCACAGGACTCACCACCAAATGGCACAGGTAATTTTTCACATTTATTGATAAATGGCGCAAAGCAAATGGGAAGTGAATCTGGGGCTCTTCATATTGATGTGAGCAAGAGCAATTATGATCCTGGCTGGTTTGGATATCGTTTTGTTAAAAATGGTCAAGATTATGACATAGAAGTATCTGTTTGTGCTGTGAATTTAAACACATTTACATTTAACAATGATGGTAAAGAGCAACGAGGTGACTTTAATCAAATAGCACCAAATCACCCTTATCAGTTAGATAATGTCGTGATCGAAATTAGCTGTCAGGAAACTGGTCTTTACCGAAAATATACTTTTTCAATAAATGGTGTATGGGGTAAAAGAAATAATGCTGCTTTCCGAGCATTAGCATTTTCAGAATCAGAAAAATATATACCTCCTGAAAATAACCCGACTGGAATGATATTTCAACCTTGGTATTGTATTAAGGTAAATATAGTTAATGAAGGATCTTTATCCCCATCTTCTTTTCCTTCCACAGCCTTAAAACAATATATACAAGACCAAAACACAATAAATGAAAATTCGAATAATTATGCAACAAACAGTCAAAAGGAAAATACACAAACTCATAATAATTCAAGCCTAAACTATTCAACTAACCAAAATAATGCTACAAATTCTTCCAACAACAACAACAATACTACAACCCAACAAACAACTCAAATCGATGAGTGGGGAAACCCAGTTAATACTCAAACGAACACAGTGAAATATGGAGGGACGGAGATTCAAAATAATGAACACTATCAATCTCAGATGAGTTTACGTTCAGCTAACCAAGATTCACGAGAAAATTGGGAAAGAAATGAAGCGGCAAAAAAACAAAGGGTTGATGACAATAACAACAATGTCATGAATGAAGCATATCAACTGAATCTAAAAACCACAAATGAGATTAATGATATGAACAACGCATTTTCAGAATTAGGCAATTTAGCTGGGACGGGAAATCTTTCGAATCCTGAGTCATTAATAAATGCCGGATTAGGTATAATTAGAACTGCTAACACGATTAAAGGAGTTCGCATGGGAGCAACTTTAGGAGGAATAGGTATTGCTATGGGAATAATTGGTCAATTCTCAGGAGACAAAAAAGCAGAGGAAGAAGCTAGGCGTAGACAGAAAGAAGCAGAAGCTAAGGCAAATGCTGCTTTAGAAGCAATGGCAAATGCTAGATTATCTTTATTTGAATCTTTTCCTCCTGGTGAATTACCACTTTCGTTTACCAAGTCGAAAGATAATAATCTTTACTATTTTGTATATGCATACAATGAAGACTCATTAAGAGATATCGAGACAAAAATTAGCGTTTCCAATGTTTTTGCGCTAGGAAGATATCCAGATGGAACTTGGCCAATGAAAAATAAAGTTGAAGATGAAGTTGCTGCATTAACAACATCAAGAGAAATTATTTGCGGACCGTTTTACACGATTAATGAAGCCAATGATGTTCGTACTGAATTCATTGTCAACCTTGAAAAGGTGTATCTAAAGTCCGAACCCATAGAGTATCAAGGAATAAATGCTCATAGTGAAGATAAAATAAATGGCACACAAAATAGTAATTTGGATTTTTGGGGAAACCCTCTAAACGAGAAGACGAACCTTGAAAATCCTAGCAGTGTTCCTGTTGATAAACAAAGTAATCAAAAACTCGATTTTTTTGGCAACCCAATTAATGATTGATAAGTTTAACCTTCAATAAAAAAGCATGAAAATATATTTTCTCATCTTATGTACAACGTTCTTATGTTCTGTAGGTAAAGCCCAAAACACCCTAACCAAACTAAAATTTGAAGAAGCAGAAAAAGCATTCTATAATGCCGATTATGAAAATTGCATCAAACTCCTTGATGAAACCGAAAAATTATTAGGTCAGCCCGCACCAAAAATTCTGCATTTAAAAATCATGGCAGAAAACAAGATATGGGAAGCCAATCCATACGCTAGCTATGAACAATTGGAAAGACTTAGAAGTCTATGTAATCAATACATGCAAAACTATGATATTCAAGGGTTGGAAGATAAGTTTAAAGAGGTATATGAAATATCTACAATCCTTCCCAATGCATCAAACCAAGTCGAACTAACTCAACTCAAAAACAAATATGAAAAAGAAACAAAAGCAGAACAGCTTGAAAAAATAATAACAGAAAACAACTTAGTATTTGTTGAGGGAGGTACTTTTATGATGGGAGAAGGTAAAGATTCTCACGAAGTTACATTAAGCGATTTTTATATTGGGAAGTTCGAGATTACAGTTCAACAATATTATCAGTATATGGGACAACTCAATGAAATTGATGAAAAAAAAAGAGACACTCCGATATGGTGCAAGACTTGGGAAGAGGCTATGGGATATTGCAATTGGCTTGAACAGCAGTACGGAGGTCAATGGCGACTTCCAACAGAAGCTGAATGGGAGTTTGCGGCAAGAGGTGGAAATAAAAGTAGAGGATATAAACATAGTGGAAGTGATGATTTTGATGAAGTTGGATGGTTAAAAAAAAGCGACAGATTAGGAGTATATCATTTCAGTCCTGTTGGCAAGAAAAAACCTAATGAATTAGGTATTTATGATATGAGTGGAAATGTTACTGAAGTTTGTTTAGACTGGTATGACAAAGACTACTATTCTGTAAGTCCTAAAGAAAATCCAATGGGACCTCAAAGTGGTACAAGTAGAGTGATAAGAGGACATAGCTATTGGCATGCTCAATCTTCGATTTACTACAGAATAGGTGTAAAAGAAAATAAATCATTTAATGAATATTGTCACAATCTTGCTGGCTTTAGAGTAGTTTACATCCCAGATAAAGATTAAAAGCGTAAAAAACACCCTCTCAGCCAAAGCCAAGAAGGTGTTCTAATTCCAATCCCTTCAGAACCTATTTAGGTCCGATGAATCGATTCCACAACCATTTCAATACAACCGTAACAATAAAACTAGCTAGTGCACCAATAACGGCCAGTATTACAGTTTTATAATAATCCTGTAAATCAATCGTAGCCGCCACCGAAAACAAAGTTCCGGTGATTGTGCCAGCTGCAGTTGTATGTTCTCCATGATGTTGCATTGTACTTTGGTCAATGGATTACTTCACAATTGGAAGTGCTACGCACTCCTGAGTCTGAAAGTGAAGCTTCAGATCAGTTACCAAAAAGTCGCCTTCGTGTTCCTGGTTGAATGTCACATCAACTAGGTTCACTTTAGAAGACAACTCAGATCCAGCTTTAAAGCGTGGATGCTTTGTCTTCATATTCAAAATCAACTCTCCGGTTGCACAATTCTTAACTGCGTCCATCGTATTTCATTTTTAGCTCAGTTTACTAGTAAAATTCGCATTCAGATTAGATTAAAACAGTGTTATACTAGGCGTTTTTTTGAAGATTTAGCGGGCTAAATCAAGAAGAAACAACGACGTAGAACGGTGTTTTAACTAAAGCGATAACCACAATGTGATTTTCAGCTTCGAATTTGATATGCTAATACGAACTTAATCAATCTCAAAGTATGAGTTCTTTCAATTCTTATGAGCGTTCTGAATGCAATTTTAATAGTTAACTGAGGTTAGATTTCTTGCTGTTCTGCGCTCAGCTCGAAATCGGGTTAAACAATCTTACTCGCAAATCATTTGAGGAGCGCATCCCTCAGTTTTCAAGTGGAGTTTCACTTCCATTTCCGAGAACTCATCAGTGTGGTTCTCGTTCCAGTTCAAATCCACCACATTCACTGTTTTACTCAAATCAGCTCCCGCTTTAAATCGCGGACGGCGTGTTTTCACGCTCAATAACAATTCGCCTTTGGCGCAATCGTTTTTCACAGCATCTGCCATAATTTTCCGAATTATGCCCGCTAGGGTTGCAAAGCATCCCTGGCGGGC
>CAYUQU010000082.1:11187-14416 GCA_964447015.1 uncultured Flavobacteriales bacterium
TCACTCTTCACAGTCTTCCTCTGAGACTGCTGCTTGACTTACAGCGGTAGCAATTGTACCGCCCAAAATCAGATATCCTCCAATTGTTCCAACAATTGCCGGTAGTGCAACTGGTGCAGCTACGATTGTCGCGCCTACGGCGGCTACAATCATTCCGGCAAGCCGTAACTTCTTGAAGAACGGAGGCGTATCAGCCGAACATCTTTTCCCAAATGATTTAAGGGAGTCTTGTTTTCTCTCTCTGTTCATAGTTTCAAGATTTAAGCAACGTCCACAATGCTGAGCGCATTGTAAAGGCCATCGTTAAGGCTGTACTGGTTTCCGTTCACTTCTTGGAAGAATTCCACAACCAAAAGAAAAGTGTCAATCCCTGCTCCGCCAGGGGCGTTCGCAGGAGTCAACGTTACCGTAGTTGTGTTGCCATCAATCGGTAAGTTTACCGTATTTGACATCTCAACTTCGTATCCCTCGTTAGTGAAATCAATCTTACCCCAAGCTGCCGTAAACGCTACATGCGTCGCTCCTGAAGGAGCTGCCACATGATTCGCTGGCACCAAGTCAGTAATCACAATCTCACCAGTTGCAGTATTCACCGAGAATGGACGGTACAAAACCGCTTTCAAGATAGAACGCTTGTTGAAGTTAAAATCCTTCAACTTGTCCTTTGCGGGTTGGTTAGCAATTGCCACAGCAACACTTCGTTCACCACGCGCACTAGTTGCATCCAGTTTGCGGATATCCGACATCACACGTGTCAATCGCGAAACCACTCGGACATCAGAAGCGCGCATCATCAAAGGACGGAACGCATCACGCACAATCTTTCCAGATTTCGCAGCCATTCCAAACTCCTGTCCGTTTTCTCGAGTACGAGCAAACGCAGGGTCGTTTTTAATGCGCGTAGCATCAACGCCACCTTTCTCTCTAGCCAAGTACCCATCTTGCGATTTGTAGAACGACAAGTCACCGATTTTCCCGGTCAACTTGATTATCCCTCTTTGCCTTGCCATTTCTCAACGTTTTTGATTTAACAATATCCAACCAGGACCTTCCTAGTTTTCGAATCACATTTTCGTCGCGACTTGAATTTGAATTCAAAGCAAAACTATGGTCAAGAAAACAGGCAAACAAATTTCCCGTTCCGCTGATGCCGAAAAGGGAAATTAGTGCCGATAAAAGAAGAAATAATGGGTAGCGCTTATATAAAAACCATGTACTAAAATTATATTTTAGTGCTGTACGATTATTATACTTTCGTGTTGTAAGGTTATTATTTATTGTAGTTAAGAAGTTCATTTTTCCTTATAATCTCGTCAATACTTAGTATTAAAAATGGATTTTGCTAAAAAACCATGAAATATTTTGTCGCAATAATTTACTATATTTGCGACAAAAGTTATTTAAAAAGATAATGCAAAGCATTGATGACAAGATATTTACAAAGATAAAAAAAGCGAAGAGGGGTTCGCTGTTTTTTGTCGATGATTTCCTCTCTTTAGGAAGTGCTAAAGCCGTATCAAAAGCACTGGAACGATTGGTACAGAGAGCAGAACTACATCGAGTTGCACGGGGGATTTATTCTCGTTTGGCAGTAGATCCAATCTTAGGATCATTAAAACCAAGTACTGAAGACATAGCCGAAGCCATTCGCAGAAGAGATAAAGCCAGAATAATTCCTTCGGGTAGTTTGGCGTTAAATGCTTTAGGGCTTTCTACGCAAATACCAATGAATGTCGTTTATTACACCGATGGTTCAGCGAGAAAAATAGACTTGGGAAAAAGAAAAATTGTTTTTAAGAAGACCTCCCCAAAAAATCTTGCGACTATTGGTAAGATTAGTACTTTGGTAATACAAGCTTTGAAAGAAATAGGAAAAGATAAAGTAACCGATGATGAAATAAAAATCATTTTAGAGCATCTTCGCAAAGAGGAACCACATCGTTTGGAACACGATGTTAAATTGGCTCCAGAATGGATTAGAGTCATAATGCGTAAAGCCTTAAAAACGAAAGACAATGACTAAATGGCTCAACACACCCGACAACACAAAAAAAAATGCTTATATACAAATAGCAGAGCAAACGGGGATGTCTGCCTTTGCCGTAGAAAAAGACTGGTGGGTCAGTCGTACCTTAGAAATTATATTCCAAATGGATATCGCCAAACATTTGGTTTTTAAAGGAGGGACATCGTTAAGTAAAGCATGGAAGTTAATCCACCGATTTTCTGAAGATATTGATTTGGCTATTGATAAAGAATTTTTTGAAGACTTTAAAGGTGATATTTCAAAAACACAAATAGGTAAACTGAGAAAAGCGGCAGGAGTCTATACTACAAAAACGTTCTTTGTAGAATTAGAAAAGGAATTTCAAAAAAGAGGACATGAGAATCTTAAATTTAAAGTCATCGAGGCTATAGATAGTGATCAAGATCCTAGAGTCTTAGAAGTTTATTATCCGAACATGATTAACTCTTCCTCAGAATATATATTACCAAGAGTGCAAATAGAGGTCAGTTGCAGATCGTTAAGAGAACCTTTTACTTTGAAAACTTTTGGTTCACTAGTAGATGAAATTTACCATGATAAAGATTTTGCGGAACCTTTATTTGAAGTACCTACTGTAAATCCAGAAAGAACTTTTCTCGAGAAACTATTCTTATTACATGAAGAGTTTCATCGTCCAGAAGATAAAATTCGAGTAGATCGATTAAGTCGTCATCTATACGATGTATATCAGTTATCAAAAGCAGGAATTGATGATTTAGCCATTAGTAATAAAGAGCTTTATGAAACGATAGTTGCGCATCGATACAAATACGCTAGAGTAGGCCATGTAGATTACAACCTTCACAATCCCAATTCACTTAATCCTATCCCTACAGCTTCTGTAATTGAAGCATGGGATGATGATTATTCCAAGATGAAGGAAGATATGATCTATGAAGAGTCGAAACCAACATTTGAAAATTTAATCGACAATTTGAATATGCTAAAAGGTAAACTTCAAGAAGTGAATTGGAAATATGAACTTAAGTTCACCTAATACAAATAGCTACTCAAAAGCATAGATAGTGTATAGATAAAGCATGAGCAAAACCAAAACAGTGCAAAATGAACCAATCAACATTTCGATTGATTATAGCTTAACGTTAATATCTGTCGGTTTTAGGAGCTCTTTTTTTTACAATTAAATTATTACTTTTTTTCATCTCACGGTTTTTTTCTAAA
>CAYUQU010000083.1:0-14329 GCA_964447015.1 uncultured Flavobacteriales bacterium
GCTGGTATTCTTACTGTAAAAGGTGGAACAGGCTGCATCGTAGAATATTTTGGAGAAGGAGCAAAATCTCTTTCTTGTACAGGTAAAGGAACAATTTGTAACATGGGAGCAGAAATCGGAGCGACAACTTCGACTTTCGGTTACGATGATTCAATGCGTCGCTACCTTGAGGCTACTGGTCGTAAAGAAGTTGTAGCATTAGCAGACCAAGTTGCAGAACACCTTACTGGTGATGATGAAGTGTATGCAAATCCTGAACAATATTTTGATCAAGTGATTGAAATTGATTTGTCAACTCTTGAGCCACATGTAAATGGACCTTTTACTCCAGACAGAGCTACGCCAGTTTCTCAAATGAGAAAAGAGGCACAAGAAAATGGATGGCCAATGAAAGTGGAGTGGGGATTAATCGGATCGTGTACAAACTCTTCGTATGAAGATATTTCACGTGCTGCATCGATTGCTAAACAAGCGGTTGAAAAAGGATTGAAACCAAAGGCTGAATTTGGAATTAATCCAGGTTCTGAATTAGTACGTTTTACTATCGAGCGCGATGGTTTTATCGGAACGTTTGAGCAATTAGGAACAAAAATCTTTACAAATGCTTGCGGGCCTTGTATCGGTCAGTGGGATAGAGATGGAGCTGATAAGAATGAAGTGAACACTATCGTACACTCTTTCAACCGTAACTTTGCGAAGCGTGCGGATGGTAACCCAAACACACACGCTTTTGTAACTTCACCTGAAATGGTTGCTGCAATTGCAATCTCAGGAGATTTAGGATTTAATCCAATTACTGATACACTTACAAACGATAAAGGTGAGCAAGTGAAATTTGACGCTCCAACAGGTTGGGAATTGCCTCCAAAAGGATTTGATGTGGAAGACCCAGGATATCAAGCACCAGCTGAAGATGGATCAAGTGTTGAGGTTGTAGTAAAAGCTGATTCAGATCGTCTGCAATTGTTGGAAAGCTTCCCTGCTTGGGATGGTAAAAACATTAATGGAGCGAAATTATTGATTAAAGCGCAAGGTAAATGTACAACCGATCACATTTCGATGGCAGGTCCTTGGTTGCGTTACCGCGGTCACTTGGATAATATCTCTAACAACATGTTAATTGGTGCAGTAAATGCATTCAGTGGTGACACAAATAAAGTGAAAAACCAATTGACAGGTGAGTTTGGTGAAGTGCCAGCTACGCAACGTGCATACAAAGCAGCAGGAATTCCAACTATAGTAGTGGGTGATCATAACTACGGTGAAGGTTCTTCACGTGAGCATGCAGCGATGGAGCCACGTCATCTTGGTGTTTGTGCAGTGATTGTGAAATCATTTGCACGGATCCACGAGACTAACTTGAAGAAACAAGGGATGCTTGGATTGACTTTCGCTAATGAAGCTGATTATGATAAAATCAAAGAAGATGATACGTTCAACTTCATCGATTTAGATCAGTTTAAAACAGGTCAACCATTGACACTTCAAGTTGTTCACGCTGACGGGTCAACAGATTCTATCACATTGAATCACACGTACAACGAACAACAAATCGCTTGGTTCCGCGCAGGTTCTGCATTGAATTTGATAAAAGAAGAGGCTGCTAGAGCTAAGGCTTAGTTAGTTTTTTGATAATATTAATCCCTCGTCTGTTAAGGCGGGGGATTTTTGTTTTGTTTTGAATTGATTTTTTAATAATTTCAATCAAATTTTACTATTTTGCCATCATGAACATCGACACTTTCTACTTACTCGTTTGGTTTTGGATAGGATTGGCTTTGGTTGTTTTTCCAGCGGCATTGTTTGTTACTGCTCCTTATGGTCGTCATAGTAAGCCTATGGGACCAATGATTCAGAATCGTTGGGGATGGTTAATCATGGAGATGCCCTCGCCACTATTGTTCACTTTTTTCTTTTTGACAGGAGAGGCTGATAAAGGAGTTGTACACTGGATTTTTTTTGTGCTGTTTTTGACTCACTATATCCACCGCACGTTTATTTGGCCGTTTAAGGTGCGTTCGGGTAAAAAGAAAATGCCCGTAATTATCATGGGCTCTGCAGTGTTTTTTAACTTAGTGAATGGTCCAGTGAACGGTTATTTCCTCGGTAATTTCGCTGTGTACGATATGTCATGGCTCACTTCGGGATGGTTTATTGTGGGAATTGTGTTGTTTTTAATAGGTATGTTCATCAATATTTCGAGTGATTATCGTTTAATTAATCTTAGAAAGCCAGGCGAAACAGATTATAAAATACCCTACGGCGGTTTTTTTCGATGGGTTTCTGCTCCAAATATTTTTGGGGAAATTGTGGAGTGGACAGGTTGGGGACTAATGACTTTTAGCCTACCAACACTGTCATTTACAATATGGACTTGGGCAAATTTATTGCCGAGGGGACTGGATCATCATAGATGGTATAAAGTCAAATTTGGAAAGGATTATCCTGAAGATAGAAAAGCTATTCTGCCAGGAATTTTGTAAATATGCTGTGGGTGGATTTGGATAAAGGTTATTCCACAGTCCTTTCACGTCTTTTCCACTCGCTTAAGTTAGTTGAGAGTGTAAACATGTTATTAAACCCAGCAGCAGAAACGACGTTAATTCCATATTGAATTTGGAATTTCTTAAGCATCAACCCAAAACCGAAAGAGAATCCAGCAGCTCCGGTTCTGTCAATGACTTTCATTTCTTGACGTTGGTGATAGTCAAATGCAGCGCGGATGTGAATGTATTTCCCCAAAATTGTTTCGAGTTGAAAAGTAAAGTGACGCCCAAGTTTTTCCATAAATCCTGCTTTTTCCACTTCGATTAGCTCTCCAGTTAGTGGATCTGTTTTTGGAACTTGATTCGGGTCATTATAGGTTAAGTCCCATTTGTGAAGATGGTGAGCTAAGATAGAAATTCGAAAAGGAGCGTGTTTGAGTTTGTGAGATAGACCTAACATAGTATTTGGCGCAATAGGTTCGCGATTATTGTCTGTATAACCAGAAAATTGAATCCCTAAGTTGCGAACCAACGCAGTAACTACTGTACGTTTGTCTTCAAAGTTAAAAGTTCCTGAAACATCTACCGTCATTCCGAATGCGTTATAGGTTTCTAGGTTGGAGAAAATAAAGTTTAAATTAGCTCCCAACGTAATAATCTTGTTGATTTTCTGTCCATACCCAGCTCCAACAACCACATCACCAGCAGTAAATGTACCCGCAACTTCGCCTGTAGGTAAAGTCAAGTCCATTTTCCCGTAAGACATGTAGCGAATGTGCCCACTGATTAATGCTTCGTTTTTCAATTGATGCGCATAGCCAAACATTCCGTAGTTCAGACCTCCAGACAGAATACTATGACTAAAGGTAGCGTTTTTGTGGTGCAATGGGTTTAGAAGAGATGGGGTAAGTAGTCCGAGAGTTACATCGTCGTCAACTGCTGTAATAAAGTCCTTGCCTAACCCAACTGTTCTGGCCGAATAACCCAAATTGAGAAAACTAAAAGTCGATTGCCCTCCAATTTGCCCAACAGATTGAAAAACAACTAAAAAAACGAAAGCAACAACGAGTTTTACTGACATGAATTCCTTTTTCTCCTCTTAGTAACGGACGAATTTAAGAAATATTGATTGCAAATGGAATTTTTGCTGAGGTATTGAGGTCATTTTGGTGTGTAACACGGATTTCATAAACCATAAAATGACTTTCAATAGTATCCATAAGGCCTACAAATTTAATTTGAATTCCAAAGCTATTTGATTTTTGGTTATTTTTGGAATATGACAGCAAATCAGGTGCTGGTAAAGATTGGATTAGCAAAATTACAAGATGCAAGAATCATTCGAGATTTTCTTTAAAACAAAATCAAATAAATCAAATGTGATTAAGGTTTCAAGAGGTCCGCAGTTTGGAAAATTTGGAGCAACATTCATTTTCTTTATCTCAATGTTTATTCTGATTTTAGCTGTAATGTCAATATTGGAAAATCAATTGATGAATGGGTTCATATTAATAGGAGTAACTATAGTTCTTATTGGTTATTTATTGGATTTTCGTGGATTCGAAATAGATTTTGATAATAAGCGAATTAGAAATTATAAGTCATTTCTCGGTTTGCGCTATGGAGATTGGTTTAACTTGGAAGAATTTAACACCTTACAAATATTTAATCAAAATTTGCTTGAGAGTAGAAGTATAGGTTCAAGTGGATACGGCGGCAAAGAATATGATACACATCATTTTTACACAATTATTCTGTTTAATAGAAAGAAGGATAAAATGATACCAATTTATGAAAGTAATAATTATCCAAAAGCGATGAGATTTGCAGAAAAATTAGCATCTCTTTCAGGTTTATTTTTAATACAGACTGTAGGGAAAAGTAAAAATGAATTTTGCTAATACGTACGTAGATACAGTATTTAAAAAATCAGTCAAACTTCAATACTATAAAAAAACAAACCAAAATGAAAAAAATTATAACAGCTCTTTTCAGCACATTGACATTATCAGTTTTCGGACAGATGAACATGTTTGATATTGGGTTTGAAGGTGGATTTAGCGTATCTTCTCTTAGAGGAAATGAAATCATTGACGCTCATCACGATTCGAGAATTGGATCTTCGGGCGGAGTATATGGACAATTTAATTTCAAGAAAGTAATTTCCATTCGAACTGGTGCTTATTTTGAAAGTAAAGGTTCATCAATCGAATTTACAATGACAGATCAAACAGGACAATCATTAGGTACGATTAAAGGAAAACAAAATTTTGACTTTGTTACTGTACCACTCTTAGTGCGGGCTACATTTGGAAAGAAACTGAACTACTTCGTTAATGTAGGGACCTATTATGGATTTTTACTTAAACAGACTGAATCCACAGAAGGATTTCAGGATTTTCCCGAAACATTGGTAGACCGCACACATAACTATAAGAGAAATGAAGTGGGTATTTCAACGGGGCTTGGACTGTCTTACACATTCAAATTTCCACTTGCCATTTCTTTTGAAGTCAGAAATAATTTAGGTTTAGCGAATATAAGTAGGTTTCCCGTATATAACGGAGGTACTATAAAGACTAATAACTTGAACTTCTTGTTTGGAGCGTGTTACAAGCTTGGACAACGCGATCCTCAAGGATTAAAATAATTTCAAACTTTGGTTGTTATGTTTTAAGTTTATAAAATAGGAGGAGGGTAGAGGTGCTTAGTATGCAAAGCGTATTTTACTTTTTAAAAATCAATATAATGAAGTTGTATTGCCCGATAAAGAATGTATGCCTATTTAATTTATATCGAGTCAGTGAATTCGAATAATTAGAAATGTAATGTTCCATGTAAGCCATTTGTAACTTTAGATAAAAGATTACTTATTTTAATTGTAACAAAACTCATGGAGGTAAGAAATAAATTATACTAGATGAACTTAGGGAAAATTATATTAATACTTCTCTGTACTCTTATAACAAGTTTTGTAAACGGGCAGAATAACACAATTATTCATTCTGTTTCGTTTGATTACATCGAAGCTTGTGAAAATAGAGTGGGTGAATGTGGCCCTGTGAATCTTTATCGAAAATCTATAGAGGATACAATTATAGTCTATTTTCCAAATGGAGGTACTCAAACTGATGTTTTTCTATCTAGGGATAGTTTAGATGAAGAGTCAGGAGTACGCTTCGAGTTGAAGAAACACGAAACGAAATATATGGGTGAAGGAAGACCAAAATTTGAAATGACTGGATATCCAGACGGAAAGTATGCCGCACAAATATTTGCTTGCGCAATTGGTGGACGAATTGAACTAAATATAAAAACACTAAGTTCAGAATGTATCCCCCCAATAGATACTATTGACAACAAATCGGTGTTTATAATTGCCGAAAAGATGCCAGAGTTTAAAGGAGGAGAAGAGCAATTAGCTAGATATCTAATGAATAATATCAAATATGCCGAAATTGAGAGTACCAATGATTTACAGAATAGAATACAGACAACATTCGTAATTGATACCACCGGAAAAGTTAGAAATCCGTGTATAGTCAAACCGAAATATTCAGGTACACTTACTCAACTTGAAACTGAAGTATTGAATGTAATCGAAAATATGCCAAAATGGGAACCTGCCATAGATAATGGTCGAAAAGTAGCAGTTAGATATTATTTGCCTGTAAATATCAGTTATCGATAATGTTTTCTATATTTTTACTATCCAATTAACAAACTTTATTCTGTAAGATTACAATGATAGGATTAGTTGAGACAATAGTCGCTGCGTTTAATCCATTTTGGACGTATAATCGATTGAAACTGGATAATAAAATTCATTTGAATCATATTGTTGCATTTAGTTTTCTCGTGATTTTCGCAACCTTATCATTTCATTTATTAAGTCCGTTTGCATATAGCACCTCAAACATAACTATAGTCAGAAGTTTAAGTTTTTTTATTGGATTTGGATTGAGAATTATTGTGGTAGCATATACCTTAAGTATTGTCGTGTCTGCAATAACAAAGAAACAATTTCGCTTTAATACAGCTTTTCCAATTGTAATTTTTGCATCTTCAACTCTTCTTTTTCCATTTTTGATTTATTGGATTAATCCAGAAGTATATATCTATGCTGATCACGCTAGTTTATTTTGGTATTCAATTATAATCGCTATTGGAATATGGAAAAAAACAGAGATGACCTTTATAAGAAGTTTCTTAGCCACGATTGTAGCCGTACTTTTATTTTGGCTAATCTCAGTGACGTTTTTACCGTATGGAATGAAAATATGATTTGACAGTCTTTTTTTACTCAAACCAAGCACCACTCACATTATTCCCATTCAAAAAGTCCTTTGCAGAAACCCTCTTTTTGCCTTCGATTTGGGCTTCAAGAATTTCAACTGAACCTGTTTGACATTGCACAAACATCTTACCTCCTTCTACATGCACGCTACCGGGAGTGGTAGAGAAATTCAGGGGTGAGTAAAGTGAACGGAATAACTTTAGAGACTTGTTCCCATTCTCTGGCCATGTTGTCCATGCAGTCGGATAAGGCGAAAGTCCACGAATGAAATTATGTACATTTTGCGCATTGTCCTGCCAATTCACTTTGCAATCGGGTTTGAAAATTTTTGGAGCGGGTATCAGTTCTGCTTCGATGAGTTGAGTTTGATCAATCGCATTGGTGTTTCCTTCAAAAATCTGACGAACGGTTTCCAATGTCGCTTCAGCACCCAAGTGCATCATTCTGTCGTGCACTTCTCCTGCCGTTTCATTTTCGCCAATCGACATGGTTTTGCGTTGAATGATTTTACCTGTGTCAATTTCCTTTTCAATAAAGAATGTGGTTACTCCTGTTTCCGTTTCACCATTCATCACAGCTCTGTTAATCGGTGCTGCTCCTCGGTATTGAGGTAATAGAGAACCGTGAAGATTTATTGTGCCCATTGGTGGTATGTTCCACACTACTTCAGGTAGCATTCTAAACGCAACAACCACAAATAAATCTGCATTGTACGAAGCTAGTTCACTTAAAAAAGCTTCATCTTTCAATTTTTCAGGTTGCAATACAGGAAGATTTTGCGATTCAGCATACACTTTTACCGCTGAAGAAGAAAGTTGCTGTCCACGCCCCGCAGGTTTATCGGGAACGGTAACTACTGCAGCTACATTTACATTGTTTTCTACTAAATGTGTAAGAATGGTCGCCGCGAATTCAGGCGTTCCCATGAAAATGATGCGTTTATTTGTCATTCTATTCGTCCTGTTTTTGTCCAATTAAAAAATCTCAGATAGAGCAAAGATAAAATTCCTAATGTAGAAAAGTAAATGTATTCCACATACCAAACTCCCTTAATGTCGAAATTGAGGACATCCATAAAGATATAAGCGAAGAGAAGATATATTCCAGTTGAAAAGAATTCAATTCCCAAAGAAGCGAGCGTATTTCCTGAACCTGCTACAGTATTAAAGTAAACCGAAGTCAGACCAAAGATAAAAATTGCAGGAGCAACTTGTTGAATAATTGTTACGCTTTCTCCCAGTGCAGTAATCCGAGGATTTATCATACTGATAAGCTCAACAGGGTAGAGGAGTGCCCCGTGGAAGAAAATGATCAATGTGACAGAAACTAGAATTTGAATTTTGCGCTGTATAGCAGGAATTTCATCGTATTTCTTTGCACCAATAAGTTGACTGATATATGTTTTTGTTGTTGCAGCAAAGCCGAAAATGGGAACAAAAGCTAGAAAATAAACAGATCGAATGTTCTGACTGATTTCGAGATTGTGTCCACCCATTTGCTCAATCCATGAGAAGAAAACGGTCCATGTACCGAGAGTGATAAATCCTTGCAACATCAAAGGCCAACCGATTTTGTACAACAGTTTAAGCGATTTCCAACTCACTTGAACCTTAGATAATAAATTGTAAGCTCTAATCCATTTTCGGAGGAGAAAGTACACAACGAAAAATACAAAAACTGTAATCTCAGCTATGACTGATGCCAAAGCCGCACCTTCAAGTCCCATTTTTGGGAGTCCTAATTCTCCGAAAATAAGTCCGTAGTCCAATACTATATTTACGAAGCTCATAATAAACGAACTCACAAAAACGATTTGCGTTTTCCCTGTTGCAAGTAAAAAAGACATCATAGCAAGCGAAGTCAAACTGAAAAACATGCCGTAGCTTCGAATGTTCAGAAAGCTAATCTGTGCATCGGCAATTTCTTTGCTGTATGAATAACTGTGGAGAGCAACAGGAGTAAACCATTGAATCAATGCAAAGAAAAACAGTGCCAGAAACAGTAAGTTGACAAGTCCTGTTTGAAAAATGCTCGGTATGCGATTCTCTTCATGCTTTCCTACAAATCGCGCTTTCGTAATTTGCATCGAATCGCCAAAACCAGCAGCAATCATAAAGAAAGTGATGTATAAAAGACCCGCATTACCAGCTGCATCGTATGAAACCGAATCCAGTCGAGCGATAAACGCCATGTCTGTAATCAATACGATGGATTGGATGAAATTTCCAATCATTAGAGGTAGAGCGACTTTTATAATCGATATGTAATCCGTTTTAAGCAATGTCGGAACTTGTAATTAAGACACTTCGACTACTAATCCTTTGAGGTATTCCCCTTCAGGGTGAAAAGCATTAATCGGATGATCTGCAGGTTGGTGGAGTTGCTCCAAAATACGCACACTTCGTCCAGATTCAATTGCCGCAGCGATAACCGTATTCGTGAATAATTGTTTGTCTACAACCTGCGAACAAGAGAACGTAAATAGAATTCCACCTGGCTTAATTTGCTTCATGGCGTGTGCATTCAGACGTTTATAACCTTGAATAGCCTTATGGCGGGCATCACGGTGCTTTGCAAATGCTGGTGGGTCGAGAATTATCACATCGTAATCTTCGGGTAATTCTTTCATGTACTCCATAGCATCAGCCACAATAGACCCGTGATTTTTTTCGAGTTTATTCAATTTTATATTGTCCTCTGTCAAGGCAATTGCTTTTTTAGAACTGTCAAGAGAATGCGCAATTTTAGCTCCTGCAGCAAGTGCTGTTACGGAGAAACCACCTGAATAACAAAACGTATTTAAAATCTTCTTGCCTGGAGCATATTTTGCTAATAATGCCCTGTTTTCACGCTGGTCAATGAAGAATCCTGTTTTCTGCCCGTTTATCCAATCGATGTTAAATGCATGTCCATATTCATGAGCGATATGCGGAACTTGACATTCACCAAAAAGATACTCGTTCTTCGCATCTACACGACCAGGAAGTGTTTCAGCGCTCTTTGAATAAACAGCTTTCAGTTCTTTCCCAAAAACGTGTTGAATGGCTTTATTGATATCTTGAATGGAGTGGAACATTCCGATGCTGTGACATTGAATTACCGCCACACCGTTAAACCAATCCACAATTAATCCAGGAAGTGAATCTCCTTCACCGTGAATCAAGCGACAAATTGAGTTATTGTTGCTAAATAACCCAGACTTTTTTCGCAAATCCAGTGCATTTTGAATACGATTTTGCCAGAACTTCTCATCAATTACTTCATTCTCCTCAAAAGAAAGTACGCGAACCGTAATCGTACCATGTTGAAAATGACCACGTGCAAGAAAATTACCTTTTGCATTCAGCACATCGACAATTTCGCCATCCAAATGATCTTGAGTTGCTTCGTGAATTGCCCCTGAAAATATCCAAGGATGACGGCGTAAAATACTGGCTTCTTTTTGCTTACGGATAATTAGACTCATAATGGCGCAAAATTACGAAAAGGAATCGGATTCTTGGGGGGCAATTTGCAGTCCAAAAAAACATTTCCCCAATTTATACGTTATACTATTATGAGATTCACAGTAATTTTAATGATGATGATGTTCGCTTCGTGTTCTGTAGCACAGGATGAGAAAGTGAAAAAGACAGAAGAGGAGTGGCGTAAAGAGCTTACTCCTGAGCAATACCAAGTTTTACGCGAAAAAGGGACGGAGCAGCCTTATACAGGTAAATATTGGAACAATAAAGAAACTGGTATGTATCATTGTGCAGCTTGTGACAACCCTTTATTTTCTTCAGAGACTAAATACGATGCAGGTTGTGGATGGCCAAGTTTTTACGATGCGATTGATAACGGGAATATCAAAACAGCAAAAGACCTGACTTTAGGAATGCAGCGAATTGAAATCATGTGTGCAAAATGTGATGGACATTTGGGGCACGTGTTTGACGACGGTCCAAAACCAACAGGAATGCGTTATTGCGTCAATTCAGAATCGCTGGAATTTAAAAAAGAGGAGAAATGAACCAACTGAAACGATATTTGTTTTTCTTTGTACTCGTCGGGATTTATTCCTGCAGTGCACAAGAAAATTTATCTAAAAAGAGCGTTGAAATGGAAAGTAATAATCGTGCAGAGGCTACATTTGGAGCTGGATGTTTTTGGTGTGTGGAAGCTTGTTTTGCTGATTTGAAGGGCGTGATATCAGTTACTTCAGGATATTCAGGTGGACATAAGAAAAATCCGACCTACAAAGAAGTGTGTGATGGAATTACAGGACATGCTGAAATTGCGCGGGTGATTTACGATCCATCCATCATTTCGTACGAGGAACTATTAGAAGTTTTTTGGTTTGTACATGATCCTACAACGCTCAACCGTCAGGGGAATGATGTGGGGACTCAATATCGCTCTGTAATCTATTTTCACGACGAAACACAGCGAGAATTAGCTGAAAAGTTCAAAAAGAAACTCAACGAATCAGGTGCTTATGAGAAACCTGTTATTACGGAGATTTCACCTTTAATCAATTACTATCCGGCAGAAGATTATCACCAGAATTATTTTGAGAATAATCCAAATCAGCCTTACTGTTCATCAGTAGTTCGTCCAAAAGTGGAAAAATTTAGAAAGGTGTTTTCAGAGAAGTTGAAGTAAATTAACAGAACGAGACAATTTTCTGAATCTCACCGTTGAATAGGATTTCATCACCAACTGTTTTCCCAATAAGAATTTTTCCGATTGGAGATTCAGTTCCTACGCAATACACAACCTTACCTTCAATTAATTGTTTACCCATTCCTATCCCCAATAAAAAGATATCTGTTTCTGTAATGACAAGTGCGCCAAAAGCAATAGATCCTATAATTGTTGATTCACTTATCTTATTCAATTGAGTGAGTTGGAGATTAAGATCTTGAAATTGATGTTGAATTTTTTCTTGTTCAAGGTGCACCATAGCGCGACTGGTATCGTGTTTATCACCTGCGGTACTTTTCGATTCGGACTCTAGCGAACTCTTTAAATCTAAAGCATATCTTTCCAACTCGGCTAACCTTTCGTTAAGAATAGTTTCGAGTACGGAGGTAATTTCTTTTTTGACTGTTGAGCTCATTTCTACTAGTTTGTTCATCTTTGTACAAAAATACGAAATATCCATCGTTTGATCGTACGCGAAACACATATCGTTGAAAATTGCGCACCATTTGAGAGAATGGAAGCATATTGTTTTGGGAAAATTTCGGGAATAACTACCCGAAAAGGAATCAAAAAGGCGATAAAACGAGGAGAATTACTACTAAATAGCAAAAAGGAATGCGGTTCTGAATTTGTAAATCAAGGTGATGTAATAGAATGGATTTACGCAGATAGAATTCAACCCTTTAAGATCTTTCCGTTGGATTTGGAAGTTTTATATGAAGATGAACATCTCGCAGTAATTAACAAGTCGCCTGGATTTCCCGTAAGTGGTAACTACCACAAAACCATTGAGCATGCACTCCCACACAACTTAAAACCAAGTGGAGAACAAGATGCATTACCCTATCCGCTCCCTTGTCACCGTTTAGATCGTTCGACTTCAGGTTGTTTGTTGGTAGCTAAAACGTATGCTACACGGATTCATATCGGAGCTCAGTTTGAGAATTCAACCATTCAGAAATTATACCATGCCTTAGTTGTGGGTGAGAATATTCAGAATCAGGAAATCAACTTTCCAATTGACAGTAAAACTTCACATTCTTCATTAGAATTAGTTCAAAGTGTGCCTTCGCTCACAAACGGCTTGATAAGTTTAGTCAAGCTCATTCCGCACACAGGGCGCACTCACCAGTTACGCATACATTGTGCAGAAATCCAACATCCTATTTTGGGAGATCCGTTGTACGGCAATCCTCAATCATTATTAAAAGGAAAAGGGTTGTTTTTAGCTTCAACACAGGTTTCTTTTATACATCCAGCTTCAGGTGAACGTAAGACAGTGGTGTGTGACGTTCCTACTAAATTCAAGCAGTTTATGGAGCGTGAGGAAAAACGATTTACTATTCTAAGACAAAAGACTCTTAAAAAATAGACAAAATTCCCCATTGGTTGACACCATATTTCAGATCAAATAACATATATAGTGTTTTTAGAAAAATAAGAAAGACTACAAGAGCCAAGACTTAATTAATCAGCAAAGAGACATTCTGCTCTTTTTGGTGAAAATTACTTCTCAGTGAGCTTGTTACATCTCAGTTTTTCAAACACATAGGCACAATAGGATTCCTTCTATGTGTCTATGTGTTTCAATAACAACACGTTTCGATTTCTACAAATGTGTTACATGAAAGATTTTTGTATATAAATCTTCAAATCTTTCGTCTTAAGAAAGTCTTTTTACAACATACCCCTCAATCTTCTTATAAAAACTCTGAGGATTCAAGGTTCTCCAGTCGACTTCTTCAAGTTCGCCACCCATCACAAGGTAATGGTCAATTTGTGCCGATTCGAATTCTTTTTGCACATGATCACGGAAGTTTATAAAAGCAATCCATCCATCTTCGACATCGTCAAACCATTCTTCGTAGTAGCAATCGTCTGAGGAGTGAAAATTCATGATGTTTTCACCAATGAGAATAAACTTATTTATTCCGCAGTACGACAATTCTTCTATCACTTCACGCTTGAGAAACATGATGTCATTGTTGATGGCATCGTTCCATTCACCCATCATTTCAATCACACAAAACCCTTCGTCATAATCGACAAAAAGTAATTTTATAAACAAAGTCTGTGACCCAAAGCTATCCCATTGGGGGTGGATATAAAAATTGTAGACAGCTTGAGAAAACTCGAATTCACTGTATTCACGACCGTAAAAAGGAGATTTTTTATCCGTTTCAGCGGTGTAATATCCGCGCCAATTGAAATGTGGTTCGATTTCGTGCACGTGCAAAATTACGGTTTTCTATTTCCTGTTTGTTGTTTGGGATGAAAAAGTGAAAAATATTTTGAGTTGAGTGATTTCAATCATTATTGATAATACTGTTATAAAATGTTAAAATTGGGTTGAGTAACTCAAGAATCAACTCTAAAACCCTTTTGAATTTTTAACTTTGTAGTTCACTTAAACCCAACAAGCGTGCATAAAATTCAATTCGTACGATATTTATGTATAGTAACTATTACTTTGTTTGTTGGTAAATTTAATTTCATTTCTTATAGTCAGCAACAATCAGTCGATCCTAACCAAGGTGGGTATTGGATTGCGTATATTGGAGACAATAAGCTAAATAAGCATATTGGTATCCATTCTGAGGTACAATTGCGTAATTACTTTGTGAAAGAAACTGTAGAAACCTTTTTGCTTCGCACAGGACTTAATATCTACATAAAACCTTATGCTATGGCAACAGCTGGATATGGATATATATACAGCAAACCTTCTGAAGATTACCTTCATGCATCGGAAGTCTCTGAGCATAGAACATGGCAACAACTGATTTTACGACAGAAATCGCGTACAATTTTTATAGAACATCGGTATAGATTGGAGCAACGTTTTTTGGAAAATCAGACA
>CAYUQU010000084.1:0-14141 GCA_964447015.1 uncultured Flavobacteriales bacterium
ATACATCCCTTGTTCAGGATTGTCTATTACAAACCTTGCTTTACTACCTAAATTGTCATAATCGACATGGTTGTAGTATGCACTAGAAGTGTTAGCCACTAAACTAAAAGTTTTAGGCTCACTGTCTTGAGTATAATAAATTGTCAATTTAGAGTCAGGATCACGTAGGTCAAGGAAAAGGATAGAACCATCACCTTGTGACCACATTGGGTTATTTGTTTTAACATAAAGACCTTTAAATTCTTCTAAAAAGACATCATTATCAGCTAAAGTACCATTTTGCGAAGCGTTTAAAATTTCCCAGCCAAAGTTTATGTCTAAAGGAATTCTCAGTTGCGAATTAGGCAATGTATCATTTCCAACAATAGTTAATTTTTCTGGTTCAGGTTGAATCACTTCAGAGCCGGGAGGAACTAAAGAAGTCATTCCAACTGTCTTAGACATGAAGTTATAATAAGTTGAATCAAGACTTAGGGATTCTTCCAAACGATATACTTCGTATGTTTGAGGTCCAGTAATTTCTCCGTAATTATCTCTGTATTCTAAGCTCAACACCATCGAATCGATAGTAATTGTACCCAAGTCTCCAAAGTCAGGGTTGTTTGTTGCCAAACGAAATTGCGAGTAGAAGCTTCCGTCTACACGACCAAAAACGGGGTCGTTGTATGAGCCAAGCACTACAGTTGGAGTTTGTCCAGAGATAACTGAGTCTTCAACTTCACAATAAGTAACTAATTCAAAGGTGTCCACACCATTTGCGTCGAGCAAGGCTTCGGGATCGTAAACTTCTTTTCCGAGCTTGCTTTCGGGTTTTTTGCAAGAGAATGCAAAACTAATTGTGATTAGCAAAAAGGCGGAAAGTTTAAATACTCTCCGCCATTTTAAATTTGTTATTTTGTTCTTCATTATGAAATAAGCACTTCTTCTTCAATTACTTTGTCGATAAAATCTGACAAAATTTTAGTTTGTGTTTCTTCTGGATTAAACTCCAGCTTATGCGAAGATAACGAGTCAAAATGAGATTTAGTATTTGCTGAGACATTATCAGAACATAAAATTACACCGTCAGCGTAATCCATTGCTGTTTTAGTCACAGAATCACATGTCCCATCTTTCATTTTTTCAATTACGTCATCGCTAAAGCCATCAAATTTCATCTTTTCCGAAAGGCGGTCACAGAATTTGTTTTCAAAACCTGTTTCGTAAAGCGAGTAAATCACTTTTGTGTCTTGGAAATGTGGATCTTGAGCATAAACCTCTTTCACGTACATTGGCATGAAAGCTGTCATCCAACCATTACAGTGGATTACATCTGGCTTCCAACCTAGTTTTTTCACCGTTTCCAAAACTCCTCTACAGAAGAACATTGAACGTTCATCATTATCTGGGCACGAAGTTCCATTTTCTTCTGCGTAAATTTCTTTACGTTTGAAGTACTCTTCGTTGTCAATAAAATACACCTGCATTCGAGCCGATGGTATTGACGCTACCTTGATAATTAACGGGTGGTCGGCATCATCAATGATTAAATTCATCCCTGAAAGGCGAATTACTTCATGTAGTTGATGTCTACGTTCGTTAATTGAACCAAACTTCGGCATAAAAACTCTGATTTCCTTCCCTGCTTCCTGCGTTCCTTGTGAAACTCGGCGCACTGCTGTTGAAATCTCTGACTTAGGTAGGAAAGGATTAATTTCCTGCGAAACAAATAGTACTCGTTTTTTCTCCATAAAAGAGTCGAATTGGTAAATAGAATACAAAAATATATAAAAAAAAGCGTAAATTCAATAGAAAAGAATAGTTTTGCCCGTTTGTCATGCTCTAAAAGGAACACATTGGATAGGTTATACACCGCAGAAACATTGAAAGAATGGGTCGAAAAGCGCACCCTAAAACAAATTGAAATTGGTTTTGTTCCGACAATGGGTGCACTTCATAAAGGTCATATATCCTTAATTGAACGTGCAAAAAGCGAAAACGATGTGGTGATTTGTAGTGTTTTTGTGAATCCCACACAGTTTAACAACGCTTTAGATTTGACAAATTACCCGCGAACAATAGAATCTGATATTATTTTACTCGAAGAAGCAGGCTGTGATGCGGTTTTTATTCCTTCAGTTACAGAAATGTATCCTGATTATCCAAAAAAAACAACTTTTGTAGATGTACCTTTAGCTCCATTGAACGAAGTTATGGAAGGGACTTTTCGCAAGGGACATTTTGAAGGCGTTGTCAATGTGGTGTATCGATTATTTGATTTGGTAAAACCGAACAGGGCTTATTTTGGTCTAAAAGACTTTCAACAAGTAGCGATTATTAAGCATATGGTGAAGTATCTTAAGCTTCCTGTTGAAATTGTACCTTGTTCTACGATGCGTACCGATGAAGGGCTGGCCAAAAGTAGCCGTAATGCTCGTTTGTCTGATACAGAGAAAGAGGAAGCTCTCATCATATACAAGACACTCCAATTCGGAAAAACTCTATCACAATCCACCAATCCGATTGAGGTGCGCGAAAAGATGGTAGAATTTTTCGATAAAGGAAATTTGAAACTTGAGTATATTGAAATTGTGAATCCAGATTCACTCGAGTCACTCAGTGATAAATGGGTGTCCGGAGCAGTTTGTTGCATTGCGGCATATTGTGGAGAAGTTCGATTGATAGATAATATGCAGTTTATTCCTTAACTTTGCATTGAATTTAAGAAAAGAGATGTTAATTCAAATTTGTAAATCAAAGATACATAGAGTTCGTGTCACACAGGCTGACTTGAATTATATTGGCAGTATAACTATTGATGAGAACTTAATGGAAGCTTCTAACCTAATTGAAGGTGAGCGCGTTCAGGTAGTAAACTGTAATAATGGCGAGCGCTTAGAGACCTATGTAATAAAAGGTGAGAGAGGGAGTGGGACAATTTGTCTTAACGGCCCTGCGGCAAGACGATGTGCGGTTAATGATGTCGTAATTATCATAGGATATGGATTCATGGACTTTGAAGAGGCGAAGACGTTTAAGCCAAAGTTGGTGTTTCCGAATGAACAAACCAATCTGTTAGATTAATTTTGAAGAAAAAACTCATCGGATTTGTCAAGATCGTATTACCTACCTTGGTTGGTGTTTATCTGTTTTGGTACTTTTACGATGCGATGAGTGAGACTCAGAAGGAGAATTTTTTCCTCAAAATGTACGAAATCAATTACGGGTGGATATTGTTGTCTCTTGTAATCAGTTTTTTAAGTCACGTCATTCGCGCTCATAGATGGAAGTATTTGCTCGAACCTATGGGATATCATACGCCATTTTGGCATCGCTACCATGCGATTATGGTGGGATATATCATTAATATGGTTATTCCACGAGCAGGAGAAGCTTCACGAGCTGGGATGTTGGTTAAATCGGATAATATTCCATTTACAAAGTCATTTGGAACTATCATTGCAGAGAGAGCAATTGATCTGGCGATTCTTGGAATTATTTTCTTGTTAACCATTTCTGTAAGTTTTGATGATTTTCTGGTGCTAAAAGATCGAATTTTACCCGAAAAAACAACTACTGGAGAGAACAATGATTTGTGGTGGTGGATTTTGGGAATTGGAGTAGGTCTTGGACTTCTAGCTCTTTTATTTTTAGCATTGAGACCTCAATTGCGAAAGAAAATTGTGGAGTTGATTTTGAATGTTAAGGAAGGGGTTCTTTCGATTTTTCGTTCTAAAAATCCAGTGGCATTTACTTTTCATTCGTTCTTAATTTGGATTTTGTATGTTGTGTTTTTTGGTATTTGCTTCTTGTCACTTGAAGAAACTAGAAATGTACCAGTTAGTGGAATTTTGATGGCCTTTATTGGTGGAACTGTGGGAATAATTATCACAAATGGTGGAATTGGTGTTTATCCGATTTTGGTTGGTAGCATCATTACCTTTTATGCTTTCCCTGATTATGATGGTGGTGCAACTCACGACACAGCCTATGCGCTAGCAACAATCACATGGGCAGTTCAAACCTTGATGATGGTGGTGTTAGGACTTGTTTCACTATTTTTCTTTTCCCGGAACTTTAAATTGCCAATAGAAGATGAAAACGAAGCTAGAACAGATAAAGGGTAGGGTCGTTTCTTTGGCTGAGCTAAAGGAGAAGACAGAGGAATTAAAACAATTGGGAAAGCGCATTGTATTTACTAACGGCTGTTTTGATATTCTTCATCTTGGACATGTTACCTATTTGGCACAAGCTGCAGAGTTAGGCGATGTGTTGGTGATTGGAATGAACA
The DNA here is from genome assembly GCA_964447015.1 of uncultured Flavobacteriales bacterium. Taxonomy (GTDB): domain Bacteria; phylum Bacteroidota; class Bacteroidia; order Flavobacteriales_D; family Crocinitomicaceae; genus Wandonia. Next base: position 4,271 of record CAYUQU010000084.1, read on the forward strand.
GCGACCAATCCGTACGCAATCAGGGAAAAGGACCGGAACGTCCTGTAAATCCTGAAGAAGCACGCGGAATGATTTTGGCGGCTTTAGGTTTTGTTGACTATGTTGTACTTTTTGAAGAAGACACACCTTTGCGAATTATTCAGGAGATTTTACCTGACATTTTAGTAAAAGGAGGCGATTATGATGCAAATGAAACAAACGCTTCATCAAAAAAATATATTGTGGGTTCTGATATCGTTCGCGCTAACAATGGTGAAGTAGCTACAATTAGCCTAGTAGACGGGTTTTCAACAACTTCTACAATTAGTCGAATGCGCGGAAGTGAGAGTTAGATTATAAATTTACTTTCTAAAAATTTTGGTTAAGTTATTTTTTTCTCTAAATTTATCCTAACCGTGAAAGTGTAATTTATGAATGACAGGCGATTCTATCATGTAGTTTTTTCCCTTCTTTTTAGCATTAATGCTTTTGTATATTTTATCAAATCTGATATTTCATGGGTGAAGTCAACTGCGTTTTCGCTAGTTGCTTTTTTCCTTGCTTTTGGATTTGCAGTGCTCGTTTTCCGTAAAATGGGTTGGCAAAGACAGAAGGTAACAAAGTAATTTTTCTGTTGTGATTATAAGATTGACTATTAACGGTCAATCAAAATATACTCCGAAGATGTGCATCCCACACCTTCGGAGTTGTTTTTTTATATATTACTGCGCATTTTCCACTTCATTTTGCGATATAACCACAATTTAAATCTGTAAAGAGACAAATACATTGCAGGTACAATTATCAGTGTTAAGAAAGTAGCGAAAGTCAAACCAAATATAATTGTCCACGACATGGGAGAGAAAAAGATATTGTTGTCTCCACCAATGAATATTTTTGGGTCGTAATCAGCTAGAAAACTAATGAAATCAATATTGAACCCTATTGCTAATGGTAAAAGACCTAATACAGTCGTAATTGCTGTTAAAAGTACAGGGCGGAGCCTAGTTTTACCACCTTCAATTGTTGCATTTATTACATAGTCCAAAGGAAGCTGACTCAGTTCATCTAGCCCAAGTTGTTCTCGTTTTTCCTGACGGAGAAGATTGGTGTAATCAATAAGTACAATGGCATTGTTTACGACGACTCCAGCAAGAGATATAATACCAATCATTGTCATTATAATTACGAAAGACATTCCTGACAGAACCAATCCTAAAAATACGCCAATGAGTGAAAAAACAATGCTTACAAGTATAATTGCTGGCGTGGAGAAAGAATTAAACTGTGTCACGATAATCAACATAATTAAGAACACTGCAATCAATAAAGCTTTACTTAAGAAAGCCATTTCTTTTTCTTGTTCATCTTGTTGGCCTGCAAAGCGGTATGAAATTCCATCAGGAAGTCCTACTTCACTTTCGTATTCACTCATTATCATTTTTAGTTCTTCAACAACTTCATTTGCGTTATATCCTTCTGTGTTTTTAGACATTACAGCAACCATTGGCGTTTCGTTTTGTCGAATTACAGCTGAATAAGAGATGTTGTCTAGAGGAGGGTATACAACAGAGCGAATAGGAATTCGAAGCATTTTTCCTTGATTGTTTCGAAAAATCAGTTTCTGATCCAACAATGCGTCAAGATCTTCTCTATTGTTTTTATTGAAACGCACAACAATATCGTAAGTATCTTCACCCTTTGTGTATGTTGCGATATCTTGACCGAGAAGAGCTTTTCTAATTGCCATTCCTACCGCCATTGTAGATGAATTCAGTTTTCTAACTTGTTCTCTATCCACCACGAATGGGATCTCTGGGCGATTTGACTCCACATTCATTTTGAGCTTTTCTACTCCAGCCACATTTCTACGAGCGAGGTAATTTTTAATTTTTGCTGCTTCTTCAATGATTTCTTGGTAATCTTTTTTACCTGAAACTTCAATGTAAATAGGATCTTTTTGAGGAGGTCCATCTTCATTTTTATCTGCTGTTATTTCGATATCAGCGGTGAATAGTTTGGGTAATTCCTCCTGAATATTTTGAAGAATATCGGAAGTTTCTACATCACCTCGGAATTGAAATTCAGCAAAATTTATAGTGATTTTTGCTTTGTGAGGAGTTGCCCCCATTTGCACATCATTCTCCGAGCCTGTTCCTTCACCAACCTGAGTGATTATCGACTGAATTAAACGCGCATCAGAGTCTTCCTCATTTTTATCTTTTTCAAGATAAGGAGCGAGGATTTCGTTTAATGCTTCTTCAGCTTGAACCGCAGTTTTATTTGTGTAAGTAATATCTGTACCTATTGGATGTGTAATAAATACATTGACATATTTTGGTTGGTTTGCTGGGAAAAACTCCACTTTGGGTTGGAAAACTCCAATCAACATTATCGAAACAATTAAAAGTAAAAAAGTTCCGATAATAAATAAAACTGGTCTGATACCACTTAGCGTAAATGTTAGAAAACGCTCATATAATGCCTCTAACCTCGGCAAAAATTTGTTTTGAAATTTTTCTGTCATTGGCAACAAAACAAACGCGTTTACCACTGAAATAATTCCTAGAATAACCAACAGATTTCCTAGTGATATAGATCCACCGAGCAAGAAAAGGATTCCCAGAACAACTAACCCGATTGAGATGACAACCGTTTTTTTCTTCTTAGGTACATCCTGACCTACTTTCATATAAAGTGCTGTAAGTACTGGGTTTATTACCAAAGCAACAAAAAGAGAAGATCCAAGCACAATAATTAATGTGATGGGGAGGTATTTCATAAATTCACCCATAATACCTGGCCATATTGCTAGTGGGAGGAATGCTGCGAGAGTAGTGGCAGTTGAGGCGATAATTGGCCACGCAACTTCGCCAACTCCTTTTCGTGCTGCCTTGAACGATTCCATCCCTTGATCCATGTAGCGATAAATGTTTTCGACAACAACAATACCATTGTCCACCAACATTCCAAGCGCGAGTACCAAAGAGAAAAGTACCATTACGTTTAGTGTGACTCCCATGGCGTCGAGAATCATAAATGACATGAACATTGACAGAGGAATAGCCACACCAACGAAAAGCGCATTTCGAAGACCTAAAAAGAACAAAAGTACTAAGACAACCAGTAGAATTCCGAAGATGATTGAATTTTCAAGATTAGAGACCATATCTCGTGTCATATTTGACTGGTCATTGGTTTTTGTGATAGTAATTCCATTTGGAATCATTCCATCTCTTTGAGCTTCTTCTAAAAGTGCGTCAATTTTTTCTGAGGCAACTAACAAGTTTTTTCCAGCTTGTTTTTTCACGTCCAGCATGACAACTGGCTCACCAAACTCACGTGCATACGAAGTGGTGTCCGCATTTCCAAAGTACACTTCAGCGATGTCTTGAAGATGAACAGGCATATAGTCATCTTGCTTTACAATTACGCGCTTAAGATCCTCTGCGTTTTTAAATTCACCATCAATTCGAATGTTTTTTCGAACTCCATCCATGAGGATTTCTCCACCCGGAATGGTTTGATGTTCAGCAGCTACTGCATTCTCAATATCGTCGATAGAGACATTAACAGATTCTGCCTTCAAACGGTCAACTTCGATACGCATTTCCTGTTTTTGAATCCCGCGAATATCAACCTCATTAATCTCCACCAAGTTTTCGATTAAATCTTCGAGATATTCTGCAGTTTCTTTTAGTTGAACAGGGTTGTCACCGCGCAAGTTGATGTTCATAATTGGCATCTGCGAGGGGTCGAGTTCGAAGATTGTAGGTTCAGCGGGGAGTGACGGGAAATCAGATTTAGCTCTAGCCTTATCAACTGCATCCTTAACCTTTTGCAGCGCTTCATCCACTTTGATTGAAAAATCAAATTTTATTCGAATAGTGGCGTATCCGTGGATTCCGTTTGAGTTAATTTCCTCGACTTTTTTTATCGTGGACAGTTCTTTTTCGATTGGCTTGATGATTTTATCAGCCATGTATTGGGGTGAACTTCCCGCTTTTGGAATTCCGATATATATCTCAGGAATCTGAAGCTCAGGAAAGTTTTCTTTTGGCATAGACTGGTATGCCATTAATCCGCCCAAGAAGATTATAAACGTAATCAGGAATACCGTTTTTCGGTTATTTACTGACCAAGTAGATAATCTAAATTCTTTTATTTCTTTTTCTTTTTCCATGAATGAAAATGCGTTATTTTGTTCGGATTAAATCTCCTTCTGTAATTCCTTTCGCTCCTCGTAAGATGATTTGATTGCCTTCTGTCAATTCATCAGATTCTATCTCAGAGAATCCATTATAAGATTCGATTACACTTACATTTATGCGTTTTGCGATGAGCGTATTGTTTTTCAGTTTTTCTGCTAGAAAGACATAACTGTTGTTGTCTCGGTCTTTTAGAATTGAAGCGCTTGGAATGACTAATGCATTTTCTTTAGTGTAATCAGTGATTTTCACTTGCGCCAACATGTTTGGTAATAAGAGCTTGTTGTTTTTTAGCAATGCTTGAATTCGGAAGGTTCTATTTGTCGGGTGAATATAATTTCCGACATGAGAAATAGCAGCTTGAATTGTTGTGTCACCAAGAGAAGGGATTGAAACACTCATTTTTGTTCCTTCTTTTACACGACTATACAGACGTTCAGAAATTTCCGCAGTCACTTTCACTTCGTTATTATTTACCAAACGTACAACAGGTGATTGAGGACCTGTCATTTCACCAATTTTAGGGAATACCTGATCAACTACACCATCAAAAGGAGCAAGAATTGCGTGTTTTCCTTTTTGTGTTTTCAAGCCTTGAAGTCTGTTTTTCAAGTTGTCTAAACTGTTTTTTGCTTGTTTCAATTGGAATTCTGATCCAACACCTTTGTCGAAGAGCTCTTTTTGTTTGTCATAGTTATATTGGGCAAATTCAATAGAAGAATTCAACTCTTCTATGTTATCAGAAATAACCGACACATCAATTTGAGCCAATATTTGTCCTCGAGAGACATGTTGACCTTCTTTCACAGGGATGTCGCGAATAACACCACTGGATTCAGCGTTTACTAATGCATCTTTTTCCGTTTCAATGTTTCCTTGCACATCTATTTGGTGGATGAACAAGGTTGATTTAACTTCTTCCAAAGACACTAAAGCGCTTATTGAAGAATTATTTCCGAGTGTGTCCATCTCAGCGATTTTGTTTTCTACCTCCTTTAGTTTAGCTTTTAGCTCACTGCGTTCAGCTTCAAGATTATCGATATCGGACACTTCGCTTGCACAAGAAGCAGCGATAAACGAGACGAGGGTTAAATAAATAAATTTTTTCATTTTTATTGTTCTTATTCAGTAATCACTTTGTTAAAATTTCCATACAAATTGTCCAATTCATTTTTTGCTTGAAGCACCTGTAGGACGACAGTTAAATATTCAGTTTGCGCAGTTAGCACTTGAGCGTATGTTTGAGTTGCTTGAAGGCTAGATACAGTGCCGATTTCCTCTTTTACACTCATGTTTTTGTAGATACTTTTGGCAAGCTCTACATTTCTTTTTTCAAGCTTAATTTGCGTCAAAGCATTTTCGAAATTTGCTTTGGTTTGAAATTCTTGAAACTCTAGAGTGCGTTGTGTTTCTTTAATTAAGTTGTCGTTCTGCTCAACTTTAATTTTTGCTTGCTGCACTTGCATAGCGCGCATTCCACTTGAGATAATTGGAATTTTCAATGTAATTCCCCAAGCTGTAGAAGGGTACCAAGCCTTGTCCTGAAAAAAGTCAAAGTTTTCACGAAACGCCATATATTGATGTTGGAAAAATGCAGCAAGTTGTGGGAAATGCTGAAAGCGTTTATTCTTAAGATCAAATTCCGAAAGACGTTTTTGCTGATTCAACATAATCAAATTGATATTGTCTTGAATAGAACCTTGCAATTCAGAAAATTCAAATTCAATTTGCTTCAAGTATTCATTTAAGTCGCCAACAACCTCAAGATCTTCCTGAATAGGGTATCCCATTTGTAGTTTAAGGAAGTTTTCAGCAACAAGGAGCTGACGTTCAGTGTTCACCTTCATACTGTTGATGCGAAGTTGATTCAGCTCCAATTGGTCTACATCCTCTTTTTCAATCATACCTTCTTCAAAAATGATTCGGGTATCATTTAACAAAGCTGAAGCTGATTGTTCGAGAGAATCTATTAGCAATAAGTTGTCACGAGCTATGAGAACATTGTAAAATGCTTGAGCGATATTATATTGGATTTCTTGCTCTGATTTTTCAATGCTACTTTCGACAAACTCAGTATAGAACTTAGAGACCTGAAGTCCTACGATATAAGACCCGTCAAAAATCAACTGGCTGGCGTTAATTCCACCGACAACATTGTAGCGTTGTCCCATTCTAAACGAAACAACTTCACCTGGAGGAGCATTAGGATTAATGAAAGATGCGTCTACAACTGAAGTTGGAATATTGATGTATTCCTGAAAATTTCCTTCAAAATTGACTTGAGGTAACCCGATAGCTGTAGTCTCCCATACTTTTTTCTTAGCAGCTAAAAGGTCGAGGTGCGCATTTTTGATTTGTTCTCTATTTTCAACTCCGTAAGCTTGAGCTTGTTCTAAACTAAATGAACGCGTTTGCCCTATTAGGAGATGCGAAAACAGAATCGCGAGAAGTGGAATAATTTTACTTAGTTTCATTTATTTCTTTGTTTAAACGTTCTATTAAATACTTCAGTCCTTTTTCGCTAGCCATTCCACGAATTTGAAAACGGAAAAGTTCGATGAAGACATCTTCGATATTGTATTGGTCAATTGGAAAAAGTTCACCTCCGAAAACCATGTCTGTTTTTGCTAAGTGCATTCGTGCAATTAGTTCAGGGTTCATGTTCTCTCGATAAAGACCTTCTTTGACACCTCTATTGATGTTACTTAGAATTTGGTTATATACGAACTCCCATTTGTGTTCTTCAAGAATTTTCCAAGCCTCAGGGTGATATTTCTGCAGGTCGTAGAAAACTGAAGGATTTACATTTTTTATCATTTCAGCTACAAATTGAGAAATGGCAAACATTTCATCAATTGCATTTTGCGCTTCGGATCCACAAAGTTCACAATGCATTCTGTCAATTTGCGTTTTCATCCGAATGATTTCCTGAACAATTTCGTCCTTGTCTTTAAAGTAGAGGTAAATTGTTTTCTTTGAAATTCCTAACTCTCTGGCAAGATCATCCATTGTTACACTTCGTATCCCATAGCGCATATAAACTTGCGCAGCTTTTTGAAGTATTTCAAGTTTTTTTTCATCCATGGGACAAATGTAAATAAAAAAATAAACCAAGGAAACGATTTGCATAAAAAAAGTTTCCAAAGTTTCTTTGGGTGATAATTTGTATATTTTTCGTAGACTTGGAAAGTGAAAGTTGAGATATATACAGATGGTGCAGCTCAGGGCAATCCTGGAAGAGGGGGATATGGTGCAATCTTGCGTTTTGGCTCGAAGGAGATGGAGTTGTCAGAGGGTTTTCGGATGACAACAAACAACCGTATGGAGTTGTTGGCAGTTATTGTTGCGTTAGAGAATCTCAAAACGAATAAGTATCCTGTTGTAGTATGCTCTGATTCAAAATATGTTGTTGATGCAGTTGAGCAGAAATGGGTTTTTGGTTGGCAGAAGAAGGGATTTAAAGGAAAAAAGAACGCTGATTTATGGCGCAGGTATCTTCCATTACACCAAAAGTTTAATCCGAAATTTGTTTGGATAAAGGGACATTCGGGACATATTGAAAATGAGCGATGTGACCAGCTTGCAGTTAATGCTGCAAATTCTGGAAACTTGTTAATTGATGAGGTGTTTGAAAGTGAACGCTCTAATGGAGATGAGCTATTTTAATTAAACAGTTTCTTGCGTTTTTTTCACTTGTGTGAGACAAGAACGTATAAATGAGTTTATAAGAGGGTGAGGCATGTCTCTTGTGGATGAAATCTGAGGGCAAAACATGGTTGCCATAGCAAAAGGGTGTTTTTTTAGCTTAATAATTTCAGGTTCGTCAAATTGATCTGTACCTTCTGAAGTGATAATTCCATCTTGTAAAAATGTCAGTAACTGCGGATAAAAAGAATATCGCGACGAAGTGAGTTCGATATTGCTATGCGTAGAATAGAGTTTTTTAATTTCATCTGTAAGTGGTGTGATTCGAACAGGTTCAAACTGATCACCTGCTACTAAGTTGTCACTTATCAGTTTTTCGCCATTTGCATTTAAATTATTTTGTTTGATGAGTAGTTCGATTAATACTTTAAAGCTTTCACCTGTTAATAGTACGGGAATGTTTTGGCTAAGTGTAGCGGTTAAGATGCCGCTTAAAAAAAACTCGTTTGAGAATGGTCCAGGCGCAATCCATATGCCATCGTAAAGCGCATAAGCTTGTGGACGCATATTTACAGCTTCAGACAATCTAATCCAATAATAACTCACGTCAACCTCTAAAAACAATTCGCTATGTTCTAGCGCAAGATTAGTAGCGTGGTGAGAATTATAAGTGAAATTGAAATCACCAATTATTGCAATTTTTAAACTATCAGACATAGAGTTTTTTTAATGCACAAGTGAAAAATAATAAAAAAAAAAGACTGATACAACAATATCAGTCTTAATTTGAATTATTTAACTGAAATTTAATTATGCTTATTTTGAAAATAGGAACTATATCGCCCATTCTCAAATTTGACAGAGTCAAGTTCGTCAAGTGAATAGAGGTAACAAGAAAATTCAGAAGTGAACTTCACATAATCACCTACTTCATCTGATTCTTGAACGATTGACGTAAACACAAAGTCTTGCGGTTGTGTAGAAGCTTCTCTGGATCTCCAAAGTACATTATTAGCATCTCTCCATTCTAACATGATGCCATCTTGTCCGTCATCAGAAAAATTTGGATTCATCATACCTTCAAAAAACAGCTTAAATTGAGAAACAGAAGGGAAGTCACCCGAAGCAGCATCCCAATATGCGCGCCCAATTGAAATCTTAAACAAATCATTATAGTTCGTAGAACGAATGGTGTTTAAGTATATTATATTTGATAATTGAGGTGACGTTTGAATCGCTCTAAAATTCGTCGCTTCAATATAAAATCCATCCACATCCTTGACGTAAGAAATAGTCGTTCCACTAGTATCAGCGGAAAAAGACGAACTTAAATCTACTTGAGGTTTTGGTGGAGGAATTACCTCGTGTTTCACACAAGAAGCCATGATTCCTGTTGTCACAATTGCTAATAAAAAGAATTTTAATTTCATGTAATAGCGTTTTAAAAAGATAAAAATAACAAATTTTCCACAACATCTTACACAAACAAGACGAAATTTATAGGCTTAGGGTTGGCTTTTATGAAAACTACGCTCTAATTTGTCTGATTGGTTGTTGAAAATAAGGCTCTTCTAATAGAAAAGAATCGTATCCAAATTTACGTGAATCACATTCATATAACATTTCGTTGTTGCCCATGTAGACTGTTGTGAAAAGTGAAGAGTCTGATGCGATATTATAGTTATCAAGACGCGAAAGAATTCTGTTTAAGTCTGAAAAAGTAATCCAAAGTGTCGTGTCTACTGTGTTTTGACCTTGTGTAATCTTGCAATTTACTTCAACCTCATGATCTCCATCTTGAAATTGAATTCTTGTGATTTCTAGTTTATCAAATATTGCTTTCATCGCTCTTGTTTTAAAATTTATATCACAAAGATTGCTTGCTTACTACGTAATCAATTTACGTTATAAATATTTTTTTGATTTTGTGACTTTTCGTGGAAGTTAGTAGAGCGACATTAAAATTTTGGTATCTTCATCCCCATTAATAGACTTTAGACCCCGTCATGTTGACTGGGCAGGCTAAAAGAAGCTAGACA